>JAZNAR010000019.1:0-145110 GCA_045586645.1 Victivallaceae bacterium
GCAAAAACAGAAACTTACTGGGATGCCTACTGGCAGGTAAAAGCCGCAGTAAAGCCCACGCTTGAAAATGCCGGATTGAATATTCCCTTCCCGCAGCGTGTTGTTACAATTGTAAACAAAACAGAGTAAATTACAAAAAAAGGCGGCAGGATTTTCTCCTGCCGCCAATAATGACACGGTTCTTACTTCTTTATCGGGATATTGAGCTTTTCCCGGGCATCTTTCAGTCCTCCCAGATTATGGAGATCTGTGTAGCCCATTGCTTTTAACTTTTCGACAGCAGTTCCTGCCCGTCTTCCGCTGCGACAATAGATGTATATGGGCGTATTCTTACCGGAAACCTTACTGAAAATTTTACTTTCCAGCTCGGCAAGCGGGAGAAGTACTGCTCCGTCCAGATAGCCGCTTTTATGTTCCTCGGGAGTACGGACATCCAGCAAAACAGCATTGTTTTCCATAAATATTTTACTTTCTGTTGAACAACATCCGCTTACTGCAAGCAAAATAATTCCGGATAATATTGAAAGAAGTGCTTTCATCTGCTATCCTTTTTCCGCTTACTTTGCCAAGGGCAATCCCAGCCGTTTCCGGGCATCTTTCATTGCGCCGAGATTATGAACATCGGTGTACCCCTGCTTCAGAAGTTTTTCCGTAGCCATAGTTGCTTCCCGACCACCCCGGCAATATACATAAACCGGAGTATCTTTGGAGGGAACAACCGTTGCCGCTTTTGTATCCACATCCGCCTGCGGCAGATTGATTGCTCCCTGCAGATAGCCTTTCTGATACTCTGCCGGAGTCCGGACATCAAGCAGAACAGCATTCTTTTCCATCGTGATTTTGCACTGTCCGAGAGAACAGCATCCACTTACAACGAGCAGCATAACGCCGCACAACATAACAAGAAGTTTCTTCATAATTCACCTCTATTCGGTTGTATTTTTTTCAATTTACTTATTTAGATTGGTCAAATAAGCTTCCGGCTCGCGCCAGCCCGGAACCACGTCGCGCATCACGCCGTCTCTGTCCGGCATATACAGCGCAGTGAGTGCGCCGCCGAAGTCTGTAATATCCGCTCCTGAACCGTCCGGCAGCCGCAGACGGTACAGCGACGCCTGCCGGTTGTCCGGCAGGCGGAAAAACGGTTCTATACTGCCCGCAGAATCACTTCATGCCGAGTACGGCAAGGGCATTGTCTCTGCCGACACGTTTGAGTTCATCATCCGTGAGAATATCCAGTGAAGCGAGAAATTCCATGCAGTCGCTGATGGTGGAAGCGGAACCGACCAGACATTTTTTCTCCGGATTGTAGAGCAGACCGTTGGGGTGAAGCACCGCCAGATTGCCGAGAGTTCTGTATGTTCCCGGCGGGAAACCGGTGAGGCTGGAAGCATCACTGGTGACGATGGTGCGGTCGACGCCTTTGACCCGCAAAATGATTTTGACCAGTTCTCCGGGCAGGTGGTGGCCGTCAGTGATTATCATTGCGGTCAGGCGGTCTTCAGCCAGACCGGCATAAAACGGATTGCGGTGGCGGTCAAGCTGATTGGGGCAGCCGTTGCCGAGGTGGGTGAGCAGCTGTGCTCCGGCATCTGCGGCGGCACGGACCTGTTCAGAAGTTGCCATGTGATGACCGACACTGCAGACGATGCCGCGTTCTTTCATTGCCGCGATGGCTTCGGGTGCGCCTTCGGAATCAGCTCCCAGAGAAACGATTTTCACCCAGCCCGGGAGATCGTCCAGCAGTTTGGCAAGGTTTTCCGGAGTGGGAGCGCAGACGTAATCCGGAGAATGCGCGCCGACGGCACCGGGAACATTGGAAATGAAAGGACCTTCAAAATGGACTCCGGGAACGTGTTTCTGCAGACCGTTGGCGTCAACGACTTTCCGGATCATTGCGGCGTGTGCGGCATTTTTGCCGAGGTCGCCGGTGACTATAGTCGGCAGAAAAATATCTGTTCCGGCAGCCAGAAGCTCTTCTATGGATTTCAGAATCGCATCTTCAGTCAGCCCGTCGGCACTGTAATCCACTCCGTTATGACCGTTGACCTGCAAATCGACCCACCCGTAATTAACCATTTTCTGTTTCCTTTTTATACGATATTTTGCGTTTCTGTTTTGCAATACGATACAAATATACCACCGGTAAAAAGTTTTTTCAACGTAAAAAGTGCGGTTTTTTTCATTTTAGACTTGACTTTTCGGGTGAAAGTGTGTAAAATATATTTTGTGTACATCAAGTGTGTATCAGGAATATTACCCAAACAACAGTAAAAAGGAGTTACAATCCCATGGTCACTATCGGTATTATTATGATGATCGCCGGCTTTGTCGGCGTTCTGGTGTGTGCAAAACTTCAGCGTTCCAATCCCTCGATCCAGCCGGTGGCGATGCTCTGTGCGCTGGTCATGTTGAGCGGTCTGGGAGTTTATGCCTACAGCATTCTTTCCGGCAACAGCGGCAGCAGCGGCATGGAAGCCGGACGCATCTATTACTGCTCCATTGCTGACCGCGCCGGCAGTACGATGAAAAAAGTCGCTCCGGGCAAAAAAGCCATCTATGTGGTCGACCCGGCAATGCTGGAAAGCGAAACGGCAAAAATGGCTCTGGAAACATTCAAAAAAGCTTACGGTTCCGGCGATGTGGAGCTGACGACCATCGAAGTGCCGTCTGATTATTCTGAAAGCGGCACAGACCTTTTCAGCTTCCTCGAAGCCAAACACATCGACGCTCTGATCGCCGCCAATCCGGATGCCGGAGTTTTCATCATGGATATCGGTCTGCCGGAAAAAGCCAACCGTATCAAAGCTTTCAGCCTTGCTCCGGATAAACGTCCGGTGATTTTCCTGACCAACATGGGTCCTGCCAACGGCAAAGTGCTGAAAAAACTGCTCAAAGAAGGCAAAATTTCCGGTGTTGTCACCGGCAAAAGCGGCAAACGCGATCCCAATTACGAACCGGATGAAGACAAACTTGCCGAAGCGTTTGACCGTCTTTACGTCGTGATCGACAAAGACAATCTTGACAAACACGAAAAAGAACTGTAAGTTCCGGCAGAAATTTTCAAACACCGATGCGCCGGAGGATTCCGGCGCATTTCATTTTTACAGAAAGGATTATTGATCTATGATTACGATCAAAACTTCCAAAGGCGACATCAAGCTCGAACTTTTTGAAAAAGAAGCTCCGGAAACCGTCAAAAACTTTCTCCGGTATGTTTCTGAAGGTTTTTATAAAGACACCATTTTTCACCGGGTCATTCCCGGATTTATGGTGCAAGGCGGCGGATTCGACACCTCTTTCACCCAGAAACAGACCCATTCGCCGATCAAAAATGAAGCTGCCAATCAGTTGAGCAACAAACGCGGCACCATTGCCATGGCGCGCACCATGGTGGTCGATTCGGCGACGAGCCAGTTTTTCATCAACCTGGTGGACAATGATTTTCTGGATTACAAAGCTCCGATGCCGCAGTATTTCGGGTATTGCGTATTCGGCAAAGTCACTGAAGGCATGGATGTCGTCGATGCCATTGCCGCAGTAAAGACCGGCAGCCGCGGGATGCATCAGGATGTGCCGCAGGAAAATGTCGTGATACTCGACGTGATTTCAGAGTGAAAAATTCAAGCGGTAACGGGTTGAATGTTATTATGAGTGCGAGGCGGTCTGCGCGCCATGCTGCGACCGCCTTGCAGAATGCCCATTCAAACCGTTTTCCGTCACTTTTGACTCCAAATCAGTTTTTCCATCGGGAAGCGGTGCATATTCAGAAAATCGCGGATTTCAGTTTCCTGCTCCGGAGTCAATTCCGGTGAACGTGCCAGAATCCACAGCAATTCACGGGAATTTCCCATCACCACGCTGTAACTGTAGTCCGGAGAAAGTTTTATGATCCGGTAACGTCCGTAAAACGGGCGGAAAAATGATACTTCAAGCTCGCCGCCGCCGCCATTATCCGCCGCCCTGGCGATCCCGGAAACAGAGTGCCATCGGCCGTTTTTTCTGCCGTAATTAACGACTTTTACTGTGCCGTTTTTCTGCAGCGTATAGAGTGTGTAAACCCCGCTCATGCCGCGCTCAAATGAGTTTGGCAGTCTGGCGATTTCATACCATTTGCCGCAATAACGCTCCAGAGAAAGCTCTTTTACCGCCGGGATTCCGGATTTGATTCGCTGTGAACAGCCCGTTACCAGAAAAATCGCCGCCGCCGCCATAAGAAAATATTTTTTTCCATCCATGAAACACCTCTCTCTGTGGAACATTATAACGTGTTTCACAAAAAAATCAATTGCAAAAGAGGTAATTGCAACGCCATGTCCCGGCAGAAGTGAGACAAGATAAAAGACATTCAGCAATGCAACGCGGCAACATGCCGCTGTAAGGACGTGCTTTTTTGCCGGGGCTCACTGCAACGCGGCAACTCATTTTTTTGCAGTTGGCAGATGGCGGGAAGGAAATTTTTCTGCAGCAGAACTTGCAATTTTTTCAAAAGATGATAATGTAAGTAAACGTGTACCGCATTGTGCCGTACAGAGCTTACAGTATTCAAAAGAGAAGGGAATTACAGATTATGAAAAAGAGCATTTTGACTTTCGCAGTATTGCCGCTGCTGCTCGGCGCAGCTGACATCTTTATGGTCGGGGACTCCACCATGGCAAGCTATCCTGCCAAGCGCGCCCCGCTGACCGGCTGGGGAATGAAATTGCAGCAATTCTGCAAAGAGGGTGTCAACGTCTACAATGTCGCCCGCAGCGGAGCCAGCACCAAATCCTATCGTGACACGCTCTGGGAGAAAAACATTGCCAAAGTGAAAGCCGGGGATTTCGTGTTTATCCAGTTCGGTCACAATGACCGCTCCAAAGACCCCAAACGTCACGCCGACCCGGAAAAAGCTTTTCCGGATTATCTGCGCGGGTTTATCGCCGAAGTTCAGGCAAAAGGTGCGGTTCCGGTACTGCTGACAGCGACGCCGCGCTGCCTTTTTGACAAAAAGGGCGTGATGTACAACCCGAGCACTTATCACAAATACAATACCGCCACGCGCAAAGTCGCCAAAGAGACCGGAGTCGAATTCATTGACCACAACAAACTCCTCATTGCCGAACTTGCTCCGCTGGGCAAAGAAGAGGCGGGAAAATATTACATGAATTTGCAGCCGGGTGAGTTTCCCGCTTATCCCGACGGCAAAAAAGATGATACCCATTTCCGGGATACCGGTGCAGAGCTTGCCGCCAAACTCATGGTGAAAAACGCCAAAGCGCGCAAACTCAAAGTCGCGGAGCTTTTCAAATAATTTATAAAAGGGTGTAAAATGAAAAGATTTTTTATTTCTCTGTTGTCACTGCCGCTGCTGCTCGGCGCGGCAGACATTTATCTTGCCGGGGATTCTTCGATGCAGGACTATCCGGAAACACGCGCTCCGCTGACCGGCTGGGGAACCGCTCTCAAATCCCGGGTCAAAGAGGGCTGCAACGTTTTCAATATGGCTCTCGGCGGCAGGTCAAGCAAATCCTTTATTACGGAAAAACATTGGGAAAAGCTGTTGTCCAAAGCAAAAAAGGGGGATTTCGTCATCATCCAGTTCGGTCACAATGACACTGTGGCAGGGGAGAAAAACTTTTACCGTTTCACCCAGCCGGAAAAAGTTTTTCCCCACTATCTCAAAATCTACATCGCCGAAGCCAGAGAGCGCGGTCTGATTCCGGTGCTGTTGACGCAAACCGTTTACTGCAAGTTTGATGCCAACGGCAGAGCTGTTAACAATCATGCTTCCGACATGGCTTTCGGCGGAGAAAGATACATTGCTTCCGTCCGCAAAGTCGCACAGGAAACCGGAGTCGATTTTGTAGACATCAACGCCGCGGCAATGGCAAAATTCTCCACCATGAGCAAACAGGAGATTATCGACTTGTATATGACTTTTCCCGCCGGGAAGTACAAAAATTATCCCAAAGGCAGAACCGATATGGTGCATCTTCGCACAGAGGGCGCAGAATTTTATGCGGATATTTTGGTCAAACTGGCCAAAACGCAGAAATTGCCGCTGGCGGAGCTTTTCAAGTAAAGGTATTTTATGAAAGAAACTGTTTGGGATCTGACTGCTCTTTACAGTGATATCGGGCTGTGGGAAAAAGATTTTGCCGCCTTGCAGGAAAAAGCGGAAAAATTTGCCGCATTCAAGGGCAGACTTGCCGAATCTCCGGCAGTGCTGAAATCCGC
Organism: Victivallaceae bacterium; assembly: GCA_045586645.1. Taxonomy (GTDB): domain Bacteria; phylum Verrucomicrobiota; class Lentisphaeria; order Victivallales; family Victivallaceae; genus UBA1784. The sequence continues at coordinate 6,220 of JAZNAR010000019.1, forward strand.
CATAGAAGCGTCAGATGAGTTTGACCGGCTGGCGGAAAAAGTCTACAGTTACGCTCATTTGAAATCCGATGAAAACACTTCCGTCGGGGCAAACCGGGCGCGGGTCGACCGGGTCACATCGCTTCTGTCGCGTCTGTCCCCGCTGGAAGCGTGGTTCACTCCGGAAATAATGGCGATCCCCGATGCGCGGATGCTGGAGTTGCTCAACGCTCCCGAACTTGCCTTTTACCGGCGGAGCATTTTGGAACTGCTCCGGGAAAAACCTCACGTTTTGAGCGAAGCCGAGGAGCGTCTGCTCGGTACACTCGGCGATGTGCTGGGGACGCCGGATGAGACTTTTTCCACATTGAACGACACAGATTTGGAATTCGGCAGAGTCAGAACCTCCGACGGCAGAATGCGTTCGCTTGACCACGGCTCCTACCACCGTTTCATGGAAGAGCCTGACCGGGATATCCGCAAAAAAGCCTTTCACAAGCTCTACCGGCAGTACCGGCAGTACCGCAACACATTTGCCTGCACTCTGGACTGCACAGTCAAACGGCACACCGCTATGGCGTCGCTCCGGAAATATCCGTCGGCACTGGAAGCATCGTTGAGTGCGGATAATATTCCCGTGGCGATATACGACAATCTGATTTCCGCGGTGAAAAAAAATCTGCCGGCACTGCATGAATATTTTGATTTGCGTGCGGAAGTGTTGAAACTTGACGACCTTGATATGTATGACCTTTACGCGCCGCTGCTGCCGGATTGCCGCAGGGAGTATTCTTTTGCCGACGGGGCGCAGCTGATACGCGCTTCGCTCTCGCCGCTGGGCGGGGAGTATTGTGCATTGCTGGAAAGGGCGTGGCAGGAACGCTGGATCGATGCCGTCTGCCGCAAAGGCAAACGCTCCGGAGCATATTCCGGCGGCTGTTATGATTCGTATCCCTATGTGCTTATGAGTTACGACCGCACACTCAATGATGTTTTCACACTGACCCATGAACTCGGTCACTCGATGCACAGTTATTTTTCCCGGACGCATCAGCATTACCACTATGCTGATTATGCGATATTTGTGGCTGAAGTGGCGAGTACCTGCAATGAATTGCTGCTTTCGGAACATCTGCTGCAAAGCAATCCGGATGACCATGCGTTCCGGGCGTATATCTATGCCCATCTGGCGGATGAGATACGGGCGACGATTTACCGGCAGACCATGTTTGCGGAGTTTGAAAAACTCATCCATGCTGATTGTCAGGCAAACATTCCGCTGACCGCCGACCATCTCTGCGAAAAATATTACGCACTCAATGCGGAATATCACGGCAGAAATATTTCCGCCGACCGGGATATAGAGCTGGAATGGGCGCGGATACCGCACTTTTATTACAACTTTTATGTCTATAAATACGCTACGGGGATGTCGGCGGCATTGCAGCTTTCACGGGGATTGCTTTCCGGGGATGCGGCAAAACAGCAGGCGTATCTGGAATTCCTCAAAGCGGGTGATTCCAAAGATGTGCTGGATATAATGCGCGATGCCGGAGTCGACCTTGCCACGCCGGAACCGGTGGATTCAGCATTGACATTTTTCCGGGAAACGGTCGGCAATCTGCGTCAGGAATTGAGCTTGCTGTAGCAGATATTCAAATGTCTGCGGCCGTTTTCATCTGGTGATATGCGGCAGGGAATGCCGAAAAGTTTCTGGAAATTTTCCGGAGTTATCACATCTTGTGTCGCTCCGGAAAAGAGGATTTTTCCCGCTTTTATTCCGCACGTTTCCGGAGCGATATCCAGCGCGAAATTCAAATCATGCACCGCCATGATGACAGAAAGTTGGCGTTTTTTCTGCAACCGGCAGAGGGTCTGCCGCAGGGAATCTCTGGCGGCGGCATCCAGTGCGGCATCGGGTTCATCGAGCAGCAATACGGGGCTTTCCTGCGCCAGAGCGCGGGCGAGAAAGGCTTTGCGTCTTTCGCCTCCTGAAAGCGTACAAAGTTTGCGGTCGCGTAAATTTTCCACCCCGGCATCTGCCAGCGCGGCATTCACCGCCTCTTTTGCCCGCCGGTCGTTTCTGCCGTAAGCGAAACGTCCGGCAGTGACCAGTTCCGCCACACACATTCCCGGCGGCGCATAAGGATTCTGCAGCAATATGGCACAGCGGCGGGCAAGTTCCCGCGGCGGGAGCGTATCCACGCGGCAGTGCTCCATAACCACTCTGCCTGATGCCGGCGGAATGACTCCGGCAATGGCTTTGAGCAGGGTGCTTTTGCCGCTGCCGTTGCCGCCGATGAGCAGGGAAATGCCCCGGTGAAAATCAACAGTTATGTTGTGCAGGATTTCTCTGCCATTGAGTTTCACGCACAGATTTTCCGCACTGATATTCATATATTTTCCCCCTTTCTCAACAGCAGAAAAAGAAAAAACACCGCTCCTGCCGCCGAAAGAAACAATCCGGCAGGCAATTCGTGCGGAGCGGCCGCACATCTGCCGAGCCATTCGCCGCAAACCGTCAGCAACGCTCCCAGCACCCCGGTCATCAGCAATGCTTTGCCGGAAGTATTTGCACCGAGCCGGTTGGCAATATGCGGAGCCATCAGACCGGCAAAACCCAGCAGTCCCGCCACCGATACGGCACTTGCCGCCGCCAGTGCCGCCACTGCCAGTGCCGCCAGACGGGTGCGTTCAACATTGATGCCCAAAGATGCGGCACTTTCATCGTCAAAAACGAGTATATCCAGCCGCCGCGCGATCAGTGCCGCACCCGCAAATGAGAGCAAAAAAAACGGGAGCGACTGCCGGAGTTCCACAAAGCTTTTTCCGGCAAAGCCGCCGAGAGAAAATTCAAACACTCCGATAACTTTGCCCGGATTCAACAACATCAGTGCCGCAGTGAATGCGGCAAACAGCGTGCTTACCGCCACTCCGGCAAGTATCATGCGGGCGGGGTCGATGCCGCGTTTCCATGCGGCAGTGTAGACCAGCAGTGCCGCGAGTATGCCGCCGGCAAATGCGGCAATCCCGAGCAGGTGTATATAGGCAGGCAGCAGAAATATCAGCATCATTCCGGCACAACCCGCCCCGGCGGAAATGCCGATGATTTCGGGGGAGGCAAGGTCGTTGTGCAGGACTTTCTGCAGTATACATCCGGAAATCCCCAGCGCACTTCCGGCAAGCAGTGCCAGAAGTATCCGCGGCAGACGGATTTCGCGCAGAATGAATACCGTGAAACCGTTCTTTCCGGTGAATACATCCATCACATCGTGCCATGAAGCATCGACAGCACCGTATTTAAGCGAAAAAATGATGCTTGATATCAAAAGCAGTACCGCCGGAACAAACACTGTTTTGAAATGCTTCATTTTCAATTCTTCCGGTGACGGTAGTGCCGCGCCCGCCGGAATGTCAATAAAATCACATCCGGACGGCAGAAAAAGCGGAATGAGCGGCGTTTTTCCCCGATACCGGCGGAAACAAGCATTTTCAATGAACTGTTTTTACGGGCAAAACAGCCGCGGTCGAAATTTCTGCCGTAACGGCTCGGACAGAAAAGTGCTCCGAAAAACGGCAATCTTATCTGACCGCCGTGGCAATGTCCGCAGAGTGCCGCATCATAATGATAAAGATCCAGATTTTCATCCAGAGCTATCACCGTATCCGGCGAGTGGGCGACGATGATCTCCACCAGCGGCGCACTTCCGGGAGCGGGGATGGCTGCAGCAGATTTTTCCGGCAGGAAACAATTTCCGGAAGAAATATCATTTATTCCGTGAAAGCGGAATGTACCGCAAGTGATGCTCCGATTGCAGAGCAGTGTTATTCCGGCATCCGCATAGAGTTTCTGCCAGAAGTCAGGCTTCAGCCACCGTTTGCCGGTTTCCCAGTTGCCCATGACGGCGATACACTCCGGAGCGAGTTTACGCAGACGCGACAACAGTTCCGGCAGTTTGGGAATGACATCGGCATCTTCGACCATGTCACCGCCCAGAACGAGCACATCCGGAGTTGTCAGCGCGGCGGTCTTTTCCAAATCCGCCAGCTGGCGGAAATTTTTTTCCGAACCGTACCAGTGCCAGTCGGAAATAAACAGGATTTTTTTATCCGCAGCCTGCGCCACGGGCGCACGCAGAACGCAGTTGAGCACATCAAACGATGGCGTGAAAAAGCGTTTGCTCCGGAGCAGACTTTTCCGGCGCACCCAATCCGCCGTCCGTTCCGGATGGCTCTGCATCACAGGGAAGTAACGTTCAAGCAGTTTTCTCACGCGTCCAGTTCCGCAATAAGTTCATCCGGCAGTTTCGCCACCGAAATCAGTTTGCCCTCTTTGCCGTCCGGACCGGTAAATGTATCACCGGCTTTGCAGTTGAGCAGTGCTTTGCCCAGTTTGGTACGGTAAGAGAGGAATTTACGGTCGGGATCGCCGTCCCACGCTCCGAGCAGGAAATAGGTTTCCACCCCCTTGCCGCCGAGGTCGATTTCCACTTTGGAACCGATAACGGCGGTGTCGGTAACTTCGACCTGCCCCATCATCACGGGCTGGACGACAGAAAGTTCTCTTTCCAGTTCCCCGCGGCGGCGGCTCAAATAGTTGCGCCGTTCTTTGGCGGCATCAAATTCAGAGTTTTCCCGGAAGTCGCCGTGTGCGCGGGCGGTTTTCAGAGCTTCGCGGTTTTCGGGGACGTGGATATTGATGATGTCGTCAAGTTCTTTCATCAATATCTTGTGGGATTTGACGCTGGTGTAAGTGGCTTCAAAGACCGGCACGGCGGCAGATGCTTCATGTTTGGAAGCACCGGCATCAAGGATCTTTTTACCGGCACCGCTTTCCAGATATTCCTGGATCTCTCTGGATTGCCGCGCCAGTTTGACCATCAGACTCTGTCTTTCGCCGGAATTAAGGAAAAGCGCACTCTGGATTATCGCACCGAACATCACCGTATTGCCATCCATCATATCAATAAGATGGGATTGGAAACTCCAGTCGTCCATAAGCATATTGTGCAGTTCGCGTCTTGCCGCTGTCCACGCTTTCGGCGGTTCTTCGGCGGAGAGGATGCGGGAAACGTTGTCGAGATTGACCAGTTCCAGCAGTTCCGGATTGTTCCGTTTTTTGCGGTTTTTCCAAATCCACAGCAGTACGTCCGCACCGCAGCTGCGCCGCGCTGAAAACATATCGTGCAGTGCTTCGTCGGAAATATGCGGACAGAGGTTGTTCAACGCTTTGAGCGGCAGTTTCAGCGCACACGCCGCCAGATAATCTTCATCAAAGATTTCTGCGGCGGCGGCGGAGAGTTTTTCCAGCAGCTTGCTGCTGATCTCTCCCCACACGGCAAAGGCTCCGAAATCAGCCGATGCCGGGTCTTTCGGGAAAAATGCCGTTTTACCGGCAAGAGAGGAAAAGAGGGTTTTCAGCTTGCCCGCCGGAGTGCGGTCGGCAATCATTGCCAGCAGTTCCGCCATGGTTTTGCTTTCGCGCTGGGCGATCGCCGGATTGAGTTTTTCAAAGAACGCATGGAAAGCGTTGATCTCTTCATCAGAAAATTTTTCCGCTCCGTTACCGGCTTCGGCAGTCAGGAGCATCTGCATTTCTTTGATACTGCGGCCGTCGCAGGAGCGGCGCGTACCCGGTTTGGCGGCAGTTCCGGCAGCGGCACTGCTCTGTGCGGTGCCGATGCTCCAGTATTTCTCAAATGCCGCTTCATCCATATTGCGGCCGCAACCGCAGCGCGCCATAAGTTTCAACCGGGATTCGGGTATCGCGGTCTGACGGCGTTTTTCCACAGTCATGCGGAAAAGTGCCGCTGAAATCGGTACACCGCCCGCTGCCACCAGACGGGAAACGTCAGGACCAGAAGCCAGAACTGCGGCGTCTTTCAAAACTATTTCCAGCGGCACACCGGCATTGCTGCCCACCGTGGCAAACGGCATCATCGGCAGTGAAGCATTCATGCCGTCTATCGTGCCGGCGACACCCCAGCGGCGGGATGCTTCCAGAAAAACGACTGCACCGCTGCGCAGGGCAAGCAACCTTTCCACTCTGGCGGCAACATCCGCAGGCGCGAGAGATTCGTCACGCACTCCGGAAGCTTTCACCACCGGTGCCTGGGCGATATACGGCGGCAGCAGCACTTTGACTGCGGCGATCATCATTTTGCGGAAATACGGACGGTTCGGCACATTCAATGCGGCGATTTCCATGACGAATTTGCCTTCGGCGGCGGTGAGTTTGCGGTTTTCCCACTCTTCCCAGAGCATTTCCAGCTGGTCGGCATCGCTGTCGGAGATATTGCCTTTCATGGCGGCAACAGCATCTTTGAGCGCGGCAAGTTTTTCCGGACGCGGAGCATCGATCACCGCGAGCAGGAGTTCTTCCAAATCTGCTTTACCCATAATATATCATCATCCTTGTAAATTAAGTTGTTAAAATCTGGCGATCGCCGCATCTATCCGGCGCAGGGATTCTTCTCTGCCGAGGATTTCCATAATTTCCCCGGGACCGCCGGGGGTAACGGCACAGCCGGAAACCGCTATGCGTGCCTGCCACATCGGTCTGCCGGCTTTGATTTCGCGTTCTGCGGCAAATCCGGAAAGCGCACTGCTGATATTTTCCGCATTCCATTCACCGGCCGCGGCAAGGGTTTTGCGGATCTCCGGCAGGTCGGTACGGGTGTTTTCCACATCGGATTTGCTCTTTTTGTGAATGAAAAGTTCCAGTTCAAACGGCGGAACTTCTTTCAGAAATCCGATCATACCGGCGCAATCGCTCAATACTTCCACGCGGGAGTGGAGCAGTGCGGCGATCTTTTCCCACACCGGAGCGAGGAATGTACCGTCGATTCCGGCAAACGGACGGGCGGCGGCAGCAAATTCCGCCGGCGGCATGGCTTTGATGTATTCAGAATTCATCCAGCGCAGTTTCGCATAATCGAATACCGCCGGAGATTTATTCAGACCGGAAATGCGGAATGCTTCAGCAAGTTCCGCCAGCGAAAAAATTTCGCGGTCACTTTTGGGAGACCAGCCGAGCAGTGCGATGTAGTTGACGATGGCATCGGGCAGGTAGCCTTCGGAAACCAGATTTTCAAAACTCACTGAACCGTGACGTTTGGAGAGTTTTGAAATGTTTCCTTCAGCATCACGTCCCATTATCAGCGGCAGATGCACATAGGTCGGGATCTCCCAGTTGAAAGCCTTGTAGAGCAGATTGTATTTGGGCGTACTGGAAAGATATTCCGACCCGCGCACCACATGGGTGATGCCCATGAGATGGTCATCTATGACGTTGGCAAAATTGTAAGTGGGCATATTGTCGCGCTTGAGCAGTATCTGGTCGTCAAGCACCTTGTTTTCGATCGAAATCCCACCGAAAACCGCATCGGTGAAATCCGTTGTTCCGGTACGGTCGATTTTCTGACGGATGACGTGCGCCTCACCGGCGGCGACTCTGGCGGCGGCAGCGGCGGCATCCAGAGCGCGGCAGGGGCAGACATCAGAGGCATCATGGATGGCTTCATCGTTTTCCGGCTCATCATTTTTTTCGCAGAAGCAGTAATATGCGTTGCCGGAAGCAACCAGTTTTTCGGCGTATTCGCGGTAAAGAGCTTTGCGTTCACTCTGGATATACGGTCCGACACCGCCATCTTTATCCGGACCTTCGTCGTGTTCCAGACCGGCACTTTTCAATGTTGCATAAATGACTTCGACTGCGTTGGCAACATAACGTGCCTGATCGGTATCCTCGATGCGGAGAATGAATTTGCCCTGTTCCGAACGTGCCAGCAACCAGGCATACAACGCTGTACGCAGATTGCCGACGTGCATAAAACCGGTCGGACTGGGGGCGAAACGGGTTCTGACTGTAGACATACTTTATTTCCTTGATGATTTGCCGGGAAAATATCGATTTTTTCCGGGTTTTCACTATTCTGACTTATTTACACTTTTTCAACGTTGTAATATACTCCCGCAAGCACATTTTTTCAACTTTTTTTAGCGGTAATGCTTGACAAATAACCGTTTCTGCGGTATATTTTCTGCATTGAAGCGTGTCTCCATCGTCTAGAGGCCTAGGACACCGGGTTCTCATCCCGGCAACATGGGTTCGAATCCCATTGGAGATGCCATTTTTTTTTTTTAAACCGTGAGCAATCCCTGTAAAAAGCAAGCAACAGCTTTGGAAAACTTTGTTTTCCCGCTGTTGCTTTTGCTTTTTACCGGTCATTTTTGCGATTGCAAAAATGGGATTGCTCACTTTAACGTGGGTTGCCTTGCGCTTCTCAACCTGCGGTCTGCGATGCTCACGCTCGCTTCGGGCTTTGCCCTCGCGTCGAATCCCATTGGAGATGATTTATTCTGGAGTTTTGCTTTTTACCGGTCATTTTTGCGATTGCAAAAATGGGATTGCTCACTTTAACGTGGGTTGCCTTGCGCTTCTCGACCTGCGGTCTGCGATGCTCACGCTCGCTTCGGGCTTTGCCCTCGCGTCGAATCCCATTGGAGATGCCGGTTTTGGTTTTATAATGAAACTGTCATACTGTTTTCATAACGATTCTGCCGCTGCCGAGTTCTTTGAGAGTGTGTTGCAATCCGGGCAGTTGAGTTTCCGGCAGCCGGAGTGTGACAATGATTCCGGAAGTGAATTCTTCGTTTTCGATCACAGCGCCAAATTCGGCAAATTTACGTTTGCACACTTCAAACAGAGCATACGGCAGTGCCGCCGAAACGCGGCACTCCGGAATCAATTCGCTGCACTTTGCCTCTGCCAGAGCCGCTTTCGCCGCTTCGCCGTAAGCGTGTACCAGTCCTCCAGTGCCGAGCTTTGTTCCGCCGAACCACCGGGCAACGGTTATCAGACAGTTGGTGATCCCGCTGCCTTTGAGTACCGCCAGCACCGGTCTGCCGGCGGTCCCTGACGGTTCACCATCGTCGGAACAACCGAGGATATTCTGCTGCGCCCCGGTGGCAAACGCGTAGACGATATGGCCGCCGTTATCGTAATTTTCTTTACGCCAACGCCATAACTCTTTGGCTTCTTCCGGAGAAGTCACCGGAAGAGCCTCTGCCAGAAAACGGGAATTTTTCGCCCAGGTCTCCGCTCTGGTCGCGCTTTGCAGTGTGAGCATCAAACAAGTTCCAGCTTTCCGATACCCAGTTCCACGAAGCAGTAACCCGGGTCATAGGGCGGTGCTTTATGCCCGACAGCATCTTCGGCACGGTTGAAACTCATGGTGCCGACAGCATAGCTTTCGCCTTCAGCAAGGTGATGGGGTCCAAGCGTGTTACGCAGTGAAGTTACGAGTTCCACCTCAAGCAGATTTTCGCCCGGTTGCAGTGCGCTGCTGACATTTATCACAAACGGTCCCCAGAAAGAATAACCGAGGTCGGTGCCGTTCAATTTCAGTTTCAATGTATTTGCTCCCAGCGGCGCAAAACGCAGAAATGAAATCTTTTTCACCTCATTTTCTGTAAGAGTGAAACGGCTCTGCAGTGTGGTTCTGCCGGAGAAAAACGGCATCCCCGCTCCCGGCAGGTCGGCAATGTTCACCACCGTGCCGGTCAATCCGGCACCGAGGGAGAAACTGCCGTTGAAGCGCACTGCCTGACGGGTGAGTTTTTCCACAGCTCCGTGATGACGGACGGAGAAATCGCCGTAGAGATAGACGCTCTCTATTTCAGTTTCATAGGTGAGTTTGTTGTATTCGGTCTCGCACTTTCCGGCTTTTTCCAGCTGCTCATAGAATCCCTCTTTCTGGGTGTAGCGCATGGACATGAGCAAAATGTTTTCACCGTGTTTCAGGTTTCCCGGAAGCATGATTTTGCGGAAAGCTGTATCAAAAAGGTATCCGCAGTCACTTCCCGGGAAATCCCTGCCGTTGAGGTTGAAGCGGTATTTTTCCGGAGTTTCCGTGACCAGAGTCAGCACGGTATCCAGCGGGAAGTCATCATCCAGAACAAATCTGTATTCGATATCCAGATCGCATTCCCGGCGCAGTTTGCTTACTTCTGTCTGCACCTGAATGACATCATCGCCCGCCCATTTTCCGCCGTCGGTACGGTAGCGGCAGCGGTCAAGGGTGAAAATATTGCCGCTGTGCTGCAGCAGTGTGAATTTTTCCGGCAGCACTTTTACCGCCGGAAGTTTATCAAAGTCCGGCATTTTCACCGCCGCAGCACCGTTTGCCGCATCGGAAACGATGAACATCGCACTGCCGCCGGGAGCAAAATACCACTCAAAAGAAATCCTTCCGTCCGCCCGTTCCACGCCGTCGACCGGCATGATTTTTCCGCTCAAAGCATCGATGACTTCCACCGTGCTGCCGCTGTCGGGCAGAGAAACGGTGACTGCGGCGGAATTTCTGTACTGCCGGGAAACGATAAAGTAAAATTTGCCGCTTCTGTCGCAGAAGTCGGAAATTTCGCGGGAAGTCCCCAGCAGTCTGTCGCAGGGAATGCCGTTTTCACTGACCCGGATCTCCGGCGGAAATAGTTGTGAAACATATTGCGCCGCCCCGGCTTCAGAATCAAATTTTCTCAACGAATTGAAGTATTCCGCATCTTTGGCATCCGGCGATGCGCCGTCAATTAGCAATCTTTCCGGTTCAAGCGTGTTGCGTACCATCAGCACTTCGCCGCCGCAAGCGGAAAACTTCTGCAGCAACGTCAGCACTTCGCGGGAAATATTGCAAATCATCGGTATGACAACGATCTTATAACTCATCTTTCCGATGCGGAGCAAGCCGTTTTCATCCACACTGCCGTAATCGGCACTCATTTGTTCATCGGCGTAATGATGAGCGATAAATCTGCTGTCGAGAGCTTCAGTTATCCGGCAGAGGCTCTGCGTGTAAAAGTCAAGTATTTTCGCATACTGGTTTCCGGTGTAATGCACCCACGCCGACGATTGCGGGTGTACGACCAGGACATCTGTGCGGCAGGGATTTTCTGCAAGCACACTGCCGGTAAAGGCAAAATAATCGTTGACTTTGCGGTATTCATCCCACCACGGCTGATGATAGAAAAACGAGCCGGGGTAGTCCCGTTTGCGGATGCCGCGCAGTGTGTATCCCTGCAGATGCTGACACAGACGGTTGACGCCGTGTACCAGCTGTATCTGATAGAGCCACTTCATGCCGGAAAAGTTGAAGTTCCAGCCGGTCAATGCGAAACTTTCCGTAAGAATCTGCTTTTTACCGCTCTGGGCGGCTGCGGAAACCACCTGAACCTGACTGACTGCCGAGGGTTCACTTCTGCCGAGGTGGTCTACTCCGGGCATATCGTAATACTGGTAATGTGCCATGATGGCACCGTTGCATGAGAGCTGATACTGGCAGGTTTCTTCGAGCAGATGGTGTCCGGTCAGAAGCCAGTTGCCGGCACTGCACCATTCGTGGATCTGCTTCATAAAATTTTCGCTGAAAAGCCTGGTCACGAGCTTCCAGAAACGGATACGCACCCCGGCAGAGTCGTCACCGCCGGCAAAAAGTGCGGGCAGTTCAATGAGCAGTTCGCGGTCATAGGATTTTCTGTACTCATTTTCCAAAATGTCCGACCACGGGATGCCGTCGCGCACGAGCTGCGGTTCATCGGTGAAAATCCCCCGCAGATGCGTCAGCAGATGTGCCGGGATATTCGCCCGGTAAAATTCGTGGGTGGAACGGATGAATTCTTTCACCACTTCCGGGTCGAGATTGTCAACGTAATAGGGGTTGATTTCAGCATAGATGCGCCACACTTTACCGGAGTGATTTTCCGGCAGAGTTCTGCCGATAAGAGCAAAATTTTCATCGTAAAAAGCAACAGTATGCTCCGCATCTGCCGCCGTTGACGCATCAATAAATTCCCGCCGCAGGGATTTCTGCTGAAATTTTTCCCCCAGAGCATTCACCGCACCGGCGCAGAAGCCTGACGGCCAGCCGTTTTCATCATAGAGCCACGCTTCCATGCCGAGTTTGGCGGCTTCATCCAGACAGGCGTTGACGCACTCCATCCACTCTTTGCTCAAATAAACCGTCTGCAATCCGCCGCGGGCGTGCATGAAAAACCCGCCGATACCGGCATCGTGCATCAGACGTATCTGCCGCCGGAGTTCGGCGGGGTCGAGCAAATCGTTCCAGCTCCAGAAAGGCAGCGGACGGTAATTCGACGGTATTTCAGAAAAATTGATCGTGTCCATAAAAAATCTCCGGATAAAATTTAGAGTTTTCGGAATAAAAGTATCACCGGAACCGGATTTTTCAAGTCCGGCGGCAAAAAAAACGGTATGATTTCTACCGGCTTGCCGGGGCATAGCCTCGTGCGGCGACCGGTGGATGTATTGCGAGGCAAGGTCACGTTTTGCGCCCGGGCACGGTGCGGGAGTGTACAAAGTCGTACTCGACCGCACCGGCGCAGAAGCAAGGCGTGAGATTGCCCGCAAGACGCCACCGCCGGTTAGGTGCAACCACAACAAATATTTTTTAAATATTGATTTTCCGGACTTTTGCATTTATATTATTCAAACCTGACCAACAGACAAAAAGGATGAGCACTGATGAAATATACCGGCAACATTATTACTCCCGATGGGGTGTTTTTCGGCGAATTACTCACTGACACGCGCTTTATAACGGCAATAAATGAGTTCTCTGCAGTCAGAGAGGATGCCGATTGGATATGCGCCGGTTTCATTGACATCCACACCCACGGATTGGAAAATTACACCGCTGACAGCACCGATGGCACACCCGGAATGGCGGAATGTGCCGTAAAATACGGCGTCACCGCCTTTTGTCCCACGCTTTCATGCAACAGTGAAAAAATCCTGCTGGAACAGCTTTTTTCCATCAAAGAGAGCATCGCACAACAGAAAAGCGGTGCAAAAATCGCCGGGATACACATGGAAGGTCCCTGGCTGAACCCGCTTCACTGCGGCGGAATGGCTCCGGAAATGATACGCGGAGCTTCTGTTGCTGAAGCGGAAAAATACCTTGCCGCCGCAGACGGAACTTTGAAAATAATGACCATTGCTCCGGAAATGCCCGGTGCGGATGAGGTGATAAAACTGCTGACCGGCTGCGGAGTGCGGGTTTCCGCCGGACATACCGGTTTGCTGCCGGAAAATTATGAAAGTGCCATTGCCGCCGGAATAAGGCAGTTCTGCCACCTTTTTGACACCTATGCCCTGCCGGAAGACCACGGCGGCGTGCGGCAGGCGGCTTTGACCGACCTTGCCCTGTGCGATGACCGCACCGCCAAAGAAATAATTATGGACGGCTGCCATGTGCCGCCGGAACTGGTGATTCTCGCCCGCCGCGCCGCCGGAGCTGAAAACATCATTGCCATCACCGATTCATTGCAGGGCGCAGGTCTGGAATACGGCAGATTTTATGACCCGTCAGGATGGTACATCATCAAAGCCGGTGATGTGGCACGCCGGGAAGCGGACAATGTCATCGTCGGCTCATCACTGACGATGAACCGGGCGTTTTACAATATGGTTTCCCGTTTCGGTTTCACTCCGCAAGAGGCATCTCTTGCGGCATCGGCAAATCCGGCGGCGGCTCTGGGATTATCCGGGATAACAGGTTCGCTGCAAACCGGTCTGCTTGCCGACATAACTGTGCTTGCCCCAAATATGCTGACCGTAAAATCATGCCATTGTGCAAAATAACAGTACAGGTGAATGGTTGATTTTGGCATCCTGCGGGAGTTCAGCTTGAACTTCTGACAGCGTGAAACGTGCAAAAAGCCTTTTTCAAAAAGGTTTTTTCCCGCAGAAACTTTACAGCAAATCCAGCTGGACTGCGGCATCATCATCCGGTATCACTTCGCCGGCACTGTTGCGGCGGCGGTTGCGGACGGCTTTTTTAGGCACTCCGGCGATGACATCGCGCTGGGAAACTCCGCTGTTTTCCAGAAGTTCCAGAATGGATTTTGCTCTTTCCAGCACCGCTTCAGGCACTCCGGCAAGCCGTGCCACATGGATACCGTAACTGCGGTCCGCCGGGCCGGGGATTATCTGGCGCAGGAAAATAACTTCATCGCCGTATTCCCGCACTGCCACATTGAAATTATTCACTCCGCGGCGGGTTTTCGCCAATGCGGTCAATTCGTGGTAATGCGTGGCAAACATCGTGCGGCAGCGGGATTGGTCGTGGAGATATTCAGCGATAGACCACGCCAGGGACAAGCCGTCAAACGTACTTGTTCCGCGGCCGACTTCATCAAGAATGACCAGACTTTTTGCCCCGGCATGGCGGAGGATATTTGCCGTTTCAACCATTTCCACCATAAATGTACTCTGACCGCGGGAAATATCATCTGATGCGCCGATCCGGGTGAAAATCCTGTCGACAAGTCCGACTTCCATATGGCGTGCCGGAACGAATGACCCCGCCTGCGCCATGATGACCAGCAGTGCCGTCTGCCTGATATAGGTGGATTTGCCCGCCATATTGGGACCGGTGATTATCATCATACGTTTCCGGTCACAATCCAGCGCAGTGTCGTTGGGAACAAATTTTCCCGGTCCGAGGAAATCATCCAGTACCGGATGTCTGCCGCCGGATATGACAAGACGGTCATCATCGTATATTGCCGGACGGCTGTAACCGTGCTGCCGGGCGGTTTCCGCGAATCCGGCAATGGCGTCGATTTCCGCCAGCGCATCGGCACTCTGCTGTATCTGTGCGGTACAGGCGGTGGCGTGCTGCCGGACGGTGTCAAAAATTTTCTGCTCCAGCGCGAGAGCTTTTTCTTCAGCTCCGAGAATGCGGTTTTCCAGTTCCTTGAGCTCCGGAGTGATGAAACGCTCGGCGTTGACCAGTGTCTGTTTGCGGATATAATCATCCGGCACCAGCGAAAGATTGGATTTGCTCACCTCGATATAGTAGCCGAAAACTCCGTTGTATTTCACTTTGAGCGACTTTATGCCGGTACGTTCTATTTCGCGCTGCTGGATGGAACTCAACCATTTTTTTCCTTCACTTGAAGCGGCACGCAACTCGTCAAGTTCCGCAGAATATCCGCTGCGTATGACACCGCCGTCACTTATCTGTGCGGGCAATTCATCCGCCAGTGCCGCCGATATGAGGGAAGTCAATTCGCTGAAGTCGCTTATGCGTTCACAATTTTCCACAAAAAGTCTGGCATAGAGACTTTCCAGCAGCACCTTTATCGCCGGCAGTGCTTCCAGTGAACTGCCCAGACTCTGCACATCGCGCGGTGTGGCAATACCGACATTGAGCCTGCCGACGATCCTTTCCAGATCGCGCACCACCCGGAGCGATTCGCGGAATTCAGCCAGAGCGAGTGGGTCGACGGTGAAGTTTTCCACCGCATCCAGACGCCGGATTATGGCATCGTGGTCGCGCAGCGGCCGCACCAGAAAACTGCGGAGTTTCCTGCCGCCCATCGGCGTAACGGAATTATCCAGCACTCCCAGCAGTGAACCGCGGCGGGAATTTTCAAAAAGCGAACCGGTTATTTCCAGATTGCGGAGCGTTATCGGGTCAAGTTCAAGTACATCATCCAGTGAACGGAAATTGAGCATCGTCACATGACCGGCGGAGTGGCGCAGGTTTTCTGTGGCATAACGCAGCACTGCCGCCGCCGCCCCGACACCGTGTTCTCTGCCGCGCAGACCGAAACCGTCAAGCGTGCTGCACTTGAAATGGGTACAGAGAAAATCCCTGCCGTCATGGAAATCAAAGGCATATTCGTCTGTTTCCGTCCAGAGCGGAGTGCGGTTTTCCGGCGGAAAATCGTCCGATTGGGCAAGCGCGGCACGCAACTTGCCGCTTATCAGGCATTCTGCAGTACCCAGACGGCGCATTTCAGCGGCAAGTTTCTCTGTATCAGGAGCTGAACATACGGAAAATTCACCGGTACTCACATCCAGTGCCGCAAGATAAAACACCCCCTCTTTATTTGCCGTCACCGCACAGAGAAAATTGTTACCGTCGCCGGATATCACTGAATCATCTATCAATGTTCCGGGAGTGATGATGCGGGTTATCTGCCGCTTAACGATGCCTTTGGTGACAAGTTTGGGGTCCTCGACCTGTTCGGCGATGGCGACTTTCAAACCGGCGGCAATGAGCCGCGGCAGATAACTGTCCAGCGCATGATAGGGAAATCCGCACATCGGTATCCCCTGACGCCGGGTCAATGTCAATTCCAGCGCACGGCTGACAGTTTCAGCATCTTCAAAAAACTCTTCATAAAAATCACCCAGACGGAAAAGCAGTACCGCATCCGCCGGAATAGACGCTTTGGCATCCCGGTACTGGATCATCATCGGAGTGAGTTTGCCGCTGTCTGATGCCATAACTCACTGCTCCGCAAAAAATTCTGATTGATAGCCTATCAGCGCACCGTAAGCAGATGCCGCCGGTTTGCTGACGGTAACTTTGCATGAAACGACTCCGGGCAGGGCGACAACAGCTTTTCCCACGGCTCCGGTGAGAGCTTCCAGCAGAAAAAATGAACTGTTTTCTGCGGTTTCCACCACAATTTTTTCCACTGCAGAATAATCCACTGCCCGGAAAATATCATCAGAAACTTCCGCCGCTTTGCCGTTACAGCACAATTCCAGATCAAAAATGACCCGCTGACGGTGTGTCCTTTCGTGGTCAAGCGTACCGATTATGGTACATACTGAAAGATTTCTGATAAATATTTTTTCCATTTACGCCAACCGTTATTTTACTTCAACTCTTTGGCTATGCAGGCATTGCGGAGCAAACCGGCAATGGTCATCGGTCCCACACCGCCGGGAACAGGGGTTATCATGGAAGCTACTTCCACAGCTTCAGCGAAATTCACATCGCCGACCAGACGGTTTTTGCCGAGTTTTTCATCAAATATCCGGTTGATACCGACGTCAATGACCACGGCTCCGGGTTTTATCATGCTGCCGCGGACGAATTCCGGTTTGCCGATCGCAGCGACGAGAATATCCGCTTCACGGGTGTATTTGGAAATATCCGGCGTTCCGGAATGCACCACAGTAACAGTGGCATTTGCTCCGGCAGCTTTCTGCATCAACAGTGCCGCCATCGGTTTGCCGACGATATTGCTTCTGCCGATAACGACGGCGTGTTTGCCTTTGGGGTCGACTCCGGAACGGCGGAGCAGTTCCATGACACCCCACGGCGTGCAGGGGTGAAAACCTTTTTTCTCACCGATAAGCAGTCTGCCGACGTTGCGTTCGGCAAAGCAGTCGACATCTTTGTCGGGGTCGATAGCGAGAATGACTGCCGCTTCATCTACTTGCGGCGGCGGCGGTGACTGCACGAGAATACCGTCAATGGAGTCATCGGCATTGAGTTCGCGGATAACTTTCAGCACATCTTCGGTGGTGCTGTCAGCAGGCATGGCGATTTTGCGGGATTCGATGCCGACTTCGGCACAGGCTTTGACTTTGTTGCGGACATAGACGCAACTGGCGGGGTCTTCGCCGACGAGTACGACTGCCAGACCGACTTTTTTGCCTTCAGCATTGAGTTTCGCCACGATTTGGGCGGTTTCCTGATTTATCTGCTGTGCAACAGCTTTGCCGTCAATTATTTTTGCTGCCATTTTATTGTAACCTTTCCGTAATAAAATTATTCAAAATCTGTGACATATTGAAAATATACCGCCGTTTACAGTTGAAAACAAGTTTTTTTCCTTGAAAAAAACGTGCTAAAGTATTATTCTATACAAATGACAACGGAATTATCCCGTTTTGCCGGGCTGATTTCAAAAATTTTGTGGAATGTTGCAATAAATTTTTAAGATAAAACGGTTTGATTTCTACCGTTTAAAGCTGCGACGGGGCGGAGCCGATGAGCGAGTGTGTCCGGAGGACTTTCTTACCCGGGTGCGTCCTCAGTTGTGCAAGACAAGTCCGGCTTTCGCCATAAAAGGCGGGAGCATCTGCAAAAAAAATGGTATCATAACATGGAATAAAATAAATGGAAATTTTTTGGGAATATCTGGGCAACGCCGGAGCAGTGGTATTTGTTTTTCTGGCGTTGGGATTCTGTATTTTTTCGCACGAACTGGGCCATTTTCTGGCGGCAAAACTCATGGGATTGCACGTTGATGCGTTTTCGCTCGGATTCCGTCCTTTCTGGCGGAAAAAATACAAGGGCGTCGAATACCGGCTCGGCTGGCTGCCTTTCGGCGGATATGTGGAACTGCCGCAGATAGATGCTTCAGACGCCGTGCCGAAAAGTGCCGACGGCAGGGAACTTCCCAAAGCTTCACCGCTGGCGCGTATCGTCACTGCCGCTGCCGGACCGCTCTTTAATATCATTTCAGGTCTGCTTATCGGCTGTATCGTCTGGGTTGTCGGCATACCGCAGGCAACACCGAAAATGCGGGAAATAACTGTACACAGCATCCCCGAAAACTCCCCGGAATACCGCGCCGGTCTGCGCCGCGGAGATGTCATTGTCAAACTCAACGGCGAGGAATTTTTTGACACCTGGCAGAAATTTGTGGAAAAAATCCTCTACACCATTGATGATGTCACTCTCGATGTCCGCCGCAACGGCGAAACAGTGCGTATTTCATATCTGCCGCAGGAAAATCCCGATGCTCCGGGCAATGCCGGCAAAGAAAAACTTGCCTATCCGTTTTTCACCCCGCTTATTCCCATAAAACTCTATCCGGAAAGCGGTTCCATTGCTGAAAAAGCCGGTATCAGACCCGGCGATACAGCTTTGAGCGTAAACGGTGTGGCTCTCAAAAAATTTGAAGATTTTATTTCATGTGTAAACTTCAGCAACGGTAAAGTTCTGACCATTGAACTGCTGCGCGACAACAAAAATATCACACTGCAATGCACCCCGCAGGAGGTCAAAGGCAAGGAGGAAAATGAACGTTTTCTTACCGGATTTGAATTTTTTCCCGACTCCATGAAAGTAAAAAATGTCATGCCCGGCGGCAGTGCAAAAAATGCCGGTATGCTCGCCGGTGATGAAATCATTTCCATAAACGGTAAAAAAGTCAACTCAATGAATGAATTTCAGGATTTCACCGCGAAAAATAAAAATACTCCGTTTACTGTGCAAATCAAACGGCAGGGCAAAGATGTGGAGTTGACTCTTGTTCCGCAACGTTTTGCCGCTTATCAAATCGGGGTCAGATTTGCCATGTATGACCACCCGGATCCGTGGCAGCAATTTGTTTCGGTACTGGATATGAGCTGGAAAAGTCTCCGCGGTATAGCCACCACCATCGGAAATAAACTTGCCATCACTGAAAGCAGCAGTTCTCTCAAACCAGCTCATATGTCCGGAACTCTCGGCATCGGAGTGATACTTTTCAACTCCATACGCACTTCATTTGCCTACGGAATATATTTTATTGCGGTGATATCATTTGCTCTGGCGATATTCAATCTGCTGCCGCTGCCGGTACTTGACGGCGGACATATATTTTTCGGCGTGTTTGAAGTGATTTTCCGGCGGCCTTTCCCCACTTTGGTGCTGAAAGTTCTGACTTATATCTTTATCGGACTGCTGATAATGCTGATGGTTTTTGTCACATTTTCCGACATCCGCAGACTTGTATGGCAGATAATGAGTTAAGAAAAACAGTTTTATTTCTATCAGTGGATGTATAAATGACAATGAGACGCGAAACCAGAAACTTTCTGCTGGGAACTGTCGGTATCGGTTCAAAATATCCGGTAACGATTCAATCCATGTGCAATACCCGCACTGCCGATGCCGATGCCACACTGGCACAGATAAATGAACTTGCTGCTGCCGGTTGCGATATTATCAGAGTTTCAGCTGATTCAGAAGCTGACTGCCGCGCCCTGCAGGATATCTGCCGTCTTTCGGTGCTGCCGGTCATAGCCGATATCCAATTTTCAGCTGAATCCGCACTCAATGCCATAAATGCCGGTGTCGCCGGCATCAGAGTCAACCCCGGAATCATCAATGATGCCGGTATGATAAAAAACATCGCTGCTGCCGCAAAAAATCATAATACTGTCATCAGGGTAGGTGCCAATGCCGGCAGTCTGAAACTGCATGAGATTTCCGGACGTACCGCCCGCGGCATGGATAAAAATTCCGCCGTTGCCGACGCTCTCTGTGATGCTGTACTCAAGCAGTGCGCCATGCTGGAAAAATACGGCGTTGAAAATATCAAAGCCGCTCTCAAAAGTTCCGATATACAAATTACTCTTGCTGCATACAGAAAATTTGCCGCAATTACCGATTATCCGCTCCATCTGGGACTTACTGAAGCCGGTACTCCCGGCAGCGGAGAAATCAAATCCGCCGTCTGTATCGGCACTCTGCTTGATTCCGGCATCGGCGATACTGTCAGAGTCAGTTTGACTGCCGACCCCGTACAGGAAGTGCAAACCGCAATAAAAATCCTTGAAGCTTGCGGAATGAGAGAAAATAACTGCGTAAAAATAATTTCATGCCCTACTTGCGGACGTACTGAAATCAATCTCATCGCTCTGGCGGAAAAAGTTGAAAAACTCGTTTTTGAAATAAAAAACTCCGGCAAAAATATCCGGTGGAAAAAAATCGCCGTCATGGGATGCCCGGTAAACGGTCCGGGTGAAGCGCGCAACGCCGACATCGGTATCGCCGGAAGCAAAAACGGCCAACTGATAATTTTTCAAAACGGCAAAATAATCGGAGCATACAGCGAAAAGGATGGATTTGAAGCCTTTTCTGAACTTATTTTAACATGATTTCAGTTGCCTCTCTCAAGCAGAATTGCATTTTGCAAGCCAATGCACGTTATTAAAAATACAACACAACCGTCAGCAGGATGCTGTTTTTCTATGTAAATAAGTTGTAAAAAACTTGTAAAAACGCTGTTAAAAAACTGTAAACAATAATCAGTTTACAAAAAATTTTCAACTTATCAACCGGGATATTAACCACTTTGTTAAGTTGTAACATATATTATAATAAACAACTTATATGATATGTTTACAATTTTTTCTTTCTCTACTGCTACCTAATCTATTAATTAATATATATACAGTAGATAATATCAGTTGTTCATTGAGTTTCAATTTTTCCGGAACCGTTTCTGTTCGGCATCTGCACCAGTATAACAGCAGCAAATATTATTGTGCATCCGGTAAGATTTATCAGTGAATAGGTTTCATCCATGACCAGGTATCCCCATAATACGGCAAAAACCGATGCAGTGCTTAAAATAATGGAAGTCACCGCCGGATGCAGATATTTCTGTGCCGCTATCTGAATAGTACACGCGAACCCGATAGCGATGACACCGCAGTAAAAAAGCGGTATGGCAGTTTCTCTGATGCCGGAGAGGGAAATTTTTTCTCCGGCGGCAAGTGTGGCAATGCCGGAAATCACTGCAACAGTCAAAAACTGTATTGCCGCCAGATGCAGTGCATCAGCCTGCGGAGCGAATTTGGCAATGGCGATAAATTGCAATGCAAAAAACAAGGCGCATATCAGCATCAGAATATCACCGTAATTTACGCCGTTATTCATAGAAGTGTCGTAACAGAGCAAATATGCTCCGGCAACAGAGAGCAGTGAAGCGCACCATATTTTCCAATTTGATTTTTTATTGATAAAAACTCCTATGACCGGTATCATTATCACATAAAGTGCCGTCAGAAAACCCGCTTTGCCGGCTGACGTATAGAGCAGACCGAATTGCTGCAGTATTTCGCCGCCGGCAAGAGATATTCCGCAAATAATGCCGCCGGCAATAACTGATTTGTCAAATTTTTTTCCGGAATATATTATCATTGGCAGCAATGCTGCTGCACCGATAAGATAGCGCAGAAAAACAAAAGCCAACGGCTTCATGGTATTCATGGCTTCAGCCTGCATTGAGTATGACAGACCCCATACAGCAGCTGTGAGAAAGAGGAATATTACCGCTGATTTCATTTAACAACCTCTGTAAAACAGTGTGAAATAGTGGAAACAACGCCGTTTTCATTAACTGTTTTTATCGTCCACTGACCGTTATTATTCCGCGAAATTATTTTCCAGGGAGAGTTTTCAGAGCGTTTTATTCCGGTGAATTTACTGCATTTATGCCAGACATTGAGCATATCAGCGGCGGAAGTTTCATCATAATCAAGTTGAAAAGTTTTTCCGTATCCGTGAGTTAAAAGTACGGCAGTAAGTTCGGTTATGACATTTTCTCTTATTTCAGCTCTGCTTTTCGGCAATGTCACATTGTTGGCGGTGATATTTCCTGCCGGCGGCTCTCCGGGCGGCAGACATCCGCAGATAAAATTCACAATAAGCAGGAATGCAATAAATTTTTTCATTTTTTTCTGTTTTGACCGTTATAATCTATTCTCACTCCGGATTTGCGTCTGATACAAACGGTATTGCATCTCGGGCAGCGGCACAAACTCACCGGTGTGCGCGGCACAAAGTGATGGTGACAGTTATTGCAGTGAAAAAGGCTGTGATTGCTCAACTGCCACTCATTGCGTTTCTGCCGGAATATTTCCCGCAGCCAGAGCCACGAAATATACAATATCACAGTGCAGATAAAAAGCAGAAAAAATTCTGAAAAATTTACTTTGATCATTTTTTGTTTTCCCTGTTGTTTTCTGCCCATATAACAGTGTATGTACCGTTACCGGTGTTGAGTTTCATTATGGCATTTCCGGCACTGTTATCGGCTTTGATATCGCCGCATGAAGCAATTGTCCGGAAACGTTTGAGAGTTCCTTTTCTGTACAGATTTATGACAGTTCTGCCGGTGATATTTCTTTTATTATCCAATTTAAGCGGCAGAGATTTTCCTTCCGGAGTTATGATAACAGACCTTTTTATTTCCGGAAATCTATTCTGCGGCAGGCAAAAATCACAGTTTCCAGGCGAAGGCGGAAATTCATTTTCCGCTATCGGCGAAAATTTTTTGGAAATTATTTCAGTTTTTCCGGTGAATTCCGGTCGGATGGAAAAAATCTTTCTGTGGTTGAATTCCGGTTTCATTGCTTTGAATCCGCCGTCGGGTATGCCGAAAACTCTCCCCGGATCGCGGATTTCCAACTGCTGAAAAAATTCACTGTTTTTGTTGAAATCTATCCGGCTCATAACAGCTTTCTGAATTTTTTCCGGCGGTGACTCATGTTTATACTCAAAGCAGAAAAAAATTGCAACAATAACAGCTGCAACTGTAAAAAACGCTTGTACAGCTGTTACAAAATTGCCGGCATATTTATAACGCCGCGTTAAATTTCTGCGCGGTTTACTCAAAATGGGTCTCCGGTTTGATTTCCGGTGTCTGGACGGCGATGAATGTGGTCATTTTTGCCGCTTCAGCGATAGCCATTATTTCGCTCAAAACTCCGGAAGGAACTTCCTGATCCGCCCGGATAATGAGAGTTTTTTCCTCTCTGGTGTGGGTCAGAAGTTCATTTTTAAGCTGATTTTCATCCATGAGTTTATCCCGGTAATATATACGGCACGGCAGACCCGGTTCAGCCGGCGGAGCGATGGTGACAATGGCTTTTCCCAAACCGGCTGTACGCGGCACTTCGGCTTTCGGCAGATTGACTCTTATTCCGGAAATGCGGACGACCGAGCTTGCCATCAGAATAAAAAACAACAACAGAAAAAACAGATCTATCAATGAGATGATAAAAATACCCGATGGATTGTTTTTCAGCTTTGTCCGGTAGCGTCTGACGCCGATATTTCCGGAAAATGAGTTCATTTGCTTTCCTCCGCATCACTCTCATTTTTGCGGTCGAAAAACCCGGTGAGTTCCAGAGCGGCTTTTTCCATATCCAATGCGATATTTTCCACCCGGCATGTCAGGTAGTTGCATCCTATCTGCAGCGGTATCGCCGCTGAAAGTGCCGCCGCTGTGGTCAGCAGTGCCTGTGCCAGCGGAGCACCTATGTCACCTGCTGAAAAATATTCACTTGCCTGAATAGTTTCAAATGCCGAAAGCAATCCGATGACTGTGCCGAGCAATCCCAGCAGCGGCAGGATCTTTGAAATAGTATTGAGCAGATTGATGTATCTTTCCAGTTTCGGCATCTCATCCAGAGCCGCATCATCAATGGCAGTACGGATATTACGGTCGCCGCGCTGTCTGGCAAGAATACCGGCACTCAACAGTTTTGCCACCGGTCCCGGGGTGTTGTCGCAAAGCGTGAGAGCTTCGACGATGCCCTCTCTCTGCAGGACATTGAAAAGTCCGCGGAGCAGTTCGCGTACACTTATTTCATCCCGGTGCAGCTGAAAAACTTTGGCAAGAAATATAAAAAACGCTATTGCGCTCAAAACCAGAATTATCCACATCACCGGTCCGCCGTCATTGATGAGTTTTGCAAGCATAACTTATTTTCTCCGTGTATTTTTGAGTTGATTCCGAAAATGTTTTTTCAATTCAGCACCGGAAACATCTTTTATTTTCAGTGCGTCAAAATTATTTATTATCCGCAAACCTCTTTGCAAAGCTCCGGGCAGACGGTAGCGGCAGATGACATCAAGAGCTGATTCGACCCCGCGTATGCACCACTCTTTATCCGGTTCGATACCGTCTGCAGCAAGGTCGTTTGCGGCATAGATAAGTTTTTCGTATGCGCTTACTGCACCGGCGGGATCACCGGCATTTTCTCTGCACAATCCGAGTTTGTAGAGAGTTTGTATTCTTATCTGCGGAAATTTTGTTGCCGCGGCAAGTCTTTCACAGCGGGCGACGGTTTCGTTGAAAAGTGCCGGGTCGGGCAAAGCACTCTGTTCGAGGTCGCAGTCGATGGCACGTCCGGTGGCAATATCAGAGAGAAGTCCGCTTTTATGCAGTGCGGCGGCACGGAGAAACATCTCTCTGGCATCTTTGAATTTCCGCCGTCTTGCCAGTATTTCTCCGGCATATATGGCACTTTCAGCGGAAATTTCCGGAACTGTATTTGCGGAAATAATTTCATTAAACTCTTTCAATGCTTCGTCACTGCTGCCTTTTTTATCCAGCAGTTTGGCTTTGAGCATCATCGCTTCGCATCCGGCGGCGGTACCGGCAAATTTTTCCTCAAGTGATTCCAATTCTGAAATTGCTCCGGAAATGTCACCGGAATTACTGCGTTCAGCGGCACTGTTCAACACGGCATACGCCCATGCTTCACTTTCCGGAAATTTTTCTTTAAGCTGTTTCAGAGCCTTTTTTTCCGCCGCGTTATTTCCGGCATATTTGAATGCGGCGGCGGCGTGATAGAGGGCATCAGGAACCAATACAGAATCCGGATATCCGGCGGCAAAGGCATCGAATTCTTTCGCCGCCGTGGCGAAATCATCCATTTTCAGAGACATTACCGCTGATTGGAATGCCGCTTCTTTTTCGATTCCGCTGTTGGTTGCTGCGGCTGCTTCACGGAAAAATTTTCTTGCTGTGACGAAATTTTCTTTTTTTTCCGCAAGTTTACCCAGTTCAAATTTTGCCGCCGCCCGGAATCCGGCATTGCCGGAACCGCTTAAAAAATCAGCTTCCCGCCGTATTCCGGAATCATTTCCGGAGCGGACAAAGAAATTCATCAGCTCAAAATGTTTTTTCTCTTTTTCCGATGCCGGGGCGGAATCTATGGCTTTTTCCATCTCCTGCAAAGCGGCATCAAGTCTGCCGTTTTTTTCCAGAAATCCGGCATACCGGCTCTGCCAGAATGAACGCTCTACGGCACTTTTGCTGTTACTGCCGAGAAATTTGTAGAATTTTTCCGGCTTGATACCGGCAATGTTTTTTTCCGCCAGAGCGATGATTTCAGCAGCCGCATCAAGCCGGTCATTTACCGGAAATGAGGCGTCGCTGCTGACTGCGGAAAAGATTTTCACTGCATCGGCAAAATGTTTTTTCTGCACCAGTATACCGGCAGTCGTATTGAGTACGGAACCCCTGTCAGGGGCACCGGGGAATGATTCGGCATAAAGCATGGCGCACTTTGCCGCCGCTTCCGGGTCAGTGAGAAATGTGACATTTATCATTCTGCGGAAAAGTTCGCGTTTGACAGTTTCTTCCGGTGAAAAATACAATGCGGTCTGCAAACACTGCACTGCAAAATCATAATCTTTCTCTTTGACTGCGGCATTGGCACCAACAGAGAGCAGTTCCATCAGCCTGATATGGGGCTTGGGCGGCTGTTTTTCGATAAATGCGGTGAATGAATTTTTGAAGTTGGCGATTTTTCCGGCACTGGTATCCGCGAGAAAAAAGAGCAGATCCCAGTTGATATTGCGTTTTTCCTGCGGGATATTTCCCAAACCGGCAAGAGCTTCGCCGTTTTTCCCCATCCGGATTAGTGAGTAGACGGCCTCATATTTTCCCTGTTCCGCCCAGAGTGAATCGCCATTGGAGAGTTTGGCAAAGACCTCATAGGCAGCGGCAACATTTCCGGTACGCAATTTGAGCATACCCAGACTGAATGATGCCGCTTCGGCAAGTTCCGGATTTCCGGAAATAAGCGCAGTGAAAAATTTTTCCGCTTCGGCGTATTTTCCGTCTGCCGCCAGCAGATCCCCCGGCAGTGTGCCGGCTGAACGCAGCGGATTGCGGCGGCGGAACTCGGCATAAACGGCTCTTGCACCGTTGAGATCACCGTGACGCAGTGAGGCGTCTGCCAGTTTCAGTGCGTTGCGCGCCCATGCTTCAGAGTCGTTTTCGCTGTCGGCAAGAAGCATGGCGTTGCGGTAGCCGCTGACGGCGTTGACATAATCCCCGGCGGCAAAAGCGGCGTCAGCAAGTTTGTATTCCGAATTTTTGTCGGCATACAGATTGATTGCTGAACAGACGGCAGCTGCGATAAGCGGAGAAAATATCTTTTTCACGGTAAATAACACTTTTCCAACTTCAGTTTTTATGCTTCAACGCTGTTTTCTGCAGCGTTATCACCACTGTTTTTGCGCGGCGCGGCAGCGGCGCGGTCAGCGGCGATCTTTTCTTTGATCCGGTCATTGATTTTCTGCTGCAATTCCGGGTCGGCAGCGAGGAGAGCTTTGGTCTGGTCTCTGCCCTGACCGAGCTGTTCACCGTCAAAGCTGAACCACGAACCGCGTTTTTCCACGATGCCCATGTCAGAAGCAACATCGAGTATGGAACCGGTTTTGCTGATGCCTTCATTATACATGATATCAAATTCCGCGACTTTGAAAGGGGGTGCCATTTTGTTTTTGATGACTTTGACTCTGGCGCGGTTGCCGAGCACGGCATCACCGATTTTTATTGCGGTGGATTTACGGATATCCATACGCACGGAAGCGTAAAATTTGAGGGCGTTACCGCCGGGGGTGGTTTCCGGATTACCGTACATGACTCCGATTTTTTCGCGTATCTGGTTGGTGAAAATGACGCAGGTTTTGCTTTTGCTTGCGGCACCGGTGAGTTTCCGCAGTGCCTGTGACATCAGCCGTGCCTGCAGACCGACGTGGGAATCACCCATCTGCCCTTCGATTTCGGCGCGGGGAACGAGTGCTGCCACGGAGTCGATGACCAGTACATCCAGGGAATTGCTGCGGATGAGGGCATCGGCGATATTGAGGGCATCTTCACCGCAATCGGGCTGGGAAACGACAAGTTTATCGACATCGACACCGATTTTCTGGGCATATACCGGGTCAAGGGCATGTTCAACGTCGATGATGGCGGCATTGCCTCCGGCAGCTTGGGCATTGGCTATAACGTGCAGACAGAGGGTGGTTTTGCCGCTGGATTCCGGTCCGAAAATCTCCACGATCCTGCCTTTGGGCAGACCGTAGATACCCAGAGCTATATCCAGAGACATACTGCCGGTGCTGATAACGGGCACATCGCTGACCTGTGCTTCAGCTCCGAGCCGCATGATGGTGCCTTTGCCAAACTCTTTTTCGATTTGCTGGATGGCGAGCAGCAGGCTTTTTTCTTTATCGACGGCGATGATATCTTTTTCAGCCATGATGAATTTACTCCTGTGTTAGATGTCGAGGTCTTTGACTTTGGCGGCGTGTTTTTCAATATAATCTCTTCTGGGTTCGACCACATCGCCCATGAGGAGATTGAATATCCTGTCGGCGTTGATGGCATCTTCCATCGTTACGCGGATCATGGTACGGGTATTGGGGTCCATGGTGGTTTCCCAGAGCTGTTCGGCATTCATTTCGCCCAAACCTTTGTAGCGGTTGATACGCAGACCGCTGCCGCTCTGACCGCTGTTGCGGATAGCGAGGAAAAGTTCTTTGAGCGAGAATGCGCCTTTGGCATTTCTGCCGTCTTTACCGGCAACGCGGAAAAGTTCTTCGCTGCCGGCAGTGAAAACCTGTGCCGGAGTGATACCGTATTTTGCCAGGTCGGCGACGATACCGACGCAATTTTCGGCTTCAAAGATGCTCACGGTGTCGATCCTGCTGGCGATTTCGTCCTCATTGAAGTTTCCGACTCCGTTCAGCCGTGTTTTGGCATCGGCAATGATCTGCTGCTGTTCGTCACCGGTGTAGGCGAAAGCTGCAGTGGAAGTACCGTTGGCTTCGCGGACGGTGATGTGTGAAACCGGGCATCTGCCGTCTTCGCGGATGACGGAAAAGTATTCATCTGCTTCTATGCCGCAGCGGGAAAGTCCGTTGCCCGCCTGTGCCGCGCGGTTGTAAATGGCGATGATGTCGCGCACTTCGTCAGTGGAAAGAGCTTTACCTTTCATTTCCACGGACATATCTTCCAGACCGAGTTCGACCAGATAGCGGTTGAGCTGGTCATCGGTGTCGATGTAGCTGAATTTTTTGCCTTTGCTGACGCGGTAGAGCGGCGGTTTGGCGATGTAGATGTAACCGGCTTCGATAAGCGGTTTCATCTGGCGGAAGAAAAACGTCAGCAGCAGTGTCCGGATATGTGAACCGTCCACGTCAGCATCTGTCATGATGACCACGCGGTGGTAACGCGCTTTGCTGACGTCGAATTCTTCACCGGTGCCGCAGCCGATGGCGTAGAAAAGCGACTGTATTTCTTTGTTGTCAAAAATGCGGTCGAGCCGGACTTTTTCCACGTTGAGCAATTTGCCGCGGATGGGCAGAATAGCCTGGAATTTGCTGTCGCGGCCCTGTTTGGCGGAACCGCCGGCGGAGTCACCCTCTACGATGTAGAGTTCGCATTTTTCCGGGTCTCTGCTGGAGCAGTCGGTCAATTTGCCTTTGATTAGAGTCGCGCCTTTTTTGCGGACGGTCTCGCGGGCTTTGCGGGCGGCTTCGCGCGCCTGTGAAGCGAGAATGGCGTTGCCGACGATGCGTTTGGCGATTTCGGGGTGTTCCTCAAGATAGGCTCCGAGTTCATCGGAAATGACTGAGCCTACGATGCCGTGGACTTCCGGATTGCCGAGTTTGGTTTTGGTCTGACCTTCAAACTGCGGGTCGGGCACTTTGACACTTACCACCGCAGAAAGCCCTTCGCGGATGTCCGATTGCAGAATATTGTCTTTGCCCATCTCTTTGGGCATGAATTCTTTACCGTAATTGTTGAGAGTACGGGTCAGCGAGGAAAGGAAACCGTCAAGGTGTTTGCCGCCCTCAATGGTATTGATGTTGTTGGTGTAAGAAAATATTTTCTGATTGATGCCGTCGGTGTACTGCAATGCCACTTCCACGTCGATGCCGTCTTTTTCGCGGTGGAAATAGAGGACTTCGGGGTTGAGTACGGTGCAGTTGGCATTGAGTTCCAGGGAAACGAATTCAGAAATACCGCCTTCAAAGCAGAATTTTTCACAGCGGAGAGCTTCATCGGTTTCGCGCTCGTCGCAGAGCGTGATGTGGATACCGCGGTTGAGAAACGCCAGTTCGCGCAGACGGTTGCGGAGGATCTCACGTTTGTAGACTGTGGTCTGGAAAATCGTACCGTCGGGTTTGAAACTGACTTTGGTGCCGCGATGTGAAGTAGTACCGATGACTTCCAGTTGTCTGGCAGTGACGCCGCGCTCAAAACCGATGGTATGTTTTTTGCCGTCGCGGCAGACTTCGACATTGAGCCAGTCACTCAATGCGTTCACACAGGAAACACCGACACCGTGCAGACCGCCGGAAACTTTGTAGCTGTTGTGGTCGAATTTACCGCCGGCATGGAGAACCGTCAGCACGACTTCGACCGCAGGTTTGCCTTCGCCCTCGTGAATGTCCACCGGAATGCCGCGGCCGTCATCCTCGACGGTGATGGAGTTGTCTTCGTGGATGGTGACTTTGACATCACTGGCATAACCGGCAAGAGCTTCGTCGATGGAGTTGTCGACAACCTCATAAACCAGATGGTGCAGACCGCGTTCACCGGTGTCGCCGATATACATGGAAGGGCGCACCCGGACGGCTTCCAAACCTTCAAGAACAGTAATTTTACTTGCGCTGTATTCTTCAGCGCGTGCGTTGACTTCAGGATTTTCGCTCATTTGATTTCCTACTGTTGTATGTTAAAAAATTGTATACACTTTACCATTGAGATACAATACACCGATATGCAGATAAAATCAAGCTCAAAAGAAGAGATTTCCCCCATATTTTCAGGGCGTGCGCGTGACGCACACACGCGGGAGGAAAAACAGCGGCAATGTACCGCAGATAAGCTCTTTTTTTCAGGGGCTCACGCCGACGTGAGCACCCCCGCGGTGGCTCACGCCACGTTTTGCTGTCGCGCCGCTCCGATGTCGCGGCTTGGTCGGTGGCGTTTGTCTGTCTGCCGGCGTTGGCGGCGGTTCGGCTCATGTTGCGCAATTCTGCGCCCGCTCCCGCCTTTTATGGCGAAAGCGGGACTTGTCTTGCGCAACGGAGGACGCACCCGGGGGAAGAAAATCCCCCGGACCCCCTCGCTCCCCGGCTCCGCCTCGTAGTATTTCCATGATTGTCTGGAAACGTTCTGAATGCAAGCGCACTGCGAGGCGGTTGCCGCCGAGCGCGCAGACCGGATGTGAATGCACTGCGCGAGCGACAGCGAAGCCGCAGCGGCAAGCGCAAGCGCCGCCAGATGAGCGGAGGGCGAGCATTTAAGCCGCGAGCGATGCCGACCAAAGGGCGGCGAGCGCAGGCGCAATAATAAAGATGGATGAGCCGCACACATCCGCTTACGTGCAAGCTCTGGAAAGGTGAGAGTTTGAGAGAGGAAAACGGGAACCGGTTGCCTCTCTCAAGCAGAATTGCATCCGGCAAGCCAATGCACGCTATCAAAAATCCAAACTACACGCCCGCAGAGTGCAAAAGAAGCATTCTGCAGGCGGTTGTCGGCAAAAAACGTTATACTGTTTTCAGAGGTTGAGCCACATGCCGGATGTGATTTTTTCGGCATTTCCTGCTTTGGCTCCGGTCTGGGCGGGATAGAAGTAATCGGTGACAGCTTCTTCTTCCACAGCTTCAGCGTGACCGTCAAGGAAAAAGACGTTGCTGCCACGGCTGTGAACTCCGGCGATCTTTCCGGTACAGTTGCCATCTTCTTTCATCAGCAGATTTTTTGCCGGCAACTGATTGCTGTCTGTGGCACATGCGCCGATGAGCAGGGCATTGGCACCAACCACCCATTTATCGCTGGTGGTACGCAATTTGCTGCTGCGGAAATCCAGTTTGCCGTTGTTTTGGGTGGTGTAGACCACACCGAATGCTTCGGTCAATGAATTCTGGGCACCGGCAGTATCAGTGGGTTTTTCAGTGTATTTGTATTCCAGTGACGGGCAGCGGAGTGCGCCGAATGACTGCACGATATTCTTTTTGACCAGATAAGTCGTCCAGCTGTCGTTGGCTTCAATTTCTTTTGAGAGATCGCCGTTGGTATTTCCTGAATAGAAAATATTATCGCTGTTTGCCATCGCGGTGCTTATCAGTTTCATGGTCTGACCCTGATTGCTGATGCAGGAAGTGCGGCGGGCGCGCTGACGGGCGTAATTCAAACTCGGCAGGGCAATACCGGCAAGAATAGCGATGATGGCTATAACAGTCAGCATTTCGGTCAGGGTAAAATAATGTTTTTTCATAAATATTTCCTCATATCGTTTGAGTTGATTTCTGAACTGCGTCAACATAAAAATAGCTGTCCGGAGCGGGATTGTCAAGAAAAAAACCGTTTTTTTTGCAAAAAATCCTCTTTTGAGGTTTGAAAAACCGATTCCCGGCAGTATTGTATCACGGTACACAGTAATTGTAATCAATATGAAATTCATACAGGAGTTCGCAAAATGCAAAAGAGAATGCACCGTTTCACCCTCGTTGAAATGCTGACTGTTATCGCCATTATTTCCATTCTTGCCGGCTTGATAATCCCGGTCGTCGTCATCGCCCAGGAACGGGGACGCGAGACCCAGGCAAAAAGCGACATCGCCGCCCTGATGAGCGCACTTAAACAAGTTGAAACCGATTACGGCAGAATCTTGAAAAAAGATGGCTCTGATTACAAAATGGGAGATAAAACCCTTTCTGCTTCAGATGAAGACGTGGGCAGCGGCAACGATGCCATCAAAACCAAAAAAATCACTTTTGAAGCTGATAACAACGGAGGTTGTGACGAATATGACGCTTTGATCTGTGAACTTTCAGCCCCAAAAAATAAAGGTATCACTGTAAGCGTCAATAAACGCAAAAAAATGTATCTTGAGCCGAAAAAAGGCTTTGACCCGGCAAAAGATTATGATGCCGATGATGCGCAAAAAGCCACCCTCTGGCGCGACCCGTGGGGCAATCCGTATAAAATCTTTATCAATGTCGCCGGAAACGGAGCACTTAAAATCACCAATGACAAAAGTATCGCCACGGATATTGCGATTTATTCATTCGGTCCCAACGGCACCGATGACAAAGGCTGCAACGTGGCACTGGATACATGTATCACAGGCTCCGGAGCCGCCGACCATAAACTTCACGATGATATAGCCAGCTGGGATCTGTAACCGGCAGTGTCTTGCTGGCAATCTCTTGTCAAACATTCAGCCAATGACTCAGTCGGGCAGCTTTTACTGCACTCCTTCGTCATTGCTTCGGTTTGACGGCGACCTTGCTCCGCAATACATCTGCCGGCAGACCTGAACGGCGGATATTTTTGCCGACAACCGCCCGCAGAATGCTTCTTTTGCGCTCTGCGGGCGTTTAGTTTGGATTTTTGATACCGGGACTTGTCTTGCGCAACATGAGCCGAACCGCCGCCAACGCCGGCAGACAGACAAACGCCACCGACCAAGCCGCGACATCGGAGCGGCGCGACAGCAAAACGTGGCGTGAGCCACCGCGGGGGTGCTCACGTCGGCGTGAGCCCCTGCAAAAAGGAAAAATCCATTCCGGGAAAACAAAAAAATGGTGCGCTTTGCGCGAATCGAACGCGCGACCTGCTCCTTAGGAGGGAGCCGCTCTATCCAACTGAGCTAAAAGCGCACATTATTTTTACTTATATGCCGGAAATGCATCTGTCTGCGGCATCGCCGCCGGGCGGCGCGGAACTGCCGGACGGAGTGTCAGCACATAGCTGTTTTCCGCGCGGTGGTCTTCGACCACGATGGCGTTTCCGCGCATGGTCAGCGAGTAATAAAACTGCCAATCCCGCTTGGTTTTGCGGTCCATATCCAGCAAAATATGTTTTCCGTCAACGATTTCGTATTTTCCCGCCCAATCCCAGTAGCCGTTATTCATGGTGTTGTCTTCAGCATTGCGCAAGCGGAGAAATATCAAATCGTTATAAACAGCCGCGAAGTCATCTCTGCCGGAAAGAGCGGTGGTGTATTTGCCGTTGGCAAGACGGACTTCAGTACATCCGGAAATCAGCAATCCCAGCGTCATTACCGCAAATATTTTTTTCATAATCATGTTTCCCCTGCGATCTCAAATGACGATATTCACCAATCTGCCCTGAACATAAATGACCTTTTTGGGTTCTTTGCCGTTGAGCGCAGCCTGAACATCTTTGTCGGCAAGCGCGATACTTTTTGCGGTATCGGCATCACAATTCACCGGCATCATCAGCCGGGCTTTGGGTCTGCCGAGCACCTGCACGAGGATCTCGACTTCGCTGACGGCGAGCACGCTTTCATCATATTCCGGGAAAGCTTCATAAGCGAGGGTATCGCTGTGGCCGAGGTGTTCCCAGAGTTCTTCCGCCAGGTGCGGAGCAAAAGGCGCGAGCATGAGCGTGAATTTCTCTGCCGCTTCGCGCGGAATGGCATCAAGTTTGGCAAGTTCATTCAAACACACCATCATGGCACTGATGGCGGTGTTGAAACCGAAACTTTCCAAATCGGCGGAAACCTTTTTGATTGTGGCATGGAGCGTGCGGAGCAGTTCTTTGCTGCACGGAGCATCCGTTACCGGAGTCTGACCGATGACGCGGCAGGCTTTTTTGAGGAAGCGGTGGACGCCTTCCACACCGGCGGTATTCCACGGTTTGGTGGCTTCCAGCGGGCCCATGAACATTTCGTACAATCTCATGCTGTCTGCGCCGTACCGGGCGATAACGTCATCGGGATTGACGACGTTACGCAGGGATTTGGACATTTTGGCGGGAAACTCCACCAACGCTTCGCCGTCGCTTTTGCGGACGGGACCGGCGGAAGTGAATTCCACCTGATCAGTAGGCACGAGTGCGCCGCGGGAATCTTTGTAGCTGATACCGAGGATCATGCCCTGATTGACCAGTTTTTGGAAAGGCTCTTTGCAGGAAACATATCCGAGGTCAAAGAGAACTTTGTGCCAGAAACGGGCGTAGAGCAAATGCAGCACGGCGTGTTCGGCTCCGCCGACATAAAGGTCGACCGGCAGCCAGTATTTTTCCAGCTTCTTGTCCCATGCCGCTTCGGTGTTTTTCGGGTCGATGTACCGCAGATAGTACCAGCATGAACCTGCCCACTGGGGCATGGTGTTGGTTTCGCGTCTGCCTTTTCTGCCGGTACGCGGACAGGTGTAATTGAGCCATTCCCCGGCTTTTGACAGCGGCGGTTCGCCGGTGGTGCTGGGTTTGAAATCGGGCATTTCCGGCAGTTCGACCGGCAGTTCGCTCTCATCGACCAGCTCAATGGAACCGTCTTCAAAATGGATAATGGGGAAAGGTTCGCCCCAGTACCGCTGCCGGCTGAAAAGCCAGTCGCGGAGTTTGTATTTTACTGATTCCCTGCCCATGCCGCGGGCGGCGAGCCATGCGGTGGCGGCGGGTTTGGAATCTTTGACCGACATACCGTTGACATCCAGACCGTCGGCATTGGCGGAATTTATCAGTTTGCCTTCACCTGTCCAGCATGCTTTGCCGGCGAGAACGGCGTCAATATCGACATTTTCCGCTTTGGCGGCTTCGGGGTCGGGGGAGATGATGCACTTGACCGGCAAACCGAAAACCTGTGCAAATTCAAAGTCGCGGGTGTCGTGCGCCGGCACCGCCATGATGGCACCGGTACCGTAAGAAACCAGCACATAATCGGCGATCCAGATGGGGATCTGTGCGCCGTTGACCGGGTTGACGGCATAAGCACCGGTGAAAGCACCGGTTTTTTCGGTGGCAAGCTCGGTACGCGCCAAATCGGTTTTGAGTGCGGCAGCGGCACGGTAGGCATCGACAGCGGCTTTGCATTCTGCGGTGGTCAATTTATCCACCAGCGGGTGTTCCGGAGCCAGCACCATGTATGTCGCGCCGAAAAGAGTATCCGGACGGGTGGTGTAGACTGTCACCGGTTCGCCGCAGCTGGTCTGGAAAATCACTTCCGCACCGGTGGATTTACCGATCCAGTTGCGCTGCATTTCCTTGATGCCTTCGGGCCAGTCGAGGTCGTCGAGGTCGTTGAGCAGTCTTTCGGCATATTCGGTGATTTTGAGCATCCACTGTTTCATCGGGCGTCTTTCGACCGGATGGTCGCCGCGTTCACTTCTGCCGTTGATGACCTCTTCATTGGCAAGCACGGTTCCGAGAGCAGGACACCAGTTCACCGCGACTTCATCGAGGTAAGCCAGACCTTTTTTGTGTAATTGCATAAAAATCCACTGTGTCCACTTGTAATAATTGACATCAGTGGTATTGATTTCACGCTCCCAGTCATAGCTGAAACCGAGAGATTTTATCTGTTCGCGGAAGTGGTTGACATTTTTTTCTGTGGTGATTGCCGGGTGGGTACCGGTATCCACGGCGTACTGTTCCGCAGGCAGACCGAATGCGTCCCACCCCATCGGATGAAGCACGTTGAAGCCTTTCATCCGTTTATAGCGGCACACGATGTCGGTCGCGGTGTACCCCTCTGGATGTCCGACGTGCAATCCGGCGCCGGAGGGGTACGGAAACATATCCAGACAGTAGTATTTGGGTTTATCAGAGAGGTCTTCCGCGCGGAAAGTTTTGTTGCTTTCCCAGAAGTTCTGCCACTTTTTCTCGATAGCGGAAAAATCATATTCCGGATTCATGCTCACTTCTCCAGTAAATTACGATATTATTTTTGATATTTTACACATTACCATGAGATAATATACCACACCGGAATATGATTTTCAATGCCGCCGGTGGTGTCTTGCGGGCAATCTCTTGCCAAATTCAGGAACACTGCCTATTTCGTCAGTTCCTCGATCTCGGCATCGAGAGCCTCTCCCGGGGAAAGGTCGGGAGCTTTGCCGGAAACCTGCCTTGCCAGCCAGTCGCCGGATATTGCCGGAAAAATGTTGTGTCCGCCTTCAAAGAGAGTCAGACGCACTGAATTGGAAACTTTCCGCAGATAAACCGTGTATTCTCCGTATGCCGGGTCGCTTTCTGCGGCGGCAAGATGTTCCGGAACGCGCTGGAACTTCTCAATAAATCCGATATCCGCTTCAGAAATACGGTCATTTTCAGCAGCAAGGATGTTGTATGCTCTGATGGCGTGACCGACAGGGACACTCCCGGTGTGACCGTCGTGGATTCCGGTACTGATGTCAACGGGGATTTTATTTACCGCATTGACAAGCCAGCTTTTTGGAGAACGCTTCAACGCTTCCAGCATGGCTCCGGCATCCGCCGCCGGGTCGCCGCCGCAGGCGGCTTCGATGTTTTTGTCGTACCCGTTGTTTTCTTTCCGGCACTGCCTGTGCCACAGCGCGATGTCACTTATCGGGCACCATGCGGAAACCGCACTCCACAAATCAGGACGTCTGCCCGCCATCAGCAGCGCACAGTGACCGCCGCCGGAACCGCCGACAAGATAAATCCTTTTGTCATCCACGGCAAAATTCTGCTGCATATACGCCACGGCATCTTCAATGTCGGAAATGACAAATTCCGAGCCGCACGCCTGCGGAGTCCAGTTTTCGCCCCGGAAATGCGGGTGGATAAGATGCCAGTTCCGGTTCCGGCACAGCTTCCCGTATGCGGCGGATTTTGATTCAAAAGTGGCACTCCAGGTGTGCAGTGCCACCACAAGCGGCCGCGGTTCGCTGCCCTCTGCGGGCAGGATAAGTGCGGGCTGCGGAGTATTGTCAAGTTTGCCGGTAATATTTATTTTCTGCATTTTATTGTCCTTTCCCGCAAAGTTTCTGCAAATGGGCGATTTCTTCGCTCCAGCGTGATTCATCGGGTGTTTCGAGAATCAGCGGAATGTTGTCAAAGCGTCTGTCCGAAGCGATTTTTTCAAAAGTGTGCCAGCCGAGAGTTCCATCTCCCAGCGGAGCATGACGGTCAAGTTTGCCGCCGGGGACACCCTTGCTGTCGTTGAGGTGCATCCCCCGGAGCATGGGAAGTCCTATCAGACGGTCAAAGTCGGCAAAGCACTTTTCAAATCCCTCCTCTGAAGCCAGATCGTAACCTGCGGCACAGGCGTGACAGGTGTCGATACATACGCCGACTCTGCCGGGCATACCGACAGTTTCAAGCATCAAAGCGAGCTGTTCAAAGCTGTACCCCAGATTACTGCCCTGACCGGCGGTATTTTCAAAAACGGCACACACATCCGGCACTTCCTGTAAGGCAATGCGTACACTTTCGGCAATGATGAGACACCCCTCTTTTTCCGGAACCATTCTCAAATGACTGCCGGGATGAAAATTGAGCATGGCAAGTCCCAGTTCCCGGCAGCGGGACAACTCGTTTATAAAAGCCTCAATGCTGACGGCGCGTTTTTCCTTATCCGGCTGACCGAGATTGATGAGATAACTGTCGTGCGGCAGGATCATTTCCGGAGTGTAACCGTTTTCGCGGCAGTTGTTTTTGAATTTTTCCACAGCTTCACCTGTCAGCGGCGGAGCGTGCCACTGCCGCTGATTTTTGGTAAACATGGCGAATCCGGCGGCACCGAGGGCGCGGGCGTTGAGCGGGGCGTTTTCGACGCCGCCGGCGATACTGACATGAGCTCCGATATACTTCATTGTAATCACCTTGTTTTGTATGGTATCGAATCAAGAAATTTTCTGCCGTAGCTTTTGCCGGTTATCCGGGAATCGAGGATAACGATTTTGCCGCGGTCACTGCCGCGCCGGATCAATCTGCCGACGCCCTGACGGAACTTCAGAACCGCTTCCGGAAGCGAATAATGTGCAAAAGAACTTCTGCCCTCTTTTTCTATTCTCTCCTGCCGGGCGGAAATTATCGGCGACCCCGGTGACGCAAACGGCAGCCGGGTGATGATGACCATGCTTAAATTATCCCCCGGCACATCCACGCCCGTCCAGAAACTGTCCGCGCCGAAAAGCACCGAATGCGGCGTTTCCCGGAACATCTGCAGCATGGTGCTGCGGTCATAATCCCCGCCCTGTTCCAACAGCAGATTGCCCCGTGCGGCAACTCTGTCACGCAGTTTTTCCGCACAGAAATGCAACGTTCTGTAACTGGTGAAAAGCACAAATGCACTGCCGTTGTTTTCAGAAATCAGCCGGAAAATTTCTTCCGCCAGCGCATCAAGATATTCCGGTGAATCCGGTTCCGGCATCCCCGGCGGCAGTATCACTTCAGCCTGGTCGGGAGAAAACGGCGAATCGAGTTTTATCATCCTGCCCCCGGCGAATCCGGTTCTGGCGGCGTAGTAATCAAAATTATCCGCCACTGTCATCGTGGCACTGCAGAGTATCACCGGCAATTCCCCGTTGAAAAGCATTTTGCCCAGCAGTTCCGCCACATTCAGCGGAGAGGCACACAGCGTTACCGCGTCGCGCTCCTCTTCAATATAATACACCGCATCCTGAACCGTGCGCGAAGCAAAATCCGCCGCGGCATCAATATATCCCCGGCACCGGTCACAGTAACTTGACAATTCAGTGCGGAAAGATTCATCATCCTCTTTTTCCACTGTGTCCGTCAGCAAATTTGCCAGTTTTATCAATGCATCTGTCAACGCCGCCGGATACGGGTCGGGAGTGTTTTCATTGAGGCGCAAAGCAGAGTTTGCACTGCGGCGGAGTTTTTCCTCGTAAGGAGCAAAAAAGCCGTATATTTCATCCCGGACGCTCTGGGTCAACGCCCGGAGTTGCAGCATTTCCGCGCCCTGACGCATCAGCAGACCGCGGGCGCGTTCCGGATTGTAAAGGCGGTTCATCGTGCCGAGCATACCGGGTTTATTCAGATGCAGTCCCAGATGGCTGGCGGCACTGTTTTCCAGAGCGTGCGCCTCATCAATGAGTACCGCACTGTAATCCGGCAGCAGCGACGCAGAAGAACCGCATTCACTGCGGATAGCCAAATCGGTGAGAAAGAGGGCGTGGTTGGCAACGACGATATCCGCTTCATCCCACTTTCTGCGGGCGCGGAAGTAGTAACATGAACGGTAAAATTCGCATTTCGGTCCGGCACAGTTGCCGCTTTCGGAGCAGACCATGTGCCAGATGGCATAATTGCCGCGGATGCCGTCATTGAAGTTCCGGTCATTGCCGCTTTCAAGTTCCCGGATGATGCGTTCAGTTTCCAGAGCCAGATGCGGCACCGGCAGCAGGGCGTCGCGCTGTTCTCCGGAAAGCATGGCGAGCCGGCGGCGGCAGAGATAATTTCCCCTGCCTTTGGCAAGTGCAATTTTAAAATCGGTCTGACACAACTGCTGCAGAAACGGCAGATCTTTTTCAATAAGCTGGTGCTGCAGATTTATCGTTTCTGTGGAAACAAGCACCGGACGGCGGCTGTGTACAGCATAATGGATGAGCGGCACCAGATAGGCAAAACTTTTGCCGACACCGGTGGGGGCTTCCACACAGAGATTGCTCTTTTGCGTCAATGCGTCCGCCACTGCCAGAGCCATGACCAGCTGCTGGGGACGCTCTTCACACGGAGAACCGTTTATCCCGGAGCTTTGCGCGAGAATGCCGCCGGGGGCGAAAAACTCCTCGCATCCGGCGCGCAGGTCGACTTCGCGTGAGCTTTCCGGAATATAGTCGACCGCAAAATCATCGGGGGAAAAACCGTCAAATCCTTCGCCGGTATCCTCCATAAAAAATTCATTATCTATCATCGCCGTTCCAGAAAGTTTTTCACGGCCGGTTCCATGCGGTCGAGCAGACTGTCCGGCATTTTGAAGTTTTCACCGAGACGGCGGATGAGCCGGACGGCATGATTTTCCCTGCCGCTGGCAAGGTCGGCGGCACTGCGGCTGATTTCAGAAGAAATTTCCCTGCCGGTGCCTGCCGGAAAGAATTTTTCCGGACCGTTGAACAATTCCGGCGGAGATGCGGCGGAAATGACTGTTTTCAATGTGAAAAGTTCTTCACCGCCGCAAAGTTCAGCGACCAGATTTCCGGCAAAAGCGACCGCTTCGGCACAAAATCCGGCGAGATTTTCCAGCGTGAAGTCCTGCCGTTTCATCCCGCAGAAAGCGATAAACATACCGCTGTCAAAAAATTGCCACATCGCCGGACGGTCAGCCGAAAGCATCCGGTAGGAATTCGCCGCCCGTCTGCCGGAAGCAAACTCCCCGCCGGTGAAAAACGCAGCATTGTGATTGAGAAATGCTGCCGATGCCAGCAGAGACGGAATCGTTTTCTGCGCTTGCGCCGGCAGGGAATTTTCCGGAATGATGAAAAACTTCAGCAATATCATGCCGGAAATCTCTTTTTTGCGGCGGCGGAAAAAGTTTTCCGCATCCGCTGCCAAATCCGGAAATCTGCCCCGTTGTTCACTCGGCGGCAGGGAACGGGTCTCATAGAGTATCCCGCGCAAAATCCTGCCCAGCTGTTCTCTTTCATTACGCATACAGCGGCGCAGAATGTTCTGCAGTTCCAGCGCCCGCCGTGCCGGACGGCTTGAAGCTTCAGCGGTGCGTATATAAAAGACCCCCTCCTGCAATTCATTTTCCACGCCTTTGGAGCAGATATGGGGCAGAGAGGTGAAAGGACGCACCGAAAACACGACAAAACGCTTGCCGTTCACCAGCGGACGGTCTATCGTGAAATCCAGTTCCGGTTCGATGTGGGCATTGAGAAAATTTCCCACCGGAGTCGGGTCGAAACTTGCCGCATCGGCTTCGCTGACCCCGGTGAGCTGATCCGGTATGCCGGAACTGCTTTCACCGACTCCGATGACCAGAAATCCGCCGCGTACATTGGCAAATGCGGTCAGATGCCGTGCTATTTTGCCTTTGGCGGCACGGCTCATGGTGTTCCAGTTCATCGCGGCTTTGTAATCCAGCTCGTCGGATTCCACCCCCCGGGTGACAAGTTCCGCAAAATCGTATGCCCGCATTGCACTCATATTTTATTCTCCATAACATTTTTCACGGAGAAAATATACGGCATATTTTCCTTTATGTCAAGCTTTGCAGGCAATTAATACATGATGTTTTTTTCAACAGAAACAGTTTCTGCGGAAAGCTCTTTCTGTTGCAGAGAGACGCCGCTTGCTGTTTTTACCGGGGCTCACACCGCCCCGGCAAAAAAGAACATCCTGCGGACTCACGCCGGCATGAGCTTCTGCAAAAGCTGCGATCATTTTGCTTTTGCCAGATCACCGTTGATGGTGATCCCGCCGTCAGCGGCGATGATCGTACCGTTGAGATAGCTTGAGGCATCGGAAGCGAGGAAAAGGGCAAGTTCCGCCACTTCTTCGGGTTTGCCCCAGCGGCGCAGCGGGGTACGGACTTTGATAAAGTATTCCGGGTCAAAGAAATCATCATCCGGATTGGATTCCTGTATCATCGCCGTGGCGATCGCCGCCGGAGCGATACAGTTGACTCTGATGCCGTATCTGCCGTATTCTGAAGCCATCGAGCGGGTCAATGCCACGGTTGCGCCTTTGGCGGCGGTGTAGGCATCGCACCGGGGGATCCCGACCACACCTGCACTGGAAGCGGTATTTATGATCGCTCCTGATTTCTGCTCCATCATCATTGCCAGTGCGGCGCGTGAACAGTAGAAAATGCTGTCCAGATTGATTGCCAGCACTTTGTGCCAGATTTCCGGAGCGATATCAGTGATGATACCGTCTTTGCCGTTGAGGTAAACAGAAGCATTGTTGTAAAGCACATCAAGTCTGCCTGCGCGTTCTTTTATTGCCGCAAATGCCGCGCCGACCGATTCCCCGCTGGAAACATCGACCTGTATGAACTCGGCTCTGCCGCCGGCAGAACAAATTTCAGCGGCACATTTTTCACCTGAAACCGGGTCAAGTTCCAGGATGAAAACATACGCTCCTTCAGCGGCAAAAAGTTTTGCTCCGGCTTCTCCGATACCTCTGCCGCCGCCGGTGACGGCGCAGACTTTACCATTCAGACGGCCACTCATTTTTTACTCATCTCCATGATTTCATTAACTATTGCTTCCACGCCCAGACCGTACTGGTCGCGCAGATAATCCTGACTGCCGATTTTGCTGACATTGACATCGGGCAATCCCATGCGTTTGAAGCGGCAGAAAACATTTGCATCGGCGAGCACTTCCGCCACAGCACTGCCGAAACCTCCGGAAAGCTGGTGTTCTTCCACAGTGATTATCCTGCCGGTTTCAGCGGCAGCGCGGATAATTGCTTCGCGGTCAATGGGTTTGATGCACGGCATACTGACCAGACGGCAATCCACACCGCGCGCGGCGGCTTCCAGAACTGCAAGTTTGGCATTGTAACCGATGGTGCCGGTGAAAAACACGGTCAGATCTCTGCCGGGTTTCACTTCGATGGCTTTGCCGAATTCAAATTTGCCTACCGGACGCTCATGGATGTCTTTTTCCCCTTTGTAACCGCAGCGGAAATAGACAGGGCCGTGGTATTCCATCATCGCGCGGGTAGCGGCGACAGCTTCAGGGATGTCGCACGGGGCAAGACAGACCATATTGGGCAGTGCCCGCATGATGGCAAGGTCTTCGGTGGAGTGGTGGGAGATTCCCAGCGGACCGTAAGCCAGACCGCCGCCGATAATGACGATTTTGACATCGGCATTGTGATAACATACATCGTTGCGTATCTGCTCCAGACAGCGCAGAGTCGGGAAATTGGCGATGGAATAGGTTATTGCCGTATTGCCGGACATGGCAACACCGCAGGCGACACCGGTCATATTCTGTTCCGCCACGCCGCAGTTGATGAAACGGTCGGGGTGTGCTTCGGCAAAAGGTTCGATTTCGCCGTAACCTATATCTGCCAGGATCATAAAAACGTTGTTGCGTTCAGCTGCGATTTGCAGCAATTCTTTATTAAAAGCTTTTCTCATTTTCAATACTCCATGTTTTCAATATCTTTTCTGCCGCGTTCATAAAGTTCCGGAGTAATACCGCCGTAGTGCCAGCGGTAATCGTTTTCGGCGTAGGAAACACCTTTGCCTTTGATCGTACGGCAGATGATCGCGGTGGGGGCATCTTTCTGCAGCGGCAGTACGGAAAAGGCTTTTTCCAGAGCGGCATGGTCGTGACCGTCCACGGTGAGAGTTTTCCAGCCGAAATTTTCCAGTTTGACATCAAGTTTTTCCAGATCGATAATATCTTCAGAAGCTCCCAGTGCCTGCAGACGGTTGTAATCGACTATCATGGTCAGATTGTCGTAACGGTGCTGACCCGCCAGCATGATCGCCTCCCAGGATGAGCCTTCGTTGAGGTCTCCGTCGGAAACCATGCAGACGACCCGGTATCCGGCTTTGCTCTGTTTGGCAGCCATTGCCATACCGCAGGCTACGGGCAGACCGTGTCCCAGACTGCCGGTGGAAAATTCGACTCCGTCGATGTGATGGGAAATGTGTCCGGAAAGTTTCCCGGCATCTTTATAATATGTATCCAGATATTCTTTCGGAAAAAATCCCTTTTCCGCCAGAGTTGCAAAAAGTGCCGCTCCGCCGTGGCCTTTGCTGTATATCAGCCGGTCGCGGTCTGCTTTTTCCGGGGCCGCCGGATCGACATTAAGCACTCCGCTGTAAAGTACTGCCAGAATGTCTGCAGCTGACAACATACTGCCGATATGACCGCTCTCTCCGCGATAGACCATCCGCAAACAATGCAGACGCACCTGACGCGCCAACGCTTCTGATTCTTTGCTCATTGTCAGAATTCCTCCTATTAATCATTTGTTGTGATACCATCTTACCGGC
Source organism: Victivallaceae bacterium (assembly GCA_045586645.1). GTDB lineage: Bacteria > Verrucomicrobiota > Lentisphaeria > Victivallales > Victivallaceae > UBA1784. The sequence continues at coordinate 50,552 of JAZNAR010000019.1, forward strand.
GGTGTCGTCTTGCGGGCAATCTCTTGTCAAACATTCAGTCAATGACTCAGTCGGGCAGCTTTTACTGCACTCCTTCGTCATTGCTTCGGTTTGACGTCGACCTTGCCTCGCAATACATCCACCGGTAGAAATCAAACCGTTTTCTTTACCGTCCGTCTTCGCTTGCACTATGCCGCGGCAAGTTGTTTGAATACCGGCTGTGATTTAATTTCAGTTAGCAACTAATATTAATTTAGCTCTGTTTGCCGCCGGTGTCAAGCGTTGCATTTGCTTTTTTTTGAAAAAAATGCTATATTCTACGGCGGCAATAAAGATAAACGGGAGCATTATGGCGGTACTGAAACTGAATAATATCAAACAGCGCAATCTCTCTGCAGTTCTGCGCTGTTTTTGCGAAAACGACCGGCTGTCGCGGCGGGATGTCGCGGCGATGCTCGGCTGTGACCATGCCACTGTGACCCGTTCGGTGAGAGATCTGCAGGCGGCGGGGTTGCTTTTTCCGGTGGGCAAGAGTGTTGTCGCTCACGGCAGACCGCGGGAGATGATGACACTGCATCCGGAATCCCCGCTGATGCTCGGAGTGGAGCTTCAGCCGCGCAGCGTTTGTGCGGTCGTTATTTCCCTGCGGGGCAGAATAATCGACCGCTGTCAGACGGATTTTCTTCCGGATGGCACATTGCATGGATTCTGCGGGGCATTCAGAAAGAGTGTGGATATGCTTGCGGCGGAATACAAAAATATTTCCGGCTGCGGGATAGCGACTTTCGGCACGCTTGACAATGACAGCTGCACGATAGCTGAATGTGCCAACTTACCGGAACTTAACGGCTTTGATACGATGGAGTTCTGGCAGAAAAATTTCTCACTGCCGCGCCCGCATATCACTGACCGGATGCCGGCTGAAATGCACTGGTTCATGGCGCACGAGCCGGCTCTGCAGCAGGGATTGACCATTGTGGTCGATGCCGGGGAAGGCATCGGTATGAGTGCTGCAAGTAATGGAGTTCTGCTCAATTCCCGGCGGCGTCACGGCGGGGAACTCGGTCACAATACGGTCGTGCCCGGAGGTAAACTCTGCCGTTGCGGCAGAAATGGATGTCTGGAAGCATACGCGTCAAGCGGTATTCTGCTCCGTCAGTTTCCGGGCAAAACTCTTGCAGAAACCGCAGAAACCGCCGACGGCCGTGCCATGCTTGAACGCGCTGCCGGATTTCTCGCGCTGATACTTGCCAATCAATTCAACAACCTGATGCCGGATAACGCCGTTATCACAGGAGGACTGCTTGACGGCGGCGGGATCGTGACCGGCAGGATACGCGATGTACTTGACGAACAGCTGTTTCCGGCTGCAGCAGATGCTCTGAATCTGGTATTCCGCCACGGAGTTGCCGATGCCGCCGGAGGTGCGGCACTGCTGGCACGGGAAGAATTTTTCCGGCAAATGGAAAATCCGGATTTTTAAAACAGGCTCAATATTTATGAAAAAAGTGCTTTTTATCTGTCACGGCAACATCTGCCGCAGTCCGATGGCGGAATTTGTGATGAAACATCTGATTTCCACTGCCGGGCTCTCTTCTGAATTTGAGATCTCTTCTGCGGCGACCAGCCGCGAGGAACTGGGAAATCCGGTTTATCCTCCGGTTCGCAAACTGCTGGATTCTTACGGTATTGATTGCCGCGGCAAGTACGCGCGTCAGCTGACCCGGGATGATTATGACGCATTTGATATGCTCATCGGCATGGATGATGCCAACATCCGCAACATACACCGTATTTGCGGCGGCGACCCGCAGGGAAAAGTTTCCCGTCTGCTCGACCACACTGCCACTCCGGGCGAAGTCGCCGACCCGTGGTACAGCGGGGATTTCGTGACGACCTGGAACGAGGTCAATGCCGGTTGTCAGGCGTTGCTGGAAAAACTGCGTTGAGTTCCGGATCATTCTGCCGGATTGAGCAATGCGGCTATCTGTGGCAGCAATATTTTTTCCACATCGGCAAACGTTTCGGCTTCGATTGTGCATCCGGCAGCCATTTCATGTCCGCCGCCGCCGAAGTGTCTGGCGATCCCGCCCACGGGGAAGTTGCGGTCTTTGCTCCGCAGGGAAACTCTGAATCCGTCACTGCGCCGGTGTGAAAGCATGGCAATTACCGCTCCGTCAACGGAACGGACGATATCAATGAGTCCCTCATCCTCCCGCAAATCGAAATCATATTTTTTCAGCAGCTCATCCGGAATGTAAATATAGGCGAATTTGCCGTCACAACTGCTGCGCAGACAACTGTTGACCAGTTCCGCTTCAAACTTGAGCTGTTTGAGTTCTTTGCTGAAAAAGAGCGCGTTGGTTATTTTTTCCACATCGGCACCCCGGTCGCTCATTTCTGCCGCACCGCGCAATGCCCTGCCATTGGTGTTGGCAAAGCAGAAACACCCGGTATCGGTCATCATGCCTGCCAGCAGCAGTGTGGCACATTCAGGCGAAATCTGTTTGCCGCTTGCCAGCAGCACTTCGGCACACATCAGCGAAGTGCTGGCGGCACCCGGGTCGAGCCAGGCACAGGGGATATCAAGAGAATTGCCCTTGTGGTGGTCGATATTCAGCGTATTGACGCTTTGCAGAAACGATAACGGCAGAGCGTCAGAGCAGCCGAGTCTTTCCGGATTGGCGCAGTCCAGCGTGAGAAAAAGGTCATAGTCAGCGATATTTTCCCGCGGCAGAGCATTCACTCCTCCCCGGCAGAGCAATTTATAGCGTTTCGGCATCGCTCCCGGCATCAGCACATCCGCCCCGATGCCGTTGTCCCGCAGAAATTGCCGCATGCCGAAAGAACTGCCCAGCGCGTCGCCATCCGGACGCAAATGGGTCATTATCAGCACGTTTTTTGCGGCAAGGAGTTTTTCTGCGGGCATTGTCAACATGATATCACTGTTCCGGAGCGTCTTTGAGCAATTCCAGCACCCGGTCGCCCATTTCCAGACGGCGGTCGGGTTTGAAATTCAGTACCGGCGTATGCTTGAATGCCAGATGGCGTGCCAGATGCTTCTGGAAATCCACCCGCTTGGCGTTGAGTGCGCGGAAAACTTCCGCTCTTTCCGCATTGGTGCCGCCGAAAATACTTACGGAAACCGTCGCATTACGCAAATCCACGCTGGCGGAAACCTCCGTGACCGAAATAAGCATATTCGGTGCCGGCGGAGTGATTTTTTCCATCAGGTTTGCCAATTCCCGTTTGACAAGTTCATTGACCCGGGTCAGCCGATCGATTTTTTCTGCCATCAGAGAGTCGCTTTCTTGTATTCGATTTCGTAAATTTCGATTTCGTCACCTTCGATAAAGTCAGCGAAGTTGTCGAGCCGGATACCGCATTCCAGACCGGCTTTTACCTCACGGACATCATCTTTGAAGTGTTTCAAGCTGATGACTTCGCCGTTGTAGATAAGTTCCCGGTTGCGCCAGACGCGGGCTTTGGCACCGACTTTGACGCTGCCGCTGTCCACCCGGCAGCCGCAGATTTTCGGACCTTTGCTCAATTCAAAAATCTGGAGAATCCTTGCCTGACCGGTGACTTTTTCGCGCCGTTCGGGTTCAAGTTTACCGGCGAGCGCGTCGGTGATGTCCTCAAGCAGTTCGTAGATGATACTGTAAAGGCGGATCTCCACGCCCCGTTTTTTGGCAAGATCATTGACTCCGGGATTGACCCGCACGTGGAAACCGACGACCAGACTGCCGGTGGCGGCGGCAAGGTCGATGTCGCTTTCACTGATAGGACCGACGCCGTTGGCAACGACAGAAGCTTTGATTTTTTCGCTCGGCAGCTGATCCAGCGATTGAGCAATGGCTTCACCTGAACCGCGCACGTCGGATTTGATGATGATATTGAGGGAGTTGACCTCCTCTTTATTCAGCTTGCTGAAAAGGTCTTCTGCGGAACTTATGGCACTGCTGGCGAGCATTTCCTGCCGTTTGGCGGCGGTGCGTTCTGCGGCGATCTGGCGCGCCTCTTTATCGGATGAGCATATTTCCAGCTGATCACCGGCTTCCGGAATGCCGGAAAGACCGACGATTTTCACCGGGAATCCCGGCGCGACAGATTTGACTCTTTCGCCTTTGTCGTTTATAAGACTGCGGATTTTGCCGTGATATTCGCCGCAGAGAGCGAAATCTCCGACGTGCAGGGTGCCGTTCTGCACCAGCACGTGGGCAGTGGGACCGAAGCCCTGTTCCAGCTGTGCTTCCAGCACGACACCTTCGGCGGGAGCTTTCGGATTGGCTTTGAGCTCCAGCATCTGTGCTTCCAGCAGCAGACGTTCCAGCAGATCGGGGATACCGTCACCGGTTTTGGCACTGACCCGGACGGTTCCGATGTCACCGCCCCAATCTTCACTGGTCAGACCGTTCTGCTGCATATTGAGCAGCACTTTGTCGGGGTCGGCATCCGGCAGGTCGATTTTGTTGATGGCTACAACAATGGGAACTTTTGCTCCGAGCGCATGGTTCATAGCTTCAACGGTCTGGGGTTTGAAGCCTTCTGCCGCAGAAACGACCAGTACGACAATATCGGTACAGTCGGCACCGCGGGCGCGCATTTTGGAAAATGCCGCGTGTCCGGGGGTGTCGATAAAAGTAATGTCTTTGCCGTTGAATTTCACTGAAGAAGCACCGATGTGCTGGGTAATGGCACCGGCTTCACCGGCGGTGACGTTGGTGTGGCGCACTTTGTCCTGCAGTGAAGTTTTGCCGTGGTCGACGTGTCCCATGAATGTAACCACCGGCGGACGTTCACGGAGCTGTGCCGGGTCGACAGCGGCCTTTTTGACCGGAGCCGGTGCCGGAGCGGATTTCGCCTGCGCCGCGCCGAAAGTCAGTTCCACACCGTAGGCGGCGGCGACTTTTTTGGCATTGGCATCGCTGATAGCCTGATTGATACCGGCAAGCTCTCCGAGTTTGATAAGTTCGGTGATGACTTCGTTGGGTTTTCTGCCGAGAGCTTCAGCGAGGTCTTTGACAATAACCGGTGAAGGCAGAGTAACTTCTCCGGTGGTCGCTGCGGCAGAATCTTTGGATTTTTTGCCGCCGTTGTCTTTAAGGTTCTTTTCCACGCCCTTGGAAGAGCGGGGATTTTTGCTGTTATTGTTTTTTCTGCCGCCTTTGGGCATGACCGGCTCGTCGGAATCGTACAAATCATTGAAGTACGACTCCACCAGCTCCACAGAATCACCGTCAATGACATCGTCGACGGCGGTGATATTGTCAAATCCCTGGTCATTCAACTCCCGGATGATGTCTCTGGCGGCGACACCATATTTTTTTGCCAGGCTTTTTACGGTAATTTCACTCATACTGCACCTCCAAAGTCATCCTTAACCGAGCTGTTCCAGTGCGGCAAAAAGGGCTTCGGTATCAATGCCTTCAACCGAGGCGATGGTCTCTTTGTCGGCGGCTTTCAGACCGTCGACGGTAACAAAACCTCCGGCGACCAGTCTGGCGCAGTCGGCTTCGGCGATACCGAGAGCTTCAGAGAGTTTGGCGGCGGCAGCTTTCATTTGCTCTTCGATGGAAGGAGCTCTTTCCTGGCTTGCTTCGTCACAGAGTTTGATCGTCCAGCCGACGAGTTTGCCGGCGAGGCGCACATTCTGGGCTTTGCGGCCGAATGCGACTTTGGACTGCTCTTCTTTGACGATGACGCGCAGTTCATGTTTGGCTTCATCGATCTCAACGCTCTGGACCTTTGCCGGCTGCAGGGCGTTGGAAACATATTCAGCGATGTTGTCGCTGTAAGGCACGATGTCGATTTTTTCCGTACCGAGCTCTTCGGTGATGCGGCGGACTCTTGCACCGCGGATGCCGACGCATGAGCCGACCGGGTCGACTCTGGAATCGCTGGATGCCACGGCGATTTTTGACCGTTTGCCCGCTTCACGGGCGATGCCTTTGACCGTGACGACGCCGTCGTGTATCTCGCTGACTTCGCGTTCAAAGAGACGGATGACGAATTCCGGAGCGGTACGGGAAACGATCAGCCCCGGTCCGGAGGTGTTGGAATCGATTTTCAGCAGCAGAGCGTTGATATGGTCACCGGCGGAGTATTTTTCATCGCGTATCTGTTCCCGCAGCGGCATGATGCCTTCGGCTTTCTGAAAATCAATGATGACGTTGCCGGCATTGTCGATTTTGCGGACAGTACCGTAGAGGATCTGACCGATGCGGTCGGTGAATTCATTGTGGATATTCTCTTTTTCCGCCTGACGGATAGCCTGGGTGAAGTTCTGTCTGGCGGCGGAAGCGGCGATACGGCCGAAATTCCCCGGGGTCACTTCCCAATCGACTTTGTCGCCGGCTTTGACATCGGGATAGCGTTCTCTGGCGCGGTCGATGACCAGCTGGTCGCTGTTCATGGGGATGTGGTCGACGACCTCCAGAACAGCCCATGCTTTGATGGTACCTGAAGCGGGGTCGATTTTCACTTTCAGCTCACTTGCGGGGTGGATGCTTTTGCGTGAAGCCGACAGAATGGCATTTTCCATGGCGCGGATCAGCGTTTCCCGGCTGATGCTGCGGTTCTGGGACAGATATTCGATAAGAGTCAGCATTTCGTTACTCATTTTTACACTCCTTTTACTTTCACCCTTTACTTTCACAAATCCAACAGTTCGAGAGACGATCTCAAAACGCCTCAAAAAACAAAAAAGCGGGCAGACCCGCTTCAACGCCAAAAAATAGATTTTTCAGGTCTGTAAAACCTCTACACATATAATATATACGGTATTCTGCCGATTATCAAGTAAAATTTTGAAACTGGCTTGATATTTGTCAACAGTTATATTATATTAGGTGGAGATGCCAACCAAAAGGAGATTTGAAAAATGGCTGCAAAAATTGATAAAGACACCTGTGTCGGCTGCGGTGCCTGTGTGGATTCCTGCCCGGTCAGCGCAATCAAAATCGAAGGTGACAAAGCTGAAGTCGTCGAAAGCGACTGCATTGAATGCGGTGCTTGCGTCGGCAGCTGCCCCTGCGAAGCGATCTCTCTCTGAGAAAATGAAGCAGGTAAAAGCCGGTGGAAGTGATTTCCATCGGCTTTTTGTATTTAAAATCCGGTTCTCGTGGCTGATTTTTCTTGCGGCATTTCTGTTGCTTGTTTCCGGTGGCGGTTATCTTTTCCGCGCACTGTGGTTTGACGAAGTGCTGATGATAAGCAATTTTGCGCTGCTGGAATCACCATTGCAGATATACCGGAGTTATTTTATTCCCAACAATCAGATAGTCCATACGGTTTTGATCCACTGGCTGATACGTCTGACCGGCAATGAGATTTTTCTGCGGCTGTTTTCTGTTTTCTGCGGTTTGCTGACGGTATTTCTGCTCTGGCGGGGATTCCGTAAAAAGTGCGGTTCTCTGCCGCTGGCGGCGGTGTTGTGGACATGGATGATTTCTCCGCCGTTTATGCTTTATGCCACGGCGATACGCGGATATATGCTGGCGGCACTGGCGGTGACTCTGGCACTGCTCTGCGGCAGGAAATATGCTGTTTCCGGTAAAAATTCCGCTCTTGCCGGATGGTTTGCCGCATCATTGGCGGCACTGGGGGTGATGCCGTCGGCACTGGCGGGTATCGCTGCGGCGGGATTGTATATACTGCCGCTTTCGGGCAGGAAATTTTACCGCAGAAAAAGATTTTTTCTGCTGGCATCGGCTCCGTTTGCGGCGTTTTTGCTCTTTTATCTGCCGATATGGGACAAATTGTCGGCATCATTTGCTCTGCAGGAAGGGTGGCACGACCATTTGGCGGCACTGGCGGCACTGGCAGTTGGAGTTTGCGGCACATTCAACGTTCTGCTGCCGGCGGCGGCGTGGGCGGCGGTGAAAAGCCGCTGGGACTTCCGGAAACTCTGTTATCTCGGGATATGGCTGCTGCCGCTTGGAAGTTTTCTGCTGCCGGCGGCACCTTTTCCGCGGGTGTGGTTTGTGCTTTTCCCGGTGTGGGCGGTCGTTATCGCGCGCGGCATCCGGAAAAATCCTCTTGTATGCGCCGGATATTGGATAGTTCCGGTGGTACTGGCGGCGGCAATGAATTTTTCTGCGGCGGCAAATGCGGTTTCGCCGTGGTGTTCCCGGGCGGGACAGGATGATTTTTTTGCGCCGTATTTTCTGCGAAAGGATTTTTCTCCGGAAAAGATAGAGCCTGTACTGAAAAAGATGCCTTTCAACGGCAGGATATATATGCCGCTTTCAGCCGACCCGTGGGCAGTGTGGTGGAGTACCGGCAGAGAGGTGCTGTTTGATTCACCCCGGAGAAAAATCACAGCACTTGCCGACGGTACGGCAGTGATAATCCGCCGTGAAAACGGCACAGCGGAGATAATTTCCCGTTTCGGCGGCAGATTGCAGAAATACGGCAGTGCCGGAGCATTTGATATTTATTTATGGCAGCGTGACCGGAAAGTCCGCAGCTTCACATTTCGCTGATTTTCTTGACCACGACCCCTATCCAGCTGATTTCTTCCGGGGAAAACGGAATTATTCTGCCTTCCGGATTGTCACTGGTCAGCAGCAGGGCATTGCCGCTCTGCCGGCGGAACCGTTTGCAGACCACCGTTTCGCTGTGTCCGGCGCGCTCATTGAAGCGGACGACCACGATCTTGTTATCCGGGATCTCATCCAGAGAGGCGGCAGGCTCGACCAGCACGATGTCATCGTCGATGATTTTCGGTTCCATGGATATTCCGTGGACCCGGAAGGCACTGGTATCGCGTCTGGCACCGACCGGAACGGGGACAGTTTCAGTGTTTTCCACATCCCAGCGGCGCATCATTACATTTTCCGAACCCAGAGTTTCCAGATGACTGGCGGCATTTGCCCAATCCACCACCGGCACCGGACGGACGAGCAGGGCGCCGTCACGGTAAAGACCTGCCGGGGCAAGAAGCTCTTTTTCAGCGGCACTTACCGGCACTTCCCGGCGGTCGCACCCCAATGTATCCAATACCGCCGAAAGCATATCCGGAAACCAGTTTATCTCTCCGTCAAACAATCTTCTCATCGTCCGCGGCGAATCATATCCCACCGCCCGGCGCAGCTGGTCGCAATTATCCATACCGCACCGCTTCATCGCCGCCAGCAGATAACGGCGCAATTCCGGAGTGTTGGTCACGGTGCCGGCAGTATGAGGCGGTGCAGGCATATCCAGTACACTTTGCAGTTTTTCCCAGCAGTCATCGGTGACAGAGCGCACCTTGCCGCTCAAATAACGGGATATATTTGAAGCACTGACTCCGCAGCGGGCGGCGAGTTCTTTGGCTCCTCCGGCAGAAACGACTGCCATTTTCAGTGCGTGCAGTATTTTGTCATCTATTTTCATGATTCAACCTTCTGTTACGGATCTCATCTCTTATCCGCTAACCCAATATAATGCATTGGTTGCATCTATGCAAGCTGTTTTTTGAAATTTTTGCTTTCTTACCCTTGAAAATTGCATCCATGCAATTATATTGGATTTCAGACAGCTTGAAGAGGGCTGGGAATTTTTTTGTCCGGGCGATTGCACGGATGCAATTACAGTGTGGGGAATCAGACACTTTTCATGGAGCGCAAACAAATTGTGTTTTCTGAAAAGTTGCGTATTTATCCCCTGAAAAACCCCAAAAGAGGAGAATTTTGCAATGAGAGAAAAAAAGTGTGTCATCAGCGATCCGGTCACATCTGCCGGAGGCAGAGTCTATTCATGGAAAGGTGTGGTTCTGCTGAAACTTTTCCTGCAAGTGGTTGACGAACTGCCGCATGAACAGAAAACCGACAGGAGGAAACGTTATGAATCAGCAACAACGTCTGCAGCCGGACGATTCGCTGGACGAATTGGTGGAAAATGCTCTGCTGCGGCGGGCGACCGGTTACGAGGATACTTCCGGCAAGACCGTACCTCCGGATGTCCGCGCGGCAATGTACTGGCTGGAAAACCGGCGGCCCGACCGCTGGAAACGCTCCCCGGGCAGAGCTGTCAGGGATGAAGAACCCGAATTTTCCGAAGAGGAAAAAGCATTATAAACCATTCACAACAGGAAAAAAGCGATGAATAATTACATCTTTCACCGCCGGCATCCGGAATATGCCGCCAATGAATACCGCTGGAAACGGGCGGCAGAAGCGTATTCCGGCGGCAGGGAGTACATCGAACAGGCATTGATACGGCACGTTTCCGAAATTGATCTGGAGTTCGCCGAAAGACGCAGACGGGCGTATTATTTCAACTATCCCCGCGCCATTGCCCGCAGGATAACCCAGTACGCTTTGAGCGTGGACCCGGTACGCCACAACGCAGACCCGGAACTGGTCGAGGATTGGAGCCGCAACGGTTTGCGGACAAATGAGGTCATGCGCCAGATCTCCACCATGCTCAACGTTTACGGCAGAACATGGCTGTTGGTGGAAATGCCCTGCTTTTCCGGTACTCCGACCCGTGCCGAAGCCAAAAAACAGCGTCTGCGTCCTTACGCCCGGGCGGTTTCCCCGCTGAAAGTAGTGGATTGGGCGTACGGCAGTGACGGCAAACTGCTCTGGGCATTGATCGTGGAGGACGAATATTGTGCCGCCGACCCCTTCGCTCCGCCGGTACGGGTCAGACGCCGCCGGCTCTACGAAAGAAACGCGTGGCATCTGTACGAAAATGTTTCCGGTACCGTCAAAGAGGTGGACAGCGGAATCAATCCCACTGGCAGTGTGCCGCTTATTCCGGTAACGGAGCCGGACGGCTTCGGATTGGCATCCAACCACTGGTTCGATGATGTGGTGCGGATAAGCGAGGCTATCCTCAACAACGAATCTGAAGCGCAGATGAATACCGTCAAGCAGATGTTCGGTATGCTTGTCGTATCCGACTCCTTTGCCCGGAGTGCGCGCAGAGTGTCGGCAGCTGCCGGTCAGAGCGGGAATTTTTCCGCGACGGTGGCGCGCAGTGCCGCTATTGTGGAATCGGTGGAAGAAAAAGGCATCAGCCGTTTCATAAGTCCTTCGGGAGTTGCCACAGCCACCATCCGTGAGGAAAACCGCTACCTCAAACAGGAGTTGTACGACATTGTCGGTCTGGCAGTGCAAAGCGGTATCCATCACAATCAGAGCGCGGAGTCAAAGGCGTGGGATTTTCAGAATGTTGCCCATTTCCTTTCCGGCAGAGCCGATCTTCTGGAGCAGACCGAAATGGAAGCGTGGAAACTCATGCAGCGTTATGATTTGGAACTTCCCCTGCCGGAAATAAGATACAACCGCAAGTTCATGGTCGATGACCTGGCATCCGGTATCGCCGGTCTGCTGCAGCTTTCGGAAATCCCCGCCGGCAAATCCTACCGCCGTGCTGTCGGCAGGACTGCTGTGGAACTGCTCACTCATATCGGTCATGTCGGCAATGAAGAAAAAAATCTCATCATCAGCGAAATGGACAAGGAATATGCCAATGGATTTGAAAACATCGATCAATAAACTTCTCAATTCCGAACCTCTGAATGCTTTGGAAAAAGCGGAACTGGAAAATTTCGACTTCACCCGGATATCCGGGGAGGCGATGGATAAACTTCAGCGCGAAAGGGACTCCCTGTTTCAGGAACTGGAAACACTCCGCAAAAGAAACCGGATGGAAAAACTCTGCGCGCAACTCCATTGTACCGACCCCGATTATCTGGAATTCTGCGCCCGCCGGAGCAATGTCGACACCGGCGACGATGAGGCCATGCGCCGTTTTGCCGGGGAATTGGCGGCGGTTTCCCCGGGATGTTTCACCGCGCATATCGTACCCGGCAGCAGTGCCGGGAATACTCCAGATTCCCTGCCCGGAGCCTGCGGCGGGGAAACTTCTCCGTGCGACCGGATAAGCTCCATTGCTGCAAGTATCAGCGGAGCTCCGGAAGCACATTGAAAATAAATCTTTTCAAAACGGGGCAATCGCAAAAGAGACCAGTCAAAATTGCCTCATCAAACCAAAAAAGGAAAAAATCATGCTCTACAGTTACAGTTTTGCCGACCGCAAACGCGATCTTGCCGGAGTGATGTCCACGGTTATCAAAGATGAACCGCGTTTCATTTCCAACTTCCGGAGCGTTGCTGAAGCCACTTCACGCAAACATGAATTCTGGCAGGACCATCTCACCGGCCGCAGCATCAACGCTTCCGCGGCTGCCGACGGCATTCTGACCGTTCCGGCGGATGATGCCGCCAAGCTCCGTCCGGGTACTCTTATTGCTCTTAAAGATGATCCGGGGCTGTTCAAAGTTGAATCTGTCAATGGCACAGACATCGTTATCTCTCTGGCATCCGGCAACGGTTCAAATTACACTTCCGTCAGCGAATTGCCCTCTGAAGGCGGCAAATTCATCATCGTTTCCACTCCGATGGCGGAAGGCACCGTCAACGGCGACGGCGAAGAGAGCTGCTCTGCCGGCAGCAGCGAATGGAATGCCACGCAGATATTCCGTAAAGAGATCGTGCTTTCCGGCAGTGCCATGGCAGTGAATCTTTACGGCAATGCCGACGATCAGCTCAACCGCCAGACTGCATTCGCTCTTGCCGATCTGGCGCGCGACCTCAACCGCGTGGCACTTTTCGGACGCCGGGTGGAAGCTGCTTCCGGAGTCCGCGGTGAAGCCGGCGGTCTCTATTATTTCGGTACTGCTTCCGGAGTGCCGGTCATTGATGCCGCCGGAAAAACTCTGGACAGTTTCATCATCAACGATGCCGCGCAGGCACTGCTCGGTGAAGGCGGCGATCCGATGCAGATACTCTGTTCCCCCGGTCAGGCGCGGGTCATTTCCAACGAATTCCGTGACCGGATGCAGATTTTGCGTTCCGATGATCGCCGCGGTGCGTATGTGGCAGTCATTGTCAATGAGATCAACGGCAGGGGCATGACCATTCTTGCCGATCCGGATATGCCGGATACCGACGCATGGGTGCTGGACCCCGCCTGTTTCGCACTGGCGAATCTCGCCGGCAGAGCGATCACCGATACCGATGCCACACCGAAAGGTTTTGACGGTATCCGCCGGGTCGCCATCGGCGAATTGACCTTTGAATTCAAAAACGTGAAACAGCGTTGCTGCCGCATCACCAAACTGCTCGGCAGCAGTGAAGCAGTAGCGTCAATGCGCGGCTGAAAAAAATCCTGATAAGCGTACACGCCCGCTTTTTTCCGGACTCCGGGAAAAAGCGGGTGAATTGAGGAGAGAAGCTTTATTATGATGGATATAAATGCGATCGACCGTTTTTTTGAATCGCATCCGCTGAAAGAACATTACTTCCGCTTTGACGACAGTGACCGCAAAGGAGCCTGTGCCGTGGCAGAGCGCGATGTCCGTGCCGCCGCCGGATTTATGGAGATCCCGCAGGCGCACGAAGATGTTTTTTTGGCGGCAGTCGCCGAGCAGTCTGTTTTTCTGCTGTTGAATCCGGAAAACCTGACCGGTTCATGTGACGCTCTGGCGGCGGAAAGTTCCGCCGGGAGCAGCCGCAGTTACCGGGCAAGGCAGAATCCGCTTTGCCTGCGGGCGGCGGCGTTGATTGCTCCGCTGACTGCGGCAAAGGATGCTGTCGTGAATATCAGCCGCGGCTGAAAAACATTTTATCAGAAAAATGAAGAGGAGATGTATTGCTATGAAATGTTTTGGCAAGTTTGTCAGCGGTAATGCCGATTGCCGCAAATGCGAATATATGCTTTCCTGCCGTTACTACAAAGTCACCGGCAGAAAGATGGAGTCACGGGAACACATCGTCAGCTTTGATGCCGCACAGGAGTTGTTTGAATGTGCGGATTTCGACCATATCCCCGGAGAGCAGGAGCCGTCTGACGATTCCGGAGAGATGATAGATGCGTTGAGCAGTTTTTTCCGTTATATGCTGGAGCTGGACGAATACTCCATCGGCATCATCGCTGAAGTCGTTTCTCCGGGCAAAAAGGGTGTTCACTGCACGGTGCCGTATTTGAGCCGGGTCCACGGCTGTTCGCGGCAGGCGATGCACCGCAAGCTGATGAAAATCATCGGGGCGCACCCGGAACTTTCCGGACTTTTCCGCAATACTCTCTACAAACTGTCAAATTCGCGGCAGAGTTTTCTGCGTCAACGCGCAGCCAAAGCGGTGAAAAAATGAAAATTTTTTCCTATACCGCCGCCCAGAAGGAGGCTTTGAAGCTGCTGGCTTCACCGGCGCATCATATAATGCTGTTCGGCGGGTCGCGGTCAGGTAAAAGTTTTGTACTCTGCTGTGCGCTGGCTGCCCGGGCTCTCCGCTGCCCGGGCAGCCGCCATGCGGTGATACGCCGTCACTGCCGGAGCTGCCGCAACTCCATCGGCAGTGATACCATGCCCAAGGTTCTGGAAGCCCGTTTCGGCAGCCGCATCCGCTGGGATTACAACCGTACCGAGGGGTTGTTCCGCTTTGCCAACGGCGCGGAAATATGGCTCATCGGTCTGGATGATGCCGAGAGGGCGGATAAGATCCTGGGCAAGGAGTTTGCCACGATATACTTCAATGAGTGTTCGGAATTGGAGTATTCCGGAGTGCAGACGGCGTTGACCCGTCTGGCGCAGAATGTGCCGCCGTTGACCAATAAAGCGTTTTATGACTGCAATCCTCCGGGGAAAAATCACTGGACTTATCAGGTTTTCATGGCGAAATGCGATCCGCTTGACCGTCTGCCGCTGCTTCATCCGGAAGATTATGCGGTCATGCGGATAAATCCTGCGGCAAACCGGGAAAATCTGCCGCCGGATTACATTGAAAACACTCTTGCCTCCCTGCCGCGTAAACAGCGCAAACGTTTTCTGGAAGGCAAATGGCTTGATGAAAATGAGAATGCACTGTGGAAAATGTCTGTCATTGACCGGGCGCGGGTGCGTTTTGTACCGGAGTTGTTACGCATAGTCATCGGCGTTGACCCCGCGGTCTCTTCCGGAGAAAAGAGCGATTTGACCGGCATTGTGGCGGCGGCACTGGGTGATGACGGGGAGTATTACGTTCTCTGCGACCGCAGTATGCGCGGCACTCCGCTGGAATGGGCGCGCAAAACCGATGCCATTTACCGGGAGTTGAATGCCGATCTGGTCGTGGGTGAAGTCAATAACGGCGGTGAACTTGTCGGCGCACTGCTCGGACGTGTCAATCATGCTCTGCCTTTCAAGGCGGTGCGGGCGTCGCGCGGCAAAATCGTCCGGGCGGAACCGGTGGCGGCTCTTTACGAAAGGGGGATCGTCCACCACGCGGGGAGTTTCCCGGAGCTTGAGGAGCAGATGTGCTCATACACTGCCGCTTCCGGCGAAAAATCCCCCGACCGCATGGATGCTCTGGTCTGGGCGTTGACAGAACTGTCTGCCGGCGGCAGCGGCGTGGAGAAATTTTTTACCGTCTGAAGTTTATCCGGCAGCGGGAGCGTCAAAGCATCGTTGTGCCGATATTCAGCAGAGAACCGAGCTGATAGACCGCCAATGTGACCACATACGCCAACGCAAACAATCCGGCACCTTCAGCAACCGCGTATTTCCACGAATTGAGCTCGCGTTTGACCACCGCCAGCGTCGCCAGACACGGTATGGAAAGCAGACAGAATATCATCATGCAGAATGCCTGCAGCGGAGTGTAATTTCTGACCATCTGCGCCCGGAGCGTTTCAGAATTTTCGTCTGCTTCACCTTCGGAATAGAGTATACCCAACTGGGCGA
Organism: Victivallaceae bacterium; assembly: GCA_045586645.1. Lineage (GTDB taxonomy): Bacteria > Verrucomicrobiota > Lentisphaeria > Victivallales > Victivallaceae > UBA1784. Next base: position 66,246 of record JAZNAR010000019.1, read on the forward strand.
CAAATACCTCTTTTGCCGCCAGCGCACCGATGGTGGCGGTGGTGACTTTCCAATCAAATCCCAGCGGTCTGAATGCCGGTTCAAGGAATTTTCCCACTCTGCCGGAAATGGAATATTCAAACGACTCCGCCATTTTGGCATTTTCAAGAGCGGTGATTTGCTCTTTCCCGCGGTCATCTTTCTGCTGGACGGCACTTATTGCCGCATCATAATCCTGCGAAAACTCCTTTTTTTCCGGATAGGTGTTGCAGATGTAGAGGATTATACTGGCGGCAAGGATTATCGTACCGGCTTTGTGCAGATACATCCTGCCGCGGTCCCACATATGAAGCATCAACCCTTTGAGTGTCGGCATCCGGTACGGCGGCAGTTCCATGAGGTATACTTCGCCGTCACCTTTGAAAAGCGTGGACTTCATTATCCTGGCGGCAGTCAGAGCAAACGCTATACCGATAAGATATACGAGCCACATGACGAATGCCTGATGTTTTTCCGCGAAAAACGCCGGGATTATCAGTGCGTAGATGGGCAGTCTTGCGCCGCAGCTCATCAAGGGCAGTACCATGATGGTGATTTTGCGGTCGCGTTCAGACTCGATGGTGCGAGTTGCCATTACCGCCGGTACGGTACAGCCGAATCCAAGCACCAGCGGTACAAATGATTTGCCCTGCAAGCCGAATTTCCGCATGACGCCATCCATGACAAATGCCGCCCGCGACATATAACCGGATTCTTCCAGAATGGCAATGGCAAAGAAAAGAAAGAGGATATTCGGCAGAAACACTATCACTCCGCCCACACCGGCAATGATTCCGTCAATGAACATATTGCGGAAAAACGGCAGAGTGTTTTCGCTCCACACACTGCCCACGGCACTGCCGAGGAAGCTGAAAAATTCCTCTATCCACCCCATAAGCGGTTCCGCCGCTGTAAAAGTGAAGTAAAACGTCAGATACATTATCACCAGAAACAGCGGAAACCCCAGCACTTTATTGGTCAGCACCATGTCGATTTTGTCGGATATCTCCCGCCGTTTTTCCTGTGTCGATGAAATCGTATCCCGGCACGCACCGGTGAGCATCGCGTAACGGCGGTCTGCCATAAATGTATCTGCGGCAATGGCGTGTTTGTCCCAGAGATGGGAAATCTGATTTTCCACTTCCGGCATGACGGCGGCAAAGGCGGGGATATTCATTACCGAACTGTCGCGTTCCAGCAGTTTGATGGCAAAAAATCTGGCGGGGATGTGTTTGTACTGCGCCAGAGAGAGTTTTTCGACCTCAAGCGAGACCGCATCGATGGCATCGTCGATGTCTTTGCCGTATGAAAGCATCGGCACGCCGTGATTTTCCAGTGCGTCAAGAGTTTTTTTCAGTGCGGCAAGCAGCGGACGGACCCCGTTTGCGGTGTTGCCGATGCTCTGGACGATGGGGGAGCCGAAGTATTTTTCCAGTTTCGGGATGTCAAACTCCAATCCCTTTTTTCTGGCATCATCCGCCATGTTGAATACCAGCAGCATCGGAATGTGCAACTCCGCCAGCTGGGTGGTCAGATACAGACTGCGCCGGGGGATGGTCGAATCAATGACGTTGAGGATAAGGTCTATTCCGGGAGTGGTCAGTTCCTGAAACACGACGTTTTCTTCCGGAGAGCTTGAGGAGAGCGAATAGACTCCCGGCAGGTCAACGAGTTCGATTTCGATACCGTCGAGCGAAAAGTTGCCGGATTTGCTTTCCACGGTCACACCGGGATAGTTGCCGACGTGCTGGCGGGTTCCGGTGAGAGAGTTGAAAATACAGGTTTTGCCGCAGTTGGGATTACCGGCAAGAGCGATACGGAATTTACGCATTTTCCACCTCCGCCATCACAATGTCTGCGGCATCGCTTTTGTGCAGAGCCATGCTGGATTCCAGAACTTTGACGCGGATGAGCGCGCCGAAAGGCGAGTGTGCCTCAATGAGCAACTCTGTACCGGGCACGATACCGACATCGGCAAATTTTTTTCTGCCGCGGGATTGCGGCATGATTTTGAGAATGGTGGCTTTGGTGCCGACCGGCAGTTCGGCAAGGGTTTTTTCTGCGCTGCCGGTATTTTTGCCGGAGCAGGAAGAAGCAGACATGGTGTAACCTCCAAAAATTATACACGTCTAATTTTATTTTGCTATAATATAGACCCGGCGGGAACAAATTGCAAATTAGATGCAGCTAATTTTTTGATTTTTTTTTATTATTCTTCCATTTGCTGTGATGCCATCTTTCCCGTCCGTCTTCGCTTTCGCTGCGTCGCGACAAGTCTGAAGGGCGCGACAGCAAAACGTGGCGCGAGCCACCGCGGGGTCGCTCACGTCGGCGTGAGCCCCTGCAAAAACGGTATCAAAAAATCCAATCACACCGCCCGCAGACTGCAAAAAATCCATCATCCACCGTGAAACCGATCCGTTTTATATTTTTTGACAAATTGCAATGCAGGTGTTATATTTTATGCGTTGCAAAAATGTGTTTATGCAAAATTTCAGACATTACCTGCTACGGAAGATTGAAGTTATGGAAATCAGTTATTTTGAAGAAATCAAACGCAAACTCGTGCATCTTTCCTCTTTGTGGATGGTCGCTGTGACATTGCTTTTTGCCGGACACCAATGGATATTGTGCGTCGTATTTCTCTTTTTACTGCTGCTGACGCTGGTTTCCGAGCATGATTATGCCAACGGCGGCAAATATCTGGGTCGTCTGTACGGCATACTTTTCGGCAAAATGCTCCGTGCCGAAGTGAAAAAAGGTCAATGGATCGTTTCCGGCGGCGCACCGGTACTGGCGGCGGCACTGCTGATGAATCTGCTGTTTGCTCCGTGGATAGCGGCGGCGGCACTGGCAGTGATGCTGACCGGCGATGCGGCGGCGGCACTTATCGGCAGAAAATTCGGCAGACACAAAACCGTCAACGGGAAATCCCTTGAAGGCTTTGCCGCATTTATTATTGCCGGATTTATCGCGCTTTCTGCGGTGCTGGCACTCTGCGGTCTGCCTTTTTACGGCAGGGGATTGCTTGCGGTAATTGTGGCGGCACTGGCGGAATTGTTCCAGAAACAGCTGATAGTGGATGACAATTTTTCCATTCCGCTCTGTGTGGGACTGGTGCTGTATTTCAGCTGCTGTTTCTGATACGTTTTCCGCCGTTTATCTGCGCCCGAAGCGGCGTTCTATCTCTTTGAGGGGAAATTCTATCATGGTCGGTCTGCCGTGGGGGCAGAGTGTTCCCTGACGGCACTGCCGCAGTTGGGAGAGCAGATTTTCCATTTCCGCAAGAGAGAGCGTTTCATGGGCCTTGACGGCGGCTTTACAGGCGGCGCGGGCGGCATATTCCGGAGAGAGCATGGTGGAACTTCCGGAATTTTCCAGCAATTCCGAGAGCATATCATAGAGCCACACTCCGATTTTGCGGTGGGCGCACGGCACCAGCGGGACAGCATTGATGATGACGGCGGTGCCGCCGATGCTCTCGGTATCAAATCCGAGCATGGCAAAAAGCTCTTTGCTGTTTTCCAGTAATTTCACCATCGGGAGCGGCAGTTCCACGGTTTCCGGTATCAGCAGTGCCTGACTTGCGGCGGAACCTGACTCAGCACCGGCGAGGATTTTTTCAAACATGATTCTTTCATGTGCGGCGTGCTGGTCGATAAGCACCATGCCTGCGGCGGATTCTGCGACGATATAGGTACTGTCGATGACACCGGTGATGCGTTCCGGCCACACACCGCTGAATGCCGCCTGCCGGCTTTCCCGGACGAGCGGAGAGAAATTCATTTTGTTGACCGGAGCATCAGAAGCGGAAACAGGATTTTTTTCCGGCGGAGTTGTTTCCGGCAGCGGTTCCGGTCCGGGGACGCTGCTTTTGGGGGCCGCGGCGGTGAAGTTTTTCACGATTTCGGCGAAAGAGCTTTCCTGCACCGGAGTTATTTCCGGCAGAGATTCCTGCATTGCCGTGGGCGGAGTGTAGGAAATTTCTGCGGCATCCATGATAAGTGACAGCGGCAGTCTGCCTGAGAGCGGCAAATCGTCAACTGATCTGTCGGCGATGCTTTCCGGGGCGCGGGTTTTACGCAATGCGGCAGCTACGGCGGCGGCAACGGCACGGCTGACAGAGTATTCCGATTTGAAACGGACTTCGCGTTTTGCCGGATGCACGTTTACGTCAAGCTGTTCCGGAGGCATCTGAATAAAAATCACCACCGGATTGTATCTGCCGGATTCAGCCAGTGCACCGTATCCCTCTTTGATACCGCGGTAGACGGCCTGGGCTTCCACGGGGCGGGAGTTTATAAAAACTTTCTGCTCCCGGCGCGAAGGACGGGTGAATCCCGGTACGGCGACACAGCCGGAAATGCGTATATCATTTTCAACGTGTTCAAAAAAGAGCATATTTTCGGTGAAATTCCTGCCGAAAATCTCCCGCAGGCGGAATTCCGTTTTGCCGGAAGCCGGAGTATTGAGAACGATTTTTCCGTCAACAATGAGCTTGAAGCTTATTTCCGGATGTCCTATTGCCAGCATGGCAACGGTCTCTTCGATATGATGCTCTTCAGTAGCGGGGGATTTGAGAAATTTTTTCCTCGCGGGCATATTGCAGAAAAGCTCCCGCACCTCTATTCTCGTACCCGGGGCTCCGCCGTAGGGTTTCCGGTGCAATTCCCCATCCATGCCGCAATAGACCATCGTTCCCGTGCCGATGTGCTGGCAGGTCATCAGTGAAAAGCAGCTCACAGAGGCTATTGACGGCAGAGCTTCGCCGCGGAACCCGAGAGTGGTTATGTGTTCCAGAGTGCTCTCATCCAGCAGTTTGCTCGTGCCGTGCCGCTGCAAAGCGAGCATGGCGTCTTCGTGGTCCATACCGCAGCCGTTGTCGGTCACGGCGATAAGGCGGCTGCCGGCGCGTTCGATTTCAACGGTTATTTCCGTGGCTCCGGCATCAATGGAATTTTCAGCAAGCTCTTTGACCACTGATGCGGGACGTTCAATGACTTCGCCTGCGGCGATACGGTTGCTCAACAACCGGTCCATGACTTTTATCCGGCTCATTTTTCCCTCCCGGCAAAAAGTTCACAATCAACACGGTGTCCGGGGGAAACTTCCAGAAGTTCCGGAGTACGCTCCCGGCAGCACTCACAGCAGAAACTGCACCGTGGCGCAAAGCGGCATCCGGCAGGGTATTCCCCCGGCGGCGGGACGGTCCCCGGAATCGTCTGCAATCTGCCGCCGGCTTTTCCCAGCTGCGGGACAGCGGCAAGCAATGCGCGGGTATACGGATGAAGCGGAGAAGTCAGAACTTCCGCAGCACTGCCGGTTTCCACGATTTTTCCGGCATACATCACTGCGATGCGGTCTGCCATATTGCCGACCACGCCGAGATTGTGCGAAATCAGCAGCAGAGCCATATTGCGCTCCCGGCGCAAATTGCCCAGCAGTTCCAGTATCTGCGCTTGGATCGTCACATCCAGCGCGGTAGTCGGTTCGTCGGCGATAAGCAGCTGCGGTCTGCCGGCAAGTGCCATAGCGATCATCACCCGCTGCTGCATACCTCCGGAAAGTTCATGCGGATAGGCGTTGAGCCGCCGTTCCGGGTCGGGAATGCCCACAGCTTTGAGCAGCGCAATACATTCCGTTTTGGCATCAGTGACATCTCTGCGGTGGAGTTTCAGCACTTCGCTTATTTGCTCTTTTATCTGCATGACCGGATTGAGCGAACTGCCCGGTTCCTGAAATATGTATGCAATACCTCTGCCGCGTATCTGACGCAGCCGGCGGTGCGGCAGCTGCAGAAGGTCAACTTCTCCGGAGCCGGAATTGAAAACGACCTCTCCGGAAACCTCACTGCCCGCTCCGGCAAGAGCTGTCAAGGCCAGACAGGCGGAACTTTTTCCGCATCCGGATTCCCCGACCAGTGCCAGTATCTCTCCCGGCCGGACGTCGAACGAGATGCCGGAAACGACTTCAGACCGGCACTTCCCGGCGGAAAACGCCACTGACAGAGATTTTACAGAAAGCAGATTTTCACTCATAAACGACAAAGTTTCACATTTTCATTGACAATACCTCAAAATATAGCACTCTTTGTATGAATATTCCACAAAAAAGCCGCAAAGGACTGGAAAAAATTTGGCTCTGCACCTATATTATATTCTGAAATGAAGTGGTTCCGGAACATAATCAGAGGATAAGAATGGAAAAGGTCTTCATCACAGGACGCGGATTGCTCACTCCGCTGGGCACGGGAGTCGCAGCCAATGAAGCCGCTCTCCGCAGCGGCAAAAGCGGTATTTCAGTGATACCGGAGTTTGTCGATGTCAAAATGGAAAGCCTTGTCGGCGGTATGCCGGATCAGAATCCCGAAACTCCGCTTATCGACCGGAAAACCAAACGCTTCTGCCCCCCTGTCGGTTCGATGTCCGTGGTCGCCGCCGCCGAAGCATTCGCCGAAGCCGGTATCGCCCTGGAGGATGTGCCTTCTCTCAACCTTGCTCTTATCGGCGGTCAGGCAAGCAATAACTCTCTGGAAGTCCATACCCTTGCTTCCGCCTATGAAAACCGCAATTACAGTATCCGGGCGGTGACGCCGTTTGCCATTCCCAGGATCATGCCGTCAAGCTCCATAAGCATTCTGTCGCTTATTCTGGGGATAAAAGGTGAAAGTTACGATATTTCGGCGGCGTGCGCCAGCAGTGCCCTGGCAGTGATGATGGCAACCAGACTTATCCGTTCCGGTGAATATGACATGGTGCTGGTCGGCGGCGCGGAACAGCTCGACTGGACGACCGCTCTCGGATTCTGCGCCTGCCGCGCGCTGGCGACAAAATATAATGACGCTCCGGAAAAAGCAAGCCGTCCGTTTTCGGAAAGCCGTGACGGATTCGTGCTTGCCGGCGGTGCGGCATATATGCTGCTGGAATCTGAAAAAAGCGTCAAAGCCCGCGGAGCCAGACCGATTTGCGAAATTACCGGTATCGCCGGAAACAGCAGTGCTTCAGATATGGTCGTGCCGGATGCCGATGCCAGTGCTCAAGTGATGGCAAAAGCTCTGAAAGATGCCGGATTGGATATTTCTGACATCGGTTATATCAATACCCACGGTACCGCGACTCCGGTCGGCGACAAAGTCGAAATAGAGGCGATACGCAAATTGCTGGACGGCAAAAAATCTCCGGTGATCAACAGTACCAAAAGCCAGACCGGTCACATGGTTGGAGCCACCGGCGCGGCAGAAATCATTTTCAGCTCGATAATGCTGGAAAAGAACTTCATTTCCGCCTCCATAAACTGCGAAGACCTTGATCCGGAATTTGCCGACGTGGATATTTGCCGCGAATACCGCGAAAACGTTCAAATCGAACACGCATTGTCCAACAGTTTCGCGTTTGGCGGTTCAAATGCCTGCGTTATTCTCAGTAAGAGCAAATAAAATCGCGATTTTTTCGATACAGTGCTTGAAAATATTGCTGTGCGGTGATATATTTAGTGAGTTGACACATTGCGCGTCTCCATCGTCTAGAGGCCTAGGACACCGGGTTTTCATCCCGGCAACACGGGTTCGACTCCCGTTGGAGATGCCATTTTTATTTTTAAACTGTGAGCAATCCCTGTAAAAAGCAAGCAACAGCTTTGGAAAACTTTCTTTTCCCGCAGTTGCTTTTTCTTTTTACCGCTCATTTTTGCGGTTGCAAAAATGGGATTACTCACTTTAATGCGGGTTGCCTTTTACTCCAAAAAATCTCCCTTCCGTCTTCGCTTTCGCTGCGCCGTGACAAGGCGGCGACCAAGCCGCGCCAACGGCAGCGGCGCGACAGTTTCGCAGCGGCACGTTGCCGCTCGATTTTCCGGAGACCTCACTCTCCGGCATTCCAATGCTCGCCGCTCCGCGTCTCCGCGTTTCATGCCTGCGGGCAAGGTAATTTATCGCCCCGGCCAAAAAACAGCTTATTTTGAACGTTATATGATTTCTTCTTTACCCTGGCGCGCCTTTGGGAAAAGCTCAATTGGTTCCGCCCGGAACGGCAAAATTTCCGCTCCCGGTAAAAAAATATCAAAAATTTTTTATTTTCGGGCTTGATTTGTTTGCAAATAACTGTTATATTTATTTGCAGACAGGATGAAAGTAAAGGTGACGCTGTTATGGATAACGCAAAAAAAGATATGTTTACTGCGCTCTGCAGGCGTTTCAACTGGAAATGCACTCCGCAGCGGCTGGCTGTCTATGATTGTGTTCATAACAACCGTATGCACCCCGATGTGGATACTGTGTGGCAGCAGGTCAGACTTCAGCTGCCGACTGTGACCAGAGAGAGCGTATACAGGATTCTCAATGAGTTTGCCGGACACGGTCTTATCTGGCGTCTGGATAATATCTCCAGTGCGCGCTATGACTCAAATCCGGCTCCGCACGGACACTTTATCTGTGAAAACTGCGGTAATATTTCCGATTTTCCTTTGAGTGGGAAGCCGGAAAAGTTTTCCGGAAGCACTGAAATTCCCGGCACTGTCCGGCACATGGAAGTAAGATTTACCGGGCTCTGCCCGGAATGCAACAAATAAAAGACGGGAACTCCCGTAAAAATCAAAAAAAAGGAGACAATTATTATGGAACTCAAAGGAAGCAAAACCGCCGCCAATCTCGCTTACGCATTCGCCGGTGAATCCCAGGCCCGCAACAAGTACACCTACTTTGCCAGCGTCGCCCGCAAAGAGGGTTACGAGCAGATCGCCGCGATTTTTGAAGCCACTGCCAATAACGAAAAAGAACACGCCAAACTCTGGTTCAAAGCTCTTTCCGGTATCGGTGACACCATGGCAAATTTAAAAGCCGCCGCCGCCGGTGAACGCGAAGAGTGGACCGAAATGTACAAAACTTTCGCCGAAGAAGCCAAGGCAGAAGGTTTCGATGATATTGCCAGACAGTTTGAATTGGTCGCCGCCATCGAAAAACGTCACGAAGAACGTTACAAAAAACTGCTTGCCAACATCGAATCCGGCGAAGTCTGGGTCAAAACCGGTCCGAACCGCTGGGAATGCCGCAACTGCGGTCATGTCCACATCGGCGAAAAAGCTCCGGAACTCTGCCCGACATGCAAACATCCGCGTGCTTACTTTGAAGTCGAAGCGCAGAACTACTGATTCTGAAGCGGTTTGAGCGTCACTCCCGGAGCATTCAACGGCTCCGGGAGTATTTGCATACAACAGTATGACTTGATTTTTTCCGCACCGGATTTATATTGTTCAGGTGTACGGAAAATTTCAACACGGGAAATCTCTGGAAAATGAATGATCTGCCGGAAAATGTGCGGCTCTCTGATGATGCCGCTTATGTCGGAAAATTGCGCGGAGTGATGGCAAAAAACGGCGGCTACTGCCCCTGCCGGATTCAGCATACTCCGGAAAATATCTGCATTTGTGAAGAATTCAAACGGCAGATCGCCGATCCGGATTTTTCCGGTTTCTGCCACTGCCGTCTTTATTACAAGGAGAAGTGATCATGGAAGTTCTGCATCTCAATCAGGAATCTTTTGAAAAATTGGTCAACAGTGGCAAAACTGTGCTGGTCGACTTCTGGGCGACTTGGTGCGGTCCGTGCCGGAAACTCGCTCCGGAACTGGAAGCTCTCGCCGCCGCCCACAGCGAAATCATCGTCGGTAAAATAAATGTCGATGACCCCGGCAATGTCCAACTGGCATCGGCAATGGGGGTGAATTCCATTCCCGCGCTCTTTTTCTACCGCGACGGTAAATTGGTCAAACAGCTTGTCGGCTGTATGACCAGAGAGGAATTGGAAAAAAAGCTTTCTCTCTGATGAAAAAACAAGTTTTTGAAATCACTCTCCGCTGGGGAGATCTGGATCTGCTCGGTCATGTGAATAATCTTGCTATCGTCGGATATTTTCAGGAGGCACGGATCCGTTTTACGGAAATGCTGGGCATTCCGCCGCTGCCGGGTATGCACTCCGGACCGATCGAAGCGGCGACCAATATACAGTTTTCCCGTCAGTTGCACTATCCGGGGAACATCACATTGAGTTCTTATGTGGAAAAAATCGGCAACACCAGTTTCACTCTGCATCACACGATCATTGATTCAGAGGGCAAAGTTGCGGTATCCGGAACGGAAGTCATCGTCTACTTTGATTTCGTCAATCAGTGCAAGATACCCCTGACGGAAGCGTTGCGGGAAAAATTGCAGAAGTTTCTGCCGGATGCCGGGACAAAAGAGTGATTTTCAGCATCCGGGCACGGTGATTTTTTCCAGTTTTCTTATCCCGTCACGGCAGAGGATGAGGCGGTAACGCTCAAATTTGTCTTCGCCGCCGCGGCTGCCGTAACGCAATACCATATTCACATGGTAATCGCGGTTGGCGCGGATGGTTTCGATATTCTGCCCGTCGGAAATGAAAATCGTCCGGTGCGGATTATCCATTTTGTACGTCCAGTGGCGGGTGCTTATCCGCAGAATGTCGACCACACCGTTGATATTGAATTTCTCATAAATATCCCGGTTGCGGACACCGCTTAATTCAATGCGTTTGCGGAAAACCATCACGTTATCTTTTTGCGAAGCGTTTTCAAGTCTGCCCAGGGTGCGGCGGTCGCGCAATTTGACGATATGCGGGTCAAGGTCGCTTTCAGAGCAGTAATGGAAACCTTCACTGCATATGCCTATATCATCGCCGAGAGCGTTGCGGATCTTTTGCCGGAAATCGTATGAATAACGGCTGCGGTGCTTGAGAAAATATCCCTGCATCACCGCCTTTATCCGGTCTTTGAATATATATGCAATGACCCAGACAATGAAAAATGACATGGAAAAAGGCTCCAGCAGCAGCCCCGCCCATATAAACGATATGGCAGTGACAAAAATCATCGCCACAGCGGCGGCAAAGCCCATGAGCATATTTTCTATCAAAACTCCGGCTTTGCGGGTTTCCACATTGAGAAAGAGGATGTCCGCCATTGCTTTTTTCAACGCGCTTTCCCGGTAGACCAGCTCGGAATTGTCCGAATCCCGGCGCGGCAGAGAGAGAAAATGGCGCGCTTCCCGGTACTGCAGCTCCCTGCCGGTCATGGCGGCTATCGCACTGCGGACCGCCGGGTCGGCAGAATTTTTCCACAGCCGGTAAATATAACGGTTGGAATTCAAACTCAAAAATTCATCGACGAGGTCAAAAAGTTCACAGCTCTGCGGAAAAGCTTTCTCATCCGGACGCTCCCGGCGGAAATTTTCCAGCATGGCGCAAAGTTGTTTCAGAAAATCATCCGTTCCGGCTGACTGCGCTGCCGCGTCAAGCTCCCGGACTCCGGAAGCGGCATCGCGCATGGCACTTTTGGCGATGGAACAGAACATTTTCAGGACTTTGCGGTACTCATCGGTATCCGCCGGAGAAGTGGACTTCAGCATTTTGAGAATGTCGTTGTTCCCGGCGGAAAGTTCTGCAAGCGACACCTGCGGCGTCTGGAAACGGATGTATTCGTAGAAATCGTTGTAAAACTCCCTGCTGCTGTAATTCTGTGCGGAAACCGCCAGATTGCGGGGAATGAAAAAGAAAAGTTCGATATGGTATGAACCCTCATCCTTTTTTTCCCGCAGCGGACAGATAAACTTCAGTTCCATCTGATATTTATCGTGCCGTGAAACTTTTACCGAAATATCCCGCATACAACACTTTCCATTCAGTTGTTTACATTTTTGTTTACATAGCAGGTAATATAATACAACATACCGGGAAATGCAATCTTTTTACCGGATTTTTTTATTTCCCCGTCTGTTTGCAGCGGCAGCAGGGCATCAAAAAAAAGCGGAGCTTTCTGCTCCGCGCGCGGCGATTATTTCAGATAACAGCGCAAACCGATACCGGAGGGCAGTTTTCTGCCGGTGCTTTCCGGAATGAACATCTCATCCGCCTCGATTTCCGGCTTTTCACCGACGATTTCCCGCACCATACGTTCCAGTACGAGCAGAGAAAATCCCGGCGAATGGCAGCTCAACACCAGAGTGAAAGGTTTCTCCGGCTTACGCAGAGCCAGACAGCTTTTGAGCAGTTTCGGCAGGTCGCTTTCGATTTTCCAGAGCTGTCCGGCGGAGCCTCTGCCGAATGTCGGCGGGTCAAGAGCAATGAGGTCATATTGAGTGCCGCGGCGGAGTTCGCGGGCGACAAATTTATTGACATCATCGGCTATCCAGCGGATATTGCCCGGAATATCAGGATTGAGAGAGAGATTTTCCCTGCCCCACTCTATCATCCCTTTTGCCGCATCCAGATGGCACACTTTTGCGCCGCCGGCAGCCATTGCCAGCGAACCGAGTCCGGAATAGGCAAACAAATTGAGCGCATCCATATTGCGGCAGTTGTCGCGGAAATATTTCCAGTTGCGGAACTGTTCCGCGAAAAAGCCCAGATGACCGAAATTCGTCGGTTTTATCCGCATGGTCATTTCCCCCCATACCGCGCTCCACTGGTCGGGAATACGGCTGCGGTTGCGCCATGAACCGTGACCGGAACTGTCCCGGATAAATTCCGCATCGGCGGCGAGCCACTCTTTTTCCGGCAGCGAAGGTTTCCAGAAAGCGTTGAGAGCCGGACGGATGAGCCGGTAACGCCCGACCTGCTCCAGCTTACGCAGATTGCCGCTGTCCAGCAGTTGATAGCTGTCGATTTTCATATTCCCTCCGCCCGGTAAATAACTTCGCCGCGCCGGACTGTCATCAGCGGACGGTTGCTGCCGGTTTCAAAAATCGCCAGGTCGGCACGTTTGCCGGGGAGCAGTTCGCCCCGGTCTGACAGACCGAAATGACCGGCAGGATTGCACGTCACCGCCTGCGCCGCTTTGGTTTCCGAAAGATGTCCGCAGCTCATCAGACTGTGCCAGCCGGAATCAAGCATCGTCGTGGTTCCGGCAAGTTTACCGGCTGAAGTCTGGGAAAATCCCTCTTTGACCAGAATTTCCGACGGTCCGATATGATATGCGCCGTCCGGCATTCCGCTTGCCATTGTGCCGTCACTGATGCCGATTATCTGCCGCAGAGGTTTGCAGCGGCACGCCAGATCCACCATACGGGAGTGGACGTGTCTGCCGTCAATGATAAGTTCCACCGTCACCCGGTCGTCGGTAAGCACTATGCCCGGCAGACCGACCTGCCGCTGATGCAGAGGATTCATCCCGTTGAAAAGATGGGTGCAGTGGTTCGCACCGGCACTGATGGCGCGCAAAGTTTCCTGCTCACCGGCAAGGCTGTGCCCCATCGAAGCGATAACACCGCGCTCCCGGAGCAATGAAATGAGTTGTTCCGCGCCTTTGAGTTCAGGAGCAAATGTCATCACTTTGACCAGGTTTTCTCCGGCATCGATCAAATCTGAAGCAACCTTCAGGTCGATTTCCCGCAGATAACTGCGGGGCTGGGCACCGGATTTTTCGGGATTGAGAAAGGGGCCTTCAATATTTATTCCGATCGCATCCGCTCCGGGGAGTTCCTGCTGCATTGCCGCGACGAGGTCCCGGAGGTTGGCGATCATTTTATCCGGTTCATCCGCCACTACGGTCGGGAAAAATCCGGTCGCTCCTCTTTCACCCAGAATAGCACTCATGGCACTTATCGGATTGAGGGAATCGCGCACTCTGGCGCAGTCAAATCCGCCGGCACCGTGGATGTGGGTATCCAGAAATCCCGGAGTCAGATAGGCATTTTCAAAGGTAAAAATTTCCAGCTCCTCGCTGCGGGAAAAACCGGAAACTCCGCCGACGGCGATGATCTTGCTGTTTTCGCACAGCACAGCACCGTTGCGGATGATATGATCCGGGGTGATAAGGTAATCTGCGATGTAAAGCCGCCTGATACGCTGTTTTCTTGTATTTTGCATAGCTCTTTCCATAATTGTCTGTGCGTAAATATAATGCTCTGCCGTAAAATTTTCAAGGTTTTTTCCGCAAACTCCGGGTGTATGAAACGATTCCCGCAGTGATCCCTGCCGCGATCTTATCCTGATACGCGCGCTGATTGAGTTTTTTTTCCTCGGCACGGTTGCTGATAAAACCGACTTCGACCAGGACTCCGGGGGCGCTGAGTTCTTTCAAAACCGCAAAACGCGCCCGTTTCACCCCCCTGTCGGTCGCGGAAGTGTATTTCAGCAGATTCTGCTGGATATGCCATGCCAGAAAGATATTGTTGGCATCGAAACGGTTGCCCGGCAGAGATTGTTTATTGACTTTGCCGCCGTTGCTGGAAGCGGCTCCCGCCGGAGTCAGACAGAATGTTTCGATCCCGGAAATTTTCCGGTCCGCCGCCGAATTCACATGAATGGAAACAAATATGTCGCTCCGGGATTGCCGCTGCAAAGCTCCGACCCGACCCAACGGTATCTGCACATCACGGTTGCGGGACATCACTACCCGGAACCCGTAACTGCGGAGCATGGCGGCGACCTTTCTGCCCAGAGTCAGAGTGATATTTTTTTCCCGGGAAAAAGCTCCCGATGCGCCGGGGTCGTTACCGCCGTGGCCCATATCCAGAAATACGGTATAGACCCGGTGTTTCGGCACTGTCGCCGGATAGAGCAGAGGACGCATACTTTTTTGCCAATCCATCACGCTCAAATACGGCATCCCGCCGGAGTCTGCCAGCGGAAAACAGAGTTCCACCCGGCTGCCGTTGAGCGTATAACGGCGTTGATTGCGTTCAAAATGCAGCTGCACGTTCTGCTTTTTCGCCAGAGAATATTTCGGATTGAGGTGCATCCAGAATCCGTTGGCGGTCAGCAGATCATAAAGATTGCAACAGCTGCGGCCGCCGATTTGCTGCTGCCGTATCGGGGCGGCGGCGGCAGTTATCAACACCGTGCTGAATATAAGCAGTAAGATCCGTCGCATTGCGGTATTTTCACTCCGCCTCTGCAAGTTTTACAAACTGGATGGAATCTTCCACCGGAGGATACATCGCGCTCACTTTTCTGCCGATTTCCACACTCTGCGCCAGAGAACCGTAAACAAACGCTCTGCTTTCGCACACCGCCCGTTTCCACGGCAGTTCCAGTGCCAGTGTCGCGGCAAACGCCGCAGAAAGAGTACATCCGGTGCCGTGTGTTGTCAGCGGTGCCACATCCAGCCGGGGGGTAGTCAGAGTGTAGACTTTCCGGTCACGGACGATGATGTCAATGCACCCGGAGCCGGAAGAGTGTCCGCCTTTGAGCCAGACGGAACAGGCGAATTTTTCCGCCAGTGCCAACGCCGCTTCTTTCATATTTTCCATACCGGAAATCTTTTCTCCCCACAGCATCTCCGCTTCCGGAATATTGGGCGTTATCCATTCGGCAAGCGGCAGAAGCTCCTCTTTCACCGCGGCAATGGCATCATCTTTGAGCAAATGAGTGCCGCTTGTTGAAATCATCACCGGGTCGCAAACCAGTTTCAGGGAATGTTTTTTTACCGCTTCAGCAACCGCATGGACATTTTCTGCCGAAAAAAGCATCCCGCTTTTGCAGTAACGCACCGCAATATTTTCCATCACGGCATCTATCTGCGCCGTAACTCCCGCTGCCGGCAGCGGGTCTATCCGGCGCACCGCCGCCGGGTTCTGGGCGGTAACAGCGGTAATGGCACAGCAGCCGTATACGCCGAGGGCATTGAATGTACGCAAATCTGCGGCGATCCCCGCGCCGCCGCCGGAATCACTGCCGGCGACAGTCATGGCTGCGGGATAAAATTGGTTCTTACTTGTCTTTTTCATTTGTTTTAATCCGGTACAGATGTTATCTTATAATAATGATTCAAGGTAACTTACATCCGCAACAGGAAAAAAACAACCGGATTTTATGATGAAGCGGCAAATAATCTGCATATTTTTTACAGCTTTGGCCTTTCTGCTGCCCGAAGCGGCGGCGGATGTCCCGGTTTTTTCGCGGATCAGATTGAAAAATGACTCTTCCGGCAGAGATGCCGCTTTTCTCCGCGAAACTGTCCGGCAGCTCGACCGTTTGCGGCGCATCGCCGGAAAAAAACTGCCGGAGGGCAATCTGCTGGTCGTCACCGGCCGCAGGGATTTTTTCTATGACGGAAAAATTCTGATGCTCCCCGGTAACGCCTCTCTCTGGGAAACTTCCCCCCGTCTGCAGCGCAAAATCACCGGCGTACTGGCGGCATTCCGCTTCGGTCTGGAAATCCCCTCCGACCCGCCGGAACTTGCCCCGTGGATCTGTGCCGGACTCGACGATGCCGTCGCCGTGGCTGTCACCAGAGGCAAATATATTTCCGGCAACCGCTCTTTTCCCATGCTTGCGGCATGGCAGAATCTCAACGGCACTCTGCCCCGCGCTGACGCGCTCTGCCGGCTGGATTTTGCCGATGACACTGCTTCCGGCATACTCGCCGCTGAACACGCCCGTCTGCTTTTGGAAATTTTTGCCGCCAACGGCAGGATAACAGAACTTTTTGCCGGTTCGCTCGCCGGGGAAAAGCCGGATTTCTGGCTGAAGTGGTACGCCTCTGCCGATGATGCCGCAAAGCACATTGCCGATGATGCCGCCAAACTGCTGTGGAACCGCTACTCACCACTGCCGCCGGAACAGGCAGAAAAAGAGATAGCAGAACTGAAAATCTTTTTCATCCCCGAATATCTGCCCGCGGGGAAACCTTCAGGGAACATCATTTCCGCCGACATCAAACAGCTCGCATCCCAGCTTGCCATAGCGGGGGAGGATGCCGCCGGTATCAGAAAGAATTGCGCCGCACCGTGGCGGGAATTTTCTTCGCGCCTCGCTCCGGCGGAAAATATCATCTGCAGCAAAATCTCTGCAATCATCGCCGACCCGGAAAACGGTGCCGCTCTGCCGGAAAAATTCACCGCAGCGGTCAATGAACTGCTGACAGCTCTTGAATTCCGCAAAAAAGCCGAAATCTTTTTCCGTGACACCCTCGACCGTCACGCTCCCCCGGCGGTACGTCTGGCAATACCTTTGAATGATTGCACATACAGCGGAATGATTTCCGGCACTCCGGCAGAAAAATTCTTTCTGCAAACCCTCGACCGTTACACCAGATAGCGGAAATTTATGCAAAAAACGGCGGGGGTCTTGCAAAAGAGCAATCTTCCGCACTACCCCCGCCGGCGGTAAATCATCACAGCAAATATGCTGAATCCGGGATTTCCACAACGGTATTGGTCAACCGCGCCTTTTCAATGGCATTGCCGATCACGGTGGAAGCAAGTCCGGCCATGTAATCAGCTTTCGGCTGGCGTTTATTGACCACACAATCAATGAAATCATTCAGGAATGTCTGGTCGCTGCCGCCGTGACCGGAATCGTTTTCTGCTTTGCATTCAATGACTTCCGGCTCTTTGCCGTTGGAGTAATGGATTTTTACATTTTCATCGGCGGTATCGGCATAAAGGATACCTTGAGTACCGGCAACACAGATGGTGCGTTTCGGCACCTCGGCAAACAGATTCAATGTGAAACTGGCTTTGACACCGTTGGCAAAATCCAGGATCGCCACCTCATGGTCAACGAGTTCTTTATCCTTGTTATAGACACAGAGGTCAAAAGGTTTGGCTGACGGATTTTCTTTTTCTTCAGCGGTCATGCGGACAAATTCGCCTTTGAAACGGTAACGGCAATCCTGATCGGGACATTCGGAGCAGTAGTTGTATTTCAGCTTGTCACTGGTGAAGTAATCCAGTGAACCGAATGATGCCACCCGTTTGACCCTGGAGTCTGCCACCGTGGCGATGATGTCGATGTCATGGCTGCATTTGGCAAGCACAAAACCGCCGGAGTTGGCAAGTTTGCGGTGCCAGCGGCGCATATAGCTGGCTCCGTGCATGACGCCGATGTGTTCGGTGGATGTGATATTGAGAATCTGTCCCAGCACGCCGGAACGGGCGATTTCGATGACCTTGCGGAAAACCGGATGATTGCGGAGTACGAAACCTATCTGAATGACACATTTATTCTGCAGACAGGCGTTGATTATTTTGCGGCATTCACCGGCGGTCGGAGCCATCGGTTTTTCCAGCATGATGCTCTTGCCGGCATTGCAGCAGGCGACCGCACCGTCACAGTGCATGAAATCCGGTGTGGTGATGACCACAGCGTCAAAATCCGCTTTGGCGAGCATTTCTTCCAGAGATGTGTAGCAGGGAACTGACTCCACACCGAGCTCTTTGGCAAATTCAGACGCCCGCTTCAAATCGGTATCGCACACGGCGACCAGCTCTGCTTCCGGGGTGTCTTTGAGCATTCTGACATAGGTGTACCCGCGCTGACCGAAACCGAGAACAGCTATTTTGCATTTTTTCATTTTTTTACAGACTCCTTTATTATCGGCAAATTGATTTTTTTGCCATCTTTTGTTATTATATCCAGAGAAATATTTCTGCCGGTATATTTTTCATCAAGTTCTATCCGGTAGGCTCTGCCCGGTGCCAATGCCGGAATATGGTAATTACCGACCGGCTCACCGCCGCAGTAAATGCCGAATTGCTGTTCGCCGCGCGGAATTGCGTTTTCCACGACCAGTGCGCCGGGCTCGATATCAAATCCGGTGGCATCATCCAATGCCCGCAGTGCCCGCAGATGGGGGAAATAATAGTAGCGTATTTTATATTCTTTGCTCTGCCCCGGAGCAAGTTCCCGCGGCGGCAGGATCATTTCGGCAGTGTGCAGTTTCTGCACCGAGTGTTTCCAGGAGTAAAATCTGGCATTCTTTTCGACCATCTCACTGCAATACATCACCAGCGTGCCGCGATTTACTCCATCAGAAGCACATCTTGCCATCCACGGTGCCAGCGGCGCGACGAATGCCGCTTTATGTTCCGGGTCAAAGTCATGGTAGAGCAGATCCCGCTCCACCGGCATGACCGCTTTGCCGGCGACCCGGTCAACACCGCCGCGCGCCGGAATGATGATGGTATCCCGCTGTGAAGGGGTCAGCTGGGCAGTCAGATGTTTCCAGAGCGACATCTGCTGGGGCTTGCGGCCGCGGTTGGTGAGGGCAAATGTCACATCCACGGCAAGTGTCCCGGCACTCATTTCCACAGTTTTACAGGCTTCGATGTTTTCCCCCTGGAAAAAACGTGTTTTCATACGGATGGAGCTTTTTTCCTTTGTGGCGTAAGCGTGCTGCACATCCATCGGGGTATTGATGAAACTTTTCACCCCCCAAACCAGTTCCCTGCCGCCGGTGACGGTGACATGGATCTGCGACGGGAGCAGATCGTGAACTTTTTCATGGTATTTCATCGGCTCAAAAAGTTTCAGTTTTCCGGGCAGATACTCCATGCTGTTGACGATCCCGGAAACCCCGGAAACGACTTTTATTTCAAGCAGACCGTTGTTGAATGTGTATTCCGGTACGCCCGGGGCAAGTTCGCCCTGACGCATCGAGCATTCAAAAGAAGCGCATCCGGTGAACAGCATGGCTGCGAACGCAGCAAAAGCGAGTTTTTTCAGCATGACATCACCTCAATCAAAATAGTTCCGCAACGGGATATGTTTTCCCGCCATTTTGGCAGAATAAATCATTTCGCTTTTCAATCCCATGACCGGGCGGAACGGAATGACATACGGATAGCGTTTATCCAGTTCATCCAGAAGCAGACAGGTGAGTTTTTCCAATGCGTCACCGTCGGGAGCTTCAAGTTTGATCCCGCCGCCGGGCAGACGGGAGATGCGGCTGACTTTACTGCCGGAAACAAAAGCTACCGCATCGGCGCGCTCCAGACTGGAAGCATTGGATGTCACCGGTGCCGCGACCGCTTTGGGCAGGAAGCCCTGTTTATTCAAATAACGGAAAAAGGCATTGAAACGCTCCGCTCCCTGTTTCGCCCCGGCATCACCGTCAGGCACATAGAGCCGGCAACTGATATTGCCTTTGCCGCCGGTAAAGGGGAACTTCATCAATTCATCTCTTGAAACAGCAAATACATCTGAAGTATAGAATGCATTTATTTTATCCCCGGCTTTGAGCGCGACATTACTTCCGGGAACGATTTTTTTGCCGTTCAACTGCAATTCAGCAAGTGTAAAGCCCCGGATGTCTCTGGGGATGACCCTGCCGGAAAAAGGCGCGGCGGAAGTTATTTCGACCTGCCAGGACTGTTTTTCCAGATGTTTGTCAGTGGTCACTGTGGCATCCATATCGCCGCCGCCCTCAATGGCGCAGACCGACTCATATATCACCGGCACCCGGGACGGCAGCAGCACGTCAAATCCGGTATATCTGCCGCGGATGCGGTTGAGTGTTTCGCCTTTACTGCGGAGTTTGCGGACAAGCAAAAGAGAGGTGTTTTTGCTCCGGCACTGCAATTCATTGTCGATTTTTACTGAACCGCTGCTGTCTGCCGGTCTGGAATTGGCGAGGAAAAAGAAGCTGTTCTGCGCGTTTCCGTAACTGCTCCGGTAGGGCGCATAAAGCGTTTTGGAGAGCGTCATCGGGTTCAGGGCATTCCAACCGGCGCGCTTGAGTTCAAACGCTTCCGGCAGAATATATATCTGCTGCGGATTGCCGGACATGGATATATATGTATTGTTGATGCTCAACTGCAGCTGTGTGAAAATCATGTGGTCGGACATTTTGCTGATAATATCCTGAAACTCCGCAGAACTCTTGCTCCGCCAGTTGGGAACCATATTGCGGTACTCCCAGCCGTGACCGTGACTGACTGTCGGCCGCGGTCCGGCGTGCCATTTTGCCAGCGGCATCAGGTTTTGCAGTTTGGCGTACTCAACGAGACTCTCTTCATACATGACGATATCGCCTTTCAGCGGCCCGTTGATGAATACACTCATTTTTCCCGGACGCAGGGAGTGGATGAAATCCACTTCATGGTTGATTGCCACGCTCTGGTCGATAAAGACCCCCTCCTCATCCCATGCCCTGCCGGGAAGATGTTTTTTCACCGCCGGTCCGCGGTAATAGACTCCGCCGGAACCGCAATCCAACGCGAAACCGGGCAAATCGAGTTCTTCGGTAAGTTTTTTCATATCAGACTCGAAATCAGCGGCAAAGCTGGTTCCCATGGGAAACACCCGCACTTCCCAGTCGTGACCGGTGCTCCAGGATTTGAGCAGTATCGGACTGGATGTGTCGGTGTTGAGAGAATCTTTGTATTTCTGATTGGCAAGTTCTATTTCGCACCAGGTGCCGGAGCAGGTGTTGTAAAAGAGCCAGCCGTATTTTTTACCGTATTTGAGGTAACGCTCCTTACGCATTTTCAGGAAATCTTCCCGCTTCATGTCGTGATAAGAGTAGTAGTATCCGCCGAATTTGGGAGCTTTTTTGCGGAAAGGATTCCGCGGGCGGTAATCCCACAACTCCGGACGGCAGAGCATATCCCCGGAACGTTTGTACGGTGAATATGTCCATTCACAGGTGATTTTGAAGCGGCGTACTTCTTCCGGATTGGGAGTTATCCACCAGGTGCGGTAGTGCGCGTGATTGCCCCAGACATAGGGATTGCCCTGACCGCCGGAAACAGTCCAGAGTTCAGGGAAAGCATCATAATGCTGCTGGATGGCGGCCTCTGCTCCGCCGTAAACGGCATTCATGGCACCTGCGACCCAGCGGAGTTTAAGCGTTTCTCCGGGGTGGATGGCAACACGCTGGCTGAAACGCAGCTCTTTTTTTGCCGGGTCATAGCCGCTGGCACTGTAACTCACCGGGTCAAACATCACATGACCGAGGTGCAATCCGTCTTTTTCATTCATCACCGCCGAACCGGAAAACGGTATCGCGGACGAGGCGATATGTTTCATCATTTTGCCTTTGATGCCGTTGCGTTCAAGCGGCTCGCGACCGATTTTACGCATTTTGCCGAAGCCATCCCAGTAGAGCGACGGGGAGAAATCCGCTTTGGCGGTAAAACCCGGTTCAAGAAAAAGCTCCTGTTCCGTTTTATTGGTCAGAGTCGATTCGCCGAGAATGAGTTTCCCTCTGGCGGAAAATCCGGTGGTGTAATCCCACTGCTCCGTTGACCAGACAAAGCCAAGCGTATTGTCCGTTTCGGTTATCTTGAGAGATACCGGAGCATACTGTCTGCTTTTGCCGTCGTACATAAACGGCGTCAGAAGTGCTTTTTTCCACGAGGGATCATCCAGACGGTTGGTCAGGAGCATCTGATTTTTTCCGGCATCAAGTTTGACATACGGAGTCGTCACCGCCGCCGGCAGCAGCATTGCTGACAGCGACAACAGAAACAGAAAGTTTTTTTTCATAAAATTATCTCCAGTTTTTCCAGCGTTTGCGATCTTTTTTCCATCCCGGCATGGCATCATAGAGCCCCGGATTGTGTCCGGTGAAAAACTCCACGTGCCCGTCAGCCATCACATAATTTGCCCCCTGCTTTTCATGGACAGGATTCCAGTCCGCCGTCCAGCAGCTTCTGGTCGCCCGCAGCTGCAGTGCCCGGGCATCGCCGAAATACACCACATAAGAGGGGTCCCCCACCATATTTATGTTGTACGGTGCCGCCGCAGATGCCGGTTTGCCGGAACTGGAAATGTGATAATTTATCCCGTAACTGACATAACGGTTGTCAAACATCACCGGGAGCAGGTCGTGTGAAGTCAACCCTTTTCTGCCGCTTGGG
Organism: Victivallaceae bacterium; assembly: GCA_045586645.1. Taxonomy (GTDB): domain Bacteria; phylum Verrucomicrobiota; class Lentisphaeria; order Victivallales; family Victivallaceae; genus UBA1784. Next base: position 88,857 of record JAZNAR010000019.1, read on the forward strand.
TCCGCCGGACAGTAGAAGTCAGAAACATTGCTGACGTAGGGCAGCAGCATTTCCGCCCAGTACGTCCGTCTGCCCGCCCCGCGTGAAACGTATCCCGGCACGATCATGCCGTCATTGCCGGCACTATAGCTTTGCGCCGCCTGATAAATGCGGCGCAGGTTGTCAGCGCATACGGCTCTTTTACTGACAGCACTTCCGGTCGCTCCGACAAGCAGCAGCAATACCGCAGTCAATGGTATTATCAGCAATATTTCCCGGCAATGATTCATGTTTTATTATTTTGTTATTTTGCAAACGCTTTCAGCAGCAGTTCCGCAAAAAGGTGATGTCCTTTGAGTGAAAGATGCACGCCGTCGGCGTAATTTTCCGGTGAAAATTTTTCACACATCGGAGTGTAGATGTCGATATAACGCAAATCTTTGCCCGCGGCGACGGTTTCCTGCACCGCTTTGTTGAAATTTTCAGCGTGTTTGGCGATGCCGAAACGGATACCGGTCTTGCCCGCGGCAACGGCGGCGTTGCTCTTTTGCACCATTCTTTCACTGTCACTGCGCGAGGCGGACAAGATCCACACCGGCACACCGGGATTGGCTTTGCGGAGAATGGCGATGACTCTTTCAAATGCGGGTTTGATTTCGGCAGCGGGAACCAGCGGTGCTTCATAATTGCTGCTGCTTGTGGCGCGGGTGTCATTGTTGCCGAGCGAAATTATGACCAGGTCGTAGGGACGGTCAAAAATGCCTTTGTAACGGCCGTCGGTGCGTTTGCCGAGGAAACGTTCTTCCACCCGGATGATGTAATCTCCGCCGACAGAGTAGTTGTGGATGTTGAATTTGCCCGGGTGCCGCTGATGCAGAAATGCCGCCGCCTGGTCAACAGAGTTGTAACCGCGGTCAAAATCGTTGAGACTGTCGCCGAGGTAAAGTATGGAAAGCTCTTTGCCGGGTTTAATACTTTTTGCGGCATCATCCAGTTTTTGGAAAACGCTTTCGTCCACGCCGAGCGCGTAACTGACTGCATAAGCTCCTTCAGCGGCAGCGACCACTTTGGTCAGACCGTTGACACTGCCCTGCACCGGAACTTTCACGATGCCTTTATCATTGCTGATTTCCGGCTGCACAGCGACTTCGGCGGCGTTGCCGGTGTCGAACTGGATGGTCTGCACCGTGGCATCGGCTTTGGAAAATTTGAACTCCCGCACAGGAGCTTTGCTCCCTTTTTTGACGACAGCCAGCGGTGAAATCAGGCTCATTTCCGCATCTTTGCCGCTGACAGCCTCCATATGGACAAGGCGTACTGAAACGACACTGCCTTTGCCGGTAACATCAATAATAGGGGTCACGCCTTCCGGTGCGGAATCAGAAAAATCGGCTTCAAATGTATACGGACGGTATTTGTCATCGAGCGTGTACGGTTTTTCGGCTTTGAGATAGGCATAATTGCTTTTTTTCTTACTGTCTTTCGGGTAAGTGACAAGAAATCCCGGATAGAATTCGCCGTTTCCTTTCGCAGTGACGGTCAAACGGAAACGTCTGCCGGCAAATTCGGTGCGGCGCGGACGGGTCCCGATGGCGCGTCCCCAGTGTCTGCCTTTGAATTCGGTTGCTTCCAGAACCATATCGGTTTCGCTTTTGTAAAGCTTGCCGCCCCAGTAGTTGCGCCAGCTCCAGTTGCGCATATTTTTTTTGAAAGACTCGGAACTCAAAACTTTGAGATTTTCTTTTGCTTCACTTTTTTTTGCCGGAGCGGCAGCTTTTTTGGCGGCGGATTTTTTCTCCGGCACAGTCACTGCGTCACCGGAAGCGGCAGCGTGTTCAACAACGACACTGCGCAAATAAGCGATATTGTTTTCACCGCGGATTTCCACAAACGGTTCCAGCAGATAAGGTTTCATGCCGGTGAGATTGACGGTGAAAGAGACTTTCTGAAATTCATCCGTGAGGGCAAAAGGCGTTTCCTGTTTCACATAATCATAGACGCTTTTGCCTTTGGCATCTCTGGAAATCACCAGAAATCCGGCATAGAATTCGCCTTTGCCTTTGACATCGACGGTGATTTTGAAACATTTGTCCGCCAGCTGGATCTTTTCCGGCAGTTTCCAGCCCAACGCTCTGCCCCACCAGTTGCCGCGTTCTTTGAAATTGGTAGTTTGAATGACCAGCAGCTGGTTTTCGCGGGCGACTTTGCCGCCCCAGTATTTTCTGGTATCCCAGCCGAATTTGCCTTTGCTGAAGTTGAAATCCTGGATCACACCGCCATTGTTTGCCGCCGCTTCTTTGGCTGCCGGAGCAGCTTTTGCCTCTGCTTTGGCTGCCGGAGCGGATTTTTTATTCAGCAGAGATGAAAAGGGGAGCCCGCCTTCGATGCCGCTTTCAACAGAAATCGACCGGATGACGGCATGATTATTTTCGCCGTTGACATCGACATACGGTGCAACTGATTCAGGGGTGATGCCGTCAAGGTCGATGACACACTCCGCTTTCTGAAAATCATCGTTCAGCGCAACGGCATTGCCGGGAACAAATCTGTAATCGCTTTTGCCGTTTTCTTTTTTGAAGTAAACGAGAAATCCGGCATAAAATTCCCCTTTGCCTTTAACTTCGGCACTTACTTTGAAACTCTTTTCACTATTCACAAATTTCGCCGCCAGCGGATAACTGACCAGACGGCCCCAATGCCTCTTTCTGGCAAACGTGGTTTTGAGCACCAGCGTCTGATTTTCCCGGGTGACTTCACCGCCCCAGTATTTTCTGGTGTCCCAGCCGGATTTGCTTTTTTCAAACGCACTGTTCTGCACGACAGCGGCACTCAAAGAAGTACATACTGCCAGCATGGTCAAAATAAGTGATTTTTTCATACCATCTCCTTTTTTTATGGTTGTGTATTCCTGAAATAAGAATCCGCCGCGTCCAGATAACGCATCCAGTCGTGCGGAGTCTGGTCGTGTTTGCCGCTCCGCAGATGATAGTGGAGCGTTCCCGGGACATTGGTATCAGGTGCGATCATCTCTTTTGCCCCGAAAGGCGGATCGCCGAAAAGCTCATAAACTTCCGATGCCGCCGCACAGGCGAGAAATTCGCCTTTGGGGTCGGCCCCGTAATCCTCTGTGGCACTTGCCACACACAGCGGACGCGGAGCGGCAAGTGCAAGCAGATAGTGGGAATCAAATGGCAGATTTTCCTCTCTGCCGATATAGTTGCGTAATTTGCCGACAAACCACACCGGCAGATCCCGTTGCAAATGGGCCTCAAAGTGCTGGGAGAGATTTTCGCCGTATTTCCTGCGGTGCAGAGCCGCGCCGCCGCATCCGGAATTATTGGAAATTATCATCGCAAATCTCCTGTCCTGCGCCCCGGCCCACAATGCGGTCTTGCCCAGACGCGAGTGACCGTGAACGATGATCTTGCTGCCGTCGATTTCCGGCATGGAGCGCAAAACTTCCGCCGCGCGGCTCAATCCCCACGCCCATGCCCCGATGACGGAATATTTTCCGCTTATTTCCGGATATTTTTCCGGAGTGAAAAAGAGAGCAAATACGCTCTCTGCCGTACCATCGGCTCTGTCAGGATGAATATCATGGTAACATATCGTCGCAGAAGCATATCCCCGGCGGATAACATCCCCGAAACACCAGCGGTCACTCTGCAAATGACGCTCTTTTTCCACATAACGTCCGCCGGTGGGCAGAACATCATTTTCCGGCGTCGTATTGTGATTGCCTTTGAAGTTGAGTCCCAGAAATGCCGGCACTGCTCCGGTACGGTCCTGCGGCAGATAGAGCAGCATTATCAGCGAATGGCTTTTGCCGTTGAGCATGGCAAAAGTTATTCTCACTTCCCGGCGCAGAGCGATTCCGCCCAGGGCACCTTTTTTCTCTGAAATTATTTCCGTACGGATGGAATCTGGACGGGGCAGAACTTTGCCGTAACACTCGTTTTCCAGTATCTCAAGCACTTCGCGCCGCCGGAAATTCATCCATGAATACGCTGTGACGGAACTTCCGCCGGAAAGCAGCGGCGGCAGGGTGTAAGCTGGGACATCAGACTCTTTTGTACTGTAGGGTCCCACCGGATAATCCATTGTTCCTCCGTAACAGAGTGCAGAAATCAACAACAGTGCGGAACTGAAAATTTTTCTGCCGGTTCTACACATTTTGTAATAAATTTCCCTTTTAGCATTTGCATTTAATATACTGTCATATTAGATTAAAAAAAATAGCAAAAAACGATTTTTTTTTAACCGAAACGATGATAACACCATGAATACACGTTCTCCGGCATACAATTCTGATTCCTCACAGCAGCAAAATATTACAGCTTCTCCGCTGATTCCGCTGGATTGCCACGTTTTTTTGCGTAATGAACCGCAATTCTGGGAAGTCGGGGAACTTTCCAAGAATCTTCACCGTCACCATCTGCTGGTTTACAATCTTTCCGGCAGAGGCTGTCTGACCGTGGACAGTGTGCCGTATATGGTTTCCGCCGGTGAAGCTCTCCTGATCGCACCCGGTCAGCTGCACCGGCGGGTCCCGCTGGAAAAAGAAAAAGTCAGGTGGCTTTTCATCCGTTTTTCACTGGCAGATGAACCGGAATGGCTGACATTGATGCGTAACCGGATTTTTTCTTTTGCCCCGGAAGAGCGGGATCTGCTGCACGAATTCTGCAATGCGTGTGAGCGTTTCCGCACCACAGGGGAAACGGAACAGACTGCCGCGGAGTGCATTTTGCGTCTGGCGATGCTGCTCAACGCGCTGCGTTCCATGTCCGGAGTGAATCCCGCCGCCGCCGGGGAATTGCCACCGGCAGTGAAAAGACTCTGCCGGGTACTGGTTTCGGCTTCCGGCAGCAGAAAAAACTTCAGCGGCATCGCCCGGGAAATGGGAGTTTCCGTCAGCCATTTGCGGATGCTTTTCAAACAGGCGACCGGCAAAACCCCTTCCCATGTCCGCAATGAAGAACGCCGCCGCATGGCAGTGCATCTTCTGACCCATTCCAGACTCAATATTTCTGAAATATCCCAGCAGCTCGGATTCGGCAGTATTTACGCCTTTTCCCGCTTTTTCAAACAGCGCACCGGTGTGTCGCCCCTGAAATACCGCAGTGAGTATCTGAAAAGCCAGGACGAAGCAAATTAAGAGCGGAAAAAGTATATTCAAGCAGAAATCACTTGAAAAAAACAGCTTTTATCATTATATTAGACAATGATTTCAACAGTTTGTAAAACCGGAGTATTTTAGTTATGTCACAAATCAGAGTCGTTGTCGCCGGTTACGGCAATGTCGGCCGCGGTGTTATCGCCGCAGTAAAAAACAATCCCGATATGGTCATGGCCGGAATCGTTTCCCGCAACCCCGACCGGGTGAAAAAAAGCGTTGCGGATATTCCTGTAATGCAGATCGCCGATATTGACGGATGGATGGCGGCAATGCGCCCTGATGTCGCAATTCTCTGCGGCGGCAGCAAAGATGACCTGCCGGTGCAGGGACCGACTCTATGCGCCAGACTCTGCACCGTGGACAGTTTTGACAACCACAGCCGTATCCCGGAATACTTCAGAACCATGGATGATGCCGCATCTGCCGGCGGCAATGTGGCAGTCATTTCCACCGGCTGGGACCCGGGGATATTTTCCATGGAAAGAGTGCTTGCCAGTGCGTTTCTGCCCGGCAGCAGGGCCTACGGCTTTTACGGTCTGGGCGAATCAGGCGGCTTGAGCATGGGCCACAGCGATGCTCTGCGTACCATTCCCGGAGTGAAAGATGCCAGACAGTACACCCATGCGGTGACGGACTCCATTGAAAAGGTGCGCTGCGGTGAAAATCCGGAATTTTCCGCCGGTGATATGCACACCAGAGAGTGTTTCGTTGTCGTGGAAGAGGGTGCTGACAAAGAGAAAATCACTGAAGCCATCCGCACCATGCCCGGATATTTCGCACCGTACAAAACGACCGTGAATTTCGTTTCACAGGAGTATCTTGATGAAAAATGCGCCGGATTCCCCCATGACGGACTGGTCGTCGCCGCCGGTGTCACCGGCAGCGGCAACCCGGCACGGGTGGAATACCGCTGTCAGTGGGGCAGTAATCCGGAAGCCACCGCCAATGTGCTGGTCGCCCACGCCCGCGCCGCTGTCAGAATGGCAAAAGAGGGCCAAAAAGGCGCATTCACGATACTGGATATCCCGCCGTCATATTTTTCCGGCGCGACCAGAGAAGAACTGCTGGCAAAATTCATGTAAGCGGCGTCACGCCAGATGCAAGCCGCCGTCAACGGGAATTTCTGTGCCGGTGATGCTGTCGCATGAAAGCAGAAATGCGGTCAACCGGGCGATCTCTTCCGGTGTTGCCGCCTGGTGAAGCGGAGTGGCGGCAAGGATTTTTTCCATCCGCGACTGCGGTGCCCATGCCGGGGGCAGGACCGCTCCCGGAGCTATGGCGTTTATACGCAGATTCTGTGCCGCCCAGATACGGGCAAGTTCAGTGGTCAGCCGGGAAAGCGCGGCCTTGCTCTCATAATACGCTCCCTCTCCGGGGCGCAGAGCGGCGGAATCGGTGATATTCACTGCCGCACCGCATTCAAGTTTCTGCGCGGCAAAAAGTTCCAGCAGACGGCGCGGGATTTGAAAATTTATTTTTTCATACATTTTTGCGGCGGCGAGATCTTCAGGAGAACCGGGACGGAAAAATATTGCCGCATTATTGACCAGCAAATCAATTTTTCCGGCTTCAGAAAAAAGTTTTTCCGGAGCATCTGGTGCGGCAAGGTCGGCGATATGCAATGTATGTCCCTCTCCCGGCAGAGAGGCAAGCACTTTTTCCGCTTCAGCGACCGAATTATGGCAGTGCAGGGCGATTTTGCAGCCGTTTTCCGCAAGCTGCCGGACGATGGCTTCGCCGATGCGGCGGGCTCCGCCGGTGATCAAAAGCCGTTTTCCGCGTAAAATCATACTTGAAATTTCTCCTTTTACATATTATATTCCAACATAACACTGAAATCAAGGAGTTTTTGACAAATGAAACGTAAATTCACCCTCATCGAAATCCTCGGCGTAACTATTCTTATTTCAATTCTGGCGGCGATCGGTATTGCGGCGTACAGCTATGCCATGGAGTCTTCCAAAGAATCCGCCACCCGCGCGCTTATCACCAGAGTCAGCACCGCTTTTGAAGCTTTGCGCGAAGAGGGTTTACTGCCCAAAACCGCACCAAATTCCCAGAGCAGCACCCAGTTCGTCAATCTGGTATTCAATCCCGACCCGACAACGGTCAATGGGACTCAAGACGATGAGGGACTGCGTCTTTTTATTGACAATTCCGAAAATGACAAAGATGTAAATATCCGACTGAATCCCAAAGCATACAAACTTTTTGCCAAAGCCATCGGAGCCGACTCCATAAAACGGAACCTCAATGAAAAAAACCAACTTACCGACAGCTGGGGCAATCCGATCTATGTGCGTTATCCGGGCAAATTCAACCGGGGCGGTTTTGATATTATTGCTGCCGGCAGCGACGGCGGTTTAGGCGAAGATGTCGACAGCACTCCGTCGGATGACATCGACGACTACCGCGACAGCGACAACGAGTGGCTCTGCGACGACATCACCAACTTCTGACCGCGCTTAAAGCACGTTGAAGCGTTTGAGTATGCCGGTGAGCCAAATGGCAAAAATTATCACCGGCAATACCCATTTGAGATAATTCGCGGTGAAACGGGGAAATTTCCACCCCCTGCCGGTATTCAATTCCGTAAAGAAGTTTTCTCTGCTCCAGCCGTAGCGGTTCATGCAGAAAAGCGTCAGCACCAACGCCCCCAGCGGCAGCAGATTGTCGCTGACGATGAAGTCTTCCAGGTCAAGTACATTGCTGTTTCCGCCGAAAGGATGGAAATCCTGCCAGATGTTGAAGCCGAAAATACACGGCAGTGTCAACAGTGCCAGAGCAATGCCGAAAACGGCACAGGACTTTTTTCTGCCCCATTTGAATTCATCCATGCCGAATGCGGCAAGGTTTTCAAAGACCGCGATCAGTGTGGATATAGCCGCAACTGCCAGAAATACAAAAAAGAGAGAGCCCCAGAGTCCGCCGCCTGGCATACCTTTGAAAACTTGCGGCAGTGTGATGAATATAAGCGGCGGTCCGGCATCCGGCTCTATCCCTGAACTCATACAGCAGGGGAAAATTATCAAGCCGGAAGCTATCGCCACCATCGTATCAAGAATGATTATCCAGAACCCCTCCTGCGGCAGAGAACGCTCTTTGCTGAAATAACTGCCGCATATCGCAACACTGCCGATGCCCAGACTCAACGTGAAAAACGCCTGTGTCATCGCCGCATGGACGGTGCCGAATAAATCTTTTTGGGCAAAATTTCCGAAATCCGGATAAAGAAAGAACTTCAAACCCTTCTCCGCACCGGGCTGATTCAGAGAGTGGACTATCAGCACGGCAAGAATGAGAAAAAGTCCGCCCATCATCACTTTGATGCTCTTTTCTATCGCACCGCGCACCCCGCCCATGCAGACCGGAACCGTCAGCAGCAGTGCCGCCAGCGTAAAAATCATCTGTTTCTCCGGAGATGCAAGCAGTGCGGAAAAGGTTTCAGGAGAAAGTTCTGCCGCATTACCGGCAAAATATATCCAGCTGTAATACAACAGCCACCCGGTGATGACCGTGTAAAACATCAGCAGTATCATATTACCGGCGAAAAGGATACTGCCCGGTATCTCCCATCTGAACCGTCCGCTTTTGAGGTTGCGGAATGCCCCGGGATAGGTGCTGCGCCCCGCTCTGCCGAGAGCAAGTTCCATCATCAGCACCGGAAATCCGAGCACAATAAGAAAAAATATGTAAAGCAATACAAAAAATCCGCCGCCGTTGGCTCCGGCAACATACGGAAATCTCCAGACATTGCCCAAGCCGATGGCACATCCGGCAGTCATAAGAATAAATCCCAGACGGGAAGCAAACAATTCACGTTTTTCAGCCATAATACCCCCTTGCCGTATCAATAAACAGGTGATGCTAATTTCGTAACGCGTAAAATATAACCCCTGCATTACGATTTGTCAAAAAATAAAAAACGTTTCAAATGCACAGCGGATGTACTTTTTTGCAGGGGCTCACGCCGCCCGCAGAGTGCTTCGCAACGGGAGCAGAACAGCTCAAAGCAGAGCTTTCATTTTATTCATCTGGGCTTCCATTGACTCGACCAGCTTGAATTGGGTCCGGCAGCGGTCAAGATTCTGATTCGGGCGTCTGGTTTTGAAATACACATCGCCCATCAGGTAGTCCGTCAGAAATCTGATACCGATTTCAAGAGTGATGAGCTTACCTGAAAACGGCAGCATTTCTCTCTCTGCTTCAGTAAGAATTTTGCCTGCGGTACTCAAGAATCCGTCAAAGAATCCTTCATACATATCAAATCTCATACCGACCCGGTCAAGATTCACCTCGTCCTCTTCCGCCGGATTTGTTCCGCTGCGCACCATATCGCCGAAGTCGTACAGCGACAATCCGGGCATTACGGTATCAAGGTCGATCACGCATATCGCTTCACCGGAAAGGTCATCTATAAGAATGTTGTTCGCTTTGGTGTCATTATGGGTGATGCGTTCGGGGATCGCTCCTTCGGCATGGAGCTGCAGCAGTCTGCCGCACTCATCTTTGCGCGAAAGCACAAAATCTATTTCCCTCTGAACATTTTTCACCCGGTCACAGCAATCGGCTTTTATCGCGGCTTCCAGCGCATTGACCCGTTTGGGGGTGTTGTGAAAATCGGGAATCGTTTCATGCAGACGCCCCGGCAGATCCGCAAGCTGCTGCTGAAATTCGCCGAAGCCCTGCGCCACCCGGAAAGCCTGCTCCGGGGACTCCAGCACCTCGTACGCTCTGGCGTGTTCCACAAAAACATAAGCCCGCCAGCAATTACCGGCATCGTCAAAAGCATAAGGCTTGCCGTCGTGGGCATGGAGCAGACGCAAAGTGCGTTTGCGGGTCTCTGCGCGTGCGGCACGGATCTTTTCCAGAATATGACCTGTCACCCGGGCAACGTTTTCCATCACATGGACCGGATTTTTGAAAACATTGGCATTGATACGCTGCAATGTGTAGTGCAAACGTATGCCCCCCTGATCGTAAGTCAGCTGAAATGTATCGTTGACATTACCGTTGCCGAAAGGAGTGCCGACCAGAAAATCCCCATACACGTCAAACATTCCGATCAGACGGCGGATGTCATTTTGCGAATACGTCATAATCTGTTTCTCCCGGATAATTACCGCAAAGGGGTCAGGTCAGAAAAGTTTTTCCGGATACGCTCCGGAATCGACCAGACTCCGCAACGCCTGCTGTACTGCCGGACGGTCTTCTTTGTAAGTGACCCCGAACCAGCTGTCGCGGCTGTGGCACATGGTGATTTCCGCTTTGCCGGCACGGATGAGGGAATCCACCACAAACGGCAGATAAAATTCGCTTTTCAGCTCATTGCCGTGTTCAGCAAGGAATCCGGTGAAAAGTTTTTCCAGTTCGCCGGTGATTTCGGGCATGAACCCCCATGAATTCATTGAAGCGGGTTCATTACCGGTCAGTTCGACCTCGCTGCCGTCATCCATTTGCGAAACGACTTTGCCGTCGGCGCGGCGGTAAATTTTGGTGTTTTCCACCACCTGCGACAGGTGTCCGGCACCGTCATCACTGCAAATGCCGCGGGAAACCGAACCGTTCTCGCTCAATGTGTTGCTCAAATTGAATGCGGCGATGCATCCGCGCACTTTGTCTGTTGCCGGCGGATTGCTCAAGTATGCCGCCAGCTGTTTATAGCTGTCCTGACCGTAAAAATCATCCGCATTGATAACAGCAAACGGCTCGGTCAGCAAGTGCCGCGCGGCATAAACTGCGTGTCCGGTGCCCCAGGGTTTCACCCGTTCCGCCGGAACCGTGAAATTTCCGGGCAGATCGTTGAGATCCTGAAATGCGAAATCCATTTTGACCTTGCCGGCATAACGCTTGGCTATGACCTCTTTGAATTCGGCTTCAAAATCACGCCGGATAACAAATATCACCCGGTCAAACCCGGCACGCATGGCATCAAAAACCGAATAATCCATAACCGTTTCACCGGAAGGTCCCATCTGGTCAAGCTGTTTCAATCCGCCGTAACGGCTGCCCATACCGGCAGCAAGAATAAGCAACGAAAGTCCCATTTCAATCGATCTCCTGAATTTCAACTGTTTTTTAAAATACTTCTGAAATTGCTTTATGCACTGTTTCAATATACTCCGGATTTGCCGTTATTGCAACTTCCGGAACAAAATTTACCGGAAAGTCCATAAACTATGCAAAACTGTCGCTTGCACAGAACGCAAAATTGAAGTATCTTTATACTGTGCATCAACTGTAGTAATAAATAAAGGAGAAGCAATCCATGTATACTCTGCTCAAAAACTGCCGCCTGGTCTCCCCCGGAGTCGATATGCCCGTGGCATCGATCCTGATAAACGATGACAAAATCGTGCAGATTTCCGCCGGAGAGGCTGGCGCACCCGCCGGTGCTTCGGTGATAGACGCTTGCGGATTGACTGCCGTACCGGGATTTATCGACGTGCATTGCCACGGCCGCAACAGTTTCGACTTTTGCGACGGTTCCGCTGAAGGCAGTGCCGCCATTGCTGAAAACAAACTCGCCGAAGGTGTCACCACACTGCTGCCGACCACTCTGACTGTCAGCGAAAACGACCTTGCCGATTCCCTGCGGGCGATCGCCGCTTACGATCAGAAACGCGGCTGCCGCATCCCCGGTGTCCACCTCGAAGGACCTTTTATCAACGTCAAATGTGCCGGAGCGCAAAACCCGGAATTCGTCCGCGTGCCGGATGCCGCCGAAGTGGACCGGCTCAATGCGGTGTTTCCGGTCGCAAAGATCACTTTTGCCATCGAAGAACAAAATGGTGTGGAGTTCGTCGGTGAGATGCTCCGCCGCAAAATCGTGCCGTCATGCACTCACAGCGCGGCAAAATATGCGGTTTTCAAAGAAGCCTACAACACAGGATTGCGCAACCTTTCGCACTTCTGCAATCAGATGACCCCTCTGCACCACCGGGATATCGGTCTGGTGGGCGCGGGTCTGCTTCACAAAGATGTTTTCGCGGAGTTGATTTGCGATAAACTGCACATTTCTCCGGATATGATAAAGCTGGTGTTTCAGGTCAAAGGCGCAGATCAGGTCATCCTGATAACCGATGCCATGCGGGCGGCGGCAATGCCGGACGGCGAATACTCTCTCGGCGGTCTGCCGGTGCTGGTCGCTGACGGCGCGGCACGTCTGAAAGAAGGCGGAGCTCTCGCCGGAAGCACGCTGCAGCTGGCGACCGCATTCAAAAATGTCTGCGAAGTCACCGGTCTGCCCATGTGCGAAGTTGTGAAATCCACTTCGGCTTCTGCCGCCCGTTCTCTGGGATTGAATGACCGCGGCTGTCTGCAGCCGGGATTCCTCGCGGATATCGTGCTGCTGGATGACGGCTTCACCGTCCGCAAGACCATGGTCGGCGGCGAAGTACGCTACAGCTGCTGAAAATAAACTCCCCTTTCAAAAGGATATGTTTCTGCTGAAGGGGGAGATGATTTCAGCAAAAAAAGTCTGCCGGCGTTCAAATTGGATTTTTGACAGCGGGCAAGCTTTTTTGCAGGAACTCACACCGCCGTGAGTTCCTGCAAAAAAATGCGACGGTTGTTTTCTCTCAACACGATTATCAAATAATAATGTCAAAGTGCAGGAATGTCCGGTCGGGTTCCAGTTCATTGCGGAACACGATTTCGTATGACTCCCCTTTGCCGTTGGAAATCCGCGCGCTGAAAAATGAATAAAACGGCTCGCCGCAGTGAGTGGCATAAATCGCCAGATGGTGCAGTCCCGGAGCAAGCAGTTTTTTCAGGTCGATGGGCTGTGATTCATCTCCGGAAAAGAGCGATTTGCCATCCTGCCGGAGAAGTTTCGCCAGCTTGCGGAAAGTGCCGTCAGCATTGAATTCGACCAGAAATGAGTCATTGTCATAGAGGTCGAGCAGCATTGAATCCTCGTAGCCGAATGCCGTTTGCGGCGGTATCGCGGCGGTGAAAATGACTTCTCCCCGGAACGGCGGATTTTCCCGCAGATATTTCTGCTCTTGCTGATGTGCCAGAAACTCTCTGCCTGAAGCGCACGGCACATGGTATTCTTTGCGGAAGTCTGCAAAATCCGTGTCGTTGCAGTCAAAATAAAATGCGGCACAGCTTTCCCCGGCAAGTGTGACGGTGAGTTTTTCTGAAGTGTATATTTTTTCCACTCCCGGTGAATCGATTTGCGGGGCAAGCAGCACGCATCTTTTACCGGCGGGGTCGAAATCTATCCGGCTCCACTCCGGGGTCACGTCAAACTCCATGCTTCTGTCGGAAAAGTTGGAAATGATATAAAGAGCCCGCTTTCTGTCTGCGGAAATCAGCATGGCGTGACCGCAGTTTTCATCCGCCGGAAACACATTGCACGAGTTGTAGTCGTTGCATATATCCATATCTTTTTCGTTTCTGAACATCCCCCACAGCTTCCACAGCGGCCGGAAAACTTTGTCATTTATTCCTGCTTCACGCGGATGTGCCAGACTTGATGAGGGGAATTGTTCGCCCAGCGGATTGTGCGGATACTGTCCGGTCAGGGCAAGAAACGGCACCATCCGGCTCGTGGAGTATTCCGGAAACGCCGCTGTCCACATCGTGCCAAGAGCCGCCGCCGCCATACTGAAATATTCGTGATGCTGACGGCTGCGGACAAGCATACCGCGTTCACCCTCGCCGGAAACATACCCGTCGACCATATTCATGCTCATCGCCGAAAAACACGGTCCGGTATGGCTGAAAATCAAACCGTCCCTGCCGCATCTCTCCCGGAGTTTGCTGAAAACCGCATGATGCCGGCGGAAATGCGTTCTGCCGTGGGCAAAGTATTCATCCGCAGCAGTGGTGTGGCAGAACGGACTGCCGTAATCCATGTAAAAGCCGTCGAAATCTTTCTGCAGATAGCGTTCAAACCAGGCACATCCGGCATCAACTGCGGAAAATTCATTGCCGCGCATATAGAGCGCGACTCTGATGCCGAGGCTGTGGGCTTTGGCAATGACCTCTTTCAGACGGGTACGGTTGAAAGGCACACCGCTGTTCTGGATGTCGATGCGCCAGTTTTCGTGGATTATCAATACGTCACATCCGGAATCTTTCAGCGCATCTATTTCAGAATCCAGAGGATAACGCTGGCTGTTATCCAGATAGTGGTACATGGTGAACGGCGGCAGATGGCGTTTCCGCGGCGGATGTTTGATTATCCAGCCCCACTGGTTGCGTAACTGCATGGTCACTTGCGGTTTTACCGCCGGAACTTTCTGGAAGTTCCAGACTATCTGCGGTGAACCGTTCTCCCAGGTGATGGCGGTGACAGCTTCATCGCGTTTGTTGGAAAGCGTCGCTCCGCCTTCTGCAAAAAACTCCATGTAAAGCGATTCCGCACCTTTGCGGAATCCGTTGAATGAGACCAGCGGTACTGTTTCGGCACACTCCATCGGCAATCCGCGCTCCAGATAACGCTGCGGACCGAGCTCCTGTATCATCGCCCCGTCAAAGTGTTCGCGGCGGTGGAGCAGGGCCCAGCGGATGTCGTCAAAACGCTGTACATCGGTTCCGACGGCAAGTTTCAAATCCTGATATTTGTGTTTGTCGGACATGACAATGAAGTATATCTGGGAAAACATCGTGCCGTCAGCAAAAAAGTCGTAGGTCACTGCCGCCGAAAGTTCCGGCAGGATTTCTCCGCGCTCATCGGCAAATCCGACCTCTTCAAAGGCAAGCTGGGTGTAATCATCAAAATCTGAAATCGACGGTTCACCGGTCAGCACCGCATGATAAAGTTTTCCGCCGCACTGCATGATGGTGAAAGAACTTTTGGCTCCGTCGACGACCGTTTCGTAATCGCCGTCATAATTTTTCAGAGAAACTTTGCGCGGAGTGACCCCGTGAAGAGCATCGAACTCAATACGCAGATCCCCGGAATCAATAATCCATTCATTTTTCATAAATATTTCCTTCATTTTTGTTGTGACAAAATCTTACCGTCTTTTTTTGCAGGGGCTCACGCCGCCCCTGCTACCCCGCGGTGGCTCACGCCACGTTTTGCTGTCGCGCCGCTCCGATGTCGCTGCTTGGTCGGCGGCGTTTGTCTGTCTGCCGGCGTTGGCGGCGGTTCGGCTCATGTTGCGCAATTCTGCGCCCGCTCCCGCCTTTTATGGCGAAAGCGGGACTTGTCTTGCGCAACGGAGGACGCACCGGGGGAAGAAAGTCCCCCGGACCCCCTCGCTCCTGCGCTTCGCTTAGTCGCACACTTTTATTTTTTTTAATTTGTTTTGTATCTTGCCTCATCTTCCGAATGCACGCAGCGGTACGTTTGCCGCAATTTTTGACACTGTAAAAATATGATACCGCAGAGGGGATTTTGCAACACGGGTACGATGTATAATCCGGAGAAAAAATAGTAAATTTCTGCTTTTTTTACTGGAAAATCACCGTCAGAAGATGTATTTTTATGCAAAAGTGGAGGAATCTCATGCAAAAACTGCTTTATCACTGGCGATTGAGTATTGCCGACCCTTTCCGGATGGAAGAACAGAGTATCCCGCCGGGATTTGTCAATCCGCACTGCGATATGCACTCGGCGGTGCATCTGGGGATTTTGCGGCAGGGCAGCGTAGGCGATTTGCAAGAGCAATATGATATTTTTTTCACTGCCGCCTGGGAGGTCCACGGCAAAACCGCCAGTGCCGATGGCGCGGAACTGCTGCTGATAACCGCTTCGCCGGAGGCATTGCTCAACACCGTCATCGGCGACAGGAGTGCGGTCAAACGGCTGCTTTACCTGCCGTGCGGCGGCGGTGCCGGAAGATTCCGTATCCCGGAACTGCAGCGCAAAGCCGCAGAATTCTGCGCGGTTTATGACCGCTTGAAACATCACGCCGCGCTTCCGGAGGTCAGGCAGCAGCTGTGGCTGCACACCGCCGGATTGTTTTATGACACCGCACTCTGCCTCGCAGAAAATCCCGGCGGAACGGAGCAGAAAAAATTTCTGGTTCTGCAAAAGGTACTTTCGGCGATGGCTGAATTGAAAAATATCCCGCTGACAGTGGCACAGGCGGCAAAAATCTGCTGTATGAGTGAGAGCTATTTTTCCCACGTTTTCCGGGAGTGCGCGGGCATGGGATTCGCCAGATATGAGTTGCTTTTCCGCCTTAACTGCGCCGCCGCGGAGCTGGCGGAAAAGGATGTCAGCATAAAGCAGATCGCCGGAGAATGGGGATTTTATGATGCCAGCCATTTCTGCAAAAGCTACAAAAAATTTTTCGGCGTCACGCCCTCATGTTACCGGAGCAGGTAATTTTGCAGAAAAATGTTGATTTTTTGCCGCAGATGTGATATCTTAATTGAAGGTACAGTCATATTTTAACAATTTTTTCATGGAGAGTGAAAAATGAAACGATTTTTTCTCGGAGTCGGTGCCGCGATGACGCTGCACGCATTCGCCGGATTGTCCGGACTTACCGGAGAATACCGCAACGGTCAGGTGTTTTTGCAGTGGCAGGAGAGCGGTTTGCCCGCCGATGCCCGCTTGAGTGTATGGAGCAGCAGCGCACCGATAGACTCCGGCAATATCACCAAAGCTGTGAAAGTGGCTTCCATGCTCAATCCCGGCAGTGCCAATGACTGGTGGCTTGATTCGGATTCGTTTGTCATCAAACGGAGCAAAAAAGCCAAAAGCGAAGAGATTTTCGCCGGTAAAGTCGCCGACGTCGGCGCGAAAAAACTCAACCGCCGCGGTTTTGTCATCAGCGATCACGGTGAACCCGTTTCTCCGGATGGCGGTCTGCACGTTCACACCCCGCAGGCAGATCAGACCGGGAACCGTTATTACGCCGTTACGCTTCACAAAGGCACTGACAGCAAAATTCTTGAACTCACTGCCACTGCCAAAGCGGTCAAAGTCGGCAAAGGCGAAGTCAATGCCATTGCCATCGTCCCCGGAAACAGTTTCCCGTCACCCGATGCGGCAAAGAATAAGCCTGTGATCGTCCGTCTGCACGGCAGAGGCGGCGGTGTCGGCGTGGACAGTCGCGGCAAGGCTGTCGGCACCCACATCATGTATGTCGATTCAGCCCTTGCGTGGCGCGAAGGCATCCCTTTCAAATTCACCGTTTCTGCGATCAAAGACGGCAAAGGCGGGATCAAATACCTGCTGGTGATACTTAATGACCGCACCTGGACCGGACGCAAACTCACCCGCGCGGAATCCGAAGACAGCCGCGATTATGTGCCGGCGATATCATCTTTCTGGCTGGGCTACAACACCAATATCGGCGTGAGCAATCTCGGTCCGGAATTCAAATGGGACAACTATTCTGAAAAAGTCGTTCTGCAAATCGTCCGCTGGGTCCACAAGCACTTCGGTACCGACTCCAACCGTACCTATCTTTACGGCGGCAGCATGGGCGGCAGCGGCAGTGTGCAGCTGGCGGTGCATTATCCTGAAGTTTTTGCCGCGGCGTACGCCATGGTGCCGGTTTACTCCTATACCTGGGCGACCATGCCGAAATTCCCGAAACTCCAGCCGTCGATTTTCCGTATGCAGTGCAGTATCGGTCTTTTCAAACCGGAAGACAAAGTTATTTCCCCGGACGGCAAAGATTTGCTCGTCTACGGCAACGGTGCCATCCAGATAAACCGTCCGCAAGTGGATATCACTCCGATTTTTGCCTGCAACGGCAGACGCGATATGTCCATCCCGTGGGTGAACAACCCGCCGTTTTTCCGTGCCGCCAACGAAGCGCGTCAGGCTTTTGCGGTGCACTGGAATAACGGCAATCACGGCATGAACCGGGACGTGCCGGCGATCACCACCACAGACAATCTGCTGCGCTACAGTCTGAAACAGGCATATCCGGCATTCAGCAACTCCAGCGATAATTGCAATTACGGCAGCGGCGACCCCGATGAAGGGGATCTGGAAGGCTGGATCAACCGCGGTATGACCTGGGTCGGCGACATCGTTGACACTCCGGAACGTTTTGAAATGACTCTGGTTGCAGACCACAAAGATATAAAATATCCGGTGACAAGCGATGTCACTTTCCGCCGCCGTCAGAAATTCGTTTTTGCTCCCGGCACCGCGGTCAATGTCTCGGTGAACGGTTCAGAGCGCGAAGCGGTCATTGACAGCAACGGTCTGCTCACAGTCACCGGGGTGAAATTCGTTGACAACACTCCGGTAAAAGTGGTCTGCACGAAAAAGAAGGGATTTTTTGCGGAGTTGTTTAAATGAGTTCAGTTTGTGACTGTGCTGCCGCAGAAAAACCTCTGCTGCGGGTCGGCATCGTCGGTGATAATCAGGCATACGCTTATTGCAATGACTGGGGTATGCACAATATGGCGCAGGCATTGGAAATGCTTGCAGAAAAAAATATCGACGTTCTGCTGATGACAGGAGATATTTCCGACAGCGGTGATCCGGCGGTATTTGATATGCATATGCGCCTTATGCGCGAAAAATTCGGCGACGCCATGCCGGAAATGGTTTCCTGTGCGGGCAATCACGATTTCTGGGTGGCTGGCAGTTTTGAGAACCGCGACCACCGGAAACTGTATGAAATTTTCTGCAGCGGTCTGAAACAGAGTACCGATAATCCGCTTCACACGGTGATAAAAGATTACCACTTTATCGCCATGTCAGAGGATATCCGGTTCGGGGAGGAAGAGTATTCCAGTGCTGTGATTTCCGCTTTGGAAGCTGAAATCCGCTCCGCTGTCGCCGCCGCACCGGAAAAACCGGTCTTTGTGCTGACCCATTTCCCGCCGCAAAATACCGTTTCCGGCAGTCACGGCAAATCCGGTCAGAAGATTCTGGGGGAGATGTTAAGAAAATATCCGCAGGTGGTGTCGCTTTCCGGGCACACCCATTACCCGCTGGAAGATGAACGCTCCATCTGGCAGCAGGAGTACACGGCTCTATCCACATCGACACTGGCTTACGGTTGCATGGATGAAGCCCCGTACAACTGCTGCAACGGCATCCTGCCTTTTGCCCGGGAAGTGACTCAGATGATGTATATGGAAATTTTCCCCGGCAGTCTGGTTATCCGCCGGTACAATGTCACTGACAGACGGGAGATAAAACCGGAACAGCCGTGGGTGGTGCCGGTGCCGTTTGATGCGGCGGCAGCACCGTATACTCTGCGCCGGGCGGAAAAACGGACTGCCCCGGAGTTTCCGGAAAGAGCACAGGCGTTATTCCGGTATGATTTCGGCTTTTTCTACATCATATTCGATGCGGCACAGCACGATGATTTTGTCCACTTTTACCGGATAAAAATTACTGACACTGCCGCAAATGAGGTGATTTTTGATGAACGCTATGCCGGGGATTTCTACCGGCTGGAACACAACCGTGACAGCAGAATGGTTTTCCGTCTGCCCGGAGAGGTGCTTGTGCCGGGGAAAAAGTACCGTTATGAGATATATCCGCAGGAATCTTTCGGCAAAGAGGGCAAAGCTCTGGTCTGTGAAGAAATTATCCCCGCCCGGTGCATATTCCGCAAAGAGTACAATATTTATCCGCAGGAGTAAACGGCAATGGAAATATATTTGAAAGGAATTTTCCGCAATCTTGCCGCCGGTGCGGTGCTGGTGATTTCCGGACAGCTGTTTGCCGCCGCACCGGTGGAGTATACTGCCGGAGACTTCCGCCGTATCAGTGCGATGACGGCAAAAATGCTTGAGCATAACCATTACTCCGGCGCACGCATCGACAGTGCCATGTCGGCAAAAATATTTGACCGCTATTTTGACACGCTCGACCCGATGCGGATGCTTTTTTCATTGGAGGATGTGAAAAAATTTGCCGACTGCCGTCAGGATATCGGCGCAAGACTGCTGCGCGGGGAGTGTGCATTTGCTTTTGATGTGTACGAAGTCTACCGCCGGCGTTACCGGGAGTTCCGGCAGTATACACAGGAAATGCTGAAAAAAGAGATAGACTTCACTGTCGATGAATTTCTGCCGGCAGAACCGGGCAAGGGAACGCGCCCTGCCAACGAAAGCGAAATGCATGAGTTGTGGCGCAAAAGAATAAAAAATGACCTGCTCTTTTTCCGGTTGATGGAAAAACCCGCCGCCGGGGAGAAAAATAAAAACGCTGCTGCCGCCATCGGCGACAAAACTCCGGCGGAGCGCATTCTGCAGCGTCAGCGTGACATCGGCAATGATGTGGAAAAACGCGACAAAATAGATATTCTCGGTCTGCTTCTGGATTCCATGGCGCGTTCTTTCGGAGCGCACACCGATTATCAGGCCCCGAAATTGAGCGAGGATTTTGAAATAAATATGTCGCTTTCCATGTCCGGTATCGGTGCGACACTGACCAGTGAAAACGGTTACATCAAAATCGTGGAACTTGTTCCCGGCGGACCGGCGGCAATTTCCGGCAAACTCAAGGTGAGCGACCGTATCGTCACTGTCACCCAGGAAAACGGCGAAATGACCGACCTGATAGATATGCCTGTGAGCAAAGCGGTGCGTTTCATCCGGGGGGAGAAAGGGACAAAAGTGACACTGGGGATCCTTTCCGGAGAGAGTTCCGCGCCCCGGCAGGTGGTGCTGACCAGAGATAAATTCAATCTTGAAGCCGGTGCCGCCAAAGGTGACATCCGCACTGTTTCCCGCGATGGCAGAGATATAAAGGTCGGCGTGATAACCCTGCCCGGATTTTATATGGATTTCGATGCCGCTTTGCGCGGAGATGCCAACGCCAAGCGCGCCAGTATGGATGTGATGAAAATATTGCAGGATTTTGAAAAAAAGAAAGTCGATTCCGTAGTTATCGACCTGCGCCGGAACGGCGGAGGCAGTCTGCCGGATGCGATAGTTTTGAGCGGGATGTTTCTTTCCGGCAATCCGGTCGTCCAGGTGCGCAGCAAACATGAGCTCACTGTGGAAAAAGACCCGGATATCCGCATGGCATACGCCGGACCGCTGGTGGTGTTGACCAGTAAATTTTCCGCTTCAGCCGCCGAGATTTTCACCGGGGCATTGCGGGACAGCAACCGGGCGGTACTGGTCGGTGACAGCCGGACATTCGGCAAAGGCACGGTTCTGCGTCCGGAATCGCTTGACCGCTACAACAGCTGGTTCGGCAAAGCTCAACCGGCCGGGATGCTGACGTTTGAAACCGCGATGTTCTACCGTCCCAGCGGAGTTTCAGTACAGCAGCTGGGGATAACCCCGGATATTTTGCTGCCGTCACTGACCGAGGAAATGGAAGTCGGCGAGATGTTTATGGACAATCACCTGCCGTGGGATTCGATCGAGGCGGTGAAAAATTCCGTATTCGACACCGGATTTGAGAAAAAAGTTTCCGAATTGAAAAAACGTTCCGCCGCCCGTATCGCGGCTGACCCGGCATATCAGGCACTGCTGCACCGCATCGGACAATTCCGGAAAATACGCAAACGCAAAGAGCTCTCTCTCAACGAGAAAGTCCGCTGGCAGGAGTATTCCGGGGAAAAACAGGTTTCCGATGAGATGGAAGCAATGGAAAGCAACGGTGAAAATAAAAAAGAGTCCGGCGGCAAAGGCGGCGACCCGGTGCTCAATGAAACGGTGAATATTGCCGCAGATTTGTTTACACTTGAGAAAAAACAATAAAAAAGTTGCAAAATTTCCGCAGGACGGTTATATTGTCTTTGCAGAGCTGTGAAATGCAGCAGAATTTGTATAAATGTATTTATTTGTGATACAAACGTTTTAAATACACCCGGCTTGCCGGGGCATAGCCTTGTGCGCCGACGGTAGAAATTTGTTGTAACAAACAGGAACAGTAAAATATAAATGGAAAATATCTGGGTAGTAAAACTTGACAACGGCGCATTGCTGGATGTGCGCGGTGCGGAAAATATGGATTTCAAACGCGGTGACAGATGTGTTATCCGGCGGGATTATTTTGAAGACCTCGGAGAGATCTGTCATCAGAGCAGCATCCCCGAAAACTGCGACATGAACTCAATGCCGCAGATTGTGCGCGGTGCCGGAGAGCCGGAACTTGCTGAAGCTGAAGAAAATGCCGTCAAAGCCCGCGGTGCCATGCAGACCGTAAATGAGTGGATCGCCAAACTCGGTCTGGAAATGAGCACGGTCAACGCCCACTATTCGCTTGACCGCAAACTGCTGACGGTGCAATTCTGTGCCGACGGCAGGGTCGATTTCCGCGAGCTGGTCAAAGAGCTCTCCCGCGCATTGTCGGTGCGTATCGAATTGCGTCAGATAGGAGTGCGGGATGAAACCGGCATATTCGGCGGCATCGCTGTGTGCGGTCAACCGCTGTGCTGCAGCAGATTTCTCAAAGAGTTCAATTCGATCAACGTGAAAATGGCAAAAGAGCAGGATCTGCTGTTGACCCCGTCGACGATTTCAGGGGTGTGCGGCAGATTGAAGTGCTGTTTGAAATACGAGCATGAGGGGTATCTGGAACTGGAAAAAGGTATGCCGCGCAAAGGTGAATTCTGTGAAACCCCTGCCGGCCGCGGTAAAGTGACTGACCGCAATCTGCTGACCCGCAAAGTGAGTGTGACTTTTGAAAGCGGCAGTGTATCGGTCTTTCCGGTGGATGAAATAAAAGTCGTTCCTTTTGAAAAACGCCGGGAAAGTTCATTTCACGACAGCGGCGAAAATCACCGTCACGACGGCAGCGGCGGCAAACGCAAAAAACACGGCAATCCCGGAGCTGAAAAGTGACATCTGATGATGTACAGACTCTTGTTGATTTGGACTCACGCGGATTTCTGGCGGGTGCCGGAGAGAGCATGGGGGAGTTTCTGGCGCGGGTCGGCAGGATAAAGACATTGTATGCCGAGTTTGATGCGGCACTGCAGGAAAACGGTGGCGCGGAGGTTTTCGGCGTTTTCAAAGTCACCGCCGCTGACCGCATCGCTCCGGAACTGCTGCAGGAGGCCGCCGCCATAACAAATGAGTTGTACGGATTTGCCGTGCAGCACGTGCCGGGATTTTATCTGCAGCGCGGCATGGGGATATTCTGGGGCGGCTGTATGCTGGGTGACAGTGAAAGCGGATTTTCGGTATTCATGCTGCGCGAAGCATTCCGCAAGCGGAAAAAATTTCTCAACTACCGCCGGGATGAGCTGCTGGCGCATGAATTGTGTCACACCGCGCGGCAGAGCATGAATGAACCGGAACTGGAAGAGTATTTCGCCTACCGTACTTCTGCGTCACCGCTGCGGAGGTATCTGGGCAATTGTTTTATCAGTGATACCGACACCTGGGGATTTGTGATACCGGTACTGCTGCTGCCGGTGGCGGAAATGATAAAAATATTGTGGTGTGACACATTTCCGGCGTGGATATTCTGGCTTGTCGCGCTGGTCTATCCGCTGTGGCTGCTGTGCCGTAATGCATGGTCGCGGCATCTGGTGAAAAAAGCGTTGTGCAATGTCAGAGCCGCCGGAGCGGAGAAACCGCAGGCAGTGCTTTTCCGCTGTACATTCAGCGAAGTGCGCGCTCTGGGCAAAATGTCCGGAGCGGAAATAAGGGAAATGGTGCGGGAAAAACGGAAAAATTCTCCCCGCTGGGCGGTCATAGCCGCCAGATTTTTTGCAGATTGACGGAATTTTGATTACAGGGAATATGATCGTATGAAAATCGAAAATATCATAAAAGCAGATTGTGCCGGAAACCGTATCGAGCTTTTTTCCGGCGGCAGTGAATGTGCCCGGTTCAGTGCCGGCGGTACACTTTTGCTGCAAATGGGCAGAGTGAAAACAGACGGTTTCACCGAAGCGCAGGGACTGCCGGAAAAAATGCGCCGCCACAGTGCAAATGATGATTTGAGTATCGGAGTCGAGAGCGTGAATGTGATACCTTTCGGCTGCGAATACCATATAAAACGGCAGTGGAAAGGCGCGGGCAATGTCTTTGAGCTGACCGGTGATGTCGCTGCTGACAACGGCGGACGCATTGCCGCACTGGAACTGGAAGAGTTGTATTTCCCCGTTGCCGGAGCGGCAGTGGAATATCTGGTTTACGGCGAAAAAGAGTTCCAGAGCAATACGGATTATTCCGGCAGTGAGATGATTGTGATGCTCCGGGTGGTCAGTTGTGACGGCAAAGCGGTGGAATTTTATGCCGGGGATGATTTCTGGCGGCACCGTGCCGCAAGCGGCATAGAGGGCGCGTCATCACAGCATACTCTGACGGTCACAGCTGAATCTGTGCGTTACACCCGGCAGATATTGTCGATACCGCAGGAAATTATTCCGGAAAAACGTCCGTGGCGGTTCAAATCTATTATAGCAATAAAGGACAATACGGTTCCGGCAGAAGTTTCCGGGGCTGAAAGAACCGTGATCCCCGGCTGTTTTGCCGCACCTGCCGCCCACCGCAGTTTCCGCAGTTTCATCCGGCATCTGCCGGAAAACAAAATTGCCGTGATGCAGGGGGATTTTCCGGTATTCTGTGATGACGGCTCCCATCTTTCCCGTCCGGGCAGAAAGATTTCCCACGGTGATCTGGCGGAAGTTTTCAACGAGTGGGTCTGGGCCTCCGGGGTAATGGCGAAACGCGGCGGAGCGTGTGTCATGCAGAGCAGCAGCAGTAATTTTGCCGGTTCGGTGATCGTTGAACAGATGTCCAAAGCGTTGCAGGAAACATTTTTCGGAGATTGATATTATGCTGAAGCGTTCACTTCCTGCTTTCCGTCCCTGTATTGATTTGCATGACGGCAAGGTCAAACAGATCGTCGGCGGCACCCTCAATACTGCCGGCGGTGAAGCGGCTCTGGCGACCAATTTTGTTTCCGACCGGACTCCGGAATATTACGCCGGACTCTATCGCAAAGATGATTTGCGCGGCGGACATATAATCAAGCTCGGTCCCGGCAACGATCAGGCTGCCAAAGCGGCATTGAGCGCGTGGCCGGGCGGATTGCAGATAGGCGGAGGGATAACTGCGGACAATGCCGGAGCATGGCTCAACGCCGGTGCGGATAAAGTTATTGTCACAAGTTTTGTTTTTTCTGACGGCAGATTTCACCGTGCCAATCTGGATTTACTGCTCCGGAGCGTCGGCAAACAGCATCTGGTGCTGGATTTATCCTGCCGCAAATGTCCGGACGGAAAGTACCGGGTCGTGACTGACCGGTGGAAAAATTTCACCGATATGGAAGTCAACGGCAGGACTCTGGAAGAGCTCGCTTCCGGCTGTGCGGAATTTCTCATCCATGCTGTGGATGTGGAAGGTCTGCGCGGCGGAATAGATGAAACACTGCTGGAAATCCTGGGCAGATATTCGCCCATTGATTGTGTTTATGCCGGGGGAGTTTCCGGATTTGATGATATTGCCGGAATCGAAGCGGCGGGACTTTCCTACACCATAGGTTCGGCATTGGATATATTCGGCGGCTCAATAAGTTATGATGCCGTCGTTGCCCGTCACCGCAAGTTACAACAAATGGGATGATGATAAAAAATGAAAAATTTTCTCGCCTTTGACCTCGGAGCGTCCAGCGGTCGCGCCATTATCGGTACTCTTGACAACGGCAGACTCTCTCTGCGTGAAGTTCACCGTTTTCCCAACGGACCGGTGGAAATCGACGGCTCACTTTACTGGGATTACCCCCGGCTGTGCAGTGAACTGGAAACCGGTCTGCAGAAAGCATTGGCTGAAAACGTGGAACTTTCCGGTATATCCATTGATACCTGGGGCGTGGATTACGTTTTCTTTGACCGCGACACCCGCAAAATGCGGCGGATGCCCTACAATTACCGGGATGAAAGGTCTGTTGCCGCGGCAGAAAAACTGTGGCAGAAAATTCCGCAGAGCAAACTTTACGCTCTCACCGGTATCCAGCACATGACCCTCAACACCATATATCAGCTGCTTGCCCACAAGGAAGAGCATCCGGAAGATATGCAGAATTCCGTTTTCCTGCCCATAGCCGACGCTCTGGCACTGCATCTGGGCGGGGATTTGACTGCCGAATACACATTCTGCTCGACCACCAATCTGCTTGATCCGGTCAAACGGCAGTGGCATTGGGAATTGATAGATGCCATCGGTCTGCCGCAGGAAATATTCCCTGAAATCGTCCCCCCGGGCAGTGCCAACGGATTTTTGAGTGCGGAACTCTGCAAAAAATTCAACTGCGCTCCGGTGCCGGTTTTCAAATGCGGTTCCCATGACACTGCCAGTGCCGTTGCCGCAGTACCGGCTCCGGAAAAAGGCAGTTGGGCGTATTTGAGTGCCGGCACCTGGGCTTTGCTCGGAGTTGAAACAGACTCTCCCGTGCTTGACGGCAGCGAAGTTATTACCAATGAAGGCGGCGTCGGCGGCAGGATCCGTTATCTGACCAATATCATGGGTTCATGGCTCTTTCAGGAACTGCGCCGTGTCTGGAACAGTGAAGGCAAAAATCTGTCGTTCAATGATATGGAAAAAATGGCGCGGCAGAGTGCTCCGTGTGCTTATTTCATCAATCCCAACAGCAGTGAATTTGCCGTTCCCGGCAATATGCCGGAAAATATCCGGGCATTTCTGCGCCGCACCGGTCAGGGGGAAAACTTCAGCGATGCTGAAGTCGTGCGTGCCGTTTATGACAGTCTGGCACTCTATTTCAGAAACAAACTGGAGATGCTGGAAAAAATCCTCGGCACCCGTTATTCCTGTTTGAATGTCGTCGGCGGCGGTACCAAAGACGGCTTCCTCATGGAACTTGCCGCGTGTGCGCTGCGCCGTCCGGTGGTCGCCGGTCCGGTGGAAGCCACTGCCACCGGCAATATTCTGGTGCAGGCGTGGGCGTGCGGCGAAGTTGAAGGTCTTGCCGGAATACGGCAGACCGTCAGAGATTCTTTCGACCTCAAAGAATTTCAGCCCGAAGCGGACATGGCGGATAAATATGATGCCGTGGCAGGCAAATTTGCCGCAATAACCGGAAAATGAAAAAAACTTTTACCGTAATATTTTCCGCATTGGCCGTTTTCGTGCTCACAGCCGGCGGCATTCTGCGTACCGGTGCCGGCGGGGCGGTAAAAAGTCTGGACCCGGCACTGGCGGATGACCTTGCCGGACGTGATTTGACGGCATTGTGCTACGACACACTGGTTCAGTACGATTATCTGCACCGCCCGTACCGGCTGAAACCGTCAATGATAAAAAGTATGCCGGAAGTGTCGGCGGATAAACGCAGTTACACGTTTGAACTGCGCGACGATATATTTTTTGTGCCGGAAAATGGGGCGGAAGCTCTGCCGGTGACGGCGTATGATGTGAAGTTTTCCATTTTACGCATAGCCGATGCCCGCACCCACAGTCCGGTCTACTGGCTCTACCGCAACCGGATAGCCGGAATAGGGGATTTCCGGAAAAAAAGTGCCGCACTGCCGCCGGATGATCTTTCGGTTTACGATACGGATGTTCCCGGAATAATCATCCATTCGGCAAAGAAATTCACTCTCGTGCTGGAAAAACCTGATGCCGGATTCCTCTATCTGCTGGCGATGCCCAATGCCGGAGTCGTTTCCCGCCATGCGGTCTATGCGCGCGGCGGAGCGTCTTTGAGCCGCAATCCGGCAGGTTCCGGGCCGTTTGTTCTGAAAGAGTGGATACCCAATCTGCGTCTGCGTTTTGCCCGCAACCCCCGCTACCGGCAGGAGTTCTTTCCCGGTGCGGCAAATGCTGCCGACCGCAGAAAAGCTCTGCCGCTTCTGGACGGCGTGGAAATATTGCAGATACGTCAGCCCATGACCGCCTGGATGCTCTTTCTGCAGGGCAATCTGGATTGCAATGCGCTGGATAAAGATAATTGCGATACACTTGCCGGCAATGGAGAACTGAATCCGGTTTTAGCTGAACGCGGGATCATTCTGGATAAGATCCCGGAATTTGAGATACGCTATGTCGGATTCAACTTCCGCGACCCGGTGCTGGGCAGCAACATCCATCTGCGGCGGGCGTTGCGGGCATCTTACGACATCCGGCGGCGGGTGGAATATGCGGCAAATCTGCTGCTGCCTGCCGCCGGTCCCATTCCGGCAGGAGTCGCCGGACACATCCCCGCCCGGGCGGCGCATCATCCCGACCCGGCGGAAGTGAAAAAACTTTTTGCCCTGGCAGGGTATCCGGACGGCATCGACCCGGCAAGCGGAAAAAATCTGCACTTTGATTTTGACCAGGCCGGTTCATCCGCCGGACACCGGCAGATGGGGGAACTGGCGGCTGACGACTGGCGCAAATACGGTGTGGAACTGACTCCCGCGCTCAATTCCCGTCCCCGTTTTGCAGATAAGTTGCGCCGGGGAAAATTTCAGCTTTTCCGTTATTCATGGATCGGAGATTATCCTGACGGGGGAAATTTTCTGCAGCTCTTTTACTCCGGCAATATCGGCAGCTGCAATTATTGCGGTTTCTCCGACCCGGAGTTTGACGCGATGTATGAAAAATCCCTGATTCTGCCGGATGGAGCGGAGCGCAGTGAACTTTATCTGAAAATGGTGAAACTGCTGGATGAGAAATGTGTCTGGATATATGAGGGTTTCCCGGTCTCATTTTCACTGCGTTATGATTATCTGGAAAACAGCGTGCCGCATGACTTCGGTTTTGTGCGCTGGAAATATCTTTCCATAAATGAAAACCTCAAAACCGCACGGAAAAAGATGCTCCGTCCCCTCTCTTTTGCGGAGTTGTCAGGCAGAAAGGGGAAACAGCAGTGAAACCCCGTTCAGCATCTCCTTTTGCTCTGGCGATGGGCAGATTTTTCCGCGACCCGGCGGCACGGGCGGGTATCGCCGGGGTGATATTTCTCTTTGCGGTCACTCTTTTTGCGCCGTTCATTGCCAACGGCAAGCCGCTGCTGATGTGTCTGGACGGGAAGTGGAGCGCACCTTTCTGGCGGAGTTTTTTTGCTCCGGCAAGTTCGGAAGTGCTGGTGGAAATGATATTCAATTACGCTCTGCTGCTGTTGACAGTGGGTGCGGCAAGCTGTTTTCTGCCCCGCATCCCGCGCCGGGCAGTACGTATCGCGGCGGCGGTACTGCTGCTGCTGCCGTTTATGCTGACGACTCCCAGAATGGATAAAAAAAATTACCGTGAAATCGCCTGCAAAGCGGAATTTGCCCTCTTTGCCCCCATTCCGTATGACCCGGATGAAATAACCGGGATGCCGTGTGCCGCTCCGGACAGAAAGCATTTTCTCGGCTGTGACGACATCGGGCGCGACCTTGCCGCAAGGGTGATTTACGGCGGCAGAGTGTCGCTGACGGTGGGGGTGCTTTCCACGCTGATAGCCATGAGTATCGGGATAAGCGTCGGTCTGGCGGCGGGATTTTTCCGGGGCGGATTCGACCTGATGGTGATGCGTCTGGTGGAAATAATGCTCTGTTTCCCCACATTTTTACTGTTGCTGATATTGATGTCGATGCTCGGGGATGCCAAAATCGGACAATCCATCCCGCTGGTGGTGGCGGTCATCGGGCTGACCGGCTGGCTGCAGCTGGCGTTTCTGGTGCGGGGGGAGGTGCTGAAAGAAAGCTCTTTGCCGTACATCCAAAGCTGTATCGTTTCCGGAATATCCACACGCAGGATAATGTTCTGCCATCTGCTGCCGAATATTCTGCCGGTGGTGCTGATAAGTTTCACTTTTGCTGTGGCAGGGGCGATCATCGGCGAGAGCGGTTTGAGTTTTCTCGGTTTCGGAGTCCAGCCGCCGACGGCAAGCTGGGGGAATTTACTGCGTCAGGCATTTGACAATCCGTTTGCCTACTGGCATCTGACGCTCTTTCCGGGGCTGGCACTGTTTGCGGCGGTGGTCTCATTCAACTTCACCGGTGAAGGATTGCGCCGGGCATTCGACAACGGAGACGGATTATGAATTTTTACGAACTGCTCACCCGCGGCCGCAACGGGGAAACGCTGAACTCATCTGAACTGGCACTTTTGCTGCAAGCTCCGGACCCGGCGGCGGAAAAAGCGTTGTTTGAGGCGGCGTATGAGGTAAAAAAAGAGTATTGCGGCAATTATGTCAATTTGCGCGGCCTGGTGGAATTTTCCAACATCTGCACCCGGGATTGTCTTTACTGCGGAATAAGAAAAAGCGTGAAAAGCGTTTCGCGTTACTGCATGAGCGTTGCTGAAATCGTGGAAGCCGCCCGCCGCGCCGGTGAGTTCGGTTACGGTTCGGTCGTGCTGCAGAGCGGGGAACGCAGCGATGCGGAGTTCATCCGGATGGTGACGGAGGTGCTGCAAAAAATTTCCGCACTGCCGTACAAACCCGGCATCACCCTTTCCTGCGGCGAACAGAGTCTGGAAACATATCTGCGCTGGCGCGAAGCCGGAGCAACACGATATTTACTGCGTATTGAAAGCTCCAATAAGGAAATATTCCGCGCCATCCACCCGGCAGAATGCAGTTTTGAGGAAAGAGTTGCAGCTTTGTACCGCCTGAAAGAAGCCGGCTATCAGCTCGGCACCGGCGTGATGATCGGTCTGCCCGGACAAAGCTGTGAAAATCTGGCAGATGATATATGTTTTTTCCGCGAACTTGATGCGGATATGATAGGCATGGGACCTTATCTGCCGCAAAATGACACTCCGCTGGGCAGAATGTTTCCGGATGCTCCCGGTGCGGCGGAAAAACGGCTGACGCTCGCTCTGCGGATGATCGCCGTCACCCGGCTGGCATTGCGCGATGTCAATATCGCCGCGGCAACGGCACTGCAGGCGATCGACCCGGATTCCGGCAGAGAGCGCGGCATTTGCGCCGGAGCGAATGTTATCATGCCCAACGTCGGGGAAACTCTGCACCGCCGGGATTATCAGCTCTACAACGGCAAACCGGATCTGGAT
The DNA here is from genome assembly GCA_045586645.1 of Victivallaceae bacterium. Taxonomy (GTDB): domain Bacteria; phylum Verrucomicrobiota; class Lentisphaeria; order Victivallales; family Victivallaceae; genus UBA1784. The sequence goes on from JAZNAR010000019.1 coordinate 119,818, forward strand.
GAAAACGCTCCGGCGGTGCGGGAGAAACTGCTGAAATCCCTCGCCGCCATCGGAGAAGTTCCCCGCTTCAACGTGCCGGGCGACCCGCTGCATTATGCGGTCAGGACGGGAAAAAAATGAAACTTCCGGATACAGCAAAATATTTCCGGAAAAATCCGGCACTGTTTCTGGGAACCGGCAGTTACCGTCAGGCGGCAGTTATTCCGGCTTACGATGAAAACGATGAATTTCCTGCGGCACTGCAATCTCTCCGTGCCGCGGAAAACGCTGAAAATGTTGCCGTTATCGCGGTCGTCAACCACCCCGCCGGAGCAGATGAAAAAAGCTCTCTGCAGCTGTTGGAGTATCTGCAGACGCAGAGAGGAGTTTTTCCGCTTTATCTGCCGGAACTTTCCGGAGGCGTGGGGGCGGCACGCAAGGCGGGAATGGATGCTTTTCTGGCATCACAGCCGGAAGAAAAAATTCCGGAGTGCATTATTTTTTCTCTCGATGCCGATACCCGTATCGAAAAAGACTATTTCGTCAAAGCCGCTCCCGCAGTCTTGCGCTCCGGAGCGGTAACATTTGATTTTGCCCACCGTCCGGCAGATTCCCCCGCCGGACAGCGGGCCATTGACCGTTATGAGAGATATTTGCGGCGTTACCGGGAAAAACTGGAGCAAGCCGGTTCGCCGTACGCATTTTTCACCATCGGTTCGGCTTTTGCCGTGCGGGGCGATGCCTATATCCGCGCCGGCGGTATGAAAGTCCGTCAGGCCGGGGAGGATTTCTATTTTTTACAGGCTCTTGCCAAAGTCGGCAAAGTGGATTTCTGTCCTGATGTCGTCGTACATCCGTCGCCGCGGGTCTCCAGGCGGGTGACTTTCGGTACCGGTCCGGCGGTGGGGGATTTGATGGCAGGAAAGGAACTCAAAGAAATACCCGATGCGGCATTTGCATTGCTGGCGGAGGTGCTGGCGGCGGCGACCGGAAAAAATTTGAGTTCACCGGAAAAATTTCTGGCGGCACTGCCGGTGAAAAACCGCAGATTTTTTGAGCAGGAACGTTTTCAGACGGCGTGGAAAAATGTACTCGGCAATCTGCCGGAAAAACCGGAAGCGGCGGTGAAAGCGTTCCATGAATGGTTTGACGGATTGAAAACTTTGCGTTTTCTCCATTTTTCAGGTGGAAATTTTTAAAAAATGTCTATCTCCCCTCTTGACATAACCGTATTCCTGTTATATTTTATCGGTAGTACATATTGACTTTATTTCTATACAGTTTTATGGAGAATGCTATGAAAAACGATTTTTCCCAGTACGTTGACCAGGATTCCGTGATGACTCTGGTGGGAAAGACAAAACTTGAAGTCATGGATCAGCTCATTTCCCGCGCCGCTGATCTCACCAAACTCAGCCGTGATGTGATTTTCCGTCTGGCATGGAAACGCGAGCAGATGATGACCACCGGCGTCGGCGGTATGCTTGCTCTGCCCCATATCCGGGTCAATGATATTCTGCATCCGGTAGTGATCGTCGGCGTCTGCGAAAACCCGATCACCGATTATCAGGGACTGGATGACCAGCCCGTGCGGGTCATTGTTTTCACTGTCGCTCCGGATGAAAATCAGGAAGCCTATCTGCAGCTGCTTTCCAGTATTTCCCGCCGGTTGCGCAATCCGAAACTTATCGAACAGATCATCGGTACCGTCGGCAATACCGTGGAACTGCTCAAAGTCATCCAGCAGGAATCCGATCCCCAATGAGCAGTAAAAACAGTTCCGCACCCCGGGCGCAGCTCGACTTCAACTGTCTTTCCGACGGATGCGCCGGAGTGGTGAAGTTTGACCTGAATCAGGTGGCTGACCCGGATTTTCAGGCAGTGTGTCCGGTGTGTCACCGGGCGTATTCTCTGGATGAAAATCTCCGGGACAAGCTGACCAGAATGATGAAACTTGTTTCATCCATCCGTGAATGCGAAGACATTCTGGGCGACAGTGTGGTCGCTGTCAAAGTCGCCGGCGGTGAAGTGAAAGTGCCGTATGCACTGCTTCTCACCCGGCTCAATACCATGATTTCTCTGGAATTCGGCGGCATAAAGACCGATTTCCATTTGTGGGTAGAACCGTCAGGTCCGCAGACATTCCGTTGACACTTAAAACGCGGAACTGCTGACCGGAAGGGCGAAAAGTGTTTGCCATGCAGAGCAAATGCTTTTCGCCTTTGGCACAAATAAATAAACATAAGGAAATACTATTATGACTGAAGCTGAAATCGTCAATATTCTCAAAGAATCCGGTGCTTTGCTCAACGGTCACTTCCAGCTCCGCAGCGGTCTGCACAGCGACCATTTTTTCCAGGCGGCACTGCTTTTGCAGTATCCGGACAAAGCTGAAACCGTCTGCCGTCACCTCGCGGAAAAGTTTGCCGGCAGTGAGATTTCTGCTGTCATCAGTCCCGCGGTCGGCGGTCTGATCGTCGGTCAGGAAGTCGCCCGTGCGCTGGGATGCAGAGCGATTTTCGCCGACAAAGAAGATGGTGAACTGGTGCTGAAACGCGGATTTGCCATCAAACCGGGCGAAAAGATTCTCGTCGCTGAAGATGTCGTTACCAAAGGCGGCAGAGTTCAGCAGACCATCGACCTCGTCCGCAGTAAAGGCGGTGATGTCGTCGGTGTCGCGGTGATAGTTGACCGTTCCGGAGGGGAAGCATCCTTTGACGTGCCGAAATTTGAAAGCGCACTCAAACTGACTCTGCCCACATTCGACCCGGCAGAGTGTCCGCTCTGCGCGGCAAAACTCCCCATCGACCGTCCCGGGAGCAAATAATTTATAATAAAGGATATTTCAACACATGATAAATGCTGTCATCAAAGCCATTTTCGGTACCAAGTCCCAGCGCGACGTCAAAAAAATGATGCCGCTGGTGCGCCGGATAAACGCCCTGGAGGAGGAGTATCAGAAACTTTCTGATGCCGAACTTCAGGCGAAAACTCCGGAATTCAAAAGCCGTCTCGCCGCCGGCGAAACTCCCGACGACATTATGTGCGAGGCATTCGCGGTCGTCAAAAACGCCTGCCGCCGCATGGTCGGCAAAAGTTTTGAGGTCTGCGGTCAGATGCAGACCTGGGATATGGTACCGTTTGATGTACAGCTCATGGGCGGTATCGCCCTGCACCGCGGAGCAATCGCTGAAATGGCAACCGGCGAAGGTAAAACTCTGGTCGCCACCATGCCGCTTTATCTCAACGCCCTTACCGGTAAAAACTGTCAGCTGGTCACGGTGAATGATTACCTGGCTCTGCGCGACTCCAGCTGGATGGGGGTGATTTACCGGTTCCTCGGACTTTCTGTCGGATGTCTGCAGAATATGCAGCCGCCGGATGTCCGCAGGGAGCAGTATGCCTGTGATATCACCTACGGCACCAACAGTGAATTCGGCTTTGATTATCTGCGCGACATGGGTATGGCAACTGAAGCAGCGCACATTGTCCAGCGCGACCACTACTTTGCCATCGTGGACGAAATAGACAGTATCCTCATTGATGAAGCGCGTACGCCGCTTATCATTTCCGGTCCGGTTCCCGCCGCCGGAAACCAGTTCGCCGAACTCAAGCCGCTGGTGGCTTCTCTCTACACCAAACAGAATATGCTCTGCTCCCGTCTGGCGCGCGAAGCCAGAGAGGTGCTGGAGAGAAGTGATGCTTCGGCAGAGGAAAGAGAAGAAGCGTATTTGAAACTGCTTCAGGTCAAGTACGGTATGCCCACCCACCGGCAGCTGCTTCACGCACTTGAGGATGGCGAAGTGCTGCGCGAAGTGGATAAACTTGACTCCCGCGTTCACAGTGACAACAACCGCGGTATGCTGCAGGAAGTGCAGTCGGTTCTTTACTTTACCATCGACGAGAAAACCCACGAAGCCGACCTCACCGCACAGGGCAGAAATGCCATAAGCCCCGATGATCCGGAAGCATTCATCGTGCCGGATCTGCTGGGCGAACTGCACAAAATCGAGGTCGATGAAACGCTTTCTGCGGAGCAGAAAGTCGAGGTAAAAAATGCGTTTCAGGAGCGTTTCTCCATACAGAGCGAGAGATTGCATGACTTGTCGCAGCTGTTGAAAGCCTACTGCCTCTTTGAAAAAGATGTCAACTACGTCGTCATGGACAGAAAAGTGATGATAGTTGATGAACATACCGGCCGTCTGATGCCCGGACGCCGCTTTTCCGACGGTCTGCATCAGGCCCTGGAAGCCAAAGAAGATGTCCCCATCGAGCAGGAAACCCAGACGATGGCGACCATCACTATCCAGAACTATTTCCGCCTCTACAAAAAACTTGCCGGTATGACCGGTACCGCGGAAACCGAAGCCTCTGAGTTTCACCAGATATACAAACTTGACGTCATTGTCATCCCGACCAACCGGCCCTGTATCAGAAAAGATGACAACGACTCCATTTTCAAGACCAAACGGGAAAAATTCAACGCCATTCTTGATGATGTCGCCGAACGCCACGCCAAAGGGCAGCCGGTGCTGCTCGGTACGATTTCGGTGGATGATTCAGAGAAGCTTTCCCGTATGCTCAAGATACGCAATATTCCGCATAACGTGCTGAATGCCAAAAATCACCAGCACGAAGCTGAAATCGTTGCCCGCGCCGGACAGGTCGGAGCCGTCACCGTCGCCACCAACATGGCAGGCCGCGGTACCGACATCAAACTCGGTGAAGGAGTCCATGAGCTCGGCGGTCTGCACGTCATCGGCAGTTCGCGGCATGATTCGCGCCGTATCGACCGGCAGCTGCGCGGCCGCTGTTCGCGTCAGGGCGACCCGGGAAGTTCCAAATTCTACGTTTCGCTTGAAGACGATTTGATGCGGCTTTTCGGCGGCGACCGGATCGTCAAAATATTTGACCGTTTCGGGTTGAAAGAGGGCGATGAATTGCAGCATCCGTGGCTGGACAGGTCTATTGAAACGGCACAGAAACGGGTCGAACAGCAGCACTTCTCCATCCGTAAACGGACTCTTGACTTTGACGATGTGATGAATAAACAGCGCGAAATCGTCTATGCTCTGCGCCGGGATGCGCTGCTTTCAAATGAGCCGCATGAGGTGCTTTTCGCCATTATCGACCAGGTCGTGGAAGAGTGCATCGCCAAAGTCGCTGTCCGCACCGGCAAAGAAGAAAACGATATCTTTGCCGCCGACCGTCTTGCTGCGGAACTCAATGCGGTATTCCCGCTGGAATTCACTCCGGAATATTTCACTGCCGGTCTGGATAACGGCAAACTCGCTGACCCCAAAGCTCTGGCACTGCAGATAATCGACCGCATCGAAAACGCCTACCGTGACCGCAATGCCGGTCTGGCAGAGGAACAGCTGGCGTATTTGCAGCGTCACACCGTATTGGAAGCGATCGACCGGCTCTGGCAGGAGCATCTTTATGCGATGGACCAGCTCCGTTCGAGTATGTCACTGCGGGTATATGCCCAGAAAGACCCGCTGGTGGAGTACAAAAACGAGGCTTTCGGAATTTTCAAAAATATGATGGATCAGGTTTACATCGATGTGGCAAAAAATCTGCTCCGTCTGACTATCACCCGGATAGAATCTCTGGAAGAATTGCTCGCTTCCATGCCCCAGGAAATGGTTCACTCCACGCTGGAGCAGCTCGGTGAGAGCGCATTTGCCCCGGTTCAGGGTGAAGCGCAAGCTGAACCGGAAGAGCAGATAAGTTTTACATTTCACCGGGAAACCCCGAAAGTCGGACGTAACGACCTCTGCCCCTGCGGCAGCGGCAAAAAGTATAAAAAATGTTGTGGTAATGAATAAAAATTTTGGAGATATTTGATTATGGCACACCAGGAACCGCTTCCGCGCGCATACGAATCGGCAGATGTCGAAAAGAAATGGTTTCCCGAATGGGAAAAAGCAAACTGTTTTCACGGAGATCCCGCATCCGGCAAGCCGGGATATTCCATAGTTATCCCGCCGCCCAACGTGACCGGTATTTTGACGCTCGGTCATGTGCTCAACAACACATTGCAGGATATCCTCTGCCGCCGGGCGCGGATGAAAGGTTTTGAGGTGTGCTGGTTCCCCGGCACCGACCACGCCGGTATCGCCACTGAAGCGCGGGTGGTGAAGTATCTCAAGGAAACCGAAAACGTCTCCCGTGATGAACTCGGCAGAGATGAATTTATCAAACGTGTGTGGCAGTGGAAAGAGGAGTTCGGCGGCAAAATCATCCGTCAGCTCCGGACACTGGGCTGTTCATGCGACTGGGAGCGGGAAAGATTCACCATGGATGAGGGACTTTCCGCTGCCGTCCGCAAAGTTTTTGTCGAACTCTACAAAAAAGGTTACATCTACCGCGGTCAGCGTATGATAAACTGGTGTCCGGCGGCAAAAAGTGCGCTCTCTGATGAAGAGGTGATTTACAAAGATGTGCCGGGTAAATTTTATTACTTCAGCTATCCGCTGGCAGACGGTTCCGGCAAATTGAGCATCGCCACCACCCGTCCGGAAACGATGTTCGGCGATACCGCCGTGGCAGTGCATCCTGAAGACCCCCGTTATAAACATCTTATCGGCAAAATGGTCAAACTGCCGCTCACTGACCGGGAGATCCCGATCGTCGGCGATCAGCACGCAGACCCGACCAAAGGCACCGGCTGTGTGAAAATCACTCCGGGACACGACCCCAACGACTTTGAGGTCGGCCGCCGCTGCAATCTTGAAGTCATAAATATTATGAATCCCGACGCTTCCATGAATGAGAAGTGTCCGGCGGAATTTGTCGGTCTTGACCGCTTTGCCGCCAGAGAGTTGTGCGTCAAACGCATGGAAGAGGCCGGATTGCTGGAAAAAATCGAGGATATCACCCACTCTGTCGGTTATTCCGAGCGCGGCAATGTGCCGATCGAAACTCTCGTCAGCGCACAGTGGTTCTGCAAAATGGGCGAACTTGCCAAACCGGCGATCGAAGCGGTGCGTTCAGGGGAAATCAAATTCCATCCGGAAAGATGGAGCAAGACCTATTTCCACTGGATGGAAAACATTCAGGATTGGTGTATTTCCCGTCAGCTCTGGTGGGGACACCGCATTCCGGCATGGTACAACAAAAACGGTGACGTTTACGTCGGTGAAGAAGCTCCGCAGGGCGATGAGTGGACACAGGAAGTCGACGTGCTGGATACCTGGTTCAGCAGCTGGTTGTGGCCATTTTCCATCATGGGCTGGCCCAACGAGGGCAAAGAGGAAATGGCGAAGTTCTATCCCACCAACGATTTGGTCACAGGACCGGACATCATCTTTTTCTGGGTGGCAAGAATGATTATGGCGGGATGCGAATTCACCGGAAAGATCCCGTTCAAAAACGTCTACTTCACCAGCATTATCCGGGATGACCTGGGACGGAAGCTTTCCAAATCCCTCGGCAACTCCCCCGACCCGCTGGATGTTATCAAAGAGTACGGTGCCGATGCTCTGCGTTTCTCCATTGCATACATCGCGCCTATCGGCATGGACATCAAATACAGCAATGAAAAATGCGAAATCGGCAGAAACTTCGCCAATAAACTCTGGAATGCCTGCCGTTTCCGCCAGATGCAGGGGGATTGTTCAGCTGATTGCAGAACTCTGCCGGCAGGGGAACTTTCTGCGGATGAAAACTGGATGCTCGCCAAACTCGATGCGGCAACGCTGACTATTGAAAACGAGCTGGAAAACTTCCGCTTCCATGCCGCCGCCCACGCGCTCTATGATCTGGTCTGGTCGGACTTCTGCGACTGGTTTGTGGAAGCGGAAAAAGTTCCGCTGCGCGCCGGCGGAGCCGAGAAGGAACGCGCTCTGGCAGTGCTGGATTACGCGCTTTTCCGGATATTGAAACTGCTCCATCCTTTCATGCCTTTCATCACCGAGGAACTGGCTCACCGCATGGGCTTTGTCGATAACGGCAAGTTCCTGATGTATGAGGAGTTTCCCACCTGTGCCAGCGGCAGAAGCAATGCGGATGCGGCACTCAGGGTCGATGACAAATTTGAATTGGTGCGTGCGGGCCGTTTTCTGCGTTCAAGCTACAATATCGCTGACGGCAAAAAACTTAAATTCCACGTCAAAGCCGCCGACAGTGCGACATTGGAATTTCTGCAGCAGCAGTCGGCATCGCTCAAAAGCCTGCTCAATGCCGAAGATATTGAGTTCAGTATGGAGGCATTCGATGCCGCCAATCGCGGTGCCGCCGCCAGCCAGACAGTGAATTGCGGCGTGATAAGTCTGCCGCTTGCCGACCTGATCGACGTTGATGCCGAAGTCGCACGGCTGCAGAAACAGCTTGCCGACCTCGACAAGTGGATCGCCGGAAATAAAGCGCGCCTTGCCAATGAAAAGTTTGTCAATTCTGCTCCGGCACAGGTCGTGGCGGATACCAGAAACAAACTTGCCGAACTGGAACAGAAAGCCGCTCACACTAAAGAATTGCTGGCAACACTGGCAAAATAACCGGCTTTTTTCTGATACCGTCTGTGTGATCCGCTTCCGCCGTTTTCCGGCGGAAGCGGGATTTTTCCTGTACAACGTGCCGCTCCCGGGAGCTGCCTGCTGCACAGCTTTAATCCAGAATTTCATATCCGGCACGGGAGAGTACCTGTTTTATCTGCATAAGTTGTTCACGGTTGCGGGTTTCCATTTTGATGTGGAGAAAGCATCCGATGATGTCGGCGTGTTCACCGCCGGGGTCGTGGCGCACCTGAATGACATTCGCTCCGCAGTCCGCGATGATAGCGGAAACTTCGCGCAGCTGTCCGGGTTTATCAAGCATGGCGATTTTGAGTTCTCCCACTCTGCCGCTGGAAAGCAACCCCCGGTTGATGACGCGCGACAGGATATTCACGTCAATGTTTCCCCCGGAAATCACTGCACACACCTTTTTGCCGGTCAAATCAAGTTTTTTTGCCAGAACTGCGGCAACACCCGCTGCTCCGGCTCCTTCAGCGACCAGTTTCTGTTTTTCCATGAGCGTCAGAATGGCAGTGGCAATTTCATCATCACTCACTGTCACGATGCCGTCAGCGTATTTACAACACAATTCCCGGGTCAGTTCGCCGGGGGTTTTTACGGCGATACCGTCGGCAAAGGTGGAAACTTTTTCCAGAGTGACTTTGGAGTGTTCCGCAAATGCTTTGCACATTCCCGGCGCGCCTACCGCCTGGACGCCGTAGACTTTGCAATCCGGTTTCAACTGTTTCAAAGTAAACGCCACTCCGGAAAGCAGCCCGCCGCCGCCGACCGGAACGAGAACGGTATCGACTTCCGGATACTGCTCAAGGATCTCCAACGCGATAGAACCCTGACCGGCAATGACATCTTCATCGTCAAAAGGGTGGACAAAGATACTGTTATGCTCTTTGCAATAGCTTTCCGCCGCAAGGTACGCGTCATCGTAAACGCCGTCGACCAGATGAACTTCCGCACCGAGGCGTTTGGTCGCTTCAACTTTGGAAATGGGCGCGATGCTGGGCATGAAAATCACCGCTTTGCGGTTGAGTTTGCCGGCGGCAAGGGAAACTCCCTGCGAGTGGTTTCCGGCAGAACAGGCGACAATGGTCCTGTCGTCCTGCGGCAGAGAGGAGATTTTGAAAAACGCACCCCGCAGTTTGAAAGAACCTGTCAGCTGCAGGTTTTCCGCTTTCAGCCGGAAATCGCAATTATTGACCAGGCCGTTGCTTTCTATCATATCTGTGTAGCGGGCAACGCTTTTGAGCAAATGTCCGGCTTTGTAAACTTTATCCAGTGTCAGCATAATTTGGCTCCTTTATCTGCGGATGAAACGAGCTTGGCGTACCGATTCAGGTATCCGGTCAATTTTCTTTCAGGGGCAAAAACTTTTTTCTCCCGCCGTGTTGCCAGAGTTGCTTCGTCAACCAGCAATTCCAGAGAATAACCGGGAATATCTATTTTTACAAGGTCGCCCTCTTCAACCAGAGCTATGTTGCCGCCGGAAACCGCTTCGGGTGAAACATGACCGATCGCCGCTCCCCGGGTCGCCCCGGAAAATCTGCCGTCGGTGATGAGTGCCACATCGGCGTCAAGTCCCATTCCGGCAATGGCACTGGTGGGGGAAAGCATTTCCCGCATACCGGGACCTCCGGCGGGACCTTCATTGCGGATGACTACGCAGTCACCTTTGACGATTTTCCCGGAAAGAATGGTTTTGACAGCATCTTCTTCACATTCAAAAACTCTGGCTCTGCCGGTGAATTTGAGCATTTCCGGATGGACGGCACACCGTTTGACGACAGCTCCATCAGGAGCAAGATTGCCGTACAAAACCGCAAGTCCGCCTTCATCGGAATATTTGCGGATAACAGTTTCATCTTTCACTTCCGCATTGGCGATAACTTCGCCGAGAGTTTTTCCGGAAACGGTCATTGTATCAAGAGCAAGCAGATGAGAAACCTGTTTCATCACCGCAGACACCCCTCCGGCACGGTACAAATCCTGCATATGGTGATTTCCTGCCGGAGCAAGGCGGCACAAATTCGGAGTGCGGGAACTTATCTCATTGACCGTATGCAAATCAAAATCCACTCCCGCTTCGGCGGCGATGGCGGGCAGATGTAGTACGGTATTGGTGGAACATCCCAGAGCCATATCCACGGTCAGGGCATTGTGAAACGCTTTTTCCGTCATAATGTCACGCGGACGCAAGTTCTGTTTCAAAAGTTCCAGAACCATCATCCCGGCGCGTTTGGCAAGGTGTATCCGCTGTGAATATACCGCCGGGACCGTGCCGTTCCCGGGAAGAGCCATACCGATAGCTTCGCAGAGGCAATTCATGGAATTGGCAGTGAACATTCCGGAACATGAACCGCATCCGGGGCAGCTTGAACACTCCACTTCGGCAAGTTCCGCTTCGCTCATTTTTCCGGCATTTACCGCGCCGACGGCTTCAAAAACGGTGTTGAGGTCGCGCCCGTCAAGCGAAAGCATCGGGCCGCCGGAAACAAACACCGCGGGCAGATTGCACCGTGCCGCCGCCATCAGCATCCCGGGAACGACTTTGTCGCAGTTGGGGATAAAGACCAGCGCATCAAAACAGTGGGCTTTGACCATGCACTCGATGCTGTCGGCTATCAGTTCTCTTGACGCCAGACTGTAATGCATCCCGTCATGCCCCATGGCAAGTCCGTCGCAGACGGCGATGGTGTTGAATTCCATCGGCGTGCCGCCGGCGGCAAGGACACCGTCTTTGACCGCTCTTGATATCTGCTGCAAGTGGGCATGACCGGGGACAACCTCATTGAAACTGTTGACCACGCCGACCAGCGGGCGGGTCATCTGCCCGGGGGTGTACCCCAGCGCACCCAATAAGGCGCGCTGGGGGGCTGCGGAAACTCCGCAGGTTATTTTACGGCTGTTCATTTTATTTGTTCCAATTCATTTTGGCGCGGAGTTCCGCCCCGACAGTTTCCAGTTGATGAGCTTTGGCGGCTTCACGCTGTTTGGAAAAAAGCGGTCTGCCGTCGGCATTCTCTTTGAGCCATTTGCGGGCGAAAGTGCCGTCCTGGATTTCGGAAAGAACTTTTTTCATTTCCGCTTTGGTGGCATCGGTTATCAGACGGTGCCCGGTGTTGTAATCGCCGTATTCCGCGGTGTCGCTGATGCTGTAACGCATGAAAGAAAATCCGCCTTTGACGACAAGGTCGATGATGAGTTTCATTTCGTGGATGCACTCAAAGTAGGCACTTTCCGGCTTGTATCCGGCTTCGACGAGAGTTTCAAATCCCGCCTGCATCAAAGCGGTGACGCCGCCGCAGAGAACCGCCTGTTCGCCGAAAAGGTCGGTTTCTGTTTCCTCTTTGAAAGTCGTTTCAAGTATTCCGGCGCGTCCGGCACCGAGTCCGCAGGCGTAAGCCAGAGCCAGAGCCATGGCATTGCCGGAAGCATCCTGCTGCACGGCGACCAGACAGGGAACGCCTTTGCCCTCAACGAATTGACTGCGGACGGTGTGTCCGGGGCCTTTGGGAGCGATCATCACCACATTGACAAAATCCGGCGGCACGATCTCTTTGAAGTGGATATTGAATCCGTGGGCAAAGCTCAAGGTCATTCCCGGACGCAAGTTTTCTTTGACGCCGTTTTCATAGATGGAGCGCATTTTTTCATCGTTGACGAGCATCATCACCCAGTCGGCTTTTTTGACGGCATCGGGGGTATTGAGGACTTCAAAACCGTCAGCTCTGGCAACGGCGGCACTTTTGGAGTTTTCATAAAGTCCGACTACCACATTCACGCCGCTGTCGCGCAGATTTTGAGCGTGGGCGTGTCCCTGACTGCCGTAACCGATAACGGCGACGGTGAGATTTTTGAGAAGTTCTTTGCTGCAGTCGGCATCATAATACATTTTGCTCATTTTCTTTTTTCCTTTATGTTAGAGCGTTGAGTTATTCAAAAGAACCACACTTTTGACATCAAATAATTTTCTTAACTGCCGGGTCATCTGGCACTGGATCGCCGCATCTCCCCGCGAAACTATCCGCATGACTGAAAGTGCCGGGTCGCAACTTTCATGGACGGTCAAACTGTCGATGTTGTACTTGCGTTTGGCATAAAGTCCGGTGATGCGGTTCAATACTCCGCAGTGATTGGCGACGGTGAGTTCCACAATGAAGCGTTCCATTTCAATTCCTCCGGGTTATAAGATCCTGCACACAGCCGCCGGGCGGGATCATGGGCAGGACAAATTCATCCATATCAAGCTGGCAATCCAGAACAGTCGGCACATCGGGGGCGGGAGCGTACAGGGCTCTTTCCAATTCTTCAAGACGGGTAATTTTTTTTCCTTTGGCTCCGAAAGCTCTTGCCAGAGCGGCGAAGTCGGTCTTTCTCTGCAAAGTGGTATGGGAATAGTGTTTATCATAAAACATCGTCTGCCACTGCCGCACCATGCCGAGGACACCGTTATTGAAAATAACTATGGTGAGCGGCAGATTTTGTGAAACCGCAGTGGCAAGCTCCTGTAAACACATTCCGAAACTGCCGTCACCGGTGAAAAGCACTGTCCGTTTCCGGTCATTGGCGATACATCCGCCGATGGCCGCGCCCAGACCGAAACCCATCGTGCCGAGTCCGCCGGAAGTAAGCAGTGTTCCGGGAGTTTGAAACGGGAAATACTGCATTGTCCACATCTGATGCTGCCCGACGTCGGTGGCAATAACGGTATCCGGGGTGCTGTATGCCGCCACGGTACGGAGCAGTGCGGCGGGGGTGAGCAGAGCATCATTCGGGCGGAACTCCGGAGTTTTTGCATTCAGGCAAAATTTTTTCCACTCCGGATGCTCAAGCCGGGGGAGTTTCTGCAAAAGCTGCTGCAAGACCGCTTTCACATCTCCGCACAATTCGACATCGGCATCGGTGTTTTTGCCGATTTCCGCATTGTCGATGTCAACATGGATGATTTTTTTGCCATCTTTGTATTTTGCGGTATTTCCGGTGGCACGGTCGGAAAAACGCACGCCCAGAGCAATGAGAAGATCACATTCGCTGAATGCTTTTGCCGAACTCTGACTGCCGTGCATCCCGCACATACCCAGATTCAGCGGTTCATCCGCCGGAAGTGCGGTCAATCCCATCATGCTGAATGTTACAGGAGCAGATATCCACCGGGCGAAATCCCGCAGTTCTTCACTTGCTCCGGCAGAAACCACACCGCCGCCGGAGTAAATCAGAGGACGTGCCGCAGATTTTATCAATTTGACCGCGTCAGTCACGTCAAATTCCGCAGGCGGGGTGAAAAACACCTCCTGCCGGGTAAATTCCGATTCATCACAACAGTCGGTCTGGACGCTTTTGGGTATATCCACCAGCACCGGTCCCGGCCTGCCGGAAGATGCGATCTCAAAGGCGGCATCAAGTATTCCGGAAAGTTCTTTCACATCGCTCACGGCAAAGTTGTGCTTGACGATGCTTTGGGTGATGCCGGTGATGTCCACTTCCTGAAAACTGTCGCGGCCCAGCAGCGGAACAGCCACGTTGCCGGTGATGGCGACCAGCGGCACACTGTCCAGATAAGCGTTGGCGATGCCGGTAACAAGGTTGGTCGCACCGGGACCGCTGGTGGAAATGACCACCCCGGGTCTGCCGGTGACGCGGGCGAATCCGTCGGCGGCATGGGCGGCATTCTGCTCATGGGCGCAGAGGATGTGGTTGATACGGTGGGCGTTTTTGTACAATTCGTCATATATAGGCAGCACAGCTCCGCCGGGATAGCCGAAAACAGTGGTGGCTCCGTTGCGGCACAATGCTTCGATGACGATGGATGCTCCTGATCTTTTCATTTGTTGATTCCTGTTGATTAAAATTAAAAAGCCCTGCCGGAAATTTTCCCCGGCAGGGCTGAAACAATTCAAATTCTCTGTTGTTCTATACCATGCCGGGCGGCGTAATAATAATTACGCTGATAATGGAAATAATAATAATGTCGGCAATGGCAATAATAATGGATACGGCGGCAGAACCGGACACAAAAAGTGCCGGAACATTGCTGAAACTGTTTTCAAAACCAATCGTATTCATTTTTTCATCCTGTTGAATCGTACCATAAAAAAAACTCTCTGCAGCTGATTACCGCAGAGAGTTTTGAAAATCTGTTATTTTATTTCTCTCAACAATAACCAGCCGTGCCGCAGCTAATAATAATAACTGCAGCCATAATAATAATAATGCTGATATTGTTGAAAAAGTTTTTCATTTTTTTCCTCGTTTCATCTCAAAACGCTTTTTAATATAGCTGTGATTTTTCAACTGTCAAGAGGAAAAATAAAAAATATAAAAAATTTTTTCCGCCGCTTGACTTGCCGGAAAAGCTGTGTTGTCTTAACTGAATACACGCAAGAAAGGTGCAAAAGACAAAATGAAACAACTTCTTATCAGCCTTATTACGCTGCTCATTCTCCTGCTTCTGCCGGAGAGTGCTGTTCCGTTGTGCGGTTGATAAAGATGATAAATAATCAGGACCGACTCCCGGAACAGCAGATGTTCCCAAGGCCGCAAAAATTGTAAATAACTTTTCGTGGCTTGGACTGAAAATGTCCAAGAGTATGGATTATATTAACTGTTGAATAAGAAAACAATGGGGTGACATTTCCCGAAGCATTAAAATTTTATCAAAAAAGGAGAAAATCAAATGGAAGAACTCGCCAGTTACGGCAGCATGGTCAAGTTTAACTTATAGCCCAGTAACCAAGGTGTGGTGTCAACAAATAGTACTATACCTGAATTTTGGCTTTTTAAAATTGATTTTTATGTTTTATACGGTATATTATACTTGACCATCAAATCGTAATATAATGCGGCATAAAGAACGGGGATATATAAAATGTTGAATAGATCAATAAGACTTTTTCTTGCTGGTGTGACAGTAATTATTGTCAGCGGTTGTTCGTTTTTTGCACCATCTACCCAGAGTATCCATATAAATGGCATACCTGCTGATGCTACGGTGGTGATTAATGGCAATACGGTAAAAGTTCCGGCAACAATAGATGTTTCCAGAAATAAAAATTTAACAATTGTTGTCCATAAAAACGGTTTTAAGCCTTACAAAGTTACTACAGGATATTCATTGAGTACGATTGGTGCAGTAGATGCAATCGGTTGCTGGTTGTTTTTGTTGCCGGGAGCAGGTTTGCTTTCTCCCGGAGCATGGGAGTTGATGGAGGATAATTTTTATTATACTCTGACTCCAGATGTAAAATAATTGCATACGTTGCAGATGAATGCAAAATCTCTCCTGATTAAAATAAACAACATTATAAAACTTGTAAAAAGAACGATTATAACTCTTTGATATGGCATAATCAATTCGATCCCGGTTAGAATCTGAAACCGGGATTTTTTGATTTTATGCGATTGATTTGTCTGGCATTACTTCCTGAGTAGCTATTGCTTCTACGGTACACCATTTGTGGGGAGCGAAATACTGGCGGAGCAGTTATCGCTGGAGATTGTAGTGTTTTTTGCTGAAAAGCGGAAATTATAACTTGCTCAATATTTCTTATTATTTCTCTTTGTACATAATCAACAAAACAATTATGTGGCATTGATACAGCAAAAATTGTTTTCCCTATTCTGAAAAATCCCCACATAAGATTCCGTAATGATTTCTGTTGATCACTTTCTGAATCATCTATTTTCTCGGGTCTGAAATCGAAATACAATGGGACTGTTGCTGATAACCAACTTGGGGGTAAGATTTCATCTACCCAGTTTACTGTGTATAAAGAGAATGGTATTTCAGAATTAGAGATTATAAAAGGTTGCAGATTTCCAGTGTTTTCAGCAAAACGCTTAAAATCATATTGCAATCTTGTGCCGTCAACCACCCATATCATATTTTTATGGTATCGTTCCCGCGATAAACGTTCTTCAGAATTTATGGCAGAATGTTGAAATTCCACGACTAAACCATTGGTAGTTTTTATATCTGCAATGTGGATTTCACCAGTTTGTTCATCAGTACATCTGACTTCCTGCCATTCTTTAGGAAAATAATTCTGCCAATCCCAATGCCATTGGGTTTTAGGTTCTTTCATTGAATAATGACACTCTTCATTATTTTTATGCGCCCAATGAGCAATACGGATCTTACCGCATTTAGCAATAACTTCCGCTCCGCAGCACAGACATGTTCCTTTCGCCCCTTTTGTGGCTTCTTTCTTTATTCCATTTTCTAATGCGTATCTCATAATTTCTCCTTGAGCAATTTTATGCCATCTTCACCGAGTTGTTCTTTCAGAATTGCAGCAAGTTCATCAAGCAACCACTCCGGCTTTTTTTGCAACGGATTGGTCATCAGTAAACAAATTGCGGCGGCTTTGGATTTAGGAACAATGCGTTCTTTCAGCAACGATAAACCTGCGTTTCGAGCCAATTCCATCACAACGGCAGCGTTATCAGAAGCAACACTGCCACTCAAATCCATTGCAGAATTTATGTGAGAAACCAGTTTTTTTGCTTGCCATACAGCATTTTTTTGTTCCCTGATCAACCGGACACAATCCGGTGAAGTCATTGGATCACACACGCTATCCCGTCCGGCACAAATATCATTTTGCAATAAATACGGATTCCCGGAATAAAGCTCATCACTGAAAATCTGAAATGCTTTCAATGCCTGAGCATAATCGCTATCATTCCAACCGGATGGCAGATCTGCGATTTTTTCCAATTCCAGTTTCACATCTTTAGGGTCTTTTTGAAATTCCCGCCAGCCTAAAAGTTGCCAGTCGCGAAAAATTTTATCGGCAACTTTTTTGAGATATTCCTTTTTTCTGAAACGTTCCTGCTTTTCCTGATTCGTGAATACCATATCAAACCCCCTTCTTTGGTTATGTAATTGTGTGTATAATATAATAACCTATTATGAAAAATGCAAGTCCATTTGCAAAAATTGTGCTGAAATTACGTGGAATGAGTTCGATATTGTACCGGATTTTTTTCTGACAGTAACAAATCATGGATACACCTCACTGATGGATGTGCCTGCATCATGCCGAGGCAGTGTTCAGGAAAAGTGGTGGCAAAAGAGGTCTCCACAGTGTGGGAGATTTGTGGGATATTTGTGGAGCAAAGCCAATCCTTCCACCGTTTTTCTGCAAGGTGGAAAAATTGTTGTAAAAGAGGTAATTTGAGCACAAAAAAAACGTCTTTGCAGACGGTTGAATAGGTAAATGGTGGTGGGAGATGGTAACTCCGGCAGGGTGAAACCTCGCTGAAAAATTGTTGTAACTTGCAATTTTTCTGCTGAAAAATGTCTCACACGACTCGAAATCCCATAATCCGCATAAGCTCTCTTAAATGGCAAAAAATGGTAATCCAAATCCCCCATATGGTAAAAAATGGTAATGCCTTTGTAAAAAATCCGGTAAACTTTTTTAACCGGTTCCATTTTCCGGAGAATAACCATTTTTTATGGTTTTCGTTACCATCCGTTACCATTCATTACCATAAACGGCTCTTCAATTCTCAAAACAACCTGCAATTAATATACCGCATAATTATCATTTTTCAAATGCAAACGACACAAAATAAATTTACTGCAAAAAGAGTTGACAAGAGTTGATTTTTTGCTTGACAAATCAAGAAAACAAGTTATATTAGGTTTCGGAAAGAGAGGTGCAAAATGAATAATGATGAGATGAAAGCGGAATTTCTTTCTTTCTCCATTGAAGCGTACAAAAACAAGCTTGGCGTTTCCGGGGCGAAAGTTGCTGAATATTTTGAAGAAACCGGCACTCTTGATTTTCTGCTGGAAAACTACGACCTTCTGCATACTATCGGTAAAGAGCAACTCCTTGCGGAAATTGAAAGATTTTTAAGTAAGCGGGTGAATAAATGAAGTTATATCACGGCAGCCATCTTGAAGTGAAAAATCCGAAGATCCTTACCTCATCAAGAGTGGGAGATTTCGGGCGTGGATTTTATACCACTAGCAGTTTGGAACAAGCCCGCCGCTGGGCACAAATTCGGGCAAAACAGGAAGAACTTTCAGCCGGTATCGTAACTGCATTTGAGGTTCCGGATAATTTTTTTGAACATCCGGAACTGCGTATAAAAACTTTTGAAACTGCCGATGAAGAGTGGTTGGATTTTGTGTTGGCGAATCGCAAAGATGTTGACTTTGAACACGAATTTGATTTGGTTCGCGGACCTGTTGCCGATGACCGGGTGTACGTCTGCTTGAATATGTTGGAAGATGGTCTGGCTGATCGGGAAACGGTTATCAAAAAACTTAAAACCTATGTACTGGCAGATCAGATATTGTTCCATACCGCCAAGTCGCTGTTGTTTCTGGAATACGCGGCAACGGAGGAAGTGTTATGCAAGTAACGCAGAAAAATCTTTACAATTTGATTCCGCCCAAAGCAGCGAAAATAACCACCATGCTGCGGTCGAGCCGCAACATGGCAGTAAAACAAGCGTTGCTGACCTTTTACAATTCGAGAGCCTACCGGCTTTTGGAACGGGAGGAAACCAAACTGTGGCACGCCAGTCCTGCACAGATCTTTGCGGAACATTTGTCAATACCAAAACGAACCCGCAAAAGTTATCAGAATGGTCCCGGCCGCAGCAAACTTGCTCCTTACGCAGAACAAATCAAAGCGTGGCAAGCTAAAGGCATGACCTTGAGGGAAATCGCCGCCGAATTGCAAAAATACGGCTGTGTCACCACCGCCCAGAACCTCTCCCGTTTCCTGAAGAAAAAGTAATCACCGCAATCGTGACATTCCGAAAGTGCGTTGATGCCAATTTGTTGTACTCGCTTGGCTCAAGTTGTGAGAATACAAAAATTGTCTTAATCGGGCATTGGCGACAGCTTGCGATTCAGCAGAAAGCGGAATCGTATCAAGCTCTGTTACTGGCATCGGACTGTGAAGCCGCCACAGTTGGTTGAGTTTTTGAGTAACATCCGACAAATCATTTCTGAAATATCCATTGATGCAAAGAAAAAGATAATGCCCGCCATTATCATCCATAAACCAAGTGTATATCGGCATAAGATCCAAGCGGTGCAAAGTAATCAAAAGCGAATTGATGAATATGGCAAATCGCCAATTTTCAGATAAAGCAGGCAGATAATAAATACCCAGCCAAGCCTTCCCGAACCGTGCCAAATAATATTCTGTCATTGCCATAACCTTGCCAATTTTCTGTTCAAATTGTTCCATAAAGACCTCTTATTGTTAAATTTTGAGCTTAAAAAATCCTGTCAGATTTATATTATGGCAAAAAACAAAAAAGGTAAACATAAATTTACTGCGCCAATTTTTAATAAAAATACTACGCCAAATGGCGGAGTAAATATTGACAAATCGCTGCCTGATGCTATATTAAGAGCAAAGGAGAACGATATGGATTATCAACCGAATTTTACTGTTTCAGCCCAGGCAATTTCAATGGTCGTCGAAATTTCAGCATTGATCGGACGCTACACCATTACGCTTCTTTGAAACTGCGTCGAGCCAACAAGATCAAAACGATCCAGTATTCGCTGGCGATCGAAAACAACACACTTTCGGTAAAACAGGTGACAGACATTCTGGATGGCAAGCGGGTGATGGCTCCGCTGCGGGAAATTCAGGAAGTCAAAAACGCTATCGTGTATATATAAAACATTATGTTAAGCGCATTTGCAAAATTAGCTGTGTCAAATTCTATATTATGTAAAATAACAAAAGTTTAGCATTGTTGTTTTTTTGATCTCTATATGCAAAAGTAATCATATTTTGCTTAAAAGTCTGTTAGCTATTATTCTGCTTTTACTCCAATGAGCTTCTATTGCTTGATGGAAGGTCGCTCGGACTAGTTTAGCTCGCTCAATCAACCAAAACTGATTGTCTACTCGCAAATATATGCCTTCTGCTAAATCGCTTCCAAATTTAGAGGTAAAACTCAAATTTAATAAATCAACATATGTAAAAAATCCTTCCTTAATAAAAGGAACTGTTGAAATATCATTCTCTTCTAATAATGCATTTCTTCGTCTAACTGAATAAAATTTCTTTTCTGCCTTATCAAATATATCAAATGCAACAAACCAATCAGGTAAACAATCGTAGCCAATAGAATGCTTTGCATAACACCATTCTCCAAAAAGAATCAAGTGATCTCCAAGCATGTCAAATAAACAATCCTGTTTTATTTCAAGCCAAGTTTGTAATTTTTTCCATTGGCCAGAATATGGCTTTGTCAAAATACTACCACGGTTCTGAACAATAATATTGCCTTGTTTGTCAAAGGAAATTCCTAAATTGGCACCATCAATTTTTTCTTCAATGATTATTTTCTTTGATAAGAAAAGTTTACGTTCTTGAAGCGACAAACATTTATCAGAACGAATATCCTGACTTTCTGAAATTCCAAGATGAGGCGTTGATGGAAATTTTACAAATTCAGATGCATTCATCACAGTTTTTGTCTCCACACCTATTTTTCTTGCGACAGCCTTTTTCAGCAATAGCTTCATCAACGAATAATACGTCAATAGAATATTTTTTAAGTATTTTAGACCATTTCCACCATTTGCCATCACTTGCCTCTACGATTGCTGTAGGTGGAGAACTTGTATTCGACAGTGCAACGAACTTCATATCTGATTTATCAAATTTAGATAAATTTTCATCTTTAGGGAAATTGACATAGTCTTCATCATTCTTAGCAACATCAACTCTTTTTATAAGGCTAGACGAAAATTGATTGTCAAATACCCATTTAAAAAAACGGTCTCCCAAGCCTGGGGCTCCAGAAAAATTAAGATTCTTTTTGTATTCTAAGATAATTTCTCCTGAAGAGTCAATGACAAGAATTCCGTTGTCTGTTACATGATTAATTATGTCAATACACACCTCCCAGCGATGCAATTCGTCATTAGAAACATCTGCGACATTCTTGTTCGAAATAATTGGGATATTTGTATCTAAAATAACTTCTTGGGGTAATTTCATGATCATTCATTACCCTTTTGTGAAGTTTTTATTTGTAATTTCCTTTTTTTTATTGCAGCAGCCATTTGTGAGGAAATATCACCCATCTCATCACCAAAAAAATCTTTGGGCCAATTTTGAATATTTCCAAACAAATCAATGTTTAAATTTTCAAGAGATACAGGATGCTCTGTCGTATTTACAAAATATGCAGAAATTTTATCATTCAATTCATCGGAAGCATCTTCTGCTATTCGCCGTTGCAATCTGCGCAAAAAATGCTCCGAATGGGTTTCTATGATAAGTTGAATATTCCGCTCTTGATAATTTTCTCTAGAATTTATAACATCAATCATGACATCCGCAAGTGCGGCTTGAGCGGCAGGGTGAAGATGTATTTCTGGTTGTTCCATTACAATAATAGAATTTGGGGATGCATAAAAGCAAGCAACTAAAACAGGTAATACTTGAGAGACACCGAAGCCAACATCAGGCAATAATACTTCATCTTTTGAGCCTTTTGTTTGAATTGTAACTTCATATTCTCGCCTCTGTCCACTTTCTGATATATTCTTTACCTTAAAAGAATCAATAAGTCCAAGCTTTTTTAATGCTTCTGCAATAACCTCTTCAAACGGTTTTCTTGGCTTTTTATTTCCTAAATTAATGCGGCGCCCCTTCGCTGCCAAAATTGCAGATACAGTATTTTCTCCAGCATCCCCCACTCCGTCAGGTTCGTTCCCCGGCCAAGAATAAATTCTTCCGGGTTTACTACGCAATGGGCCAAGATAGAAAATCCGTCTGAACAAATTTTCTTGTTCAAGATTAAATTGCGGCAGAAAATTTGCATTTTGGTAATAAGCATTTATTTCGTCTGGGAAACCATAAAAGTGTATAGAATGGGGCAATTTCCAAGGACGTCCTGTTGCTCTGACAAATGAAAAGTTTTTGAAGCCTAAAGAATATCCACCTTTTTCACTTTTTTCTAAAGAGACATTTATTTCTTTAGCTAGAGAGGACACAATACGGTATTCAAATCTTTTTAAGGACGGAATGTTTGCTTTTTTATCTGCATTGACAGTGGCTGAAAAATGAATAATATTCCCATCCAACGACTCGCTTTTCTTCAAAATATCTCTTATTTCTAGTTTACTTGGCAACTCCCACGAATAAGAAAAATTAATATCATTATCCAAGTCGTGTTGAAAAATAACATCTTGGTAACTTCCAAGTTGTACATGCGAATTATTACTTCCCAAAAAGAAAACAGACTTTCTATCTGATGATTCGGCTGTTTGTTTTAGCATCATCAAAAATTGTCCAATACTTGATTTACCAGAGCTGTTAGCACCGAAGAACAGCGTTATAGGAGAAAGTTTTATTTCCCCTGTATCCTTCCAGCCTTTGAAGTTTTGTATTCTCAAGGTTTTTAACATGACATCTCCTCATAAATCTATATTTAATCGTACAGTGGAATATAGCATAAAAACAGAACAAATGCAAATGAAAAACACATCTAGGCAAACTTTTTTCTTGGTATTCAAAAAATTTGACCTATATATCACTATAGTGAGATAAGCTTACTATCAAATATAAGCCTCGCTGATTCTGCGGAATCGGCGGGGCTTTTTGTCTATTAACAATCCTTACTCGAAGTTATGAAACGCGGAACGCCGCAGGCGTGAGCATTGGAATGACGGAGAGCGAGGCCTCCGGGAAATCGACTGGAACACTCAAACCGAGGTGGTTTGAGTGCGAGGCGGCTCTCCTGCCGCCGCAGGGAGATTTACTGGAGAATCAACATCGGAGGTTTTATGAGAGTTGAAAAGCGTGTTTTGAATGATGCCCTGCGGGTGCTGGGCAAGGTGGTGTGTCAGACTTCACCGGTGGAACTGTACCGGTCGGTGCGGTTTGTCGGCGATGCCGATGGAATTATGGCAATGGCTACGGACGGAGTGGAAACGGTTTCGGTGATTCTGGATGCTTTTGCTGAAACGGAGATCGACTTCTGTGTGCCGTTCAAGGAGCTGAAAGATCTGGTCAGGATGGGGCGTTCTGAAACGATCGAATTGACTGGAAAATTTATTGAGTTTCCGGAACTTGAAGAGCCGGCAGAAGATGCGGTTTCGGCGATACTGCCGGTGAACTTTGGCGAACTGCTGACTCAGGCAGCACCGATTGCAGATCGGAATTCTTATCGGCGGGTCTTGCAGGGCATTAACCTTTCCAATGCTGGCGTTACGGCTACGGATGGCAAGCAGCTCTTGCATCTTCCGTGTGTTCTGTCGCTGGCGAAAGATGTTACTATTCCGTTTCCATCTGCGTTGCTGACTGCCAAAACTTCTGAAATGGGGGTGCTTCAGGTTTGGGACACTTTCTTTCAGATTGAGATTGGCAACTTCTGTTGGCATGGTAAACTGTTGGAAGGTCAGTACCCCAACTGGCGCGGTGTGATACCATCTGCTGAAAGTCACGATTACAGCATTACCCTGCACGAAGTGGAAAAAGTCTTGAACTGGGTCAAGATGATCCCCAACCAGAAGAGCACCAACGGAATCGAATTGAACGTGATGCCCGATGGTTCGGTTACGCTTGTTTCGTGTATTCAGCCGAATTTGGAACTGAACACTCAAGCGACTGTTTCCGGAGTTCAACCTCGAGCAGTTTTGACGCTTGACCGTGAAATCATTCTGCGGATGCTCTTGCAGGGCTACACCACTTTCAAGGCACATTCGGACGGTCTGGTTCCGGTCATCGCCAGTGGCGGAGCCGGTCAGTATATCGCCATGCCCATTCGTACAATCAAAACAAATCCCATTCAACCCAAACAGGAGGAAAAGAAAATGGAAATCGAAAACAATGTTGTGGAGCAGCAGAACGCCGCTCCGGTCGCAAATCCGCTGGATGAACTCGGTGCCGCCGTCGAGGAATTCAAACTCAAGATTAAAGCGATGTTTGAGGAATCAACCGCGTTGAGCCGTAAGGTTAAAGAGGTCGCACTCATCCAGAAGCAGAAGGAACGCGACTTCATCCAAGCCCGCCGTGCCATCGAGCGTATCCGGATGGCGATCTGAATAAACAATAACCAATGAGGGGAGGGAGGTTCAAATCCTCTCACCCCTCTTCATTTAAAGGAAAAAGATTATGTTGAAACTCAATGCAAGCTATTCCAAGAAAGTCCCTGCTGATGGCGAGTACACCAGTCAGAGTTATCATGCCAGTATCGAAGTTGAACTTCCGGACGGTCTGAGTTCGGAGCAGCTCAACAGCAAAATCCACGAAACTTTTGAAATGGTGCGTAATTCTGTCGAAGCTGAATTACACGGAAATACCGTCAACCCGCAAGGAGGCAACGGTGCTGTAAACACCGTCAATAACGGTCAGCAAGTCAGTACCCCAGCCAGTCCCAAACAGATCAATTATCTGTTGACTTTGGCAAGCCGTCGCGGTATCACTCCGCAGCAGATCGCAGCCCAGAATAACGTTGCCAACATCAACCAGCTGAGCAAAAAGCAGTGTTCGGCGTTGATCGAACAGTGGAGGAACGCAGCATGAGGATTGACAAACTCCGGGAGATGCCTCATTGGTCGTATTCAGCGATGCAGTGTTACCTTACATGTCCGCTGAAATACAAATTCCGTTACATCGACAACGCAGAGCCGGAACGCACCGGCTCCTGCTTTCTTTTTGGCAGAGCGTTTCATGCGGCGTTGTCTGAACGTGCCCGCATTGGAATTGATATGTCAGAGCGTGAGGTCTGCGACGTCTTTGAAGATTATTTCAAAGCAGAGACCGATGCCGCCGAAAACCTCGTTTATAAAGCCAATGAG
>JAZNAR010000020.1:0-1502 GCA_045586645.1 Victivallaceae bacterium
GAGCGAGGCGCTTGAAAAAAGCGCAGGCGAAGGAATGGAGCGCATGCTCGGCCGCATCAGCAACAACCGTTTTTCGGGTGTCTGCATCGGCGCGGGCGTAACGGCCATTATTCAGAGCTCGTCCGCCACGAGCGTCATGGTAATCGGTTTGGTGAATGCGGGTGTTATGACGCTGATGCAGGCCACCCCCATTATCATGGGCGCGAACATCGGAACGACTATAACCGGCGTTTTGGTCGCGCTTAAAAACGACTATTTTAATATGCTGATGTACCTTTGCGCGTTTGCCGGCATTATGATGGGCTTTTCCAAGAAGGAAAAGATCAAAGTCGCGGGCCTTTTGTGCAGCGGACTTGGCCTGATCTTTGTGGGCCTGAATGTCATGAGCAGCAAGCAGGCCTTCAAAAACCCCCTGGTTGAGTCCATGTTCCAGGATATTTTCCGCGTAATTGATTTTCCGCTGCTTCTTATCCTTGTCGGCGTGATTTTTACCGCGCTTATGCAGAGCTCATCCGCGGCAACCGGCGTTGTAATCACAATGGTTGGAACCGGTGTTTTGCCGCTTGAGCTTGCGTTGTTCATTGTGCTCGGCGCGAACATCGGCACCTGTGTTACAGCGCTTCTCGCTTCGGTCGGCGCAAATTCAAATTCAAAACGTGTTGCGCTGATTCACTTTACGTTTAATGTCATCGGTACGGTTATTTTCACGGCGATCGTCTGGCTTTTCAAGGAGCCGATCATCAATCTTCTCGTATCCCTGTTCCCCGGAAATGATGAAATGTCGCTGCAGATGCGCGTTTCGGTGTTCCATGTCATTTTCAATGTAACGACTACGGTTGTCCTCCTTCCGTTTGTTTCCCAGCTGGTGAAATATTCCTGCAAAGTAATTCGGGATAAGAAAACCGAGGAGCCGGCGCATACACTGAAATATATTGATGACAGACTTCTGACCATCCCTCCGGTCGCGCTCATGCAGGCAAAAAAAGAGATCGACTATATGTTTAGTCTGGTTGAAGAAAACATTATGCTTTCCTTTGTCGCGCTGGAAAGCGGCGATGTAGCAAAGGGCGAAATCGTTTATGAAAACGAAGCGGTGATTGACTTCACAAACAGTGCCCTGACCAAGTTCCTCATCAAGCTTTCACCCACCGTGGAGCAGAGCGATGAAGTCATCGTCGGCTCGTATTTCCATGTGCTCAATGACCTTGAGCGCGTGGGTGACCATGCAGAGAATTTTTATGAGATCGCGGCGGAAATGTCCGCGAAAAAGCTCGCTTTTTCCCCGAAAGCGCAGAAGGACATCAGAAAAATGTGCAGCAAGCTGATGCGGATGCTGCATATTTCAAAGGAAGCCTTTGATAACACGAACAGAGAAAAATTGCCGGAACTGGCTGTGCTGGAAGAAGAAATTGATGCGATGAAAAAAGAGCTTACTGCCAGCCATTTTGTCCGCCTTGCCGACGGTGACTGCAGCATAGAGGTCAGCCCGTATTATTCATCTG
>JAZNAR010000021.1:0-6205 GCA_045586645.1 Victivallaceae bacterium
GTACATAAATGAGACATAATAAAAGCAAAGAATTATTTGGTGATATAGTAAGGATATTTTGAATAATTTTGTTGGCAAATTCCGGACAATACCAAATATTTGCACAAATAAAGTTTTGCAACAAATTCCCAATTCCCCCGCAAACAAAATCATACAATACAGGAAGCAACCGGCATTGACTTGAGCAAACTCAAATAAAATAAATTATTTATTTTAAGGACCATATAAAATAAAAACGGTACCAAACGGTACCTTTTTCCGCAATTTAAGCACAAAAATGGCGGAGGACTTTTTTATCTTCCCCCGCCATTCTGAAATGCTTTTTGAGCTGAAAACTTCAGAATGATATTTTACGGTCCATCAAATTGAGTAGTTATTTTCTGTGAAACTGCAATATTATTTTTGTCAAAAACAACTTCATAATAGTCCCAGCCACCAGGAATGGCAAAACTGCGTTCAGTTTTGTATCCACCTATTGCACGAGCATTTTGTATTTGTTTATCGACTATGGCTTCTTCAGACGTATCAAAATATAAATTTCCATTACAATCCAACGGATTGTGACGACTTACAGGTATCATCAGATTTATTTTACCATCGTACGATTTTGCCGGATTTTGAGCGAATATTCTGACAATCTCTTCCCGGCTTTTTCCAACAAAATTTATTTCCGGCAAACGGGAAAATCCGGCACAGCCTGTAAAAAACATCATAAAGAAAATGAATGCCAACAGAATACAGTATTTCACTTTTCATCTCCTTTTGCTGTATTGATGGATTTTATCAGCATGACCCGGATTTGAGTGTAACTGTTGTTTAATATCCGTTGGTTAATATACCATCTGTGATGAAGTATTGCAAACCGAAACTCTCATTTTTCATTTTTACATCATATGAGCGAAGCGAATGCTTCATATTTGGAGTAAAACGGAAAATGCTTCATAACGAAGTTGCTTCATCTGAAAAGGATTCATTTTTATGAAGCACGCCAGTCGGCGTATGAAGCATTTTGCGGCATTGCCGCAAAATATGAAGCACCGCTGATGCGGTATGAAGCAAAGCCTTTTCAGGCTTCATGTTTTTTGCCTTGAAATCAAGGCAAAAAAATGGCGGCGGAAATTTTCATCTCCACCCGCCATTCTGAAAGGCATTTTGAGCTTAAAAACTCAGAATTACGCTGTGAAATGAAATTCTGAAAATCACTTCACTTTCAGTCAGAAAAACTCAGGGTACTATTTTTCGCAAAATAAAAGTTACTCCCTTGGGGAAAAATGTTTTTTCATAAGCAACATAAGTAAAGGTCTGTCCCTGTTCTTTGCTATATGTATATGCTGCAATATTATTTTTTGTTTCACTTAATAACAATTTCCCATCTTTTATTTCCCATTTTCCTGTTGTTTCTTCGGGTGTACTTTCGGAAAGACGGGAAACATATTTTCCATCTGGCATAAAGGTATAAGTTATTGGTTGTTTTTGTTCTTTGCCATTGCGCCCCGTATCGGTGGCATACATTTGCCATTTACCGCAAACGATTTCAGGCGAAATATTTGATGCTGAACTACAACCGGATAAAAACGCAATACAAAAAACAGATATGATGAGTGTACGCAATTTGCTTTCAGCCATAAGACGATTTCCTTTCGGAAGCTAATATAGCATTGCAAAAGTAAAAATCAAGGCGGCTTGCCGCCGTTTAAGCGAAGCGCAGTAAAAAGAAACACCATCCTTACTCGCGATAGCGAGAAAACTTCATCCGGCTTCATTTTATTACGCCGTGACAAGCAAGTGAGCGACTTCATCCGCCGTCGATAGTATCTCCACCCTTGCCGCTGTTGATGAATATATAAGAGGGCAGTGATTTCTGGAGCATATCCGAATATCTGCCGTTTTTACCGCCGCATGAAGTAAGACTGTCACCGAAACAGACGATCTTTTTTCTTCATTTCCCGGAGCAGAGATGAAAACAAAATAGATAGCGATACAGAAAACGGCAGCGATACGAAGTCCGCTGCCGGTGAAAAGAACAGGAATGCCATGGGAAAGAAGACCGGGAAGTAACAACTCTGCCCCCCTGTTTTCCTGCTCAAATTTTCAGTACAGTTCCCGGCAAAAAAGTACAGATGCATTTCCTGCCGGAAACAATATACTTTACATCAAATACTCTGTTGATCCTGCTTTTCAGCAGCTTCCCGGTTCTTCTGACTGTGCTTGTAAAGCCACAGCGGAATAATGATGAATACAATTGTTCCGATCAGCAGAAAAGCGATATAACACAACACATAAAATGTGCCTTTTTCACGGACTCCCGGAGTCGGAATAAATCCGGTTATTATGGCAAAGAGCGAAGTGAGGAATGCCACACCTGACACCAGCCACATGCCGACCTTGCCGCCCGGAACTTTATATGCCCGGGGAATATCCGGCTTGCTGTAACGCAGTTTGATCGCCGCAGCAAACATCAGCAGATACATCACCATATATAATTGCGCCGTCAGAGCAGACATCAGCCAGAATGCTCCGCTGATCGTCGGCATGAAAAGGACCACCAGTGCCAGCAATGAAGATATCACCGCCTGTATTATCAGAATGTTGGTCGGCATTCCGGCTTTATTGCGCCGCTGCCATAATTCTGGCAGATACCCATCTTTGGCAACTTCCAGAACTCCTTTGGATGGTCCGAGTACCCAGGTGACGACCATAGTCAAAGCACCGTAAGAGAGCAAAAAGCACATAATTGGAGTCATCCACGGGATGTCGAATATCCTGAACATTGCGGCAAATGCCTGATCAGCACCGGCGGCAAGACTTATTTCCCCCGGCGGGATAACCAGAGCAATTGCCAATGCACCAAGCACATTCAACAAAATCACCAGTATACATGCGGCAAAAATCGCTTTGGGGAAATCCCGTCCGGGATTTTTCATTTCCGTCACATGGATCGCCGACATCTCCATCCCGGCAAGAGCGACCATCATTCCGGAAAGCAGCATCAACTGGTTCCAGTTGCCCAGATCAGGTATCAGAGCATCACTGCTGAAAGCGATTTGAGGAGTTTTGCCGGCGATGATATAACCGATCGCCATCAGAATGATCACCGCCCCGGGAATAAGAGTTCCCGCCAATGCTCCGGAACTGCTCAACCATGCCGATAACCGCATTCCCTTGAAGTTGAGAAATGTCGCCAGCCACAGCATGACCCATATCGTAATCAGAACGAACCAGCGGTTCTGCGCCCATGCCGGATTGAATACATAGGCGATCGACGAGGCGACAAAGGTCAATACCGCCGGGAACCACGGCAGATTTTCGACCCATTGCATGAAAACTGCGACGAAACCCCATTTCGGGCCGAAAGCCTCTTTCACCCAGAGATAGACACCGCCGTCCTCCGGCCAACTGGATGCAAGTTCCGCAGAAACCAGTGCCGACGGAACAAAAAAACATATCGCAGCCATGATGAGATAAAATATCACACTGTAACCGTATTCTGCCTCTGACGGCAGATTACGCAGTGACAATACCGCAGCCACGGTCAACAGTGACATGGTGGTAATGCTCATAAAAATTTTTTTCATATTTCCAATCTCCTGCATTTATTTCCTGATGCACAGTGTGCGGAAAACGATCCGGTCGCCGCGTTGTTCGCGGGTGATACCATGAATATCACCCTCGTAGCCGGGGAATTCATTTTCAAATTTTTCTCTGGCAAGCAGATATTCGGCAATGGCTTCTGCCTCTCCGGACATGGTTTCACCACCCATCATGACCGGAATGCCGGGCGGATAGGGAACCAGCATCACAGCGACGGTACGGTTATTCAATTCCGCAACATCGACCATTTCCACATTGCCGCGGACAACATGAGCCGCCGCCTCCACCGGAAGCATGGCAGGAACTGGAATGACCTCAAAAGAATTGTGCATCAATTCCATGATTTTATTTTCCCGCAGATAGCTGTGCATGGCTTCACAATGGGATTTCAATGTTTCACCCCTGTAGCGTTCCGGATGATTGTTCACCAGCTCGGGGAATACTGCTTCAAGGGGTGTTTCTGAATCATAGAGCTTTTTGAATTCAAACAGTGCCGCCAGAAGAGAACCTTGTTTTGCCCTGGTTGTCCCCAGAGAATTCAACAGCAGAAAGGAGTAATAGTCTGTTTTTTCGCAAACGATATTGTGTTTGATGAGAAAATTGCTGACTATCGCAGCCGGAATACCGCCGGTTTGAAGTAATTTACCGTCATCATCGATCCCCGGAGTAAGGATCGTAAGTTTGATGGGATCCAGCATCACATAATCATCTTCAATATCTTCAAACCCGTGCCATTTATCCCCGGCAGACAGAACCCATGGTTTTTGATTTTCCTCCAGATAACCGGTCGGACAGTCAGCGAAATCCACCGTATTGCCATGATATTTCACGGTTTGCGGCTGCCACATCCCGAAAAACCAATCTCCGTTCCGGCGCAAATCACGTTCCAATCCGGCTATTTTCCGGCGCAATTGAATCGCTTCACGGATAATATCTCCGAGAATGGTTCTGCCGTTATCTTCCATCATTTTTGTTGCCACATCCAGCGAAGCGATCATGCTGTACTGGGGCGAGGTCGATCCATGCATCATATATGACTCATTGAAAAGTACCGGATCGATACGGCGTTGGAGACCATTGCGGATGTGGAGCATTGATGCCTGTGAAAAAGCCGTCAGAAGTTTATGGGTGGATTGGGAACAGAATACCGGCTGCCGGCACTCTTTCACCGCCATACCGTAATGTCCGGCATAAACCGGATGAAAGTGAGCATAGGCATACCACGCTTCATCAAAGTGAAGATTTTCTATAACTTCGCAACCGGCACACTCTGCAATGATCGCTCCGGTATTGTAACACACACCATCGTAGGTTGAGTTGGTAAGCGCACTCATACGGATATGCGGCATTTCATTTTTTCCCTTGATCAGAGGATGTGCGCCGATCCGTTTTTTTATCGAATCAGCAGAAAACTCCGCCAGACGTACCGGACCGATAATGCCTCTGGCATTGCGGCGGGGAATCATGTAAACCGGGGTTGCTCCGGTAATGACCATGGCATAATTGAGCGACTTGTGGCAATTGCGGTCTACCAGTGCGATATCTCCGGATAAAACCTGACTGCGCCAGATGATCTGATTGACTGTGCTGGTTCCATTCAAGACATAGTAGGTTTGATCAGCCCCGAAAACTCTGGCGGAATTGCGTTCAGCATCACCGGCGGCTCCTTCGTGATCAAGCAAAGACCCAAGCTCGGGAACAGAAATGGAAAGGTCACTGCGAAAAGTATTTTCTCCGAAACATTTGTACATCGCCACTCCTGACGGGGCGCGGAGAAATCCCTGCCCGCCCAAATGCCCGGGAGTATGCCATGCATATTTGTAACGTTCAGAGTACTCTACAAGTTTTCCGAAAAATTCCGGCACGACATTTTCCGAATAACTTTTCACCCAGTTGGCTATTCTGCCGGAAATAAATTCAATAGTATCCGCAGTCTTCCACAGACAGTCATTGATTTTTTTGAGTACATCTTCAGAAAGATTTTCTGTTTCCAGATGATCCGTGAGCAAAATGACCGGAATTTTGGTGTTTCGCTTCCGGATGCCGTCGAGCAGGATTTCCGGAGCCATTTTTTCATTGTTCTGCTCAAACTCCAGATCCCAGTCAATGACCACGCATCCGATATCGGCACGGCTGGTGAATATTTCAAGAGCATCTTCATAACTTGTCGCCGAAATAACAGTGCATGCGGCGATTTCCTTCAGTTCTTTCAACAACTCCCGCAGACGATGTCCTTCATTATTCCCGGAGGAAAACTCTCCGGAAACGAATAGAACCGGCCAATCAGCGATTGTCATTTTCATAATAACTCCTCCTCTGTGCAACAGGTTTTTTCATACCGTTTTCTACCGGAGCAATCCATCAAACATGCCCAATACCACAGTAAAAAAAGTTGCGGTTTGAAAACAAACCCATGCGCCTCCTCTGTATTTCAATATAATGTGTTGGATGGAATTTCCAATCAAACAACGTGACCGGCTGAGGGAAACTCTTCAAAGTTTGATGATGCGACACAAAGACATGCCGCGTGAAAATCGGGACATTTATCAACTGCACACTCAACGCCAAGGATGCAGAATCACAGATAAATTGCTTACAGCGTTACCAATATCAT
>JAZNAR010000022.1:0-10225 GCA_045586645.1 Victivallaceae bacterium
TGACCGGATAAATTATTCTGCCGGAAAACAGCAGTTGGTCGCGGTGACCTGTCCGACGCCGCTTATTTCTTATATTGACGATCTTATCAGCAAACTTGACCGTCCTGAAACGGTGATCGAGGGCACCGGAATCACCCGGAATGTTTACAATCCCCAATGGCGCCCCGGTGAAAAATTAGTAAATCTGATGGTCAAAACCGGCATCAGTTCCAATGCATCGGAAGGAGCTAATCAGGATGCTGTTGTCGCCTACGATGCGGCAACAAATCAAATCTACTGGAAAGATTCAATCAATAAGGACAAAGATTTGAAAAAATACCTCGCTCTTCTGGATAAACCCATTACCCAATGTACTGTTTCGGTAAATGTCTATGAAATCCGTGAATCCGAATTGCAGGATATCGGGCTGGATTATCTGGCATGGAAAAATGGTCCGGGGCTCAACCTTTTTGAGGCGGGAGCAAATTTTATTACCGGCGATGCCGTATCAAGCACTTTCGGACCTTACGGATTTTTCATGTTTGCTCCCGCTTTTGATATGTCCTTTGTGAGAATCCTGCAGCAGAACGGTATCGGTAAAGTTGCAGTCAGTGCAAATGTCACTTTGACCAACGGGCATGATGCGGAAATCAGTTTTGCACCCGACTTTCAGAATCTGGTCAAAGATGAAGATTTTGCATCCGCTGTCAATGCTTCGACCAATAATCACCTGACGTTGAAAATCCAATCCCCGGTCATTGCCAGACAGCCGGATAATAAAACTGCATTACTCAACTTCAAATATGATCTTACCATCCGTTCTGTTGTCGAACGGGATAATCACGGCAATGAACTTTATGACGAAAACAGCTCCTCCGGCAAAGTCAGTTACACGACAGGTAAAGAACATCTGCTGACCCGTTACGAAAGCACTCTTGACGTTGAACAGACGATAGGTGTACCGTTCCTCTGCGAAGTCCCGGTATTGAAATATATCTTCGGAACGACTACAACCAATAAGGAAAAAGTCTATTATCTGGTATCCGTTAATCCCGTCCTTGCCAATGCCGATGAAGAAAGCTCCACATTGGCTGGAAAGGTTGCACAAGTTGAGAAAATCTTAAAATAAGGACTATACACTCATGAATAATAAACTTTTATTCGGAACTCTTCTTTCTTTGACCGCCGCATCCATCTTTGCCAATCAGCAGCCTACCGGCAATGCAAATCCCGCCTATGGCAACAGTACGGTACAAGCCCAGTTGCGGCTTAACATCAAGGACGGAGCTGAAACTGTTCACTTTGTCCGCGATACGAACGATCCTAAAATCATTACTAAAACTTATGTCTTAAAACACGCCGATGCCAATTCCATCCGACCTTATTTGCGGGAAATGGTACAGTCTGCCCGTGTGGATTACAACAATGCTGCAGGCAGAAGCAATACCGATTTCTACAATGCTTACAGCAAGGATAACAAGGCAAAAACACAGAAAATCTTTGTCCCTTGCGGAGTGGAGTGCGTCCGTTTTGCTGACGGAACTGAAATGCTGATTATTTCTGCTGAAGAATACCGCTTCAAAAATTCGCCGTCCGGCATGGGGATAGATGAACTGGTCGCCCGCTTGGATCAGCCGGGAATCAAAAACTCTTCAGGTCAGCCGAAATTCATCTATTATCCTCTTTACCGCAGTGCGTCTGAATTGCAGAGTTTGGTCAAAAGTGTCGGTGCTAATGTCTCCAATGATACCACCGAACTTATCGGCGGCAAAGACAAGATTGAAGTTGACAGCGACTTGAATGCTCTCTTTTTCAACACGGCACTTTATTCCAAACCGCACATTGAAAAGATGCTCAAACTCTACGATAAACCCCATGCCCAAATCAAGGTCAGCTGTACTGTGTATGAACTTGAAAGCGAAAACGACGGTATGCTGGGAGTGGATTTCCAGAGTTGGAAAAACAATAACGGTGTGCATCTTTTGCAGACCGGAGCCAATTTTTCGAGAAATTACAATATCAAAGATGTCCTGACTGCAGTTGCCGCCAATGGTACGGTGAATACTGATTACTTTAACTTCAATCCCAAATGGAACACCAAGTTTCTGGATTTTCTTGTTTCCAAAGGAAAAGCGCAGGTCGTAAGCACCGGATCAATTACTATTGAGAGCGGAGAAAGCGGGAAATTCACCCGCAAAAGCGGTGCACTTTATGCTGCAATGGAAAAAATCCCTTCGCGCGAAGGTGAAGCAGAACATGGCAATGCAGTCAATGTAAAAAGTGGTAATGAAAAATTCAAGTTTGAACTTTCAGTTACTCCAGAAGTAGGTAGCAAAGCCTCGGTGCTGAATCTTTCCGTAAACACCCGCAGTATGCTGGGATATAATTCTGACGGCTCGATCCGCAGCAGTGATTTCAGCACAACTCAACGGGTAATGATTACCAATAATAAAAAGCGTTTTTATCTTGGCGGCATTGAAAAAACAGAGCAGGTGCGCACCAATGGCGGTGTGCCGCTTTTGAAAGATATTCCGCTTCTGGGATGGGTGTTCTCCACTGAACGGCAATCTTTGAAAAAGACACAGCTTATCGTAGTTGCCGATTGCGAAATCGTTCTGCCCCGGAGCGAAGTAACGCCTCCGGCAATGGAATTCAACCCGGCTTACGGATATGGTCAACTCCTGATCGATCCGGAAAAAAAGTAATCTTAACACAAAACTAACAATTCCCTCACAAACTATGCATAAAAGAAATGTATCTTATGCATTGTAACCTCAAGAAAGGAAAAAAGAAAATGAAAAAAATCACAAATCTTGCAATGGCTGCCGCGGCAGTATTGGCGGTTGCCGGATGTTCAGAGAACAACAAAGTAACTCTCAATGGAGCCGGTGCAAGTTTTCCCGCCCCGGTCTATCAGAATTGGACACACTCTTACAGTCAGACCAATCCCGCTGTGCAGGTAAACTATCAGAGTCTTGGTTCGGGAGCAGGTCTCAATCAGATCAAAGCCGGAACTGTGGATTTCGCCGGTTCCGACAATCCGCTTACTCTGGAAGAACAGAATAAAGCGGGACTGGTTCAATTCCCCATGCTCACCGGCGGAGTGGTGGTCATCGTCAATATTCCCGGCGTTAATAATAATCAGTTGAAATTAAGCCGCAAAAATCTTGCTGACATTTATCTTGGTAAAATCACCAGATGGAACGACCCCAGACTCCTGAAAGACAACCCCGGATTGCCGGATCTTGCCATCACGGTTGTCCGCAGAGCGGATGCCAGCGGAACAAGCTTCATCTTTACCAATTATTTAAGCAAAATCTCCGCAGATTGGAAACGTGTTGCAGGTTGCGGTTCTTCCGTAAAATGGCCTGTAGGTATCGGCGGACAGAAAAATCCCGGCGTGTGTAATAATGTAGCCAAAATCAAAGGTGCTATCGGTTATACTGAATACACCTATGCGGTGGAAGCCAAACTTGCCATGGCACAGTTGGAAAATAAAGCTGGCAATTTCACCGCCCCCTCCATTGACAACTTCATTGCCGGAGCTGCCGCCGCTGATTGGAAAAACGCTCCCGGCTACTATATGGTGTTGACCGATCAGGATGGTGAAAAAAGCTATCCCATTCTCGGTGTGACCTACATCCTTTTCCGCAAAGATCTTGCCGCTGACCGCAAAGCTGAACTTTTCAAATACTTCAACTGGTGTTTGACCTCCGGAGCAACTGCTGCAAAACGTCTGCAGTATGTACCGCTCCCGGAAAATGTGGTCAAATTGATTCAGAGTGAGGTATTGAAATAATGAAAGTCACTCTGAAAAGTGATAACATTTTCAAAGCCGTCTGCCTCGCTTGCGGGGCACCGGTTTTGATCCTGACGGCAGGCTTTTTCATACAGCTTTTGTGGGCAAGCAGTGAAGCGTGGAGCAGGTTCGGTTTGGAGTTGCTCGTTTCAAGTGATTGGGACCCTGCCAATGAAAAGTTTGGAGCATTACCATCAATCGTCGGAACATTGATCACGACCGTTATTGCGCTTGTAATCGCTTTGCCTCTGGCGTTTGCCGCATCCCTTTTTATTGTGGATGCTCCGAAAAAAGTTGGAATGATTCTGGGGTATGCGGTGGATCTCCTTGCCGCCATCCCCAGCGTCATATACGGTATGTGGGGATTATTTGTATTGGCTCCCTTGATGCAGAAATATGTTCAGCCTTTTATGATCAACACTCTGCGCATGGATAAAATCCCCTTTGTCAACAGCAATTATAACGGGTTCGGACTTTTTACAGCCGGGATGATTCTTGCTGTCATGATTCTTCCTTATATCTGTGCAGTATTACGGGATGTGCTTCAAATGACACCACCCGTTCTGAAAGAAGCTGCTTACGGAATCGGCTGTACCAAATTGGAAGCTAATAAAGACATTATTTTGCGTTATGGCATCCGCAGAGTTCTGGGCGGTATATTTATCGGGCTTGGACGGGCATTGGGAGAAACTATGGCGGTTCTCTTTGTCATCGGCAATATGATGAATATGCCCAAAGGGATTTTTGACTCGGCAACGACCATTTCAAGTACACTTGCCAATAATTTTGCCGAAGCAGACGGCTTGCAGAGAAGTGTCCTTTTTGCTCTGGGCGTGATATTGCTCCTCATGTGTCTCGGTATTCAAATTACCAGTCAGTACTTTCTGCATGTTACCAAAGCGAAAAGAGGTGAAAAATGAAACAACGCTCTCTTTTATGGCGGAAAATAAAAAATCATCTGCTCAACTTTTTTTCCATACTTGCCATCGTTTTTGCCATATCAGTTATGCTTTGGGTAATATGTGTTGTCATAAGCTATGGTAAGGATGCACTGACTCCGTCACTTTTTGTGAATTGTTCTGCTCCCTACGGCAGTATGACTTACGGTATAGGCAATGCCATTGTTGGAACCTTGCTTATGACACTTGGTGCGGCAATTATCGCCGTATCACCCGCACTGCTGGCGGGGATATTTCTTTCTGAATATAAAGAATACCGGAAAATCGGCAATGCCATTAGATTCGCTTCTAATGTGTTGATGGGTATGCCATCCATTCTGGTGGGACTCTTTGTATATATGCTTATCGTTGTTCCCTCCGGAAAATTCTCCGGATTCGCAGGTTCCGCAGCCTTGGCAATACTTATGTTTCCCGTGATTGTTCAAACCACCGAAAATATGCTTGCAATGGTTCCCAATACGCTGCGGGAATCAGCTCTGGCACTTGGGATGACCCGGATGCGGGCAACTCTCTATATCGTTTGCCGCAGTGCAAAAAATAGTTTGCTTACGGGGATACTCCTTTCCCTCTCAAGAGTTTCCGGAGAGACTGCACCATTACTTTTTACGGCAATGTTTGCCGACAGTTTCCCTACCGGTTATTTTACGCAACCTACAGCAAATTTGCCGGTATTGATCACAGAATACGCTACCAATTCACCTTTTGAAGTCATGCATCAAATCGGCTGGAGTGCAGCTTTGGTCGTAATGACAATGGTATTGCTTGTCAACATAACAGTACGGATCTTTTTCAGGGAGAAAAAATATGGAAATTAAAATCCAAACCAAAAAACTCAACTTTTATTACGGAAATCATCAGGCATTGTTCGATAATGATCTTACCATCCCTGCCAATCAAATTACGGCAGTTATCGGTCCATCCGGATGCGGTAAGTCAACTCATTTGCGTATCTACAACCGCATTTTTGAACTTTATCGGGAACAGCGTGCCACAGGAGAAGTCCTGATTGACGGTAAAAATATTCTTGATAATGATGTGGATGTTCTGGAACTTCGCCGGAAGGTCGGCATGATTTTTCAAAAGCCGACTCCGTTCCCCA
Source organism: Victivallaceae bacterium (assembly GCA_045586645.1). Lineage (GTDB taxonomy): Bacteria > Verrucomicrobiota > Lentisphaeria > Victivallales > Victivallaceae > UBA1784. The sequence continues at coordinate 5,837 of JAZNAR010000022.1, forward strand.
TGAGTGTCTTTGATAATGTGGCATATCCCTTGCATTTGCACTACAAACTTGATAAAAAGACTATTGCGGAAAAAGTTGAACAGGCTTTACGTGGAGCTTCACTTTGGGATGAAGTCAAGGATAAGCTCCACTCCAGCGGATTGGCTCTTTCCGGAGGTCAGCAGCAAAGATTGTGTATTGCACGCACGATCGCTTCTGAACCGGAAATCCTGCTTATGGATGAACCTACCAGCGCCATTGACCCGGTGGCAACGCTGAAAATCGAGGAACTTATGGATAGTTTGCGTGAACGCTTTACCATTGTTATCGTAACGCACAATATGCAGCAGGCGGCACGAATCAGCGATCAGACGGTGTTCTTTTACAAAGGAAGTATCGTTGAATACGGAGAAACCAAAGATATTTTCACCAATCCCAAAAACAAACAAACTGAAGAATATATTACCGGGAGGTTTTCATGATGAAAGGACATTTTAATAACGCGTTGATCAATTTGCAGAGTATGCTGGGTTCAATGGCTGCATATGCAGAAGAAGCAGTTTTACTTTCCGGCAAAGCAGTCGAAGAGGTTTCACTTGAAAAAGCTGCTTCCGTCATTGCCGGAGATGAAAAAATTGATGCAATGGAAATCGAGATTGAGGAAGAATGTCTGAAGATCCTTGCTCTGCATCAGCCGGTAGCTTCGGATTTGCGGCAAATTATCACGATTTTGAAGGTCAACAGCGAACTGGAACGCATCGGTGATCTGGCGGTAAATATGGCAGAACGGGTCGGAAATATTGACTCTTTCAAAAATCAAAAGATTGAAAAATTTGATTTCTGTGATATGTTACATATAGCGTGTGGTATGCTGAAAGATGCTTTGGATTCTCTGTCTTATCACGATACAGTTTTGGCACAGGATGTGATTGCAAGAGATGAAAAAGTAGATTTGATCCATCACGATAATTATGGTGTTGTCAGGACATTTATCCTGAAATATCCCGACTGCGCACAATATTATCTTAACGGACTTACCATTTCCCGCTGTCTGGAACGCATTGCTGATATTGCCACCAATATCGCAGAAGATGTGATTTACCTTGAAAGCGGAAAAATTATCCGGCATTGCCATGAAACGGAGAAAAAATTATGAGTTATAAAATATTGATCGCAGATGATGAGCCTTCCATCAGAGAGCTTGTCCGTATGGCACTGGAGGAGGCCAATCTTACAGAAATAATTGAGGCTGAAAACGGCAGAGATGCCATTGAAAAAGTTCAACGTTATCAGCCGTCGCTGGTTTTGCTTGATTGGATGATGCCTGAAATGGACGGGCTTTCGGTCTGCCGTACCTTGAAAATGCAGGAAAACACCCGCAATATTCCCATAATAATGCTGACTGCCAAAAGTGAAGAGAGCGACATCGTATTGGGATTGGAAATGGGCGCAGTTGATTACATCACCAAACCTTTCAGCCGGAAAATTCTCATAGCCAGAGTTCGGGCTCACTTGCGGGAACAGTCTGAACAAAGTTCAGCTTCCGAGATCCGGCGGGGATCACTGTTGATCAATACGGAACAGCATTACTGCAAACTGGATGGCGAAAATATTGATCTTACTTTCAGCGAGTTTGAAATACTTTCCCATTTTGCCAAACATCCCGGCAGAGTCTATACCCGTAATCAGATCATTCAGCGTATCAAAGGTGACGGCTATCCTGTTACCGAACGCTCTGTAGATGTTCAAATCGTCAATTTACGGAAAAAATTGGGCGAATGGGGCACTAAGAACATTGAAACGATACGCGGTATCGGCTATCGTATGAAACAGGAGAATTGGCAATGAAAAAACGTGATTCTCTGCTTTTTTCGCTTCCTTTACTTGCAACGGTTCTGATTGCGGCATTTGCAGCATTTCTTTACTGGCAGATAGCAAAATTTGAAGAAGGGTATCTATTTGATGCAAAAAATAATATTGCGCAGGAAGCGCAATTGGCTGCTGCGGTCATCACTCCTATGTTGCAAAATAATGATTTTGCTCAAATCAAACAATTTTGTGATTCTGTAAAAGGGCATACTTTGCGTTTAACATTGATTGATGACACAGGTAAGGTGGTCGCAGATACCAAAGAAAATTCCGGAATCTTTGACAATCACAAAGATAGAAGTGAGGTAAAAAAAGCATTGGAAGGTGAAGCCTCCAGTACCATCCGCTACAGTTCCAGCTTGAATCAAAAGATGATTTATCATGCAATGCCTGTTGATTGCAATGGCAAAAGATATGTTTTACGCAGCGCCATCCCAACTGCGGAAGTGGGAAGAATTATTGATATTTCAAGATTGAATATGTTCTGGGCTCTGCTGTTCGGTGCTGAAATCGTCCTGTTTTTGACAATCTACATTGTAAAAGCTGTGCGTAAACCTTTAATAAATCTTCAGCAGAGTGTAGAGGATATTGCCGATGGAAATCTCGATAAGGTTATTGAAATCCCACCGGATGGTATTATCCGTGATTTGGCAATAGATATTGCAAAAATGACCGAACAATTAAAAAATCAGCTTACACAAGTTACTTTTGAACGTAATGAACGCGAAGCTTTATTTAATACAATGAGTGAAGGAGTTCTGCTCTTTCAGAGTGATGGCTTTCTGATCAGAGCGAATAACGCTGCCGCTGAGTTATTGAAATTTGACAGGAATAAATCCTTTCATCTGAACCGTTGTCATATTCCGGAATTGGTAGAAGAAGCTCAGAAAACAATTAAAAGCGAGGAGTCTTTTGAAAAAGAGTTTTTCTTTGACCGTAACGGACAAAATATATCTCTGTGGATAAAAGGAGCCGTATTGTATAAAAGCGGAGAAAAACGTCTGCTTCTGACAATTACTGATTTAACCAATTTACGGAAACTGGAATCGTTCCGGGCGGATTTTATTGCCAATGTTTCCCATGAGATCAAAACACCATTGACCTGCATTTCTGGAGCGGCGGAAGCCTTGGAGGAAACCGGTAATCCCGAAAATCGGGCAAAATTGACTGCCATGCTGAAAAAACACACAGAGAGACTCAATAATCTGGTTAAGGATATTCTGCATCTTGCCCGATTGGAAAAATCTCCCAGAAAAGAGTCAACATCAGAAAAAATCGTGTTAAACAGTGTTGTAGATAATGTAATTGATATTGAAACTGACCATGCCAAAGAATGCGGTTTTGACTTAAAAGTTGCCGATAATTTGCCATTGACTGTATCTGGAGATGCGGATCTTCTGGAACAGGCATTGATAAACCTTGTAGAAAATGCACTGCGTTACAGCAATGGCAAAAACATTACATTAAGCGTAACACAGGAAGGTGCGAATGCAGTTCTGACGGTCAAAGATGATGGCATAGGTATTGCACCTGAACATCACGACAGGCTTTTTGAACGCTTCTATCGTGTGGATAAATCCCGCAGCCGTGAACTTGGCGGCACCGGTCTGGGATTAGCAATCGTCAAACACATCGCTCTCATCCATAACGGCAAAGCCGAGATTATCAGTAATCCGGATGCCGGAGCAGAATTCCGCATCATATTGCCTCTTTAATCCAATCCTTTACTGGCGGCAGGAGAAATCTTGCCGCCTTTTTGCGTTTTTATTGATTGTATTTCTCTTGTGCGAGGTTATATTATAGCGTGAGGTATATGTATGAAAGAAAAATCAACAATAGAAGAACAATTTGATCTCATCGCAAATGAATATGACTCCGGTCGCAGAAAATTTATTCCTTGCTTTGATGATTATTACGAAAAGACCACAGCATTTGCGGCTTCTTTTATCGGAGAAAAACATCGGATTCTTGATCTGGGGAGCGGAACTGGTTTGTTGGCAATGTATTATTTTCACCACTATCCGCAAGCTGATTATATACTCGCCGATGTCGCTTCAGAAATGCTCAATGTGGCAAGACAAAGATTTGAGCATATCTCAAATGTCAATTATTCTGTAATTGACTATGCCCGAGAGTTGCCGGATGGAAATTTTGATCTGGTGATTTCCGCATTGTCAATTCATCATTTGGAAAACGAGCAGAAACAGGAGTTGTTCAGAAAGCTGAAAAATAAAATCACCCCCGGAGGATGGTTCATCAATTACGATCAATTCTGTTGTGAGTCAAAAGAGATGGATGAATTTGTCAATACCCATTGGATAAAACATCTTTATAACAGCGGACTTTCAGAAACCGAACTTGAAAGATGGCAGGAACGACGGAAACTTGACCGGGAATGTTCTGTAGGGGAAGAAATTGCAATGCTCAAAAAATGCGGATATGAAAGTGTCGAGTGCATTTATCTTTGTGGAAAATTTGCGGTAATAGCAGCCAGAGTGTGATTTTTGTATGTAACCATCAAAGATGGATAAAATTCAAATA
>JAZNAR010000023.1:0-22502 GCA_045586645.1 Victivallaceae bacterium
GCCAAAAGTTACAGTTCTGCTGCCGGAGGAGTTGCTTATGGTTTCCGGGGGTATGATGTTTCAATTGGCAGGATTTCTGATAAGATCACTGTTTCGGCAACGGGGTATGCTTACGGATTTTTTGCACAAAACTCTCTGCGGATAAAAGATATGAGTAAAATGAACCTCTCCGTTACCTGCAGTGATGGTTCAGCTTGTGCAATAAATGTGGAAAACGCTGAATATGATGGTTTTATTCTTGGCTCACCGGTCTTCAACTTTGGCAAGGTTTCAGCCGTCGGGAAATGGGGTACAATCGGCTTGTCTGCCGATACGATCACTGCGTATAACGGTAGCCGCAGCCGTGTTGAAGGTTCTATCACGGCAACCTCTAAAGCCTATCGTGCCACCGGTATCATTTTGAGTTCAGTTTCAAAAGATATTGTATTCAGCAGCACGGTAAGTGCCACCGGAAAAACAGAGGCTTACGGAATATCTTTCGGTTCCGGAAATTTGATTCTGGACAATGCAAAAATCACCGCCAAAGTTACCGGCAAAGGTTATGAGCAGAATGCTTTTGTCTTGTATACAGAAGATTCCCAAAATAATACAATTACGATCACCGGCAATTCTGTATTGACCGGCTTGATCAGTACCGGTGTGGGTACTGATACGGTTTATATGGATTCCGGTTCCAGGGTAATTGGCGGTTTCCGCGGTGTAACGAGTTTGAATTTGAATATCAATGATGCCACCCAAAAGAACAATGTCATGTGGCAGGCAAGTGGTATTACTTCGCAAACCTATACAAGTATTTCCGTGGAATTCGGTTTGCTGGGTGATTTCAAGATTATCAGTAAAAGCAGTGACATTGACTGGACAAAGCTATTCAGCAATGCGCAGTTTGATGCAATGCAGAATAATCTTATCAAAGGTAATGAACTTTATACCTATGGACTCTACAAAAAAGGCAATGATCTTTATGTAACGGCTATGCTCAAGAATGCTTTAAGTGATGATGCTGAAGTTATTCAGGAAAAAGCCTTCGGAGATTACTCTCTCCACAGAAAATATACAGTTTTTACCAACAAAGCTGATTTGACTGTTAAAAACAGTTCTACTGCCATAAATGCCAATTTGACTCAACATACTCTGGTGTTGGATAACAATATTACCGTTGATTTAAAGGATTTCAGCGACCGCGCTTACGGTGTTTTTTCTTCAAGTGCTGAAAAATTCACGCTTGTTTCCAACAATGCGGCAAAAATGCTGAAAGTTTCCGGTAAAGGTTCAACTTTAAGCACAGTTGCCGGTTATAATATGAAAAATACCGCTTTGAAAATTCAGGGCGGCAGATTTTTGCAGAATGTAACCGTTTCGGGGCAAAACACCGGCGTTGGAGATCTTGAGGTCTATGGAATCATTGCCGCAGATTTGGATTGCACCGCACAGGGGCTTAATTGTGCCGCAACAGATATTGCCGGCAACTTCACAGTTTCAGGCAAAGCGTATGGAGAGCTTGCCGTATATGGGATGAAAACCGGAGATTTTACTGCCAGAAATATTTCCGGCAAATTCAATATCACAAATGATTGTTCCGGTAATACGGCGACAACTTACGCAATCTTCGCCGGGTCTCTGACTCTGGAAAAACTTACCGGTAAGATCACCGTAAAAAGCACCGGTAATGCTGATTCCAGCGACAGCCGCACTGCAGCATTGATTACAGATGGCGATGATTTAGTAATCACCGACGGCTTCAGCGGCTCCATTGCAGTTAATGTCAAAGATAAATACAATGTCAAGGCATTCGGTATTTCGGCTGGCAATGATTTATATTTTACTGATTCCGACCTTATTTTAGGCGGCAAAAATACCGGCTCTGTTCAGGTGACGGCACAAAGCGATTCCAGAGCAGAAGCGTATGGTATTTTCGCCGAAAATTCGGCAACGATCACCAATCTTTCCGGTGCAATTACGACCCAAGCCACGGGGAACGGTAAAGAAGAAGTCAGAGCTTTTGCGATTTGTCAGGAAAGTGTGGGACAAACTCTTGAATTCATCGGTACATTTTCCAGTAAGTTGAAGGTTTCAGCTCAAAATAAAAATCGGGATAAGGGCATAGTTTATGCCGGAGCAGTCTCCGCTCAAAGCGATGTTTATGCAGATGATATTACCGGAGCGTGGAACATTTCTGCCAATGGTTACAATGCCGGAGCTTATGGATTATACACTGTGAACGGCAGTATCAATGTCGGCAATATTTCCGGCAACAAAACCATTACCGCCCAAAGCAGTAATAAAAATACCACTTATGTAAGTTATGCTTTCCACAGTTCAGACGCTTTTACTGCCAATAAGATTTCTGATACGATCAAAATTTCGGCAACCGGAACTGCTTACGGTTTTTATTCGAACAAAGAGTTCCAAGTCAATGATATGAGCAAAATGAATCTCTCCGTTACCAGCAGTAATAATAAGGCATACGGTATTCAGGTTTATGATTCTAATAATGGCAATTTGATCGTGGATAAAGACGGTTTGAATCTGGGAAAAATCACGGTCAGTGGTTATTCTGAAGCTTATGGAATTTGTGTTGAAGCCAATATTTGCTCTGTTTCCGGTTGTCAGAATAACCGCCTTGAAGGCAGTATTACAGTAAAGTCCAAAAATGGATCTGCCTACGGAATCGAAGCCTATAGATTCAGTGACACAGATAATCTGGGCAATGAAAAGAATGAGATCGTCTGTTCGGCAAATATTTCCGTAAGTGGTAAAGATTATGCAAGTGGGATTAAGATAACCAGAGGTAACTTGATTTTAGATAATGCTGTGATCACTGCCAAGGTTACCGATAAAGCCCAAGCTGACTATGCTTATGCTGTATATGCTGTATATGGTGACAATAATATATCCATTACCGGTAAAAGCAAGATCACCGGAAATATACGCACCGGCAGTACAGCTGATTCTGACAAGGTTTCCATTGAATCCGGTTCCAAGCTTGTTGGCAGCATGGATGGAGTCGAAACCGTCGAACTTATCCTTAATGACAAATCGCAGGCAAAACAATCGCTGTGGGATGTTACCACGGATTTGGGCGATGCGGTGGATTTGAATATCAACTTTGATTACGGCATGACGGGAGATTTCCTGCTTGCCACCAAAAAATCCGGCTTCGATTGGGATGATGTAATAGATTTGAACGATTGCACTTTGTATTTGGGCGAAAATAACAGTCTCCAACTGTATGGAGGTTGCGACTATGGTGATTTCAATTTTGAACTGAAAGAAAAAGGCAATCAGCTGATATTGTCAGTCACCGAAATATTATAATGCAGCCAGCATAAAAGCAATCAGCACATTGCAGAAAAAAATAAGGGGATGTTGCAAAACAGTTGATGTTGTTTGCCAACATCTCATGCGGCGGTACGCCGCGATAGGGCGGTCAGGGCCCGCCTTCATTGCAATACGGCGTGGCAAGCCGCGAACTGGAATTGGCTATTTTTAGCTCAAAACGAGTAAAGGACGCCGTCCTCTACCCGGAGAGAAAGAGAGAGGATTTTTGATAGAAAACAGCGTTTTGCCGCCCGAAAACACGCCGATAAACATTCTCTGTGGTAAAGTTACTTATCGGTAAGGCTTTAAGGGTAAAACAGATAGGATATAAAAGAAAAGAGCACTAACGTAAATCGTTAATGCTCAATGATTTAGTAATGGTGGAGGTGGCAAGGAAAATTGAAATAATTCTCTTGCCCTCAAAATGGCAAAAGTTTTTTAAGTTTGATGATGATTTTATTTCAGAGAAATATTCTTCCCAAGTCTAGATCAAGCAGAAAACTTTGGGCGGCTGTTTGTATTTTTGAAATCCGCTACGCTCGAAATTACCATTCTGTAAAAAGGCTAACGACCTCTGCAAATGTATCCCAAAAGGAAAAGTCCCAACATAAAAAAATTGACTGCCCATATCCCGGCGATCCCATTGTGAATTTTCATCTTATCTTGCTCTTTTTTACCATACCATAACATTAAACCGTATGGAACAAACATAAATATCACCCAACAGACTGCTGCTGCAAATATTGAAAATATGCTGTCGGCTTGTCCGGAATGAATTTTTCCCAACTGCCGAAGTGCGGTTCCGGTAAATATTATAAAACCAACCGGGGCAACTGCCAGCAGCAGCAAGTTTTTGAGAAATCCTGAAAACTTTTCCCGAAGAGCCCCCGATATAAGTGCTGAAAGGGAAAATATCGGAGTAAAAAAAAGAATCACCGGCAGTAGAAAAAAACAACAGATCGCATTCAAACTATCTTCAAGAAATAACTTGTCTGCTATCAGGACGCCGTTTGTTATGCATTGATAATAAAGCAAAACTGCCAACGCTCCACAAAAAAGCAGTACCGTGATAATACCCAAAATCGCATCGTACCTGTTAAATGGATTTTCTTTTTGCTGCACTTTGAGCAACGAAAAAACAAACGGTACAATTCCAAGAGTACCCCATGTGGTATATACAGCCAATCCTGAAAGTGAATGGCAGAAATTGAAGCGAGGTAAAATTACTGTTCCAAGTACCAACCACGCAAAAGAAATGGCTAATTGGGATAAAAATCTTATGCTCCCTGCCCATTTTCCATGTTCTCTGGCATAAACAATACCAAAGATTGCGGTCAGCAGGCAAATAATTTGTATGATGACCGCAAATAATATTCTGACAAAAACATTTTCCAAGCTGAACATAGCATCTCCACTCTGAATAATCTGTATTATACACCATCAGGCAATATTTTACAAGATATTATTTTTCTAACTTGAAATTATTTTTTTCAAATTTACGAATCATTTTAAGTACCATCAGACACAGATCTAACACCGGACCATTTTCTGGGCCTAAAAGACGATTCCCTACCGAGGTCGTATCATTTTCAGAATTCCCCCATTTATAATAAGGAATAACATCAAATGGCATATGCAAAATGGTATTTATAATATCTTCTGTGCTATTAATCTTACTGCTTGCAGGAAAATAATTATAAGTACCAATATTTTCGACATCAGTTACAATTTTTCCTTGACCGTTAAAAATAACCTCCTGCCCCGTTTCTGGAGAATGGTACTTCACATTATCTTTTTGTCCTTTATTCCGGTGATACAAATTCTGACTGTCAGGTGCTCTCATAAATCCTCGCTGTATTGCTTCTTCCGGTGATTGTGGCAATGCCCACGATTGCTGCATTGGATTATTCAGTCTGTCATAATGCCATTTTTTTAAGGAGTCCTCAATTTTTTGCATGGGCGAAAGCCAGGATTTTAATTCGTTCAATACGGTATTGATTCCTATACTTTCCATTTTTTCCTGTAAAAAATTGTCTGCCTGCTCGATTTTTTTCATTGTCCCAAGACCAATCTTAAGGGAAGTTACCATTGCAGTCAGCTTTGCACTTGTAATTGTTGAAGTTACTTTTTCTTCAAGAGTTTTACCTTTTTCAATTATTTTCATTGTTTGAAAAACAACAGGGAGGGCAGGCGCAACAGCATTGGCTGAATGTGTTACGGCTTGAGTTTTTATCTCTTTGTCGCACTCTGTTAGTAGTTGAGTTGTTTGGACAGCGATTTTGTTACCGTACTTAATAAGCTCTGTTTTGATTTTTTGCACATCCTCCTGATATGAGATAACTTCTTCTTGAGTCAGCGGCTCATATTTACAGCGGCAATTAGGGTGGATAGGCAGTTCCGGTCTATCTGGATCATCAGTTTGAAAGATTTCACCGTGATGTTTGAGACATTCTTCACAACTGTTTGGTCCTTTGTCTGAAATGAACTTTACAAGTTTGATTTCCGTTTTTTCATTAAGCATTTGCATAACTTGATCAAGTTCCATTTTCTTTTCCTTTCCTTATGAACGCTTATTGCATAAATCATTGATCTCTATCTATAACCCATATTGTCAACATAAAATCATTGAATTATTGGCAAAATGGCAGGAGAAAAGGAGAAAAATGGAAGAATTTTACAAAAATTTATTCAAGGTTATGTCCGCATCAGAAGTTGGCAATGCTCACTCCGAGTGCCGCAGAAGCAAAATTTTCAGAGTAAAAACAAAAGGGTATTTTGGAATTTTCCAACAGAAATTGTCCAAAATACCCTTACAATACCATCTGGTGGGCGATGACGGACTCGAACCGCCGACATTCACGGTGTAAACGTGACGCTCTAACCAACTGAGCTAATCGCCCGCATGATTTACACCCGTTTAATATAGCAGGTGTTGGCAACATTGTCAAGAGACACTGTTTCAAAACTCTCTGAAATCAAGGTTTTTCCTGCTGCCGGCACACAGTTATCACCTCATCAGCCGATGTAATAAAATATTTTTCCCGCGGTATCGCTTTTCAACTGGAAATGGATACAGAGCGTATGCGCTCCGGCACTTGTCGGAGTGAACTCCCAGCGCGGCAGTAAATGCGCCACCGGAAACACCAGCTTGCAATGCTCTGATTCAACGGTCAATTCTCCGGTACTGCCGCTGTTTTCCGCCACGATTTTCCACACCGCATCAGTGGCAAACAAGCGCAGTGCCGCACTGCCGAACAATCGCGGGATATTGCCTATTTCATCGTATCCGGATGCGGCATTTTCATCGCATACCGGTACTGTCACTGTTTCGCAATCGGTACATATTTCCGGTGCCAGAGCCAACTCACCGAGCTCTCTGCCGGCGAACCCCGCCCGGTAAATCCCGTATCTGCGCGCAAGAACATCATTCAATCCGGTCATACAAACCTCCTTTGGTTATGGATTTTCATCCATGCGGAAGTTCGTCAACCTCATATACCGATTTTTATGACTCTATCCATCTCTCCGTCGGGAAATTCGCGGTGGGAAATAAATATGACACTCCGTTTTTTCCATTCACCGCGGAGCAATTCAAAAACGGTCTTTTCGCTTTCGCGGTCAAGTGAAGCTGTCGCTTCATCAAGCACCAGCACTTTGGTATCGCGGAGCAGTTCCCGCGCAAGAGCGAGTTTCAATCTCTCTCCGGCAGAGAAATTACTACCGTCTTCGCGGATCTGCAAATCCAGCAACTCCGGATTTTCATCCAGCCGCGCTCCCAGACCGACCTGACGCAGAGCTTCACATATTCTGGCATCTGAATAACCGCCGCCGTGGGAAAGATTCTCCCGGACGCTGGCATAAAACAGCTCTGTCGCCTGACCGATGTACCCGACTGACTGCCGCAGTGCATACAGCGAATAATCTTTCAACGGACGCCCATCCAGGCGTATTTCCCCGGCGGAAACATCGTACAACCGCAGCAGCAACGCCCCCAATGTGCTTTTGCCGCCGCCGGACGGTCCGTAAATGCCGATGTGTTCGCCGTCTTTTATTTCCAGTGAAAAACCATTGAACACGCTCCGGCTTCCCGGATAAGCAAAAGATATCCTGTCAAAAGACACACTGCCGGAAGCGGCTTTTGTTTTGCAGGCGGCATTTTCATTGCAGTTTTCCGGGAGCATACGTTTAAGTTCCAGCAGCCGCGCCATCGCGGCATCGGAGTTGCGTTTGGCAAGCACTCCGGAAAAAAGCATCTTTCCGGGTGAAAATATCAGCAGCATATAACCGCTGACCGCCCACAATTCACCGAGGGTCCAGTTTTTGTTCAACACCTGGGCTGCGCCGTAACACCACACCAATCCGCACCAGAGCGCAGGTATCAGCTGCAGAGAAACCGTATAGAAACGTTCCCAGTGGACGCGGGAGAGCCGGAGCATGGTCAAGCGGTCAAGATTTCTGCCGACCCGCCGGTCGACCCGCCGTTCAGCTGAACGGCTTTTGAACAGCGTCATGCGGTCAAGGGAATTCTGCATATTGCGCCGGTACTCTGCCGCCGCTTCATTGATTCTGGCACTCAATTCAAACTGCCGGCGGCGGAATATCCACACCAATATGAAAAATATCAGCAGTACCGGACCGCTCGCCAGCATCATTTCCGGAGCTTGCATACTCAAAAGCAGTACCGCACAGCTCAACTTGAAAAAATTCAACAGCAGATAAAACAATCCGCCGCACAGAAATGAACTGACCGTTTCCACATCCAGATGCAGACGCTGACCGAGATACCCAGCCCCGCCGGATTCAATAACTCCCAGCGGCAATTTCAGCAAATGGCGGAAAAAACCTCTTTTCATGTGGGCACTGACCCGGATATAAAGCGTCGATGAGAGCAGATTCCACAACGTTTCCCCGCCGCGCCACAACACAAGTGCCGCTGCCGTAAGCATCCCGAAAAGAATAACTCCGTTGCGGTCACTGCGGTTGAAAGCATCTATAAGACGTTTCTGCAGTTCCGGTGAAAGACAGCTGCTCACCCATACGACCGTCAATAAAAGCAGAACCAGAAAAAATTTCCCGGAAAACAGCTTCATCTCATCAAAAGAAAAGCGTATTTCCTCTTTCCATGTCAGCGGGGAAATTTTTCCGGATTTTTTCAAAAGTATGGGATTTTTCACAGTCAAACTCCGGTTCAGTCACGGCGTATCATCACGATGGTCTGATCATCGTTCTGCTCATACTCAAATTCATGCACTGCCGCCATGACCTCATCAATGATGCCCGAGGGTGTATCGCGGTGTTCACAGGCAACATGAAACGCATTCACCAGTCTGTCCGAACCGAACTCCTCATGGTCATGGTTGAGTGCTTCACTCAAACCGTCTGAATAAAGCATAATGCTTGAGCCGTGATCGACTGCCAGACAGATGGTATCAAATTCAGCATCTTCATCCGGCAGCATCCCCAGCGCAGTCCCACGCGGGGAAAGACGGCGCAAATGACCGTGAACGTGCATTATCATGTCGGTATGTCCGGCTCTGCCGAATTCCAGCAACCCGCCGCGCCGGTCGATAAGACAGCATCCCATGGTGATAAAACGGTCATCATCGGAATCGCGGTTGAGATTGTGGTTGACATCACGGAGAAATTTGGTCAGCGTGGTAAATTCAGATGCCAGTGCGCGGGCAAAACTGCGGGTCATGGAAGCAAGTATGCACGCGGGCATACCCTTGCCGCAGGCGTCGCCTATCATCACCAGCAGACGGTTTTCATCTATCTGCACCATATCAAAAAAGTCACCGTTGACCTCTTTGGCACTGGTGGTGCGGGCGCATACCGAGAAATCCCCCAGTGTCAGTGCCGCCGGCGGCAGCAGCGAATTCTGGAACTGCCGGACAAATGCCAGTTCCTGGTCTATCCTTTCCCGCCGGTTTATTTCGCCGTAAACCTGCACCAGCTGCTGCACCATGAGCACCTGCGGTGCAAGCGAACGGAACCGGTTGTACTGGGTATCAGAAAACGGCGCACCTTCAAGCATCCGGTTGCCGACAGCGCATACCACGCCGAAAACCACTCCGTCTTTGACCATCGGGGTAGCCATTATACTGCCGAGATTGTCGCTGCCCGCCACCCGGTCGAACCGGGGGTCGACACTTGCCAGCGGCACCAGATCACTGCGCCGGGATTCCACGACTTTGCCCAGAAATCCCTCTCCGGCATTCAGCGGATGCCGCCGGAGCGTTTCCAGCACCTGCCGGGTATCACCGTAAGTGACACTGCCGCCGGTCAGCAGCGGAAAATCCCCGCACACGCCGAGCGCAGTCAGTTTATTTCCGGAAACGCCGTATATTGCGACACTGCCGGCTTCTATCTGCTCCCGGATGTAACAGGCGGTGGAGTGCATGGCACCATCCAGACCGTCTTCGCAGTTGATTCCGGAAGCAAAACGTGACAAAAAGTTGGAAATTTCCGTGCGCCCCATGACTGCACCGGTGAGATCCATGCGCAGCTCATGTGCCTTGCGGTAAAACGATGCGGCTACAGCGATCGCTATCGCAAGCAGAAATATCAATATTATCAGCGCAAGTTCCAAAACCGTTTTCCCTCCGGCAAATTACGGCTTATTCCGCCAGATATTCCTGAAGTGACTTCAGCACGGGGTTGCCCTGACGTGCTTCCCGGATACCGGTTTCAGTGGCGCGCGCGGCGGCGACTGTGGTCATATACGGGATCTTGTACTGGATAGCCAGCATACGGATGCAGCTGTCGTCAATTTTGCTCAATCTGTCCATCGGAGTATTGATGATCAGGTCGATTTCGCGGTTGCGGATCAAATCGGCGACATTGGGTCTGCCCTCGTTGAGCTTGCAGATATTGCGGTGGGCGATGCCGTGTTCATCCAGAGTTCTGCCGGTACCTTCAGTAGCGATGAGTTCAAATCCCATTTCCACGAGTCCTTTGACAATCGGCAGCATCTCCTCGCGGTCTTTTCTCCGGACAGTGACCAGCACTTTTCCGCTCAACGGCAGCTGTGAACCCGCCGCCTGCTGGGCTTTGTAATATGCCATGCCAAATGTGGGAGCCAGTCCCATGACTTCGCCGGTGGCACGCATTTCCGGACCGAGCAGCGGGTCGACTTCGGGAAACATATTGAAGGGGAAAACCGCCTCTTTCACACCGAAATATTTTGTCGGCGGATTGCGGAGGAGCGATTTGAATTCGGCAAGTTTCGCTCCCAGCATCAAATTGGTGGCGATACGGGCTATCGGCGCACCGGTGACTTTGGAAACGATGGGCACGGTACGGGAAGCGCGGGGGTTGGCTTCAATGATCCACACCTTGTCTTCACAGACGGCGAACTGGACATTGAGGATACCCACCACGCGGAAGTCGCGGGCAATCGCAGCGGCTTTTTCCGCAATGATGTCAAGATGTTTTTTCGCCAGTGTCACCGGCGGGATGGAACAGGCGGAGTCACCGGAGTGGATACCGGCAAGTTCAACGTGTTCCATCACTGCGGGGATATAGACATCTTCGCCGTCGCAAATGGCATCGACTTCACACTCAATGGCATGGTCGAGGAAGCGGTCGATGAGCATCGGATATTCCGGACTGACCTGAATGGCCTCAACGGCGTATCTTTCCAGAGTTTTTTCATCATACAGCACCGCCATGCCCCTGCCGCCGAGAACAAATGAAGGACGCACCATCACCGGATAGCCGATCTTACGACCGAGTTGGACAGCTTCATCGAGAGAACGGGCGATGCCGCTTTCGGGTTGATTGACTTTGAGCGCAAGCATTCTTTCGCGGAAATATTCGCGGTCCTCTGCGAGCCGGATGCCTTCGGGCTGGGTGCCGACGATGCGGACTCCGGCATCTTTGAGCTCCTGGGCGATATTGAGCGGAGTCTGACCGCCGAACTGGACGATGACGCCTTCGGGTTTCTCTTTGGCGTAAATAGCCAGCACATCTTCTGTGGTCAGCGGCTCAAAATAGAGTTTGTCACTGGTGTCGTAGTCGGTGGAAACCGTTTCCGGGTTGCAGTTGACCAGCACTGATTCAAAACCGGCGTCGCGCAGGGCGAATGCGGCATGGACACAGGTGTAGTCGAACTCGATGCCCTGACCGATACGGTTGGGACCGCCGCCGAGAACCATGATTTTGCGCTTGCCGGAAACCGGCACTTCATCTTTGGCACCGCTGTAGGTGGAGTAGTAGTAATCTTCACCGTTCTCCACGCCGGAAACCGGCACCCGGCAGAATGTGGCGACACAGCCGATACCCATGCGGCGGACGCGCACATCTTTTTCCGACACGTTGAAAAATCTGGCAAGATATTTATCCGAGAACGCCAGTTTTTTGGCTTTGGCGAGCAATTCATCGGGCAGAGCCATCCAGGTGTAGCGGGCGAGTTCCAGTTCAAAAAGGGCAAGTTCCTGGATTTCAGAGAGGAAAAATTTTGCGATACTGGTCAGTTTGAATGCCTCATTGACGCTCAAGCCTTTTTTGAATGCTTCATAGAGGTGGAAGAAACGTGTACTTGACGGTGAAGCCACCAGCGGACGCAACTCATCCAGAGAAAGTGCTTCGATCTTGCGGTCAAGTCCCGGACCGCTTTTGCCGATTTCCAGAGAACGGATAGCTTTCTGGAAAGCCTCTTTGAAATCTTTACCGATGCTCATCACCTCGCCGACAGCTTTCATCTGGGTGCCGAGAGCATCTTTTGCCTGCGGGAACTTCTCAAATGCCCAGCGGGCGAATTTAGCCACGACATACTCCCCGTCCGGAGTGTATTTGTCAAGAGTGCCGCTTCTCCAGTAGGGAATCTCGTCAAGCGTGACTCCGGTGGCAAGGACAGTGGAAATTTTGGCGATCGGGAAACCGGTCGCTTTGGAAGCCAGCGCACTGGAACGGCTCGTGCGGGGGTTGATCTCAATGACGATGACTCTGCCGTCTTCGCGGTTGCGGGCGAACTGGACATTGCAGCCGCCGGTAACGCCGATGGCATCGATGATACGGTAACTGTAATCCTGCAGTTCGGCCTGCACTTCTTTGGAAACTGTGAGCATCGGAGCCACGCAGAAACTGTCGCCGGTGTGGACGCCTATCGGGTCAACGTTTTCGATGAAACAGACAGTGATTTTCTGACCTTTGGCATCGCGGACGACTTCCAGTTCCAGCTCTTCCCAGCCCAGCACGCACTCCTCGACCAGCACCTGACCTATCAAACTTGCGGCAAGACCGCGGGAAACGACTTCACGGAGTTCTTCCACATTGTAAACGATGCCGCCGCCGGTGCCGCCCATGGTGTAAGCCGGACGCAGCACGACGGGATAGCCGAGTTCCAGAGCGATTTTTTCCGCTTCTTCCACAGAATAACTCGGTTCGGATTTCGCCATCGGGATGCCGAGACGGTTCATGGTGTTTTTGAATTCGATGCGGTCTTCGCCGCGTTTGATGGCTTCAAGGTCGACACCGATGACTTTGACGCCGTATTTTTCCAGAATGCCCTCATCATGCAACGAGATCGCCAGATTGAGTGCGGTCTGACCGCCGAGGTTGGGCAGCAGGGCATCGGGACGCTCTTTGGCGATGATATTTTCCAGACTGGCGGTGGTAAGCGGTTCGATATAAGTGTGGTCTGCCATGCCGGGGTCGGTCATGATAGTCGCGGGGTTTGAGTTGGTGAGCACCACTTCGTAACCGCGCTCACGCAACGCTTTGCAAGCCTGTGTGCCGGAGTAGTCAAATTCACACGCCTGACCGATGATGATCGGACCGGAACCGATGATAAGAACTTTTTTAATAGTGTTGTCCTGCGCCATGATGAGCCTCTTTTTTCAAAAAAATTATATCAAATTTACTATTTATCTCTGTTTCATTTGCTGTGACAAAATCTTTTCTGCCGGGAAAATTCCCCTGCAATAGACCGGGATGTAATATACATCCTTATCTCTATTTAGTCAAGTTGACTCCCGGAATATTTACTGCGGTATTTCCGCCGCATCATCTCCGGATGAAAAAAATCCGGCACCGGAAAATGCCGGTACCGGAAAATTTCACAACGTCCCTTTGGTGGAAAGGACTCCTTCTATGCGGGGGTCAAACGATGTCGCCTGATCCAACGCTTTGGCAACACCTTTGAATATCGCTTCAAAAAGATGATGCGTTTCGTGGGAAACTATCATGCGTATGTGCATATTCAAACCGCACCTCACGCAGAAAGCCTGAAAAAATTCATGGAAAAGCCTTGTATCTATGCCGTTGAGCTGTTGCGCAGGCGGAGTGACATCGTAATAAAGTCCCGGTCTGCCGGAAATATCCAGTGCGACCATGACCAGCGTTTCATCCATCGGCAGCAGGAAACTGCCGTAACGTCTGATCCCGGACTTATCCCCGGCGGCTTTGGCGAAAGCTTCACCCAGAACCAGTCCGAGGTCTTCCATAGTATGGTGGCAATCGACCTCAAGGTCGCCGGAAGCTTTGACCTCAAGGTCAAAAAATCCGTGCCGGGCGAACAACGTGAGCATGTGGTCAAGGAACGGTATCCCGGTATCGACCGACGATTTGCCGCTGCCGTCAAGGTTTATGGTACACACGATATCTGTTTCGGCGGTTTTACGGCTGACTTCTGCACTGCGGCACATTGACATGGTATTATCTCCCTGCTGAAAAACACTCATCTTTTTACTTCAGGAGTAATATAGCACTTTGAAGCAGTTATGTCAAGAAAGAAAAACTTGCAATCCGCCCTCTTCACACTTATATTATTAAAAAGGAACACCATCCCTGGATTTATGGAGATATTATCATGTTGGAAAATTTGCATTTCGACCGTCCGCTCGCGGTCTTTGATATCGAAAGCACCGGCGTTGTCCCCCAGCGCGACCGCATCGTGGAAATCGCGGTCATGAAAATCATGCCGGACGGCACTTCGCGCACCACAGTCAGGCGGCTCAATCCGGGAATGCCCATCCCCCCGGGAGCAACCGCCATTCACGGGATAACCGATGCCGATGTGGCGGATTGCCCCCGCTTTGAGGATATTGCGGAAAAACTCCTTGCTTATCTGGACGGATGCGACCTTGCCGGTTACAATATCGCCGGATTTGATGTGCCGCTGCTGGAAAACGAATTCAAACGGGCGGGGTTGGATCTGCAGACTTCTTCGCGCAAAATCATTGACGCCTACGCTATTTTCTGCAAACTTTACCCCCGCACTCTGACCGCAGCTTATAAATTTTTCTGCGGCAAAGAGCTGGAAAATGCCCACGGTGCCGCCGCGGATACCGCCGCCACCTGGGAAGTGCTGCTCGGTCAGCTTGCCAAACATCCGGAATTGCCGCGCAACATTTCCGAACTGGCGGATTTTTCCGATATGAGCGACCCCGATGCCGTGGATAAAAACCGCCGCTTCAAATGGAACGGCGATGACGTCATCGTCAATTTCGGCAAATACGCCGGCAGAACCTTGCGGGATATCGCTGAAAATGAACCCGGATTCCTCCGCTGGATAATCAAAAACGATTTTCCGGATGATGTCCGGGAAATCGCCGGCAACGCCCTGCTCGGCAAATTTCCGGAGCGCAAAAACAATGGCGATCAGCCCTGATTTGCTTTATATAGCTTCCATGCTGGATGATGCCGACGAAAATGTCGGAGTCAATCTTCTGGCGCAGCTGGTCAACCGTGCGGATGAACTCGGTGAACTGCCGGCACTGCTTCAGGAAAGTTCCGACCAGGTGGTGCGCCGCCGGGCGCACCAGCTGCAGAGCGCACTGGCGATGCGGAAACGGCGGGATTCGTTTTACGCCCGGATAAATTCGGATGCCCCGGATGCACTCCGCGCGCTGGAGGAGCTGCATTTGCTCTGGTTCGACCGGGACAATGCACTGGAACTGCACTCTGCGACAGCGGATTTCTGTGAGGAATTCCGCAATGCCGGATGCGGTGATTTGGAAAGTATCGAATTTTTCATGCGCCGGAAAAATATTCTTCCGGCGGCGGAGTCGACCATCCAGCCGGAAAATTTCTGCATCGGTACCGTGCTTGACCGCCGTACCGGAGCGACGTCACTGCTGCTGGCTCTGGCGGTGTTTCTGGCGGGAAAGCCGGAATTGAAACTTGTCCGGGTCCTTGATGAGTTTGCCGTTTATGACGGCAGAGGTCAACTCCTGCTCGGCAGCGGTTCATGGCGGCTCTGCCGTGCGCCGGAAGCACAGAGTATGGAGTTCTGGAGTTTGCGGATGATATTGAAATATCTCGCCGGGATGCTGCTTTCATGTGCGGTAAACAGTGACAGTTACCGTTATGTAATGAGCATCGCCCAGGCGTTGAATGGAGATAAAAGCGAACACGTTTTTGACGGATTTCCGTATCCGTTTCAAAGCGGAAAAGATGATGAGGAACAATTGTAAAAATTACAAATACAAAGGGGTAAAAAAATGAATAAGAATATTCCTGCAATCGATTGGAACCGCGTTGATACATTGATAGATTTGGCGGTCAGCGAAGACCTCGGTGACCTGGGCGATACCACCACACTCGCCGTCGTGCCGGAGTACGCCGCTGCCAAAGCCGTGCTGCTGTGCAAAGAAAACGAAATGGTGCTTGCCGGTATGGCTGTCGCCGAAAGAGTATTCAAAAAAATCGACCATTCTCTGCAATTCACCCACTTCAAAAAAGATGGCGACCTCTGCAAAAAAGGCGAGTTGCTCGGTGAGATTTCCGGTTCGGCGCGCGCCATTCTCACTGCGGAACGCACTGCACTCAACTTTATTCAGCGGCTCTGCGGCGTTGCCACCATGTCATACATCTACGCCCGGGAGCTGGCAGATTCAAACTGCGTGGTGCTGGATACCCGCAAAACCACCCCCGGCTACCGCAATCTGGAAAAATATGCCGTCGCCGTCAACGGAGCGACCAATCACCGCATCGGACTTTATGACCGCATAATGATAAAAGACAACCACCGCGAACTTGCCGCCATTGAAGGCGACGGAGCCATCAAACGCGCCGTGGAACGTGCCCGCAAAGCTTATCCGCACTTGGAAATCGAGGTCGAAGCAGACAAACTTGAAGAGGTCTGTGAAGCCGCAGAGTGCCATGTCGAACACATCATGCTGGACAATATGTCCAACGAAATGATGCTCAAAGCCGTTGCCATCAATGCCGGCAGAGCCAAACTTGAAGCTTCCGGCGGCATCACACTTGCCAGATTGAAAGAAATCGGCAGACTCGGAGTGGATTTCGTTTCCGCCGGAGCATTGACCCATTCGGTGCGCTCCATGGACATCTCTCTGGATATCGAGGTGGATAAATGATAGGATGGCTTTCCGGAAAACTTATCAGCAAGGATTTTTCCGGCTGCCTTATCGACGTTCACGGTGTCGGATATGAAGTGGCGATACCGCTGTCAACCTTTGACAAACTGCCGCTGGAGGGCAGTGAAACAAGTTTATTCATCCACACTGCGGTCAGAGAGGACGCCATCACGCTTTACGGATTTGCCGCGATCGAAGAAAAACAGCTTTTCCAGCAGCTCATCCAGGTTTCAGGTGTCGGCGGAAAACTGGCTTTGAATGTGCTTTCGGCGATGCCTGCGGCTTCGTTCTGTGCCGCAGTGGCTTCTGAAGATGTCAAATCGCTCTCCCGTATCAACGGTGTCGGCAAACGTACCGCCGAAAGGCTGATCGTGGAACTGCGGGGAAAACTTTCCGGTATCGACCCGGCATCTGCCCCCCCCGCACCGGACAGTGCCGGAGCGGATGCCGCGGCAGCTCTGGAGCAGCTCGGATTCCGCAAAGATGCCGTCAACAAAACGGTTAACGCACTGCTGGCGGAACTGCCGGAAGCGGAAAAAACCACGGAAAATATCATCCGCGCCGCATTGCTGAAACTGAACTTCTGAAACTCCTGCAGGTATAGCAAAAAATGAAAAACAGCAATCATGATCCTCAAGCCATGCTTCTCGGCGTGGGTCTGGACAATTCCGACGGTCACAAGCGCGTGACCAGAGGGGATAATTTTTATCTCGCCGGCGGTTCAGAGGAAACCCACGAGAGAATGACCGAAACGGTGATAAAATTCAATGAGAAACTTGCCCGCCGCGGCAAAAATCTGCATGAGCTTTCCCGCGAAGAATTTACCGATATGATGCGTGAAGCCGGTGAAAAATGATTGCCAAAGTAATCACCGACATCGCTCTTGACCGGGAATTTGATTACATCGTTCCCGGAAATTCTCCCGGGCAGTTCCGGGTGGGCAGTGCCGTAAAAGTGCCTTTCGGCAGGACCACCCGCAGCGGATATATCGTCAGTTTCAGCGAATCAAGCACTTATGACCCGGCAAAGCTGCGCCCGCTTGCCGGCAGTGATGATACCCGCGCCGACATTCCGGAAAATCTCATCGCTCTCGGCAAATGGATAGCAGAATACTATTGCGCTTCACAGGAACACGCCATGCGTACTTTGCTGCCTGCAGCTGTCCGCAACGGTAAAATCAGGGAACGCACCTGCAAAGTCTACTCTGTCGCCGACCGTGATGCCGCAGAAAAATACATTCTTGAGCACAGTAACGACGGCAGACTTGCCAAAAGAATAAAACTTCTGCAGCTGGTCATGCGTAAAGGTGAAGCGGTAAAAGCAGAATATTCCGGCGACATCGACTTCAGTGCCGGAGCCTTTGACGCGCTGGTAAAATCCGGGCTTATCCAATGCCGGGAAAAAGCTCTGCCGCAGGACCCGCTTGCCGGAGTCGAACCCGTGCCGGATGCGCCGCTGACACCGAGTGCCGACCAGAAAAAAGCATTGGATACTGTGGATGATATGCTTGCCGGCAGAGCCTCCTCCCATGTCATGCTCCTTTACGGCACGACCAACAGCGGCAAAACCGAAGTCTATCTGCAGGCTATAGCCAAAACTCTCGCCGCCGGACGCAGTGCCATCGTGCTGGTGCCGGAAATTTCTCTCACGCCGCAGACCGTGCGCCGTTTCCGCGCCCGTTTCGGCAACAATTTGAGCATTCTGCACAGCCGCCTTACCGAAAGAGAACGTTTCGATGAGTGGAACCGTATCAACTCCGGCAAAGTAAAGATCGCCATCGGTGCGCGTTCGGCACTTTTTGCCCCCTTCCGCGATCTGGGGCTTATCGTTGTCGATGAAGAACACGACAGCAGCTACAAACAATCCGAATCCCCGCGTTACCTCGCCCGCGATGTGGCAGTCGTCCGGGGCAAACTGGAAAACGCCTGTGTCATCCTCGGTTCGGCGACACCTTCAGCGGAATCCCTTTACAATGCCGCCAACGGTAAATTTCTGCTCTGCCGCATGGCAACACAGGTGGCGGATAAGCCGCCGCCGCTTATCCGTATAGTCGACCGCCGCCTGGACCCGGCACCGGAACCGGGGGTAAGCAATCTGCTTTCTCCAACGCTGATAAATGCGGTGCGTGAACGTTTGGCAAGAGCCGAACAGACCATACTTTTTCTCAACCGGCGCGGCTACGCCAGAGCATTGTGCTGTCCGCAATGCGGCTATGAAGCACGGTGTCCGGAGTGTTCGGTCAACTACAACTACACGTACAGCCGTTCCAGAGAGGTTTTGAGCTGCCACCTCTGCGGCAATATCATCCCCGCGCCCGCCAACTGTCCGGAGTGCGGTTCGCCGGAAATACGCTATCTCGGCAGCGGCACGGAAAAACTTGAAAGCATCGTCCATGCCATATTCCCCGATGCCCGTATCGGCAGAATGGATTCCGACCTCATGCACAGTTCCAATGATTATGAAGTGGTGCTGGATAAATTCAGCCGGGGCAGACTGGATATCCTCGTAGGAACCCAGATGATAGCCAAAGGGTTGCATTTCCCGGGGGTGACACTCGTCGGAGTCATCAACGCCGACCAGGGGTTGAGTATGCCGGATTTCCGGGCGCAGGAGAGAACATTTCAAATGCTCACCCAGGTCGCCGGACGCGCCGGACGCGGCGAAATGCGCGGCGAAGTGATTTTTCAAACCAGACGCGACAGCGAAGTATTGCAATTTGCTTCCACACTGGATTTTGACGGATTCGCCAAATTTGACGCCGAATTCCGCGAAATGCTGGAGTACCCGCCCTATTCCAGACTTATCGCCATTGTATTCAAAGGCAGTAACGAAAGAGCTGTCGCGGCATACGCGGCAGGATTTGCTGCAGAACTGATGGTTTACAAGCATGAAAAACTCCGTATTACGCCCCCGGCTCCGGCTCCTATCGAAAAGATCCGCAATCAGTACCGGTATTTGATGCTCGTCCGGGGCAGTGGACTGAAAACCATCCGTGAAGCGATACGCGTGCTTGCACTGCACCGTACGCCTCCGGCGGGAGTATCCGTGGCAGTGGATGTGGATGCCCAAGACCTGATGTGATAAAAATTTTCCACTCCTGAAGTTGTACCGCCGTCCTGACTCCGATAAAAAGTTCCGTATTTTTTGTTGAAGCGGCTTGACAAACGCGTTCACACCGCGTATATTATATGCACAACGTTGCGGGGTGGAGCAGTGGTAGCTCGTCAGGCTCATAACCTGAAGGCCGTTGGTTCGATTCCAGCCCCCGCTACCAATCGCATATTCAACCGTCTGAAAAGACGGTTTTTTTGTGCTCAAATTGCCCCTTTTTCGCTATTTTCTGACACTTTCATCAATTTGGTAGCGGGATAGGGTTTGCTCCACATTTTTCCCACATTTTTCCCACAATGTGGAGAATTGACCGCTACCTCTTTTGCACAGTCAGAGGTTTCAACATGAATCGTTACTTGCAGGAAAGAAAAGGCCGGTGGTATTTCCGCATCCGGGTCCCCAAGATGCTTCAGCCCCATCTGAACACAGAGATTTCATACCCCATCTGGGGAATTGACATAAATACAGCCAATGCCCGCTGTATGGTATTAGGTGAACGTCTCAAGTTTATTTTTGAACAAGCCAAGTCAGGAGTTATCAGCATGGGCATATTGAATCTTTTTGTACGCGAGACCTGCGCCAATATCCTTTACCGCGATTCCAAAGGTATGTTTTCTCAAGTCACCCCACCGGAGAGATACGAAGCTGGAATGGGGCACTATCAAACAGCAATACAGGAACGGAACGCCAAAGCCGCCCCTGAGTTCATCCGTCTGGTTAACAATCAGGGCGTGCCGATTGATCCCGACAATCCGAATGATCTGCCGATAATAATGAACTATTGTCAGGGCATGATTGAAACTTGCCGCATACTCAAAGAACGGGCATCGGGGAATATCCGCAATGGATTTGATGCGCCCGATGAACACGGCAACTGGTCTACTGCGTTATCTCAGGATGACATAACTATTCCCCAAGGTGAACCGCCATGGTTTACTGATGAGTCTGCCGGTGAGAGCCTTGAACAACTGGTTGAATTTGCCAAGCCCACACCGAAAGAAGAGTTGGGAAACACGATAAGGGCACATGAAACACCTTACGGCAGAGCTATGTCCCGTGTCAGACAGTTGGAAGCATTGACAATAAAAAGATCGTCTGATCTCAAGAGGTGGCAGCGTGCTGCAGTTCAATGGAATGCTCCGCAGTCACCTGCGCCTCTACAACCATCAGCACCAGCACAGCCGATTGCCGCATCTTCGTTACCCTACGGGATCAGAAAAGTAAAAACGCTGAAAGAGGGTATCGAGGAGTATGTGCACGAAAAGACCTCCAGCGGTAAGATGGATCGCAAAGCCCGAAACACGATGTCGGCATTCCTGTCGCTGCTCGAGGAATACTGTGGATCTGAGCGTAAACTTCATGACATTGATCGCGCTATGATCGTTGAGTTACGCTCTGGGATTCTTCCCCGATACCCCAGCAACCGGAAGAAGCGTTTCCCTGATAAGTCGCTGAACGAGCTGCTTAAAATGACTCCTGCTCCTGACCCCATCGGGGCGAAGACCCAGAACCACTATCTGAGCGGTTGTTCAACCTTTTTCAACTGGTGCGTGCAATGCGGTTACATGGCAAACAACCCGGCGAGAGGGCTTGTGGAAAAGGCTGAACTTGCCGACCTGACAGAACAGCGTCCTCCCTTTGCTCCCAAAGAGTTGAAGCAGATATTTGCTGATATTGCCGATATGCCTGAACAGTCGAACTTCCAGAGCAAGCTTTATGAAATGCGTTACTGGATTCCGCTGATCGGACTGTATCAGGGAATGCGCCTCAATGAAATCTGTCAGCTGCATCTGGACGATGTCTGCGTGGTGGATGGCTTGCCGTGCCTGCGGATTCAGCCCAGTAAAGAGCGTCAGCAGAAGGTTAAGAACTCATCCAGCATCCGCACCATCCCCATCCATTCAGTACTGCTGAAACTGGGCTTTCTGGATTACGTTGTCACCCGCTGGGAGAAGAAGCGCAGAAAGAACGATCAGCTCTTTGAAGAGCTCACCAGAACAGAGGATGGTTATCTGCGGAAAATGCAGTATTTCAACCGGCGTATCCACGAGCGGCTGAAGATCTCAAAGCGCAAGTCTTTCCACAGTTTCCGGCACAACTTTGATACTGAACTCTCCAACAAAGAACCCAATGCGTTCCTGATCCAGTGCCTTGATGGTCACGCCCGGCAGGGCGAGCTGGGCGCACGGTATTCAAAGGGCAATCTGCAGGCGATGAAAGAGACTCTGGAAAAGGTCGATTACGGTTTGGATATGTTCAAAATCATGGGGCGCAAACCTCTGACAACAACAGCCGTACAAGATCATACCAAACGCCTGATTGAGTTGACTGCGACAGCAGCTCGTTAACCCCCGATAGGGACTCCGTGTGGCATGGCTGGAAATGGCATTTTCAGCCACGCTGATGGCGTGATAACTCAGACACCACCAATGAGCCAAAAACAGCACAATCAAGCTCAGAGGGGCGTTTGCGTGCATTTTTGTAACAGTTCTGGGCATCAGCATTGTGCGCTTGGCAGGAGGAAGATGTTTTTTTGTTTATTTCCGTTTTCGGTGTCTCCTGAATTGATGCTGCTTTCAAAAAAAAGCCTCGCGCGCGCGATATAGACCCAGAGTATTTAGCTTTTACTCTAATGGGGCCCCCATCATAATTACCACCAGCAAACCCACTTGGTTGCCAATGGCATCCAACCGTACCATCTCAACGACACAAGTGCATACTCCCATATATAATGAACACCTTAATACTACG
>JAZNAR010000024.1:0-48235 GCA_045586645.1 Victivallaceae bacterium
ATCAGCAGCTGTTTGAATTGCTGCGGAGCCTGGGGCAGAGCGTAGAATTTGCCCGGATGCAGACGTGACGGCACGAGGTAGTCGCGCGCACCTTCGGGGCTGCTGGCGGTCAGGATCGGGGTCTGGAATTCGGTGAATCCGGCACCGGTCATGTAGGCGCGGATAGCCGCGATAACCTGACTGCGGAGGATGATATTGTTGTGCAGTTTTTCCTTGCGCAAATCGAGGAAGCGGTATTTCAGGCGCATCGCTTCGGGCGCACCGTCATCTTTGGCGACCTGGAAAGGCAGCACTTCAGCTTCGCCGAGCATTTCCATGCCGGTTGCGGAAACTTCGATCTCGCCGGTGGCAAGTTTGGGGTTGACAGTTTCAGCGGAACGGGCGACGACAGTGCCGTCAAACTGGACGACGCTTTCCACGCGCCATTTATCCAGAGCCTGATAGAAATCACGCTCCGGGTCGATAACGATCTGGGTCAGTCCGTAATTATCGCGCAGGTCGATGAAAATAACGCCGCCATGGTCACGGACACTGTGGATCCATCCGGAAACCCGGACGCTTTTGCCGGCATCTGCTTTGCGCAATTCGCCGCAGGTATGGGTACGGTACATTTTGCAATTCCTTACAGTTGTTTAGTTGATTTGCACATAAAATCGTTATAATATAGCACGTCCGTGATGATTTTTCATCCCTGTTTTATAAAAAATGAGAAAAATTGTATTGCTTCCGGCAAATTCTGCGCCGGAGTTTTGCAGTGGCTCACGCCGATGCTGCACCCCAAAGGGGATAAACACGTTGTGAATACACAGCGGAATTTGCGATAAACCACATACGCCGAAAATAAGGTACCGCCCAAGCCGCGATCCGTTTTCGCTGCGGTTCGCCGTGACAAGCAGGAGCGGCGCGTTGCCTCTCTCAACAGCAATTACATTCCGCAAGCCGATGCACGGTATCATAAATCCAAGCCAAACGCCCGCAGACTGCAAAAAACATCAGCTGTGACAACGCCGCGACCGCTTCGCAGTGTGCTTGCATTCACAACGTTTCGGAACTCTCCTGATGCAGAGCCCCCACTCCATTATCTGCGGATCATTTACCTTGCTGAATAGCCGCCTGCGCCGCCGCAAGACGGGCAAGGGGCACCCGGAAGGGGCTGCAGGAAACATAATTCAGACCGGCGGCATGGCAGAACGCAACAGATTTCGGTTCGCCGCCCTGTTCGCCGCAGATACCGATTTTCAGTTCCGGACGGGTTTTTCTGCCGCCCTCGACGGCAAATTCGATAAGTCTGCCGACGCCTTTGGTGTCGATCGTCTGGAACGGGTCTGAATCCAGCAGTTTCTGGCAGAGGTAATCCGGCAGAAACGCACCGATGTCGTCACGGCTGAAGCCGAAGGTCATCTGGGTCAGGTCGTTGGTGCCGAAACTGAAAAATTCCGCCACTTCCGCCATCTGGTCTGCCAGCAGTGCCGCCCGCGGGATCTCGATCATGGAACCGAGTTTGTAGGAAACTTTGTCCCTGCCGTATTTTTCCGCCACTTCTCCGGCAACTTCGGCAAGAATATTTTTCTGCAGTTTCAATTCACTGACATCGCAGGTCACGGGGATCATAATTTCCGGCACACAGCTGCCGACTTCCACGGCGGCTTCCAGAATGGCTTTCATCTGGGCGCGGGAGATTTCCGGATAAGTGATACCCAGACGGACACCGCGGTGTCCCATCATCGGATTGTTTTCGTGGAGCATCTCCGCACGCTTGTCGATTTCGCCGACCGGAATACCGAGGGCATCGGCAAGTTCCTGACGTTTAACTGCTTCCGCCGGGACAAATTCATGCAGCGGCGGGTCGAGCAACCGGAAAGTCACCGGCATACCGTTCATGGCAACGAGGGTATCTTTGACACTGGATTTCATGTACGGGTAAAGTTCTGCCAGAGCGTTTTCTCTTTCGGCAGTGTTTTTTGCCAGAATCATTTTACGCAGATAAAAAAGCGGTTTCTCGCTGTGTTTGCCGTAGAACATATGTTCGGTACGGAAAAGTCCGATACCTTCAGCACCGAAACTTCTGGCGATACGGGCATCTTCCGGAGTGTCGGCATTGGCGCGCACACCGAGGCGGCGGAATTTATCCGCCAGTGCCATGAAACGCTGCAGTTTCGGGTTTTCGCTGGAATCCATCGTCGGCAGTGCTCCGGAATAGACATAACCGCGGCTGCCGTTCAAGCTGAGCATTTCGCCGCGTTTGAAAATTTTGCCGTCGACTTTCAACACACCTTTTTTCCCGTCAATGACCAGTGAACCGGCTCCCACGATACAGCATTTGCCCCAGCCGCGGCAGACGAGTGCGGCATGACTGGTCATACCGCCGCGCGCGGTGAGAATACCGCTTGCGCCGCGCATACCTTCGACATCTTCGGGGTTGGTTTCTTCGCGGACAAGGATGACTTTTTCCCCTTTGGCAGCAGCTTCAAGCACCTCTTCGCAGCTGAAACAGATTTTACCGACAGCCCCGCCGGGACCGGCGGGCAGGCCTTTGGCGATAAGTTCACCCCGCAGCATCGCCTCTTCTTCAGCTTTTACGTCAAGGATGGGGTGGAGCAGTTCGTCAAGCTGATTGGGCATGACCCGCAAAACAGCAGTTTTTTCGTCAATGAGTTTTTCATCGAGCATATCTATTGCCATGGTCAGAGCCGCGGTGCCGGTGCGCTTGCCGACCCGGCACTGGAGCATGAAAAGTTTGCCTTCCTGAATGGTGAATTCAATATCGAGCATATCTTTATAGTGAGCTTCCAGAGCGTTGCGGATGGCGAAAAGTTCCCCGTAGAGAGCCGGATAAAGCTCTTCCATGGATTTCAGGTGTTTATTCTGCTCGTTGCAGGTGTCGGCATTGAGCGGATTGGGGGTGCGGGTGCCGGCGACGACATCTTCGCCCTGGGCATTGATGAGCCATTCACCGTAAAATTTGTTGTCACCGGTCGCCGGGTCGCGGGTGAATGCCACGCCGGTGGCACTGGTGTCGCCCATGTTGCCGAAAACCATGCTCTGCACGTTGACCGCAGTACCCCAGTCATCCGGAATACCTTCAATACGGCGGTAGGCGACAGCTTTTTTGCCGTTCCAGCTTTTCAGCACCGCACCGATGCCGCCGTAGAGCTGTGCCATGGGGTCATCGGGAAACTCCCTGCCGAGGACCTCTTTTATTCTGGCTTTGAAAACATCGCAGAGATATTTGAGGTCTTCAGTGGTCAAATCGGTATCTGAAGCGTAATTTTTCTCTTTTTTGAGTTCATCCAGAATATCATCCAGCTGACGGCGGATGGCTTTGCCTTCGGCAGCTTCGATGCCTTCAGCCTTTTCCATGACCACATCGCTGTACATCATTATCAGCCGGCGGTAGGCATCGTAAACAAAACGCTCATTGCTGGTTTTGGCGATAAGTCCGGGAATGGTCTGCTGTGACAGACCGACGTTGAGGACGGTTTCCATCATCCCCGGCATACTGCTGCGGGCACCGGAACGGCAGGAGACCAGCAGCGGGTTTTCCGCAGAACCGAAGGTCATGCCCATGGATTCTTCGATATGTTTCAATGCGGCACGGATTTGCGAATCGACTCCATCGGGCAGAGAGTTGCCGTTTTTGAAGTAATCAACGCAACACTCGGTGCTGACGGTGAATCCCGGCGGTACGGGCAGACCGAGATTTGCCATTTCGGCAAGGTTTGCGCCTTTGCCGCCGAGGAGGTTTTTCATCGAACCATCACCCTCGGTTTTGCCGCCGCCAAACGTGTAGACATACTTTTTCGTCATTTTCTTTTTTCCTTTCCTGCTACCTGCTTTTACGCGCGGTTCCGGGCAGACTCTGTAAAAATAAACAACGGCTGAAAAACTTTCTCAAATCGCAATATGTTTCAGCCGCCGTCTGCCGGAAAATCACTTGAAGTTTCTCAAAGAGTCAAGAATCCGCGCCTTGTCCTTATGCTTGTCCAATCCGATGACGATAAACGAACCGGACACCTCATACACGGGATACGGTATCCCATTGAAAAAAACTTTTTTATTCTTCTTTATCCATTCCAGACGCTTTCTCTGCGCCTTGACGGTGGTATCATATTTGTAGACTCCGATACTGGAGCCGC
Organism: Victivallaceae bacterium; assembly: GCA_045586645.1. Lineage (GTDB taxonomy): Bacteria > Verrucomicrobiota > Lentisphaeria > Victivallales > Victivallaceae > UBA1784. Next base: position 4,137 of record JAZNAR010000024.1, read on the forward strand.
CGATTTTAAATTCCATGGCGGCTCCGGCGGAAAGCACCTGGGGATTGAGCGGACGGATCGCTTCCACATAGATGCCGTCTTTCGCCAGTTTGCGGGCGAAATCTTCCGGACGCAGATAATTGTTGTCCGCTTCCCACAACGCGCAACCGGTCAGCAAAAAAGCCGCTGCAAGCGTGCCAAACACTGCTCTCATCACAAAAACTCCATATTTTTTACTTAAAAATTCATTATGAAATATAAATATAACACTTCGTATAATATATGTCAAGCGTTTTTACAGTTTTTGTCGTCCGCTGCAAAAAAAACGTAAAAATCCATACTTTTCACGCGAACAGCCATTTTTTTCCCGGCAGTATGTGTGCTATATTTAATAAGGTGTCAAAAAATTCAGCAAATCATGTCACAAATTACAGAAAGGATTGAAAAATGCGCGTTCTCATTACCGGAGGAGCCGGATTCATCGGCGGTCATCTCGTGGAACATTTTCAGGGCAAAGCCGAAGTGCGGGTGCTTGACAGCCTGCGCAGCGGTTATCTGAAAAACCTGGAAGGTTTCGATGTCGAATTCATCAAAGGCGACATCTGCGACCGTGCCATTGTGGACAAAGCCATGCAGGGTGTCGATTATGTTTTTCATCTGGCGGCGATGATCAGCGTGCCGGAATCAATGACCAAAATCACCGAATGTATCGAAATCAACAACCTCGGCATGATAAATGTTCTGGAATCCGCCGCCTGTGCCGGAGTGAAAAAACTCTGCTTCAGCACTTCTGCGGCGATTTACGGTGACAATCCGGTCGTGCCGAAAGTTGAAACCATGTTCCCCGAACCCAAAAGCCCCTACGCCATTACCAAACTGGATGGCGAATATTACTGCAATATGTTCACCAAAGAGGGCAGACTGCAGACCGCCTGTCTGCGTTACTTCAACGTTTTCGGCCCCCGTCAGGACCCCAACAGCGCGTATGCCGCCGCAGTGCCGATTTTCATTGAAAAAGCTCTGAACAATCAGGATATAACCGTTTTCGGTGACGGCGAACAGACCCGCGATTTTGTCTTTGTCAAAGATGTGGTCGGAGCCAACGCCTTTTTCGCCATGAATGATGTCACCGGAGTCCACAATATCGCTTACGGCGGCAGGATCACCATCAATGATCTGGCTTCAGAAATCATCCGCCTGACCAATTCCAGTGCCAAAATCGTCCACCTGCCCGAACGTGCCGGTGATGTCAAACACTCCATGGCGGCGGTGGATAAACTCAAAGCAACGGGATTTGTGCCTGCTCACACATTCAGTGATGCTCTGCGCCAGACGATCGATGCTTATATCGCCGCCCGCAAAGGGTGATTTCCGGAAAAATGAAAACTTTCCTTGCCCTGCTGACACTTTTTTTCAGCGTATTTGCTTACGCTGAAATCACGCCTGACCGTTTCAACCGGGAAGCCGGCTTGCCGCTTCTCGGTGAAACCGGGGACGGTATGTGGGATTTTTCCGCCTGTCAGAAGCGTTTGCGCCGGTCGCGGGTGCCTTTGCAGAGCAGTCCCGGCAGGCACAGCGCATTTCTGCGGAACAGAAAGATTTTCGGGGAGGAGTGCAGTGAAATCGAAATCATCACTGACCGTAAAAATCAGCGCATGGAGTCGGTTTCGCTCATTTTTGCCAACAAAGGCGATGTCGCCAAACGTGCCGGAACAAAAATCAAGCGCGCAGACAAGGGGATTTCCCGCGAACTGACTGCCATGCTGGGCAAGCCGCGCCGGTCAAAAGTCGACCCGGGAGCAAAAAAACTCCGCAGTGATGTGGAGTTGTGGCAGTGCAGTTATGCCGACATCATGCTCGACACCGAAAAGGGCGAATACTGCATCGTGACCATCCGTCCGCCGGCGGAAAGCGGCAGGGCGGAAAAATACCGTATCGACGTAAAAGCATTGCAGAAAAATATCGTCAAAAATGACTTCTGTGATGTCTTTATCACCAATATCCCGATGGTAGACCAGGGTTCTAAAGGTTACTGCGCTGTCGCCACGGCGCAACGGGTGATGCTCTACATGGGGATAAAGGAGATAAATCAGCACAAACTTGCCGATGCCGCAGATACTGATGCCGGCGGCGGTACATACACAGGCAAACTGCTCAATGCGTTGCGGCCGCTGTGCAAAAAGTACGATTTGAAACTTGATGCCAATCGTGATTTGGAAATAAAATTTCTGGCGAAATACATCGACAACGGCATACCGGTTTTCTGGCAGATGTTTTCCACGAAATACTACGATGAATTGCGGTTCAAACACAACAAACTCCGGGAAAGAGCGGTGAAAAATTCCACTCCCGCAGAATGGAGCAAACGGGTGCAGCGGCAGAAAAAACTCCGCAAATCCGATGACGGAGCCCACCTCTGTCTGATAATCGGCTACAACGCGGAAACAGAAGAAATCGCCGTCAGCAATTCGTGGGGGGAACGTGAAAACAAGCCTTCATGGATACCGTTGAGAGCCGCAAAAGTCGTCAATTGCGGAGTATTTCTGTTTTTCCCCTGATATTTTGTTGTGCTGCAGGGGAATGTATGCTATATTATATTCCCGAACACAAAAACATTATCCGGGGAAGTTTTTATGTACAACTGCATCATCTGCCGTTACCACGAGATAGCCACCAAAGGCAACAACCGCAATATGTTTGAAAAATGCCTGGTGGACAATATAAAATACGCTCTGCGTCAGCAGGAATTTTCCTGCCGGGTGCGCCGCATCCGGGGCAGAGTCTGGATAGAGCCTGAAACAGGAGATGTTTTTCCGCAGGAATCTCTGGCGGAAATAAATGATATCCTCAAGGATGTTTTCGGTCTGGAATCTTTTTCACCGGCAAAACTGCTCACGGTCAACATGGATGATATACGCCAGACTGCGCTGGATATGGCGGAAAAGGTTTTCAGCGGATTTTCCGGCAGCGGGAAACCCCGTTTCCGGGTGCGGGCAAGACGGAGCAACAAACGTTTTCCATTGACCTCAAAGGATATTGAAATAGATTTGGTGACTGCGCTGGCAGGCAGAGTCGGCAGTGATGTATTCAAGATAGATTTGAGCGATGATGCCGACATCACCCTCGGGGTGGAGGTGCGCGACGAATTTTCGCTTATCTACTTCGACGTTATGCGCGGTCCCGGCGGTCTGCCGGTGGGGAGCAATCCGCGGGTGTTGACACTGCTTTCCGGCGGCATAGATTCGCCGGTCGCGGCGTGGCAGATAATGAAACGCGGTTCGCCGAGCGATTTTCTCACCTTTCACAGTGCGCCGTACACCCCGCAGGAAACTCTGGACAAAGTTCAGGGCATCGCCGCAGCATTGAACCGCTTTCAACGCCGGGGCAGACTTTTTGCCGCCAATCTGTCGGAATTTCAGAAAGCGGTGCGGGACAACTGCGCCGAAAGGATGCGGACCGTGCTCTACCGCCGCGCCATGATGCGTATTGCCGAAATGCTCGCCCGCAGAGAGGATTGCAAAGCTCTGGTCACCGGTGAAGCCCTCGGTCAGGTCGCCAGCCAGACCGTCGCTAATATGGATACCATCAACCGCGCAGTGGATATGCTGATACTGCGACCGCTGGTGGGGGCGGATAAACTTGAGGCGATCGCTGTTGCAGAAAGGATCGGCACGATGAAACTTTCCAGCGTGCAGGTCCCGGACAGTTGTACGGTTTTCGCGCCCGCCAATCCGGCGACTGCCGTTCCGGTGGCTCTTGCCCTCAAAGAAGAGGCGAAAATCCCGGATTATACCCGATTACTGCAAAAAATTGTTGATGATATTCAAACAATCGCTTGACAAAGTGGCATTGTGGGGTTAATTTTCATTGATATAAGTATTTTTATCTGTTGCAAAAGTATAAATTAAAGGGATGCGAGATTGATAAAAGATCCTGAATTTGCTCTCAAACTGCTTCTGGAGCACGGCATGGCTGACAATGGGCAGATAACCGCCGCACGTGAAGCAGCGATGGATTCCGGCAGTAACGATGTCATCAGTGAATTGCTGAAAAGCGGCGCAGTGGATTATGAAGAAATGCTTTCCATGCTGGCGCAGCAATACGGCATGGAAGTAATGTCTATCGCCGGTTATGACATTCCGCAGGAGGTCATTGACGCGATAAAACTTGACTATGCCCGCTACTATCAGGTGATACCTGTTTCCCGGGAGGAAGCGATGCTCACCGTGGCGATGGCTGACCCGACCGATGTGGAAAAACTTGACACCCTGCGTTATCTGCTCGGCGGAGATGTGGAAGCTGTCATCGCTCCGGAACATGAGATCCTTGAAGCCCTCGACCGTTATTATCCGGAAGAGGAGGAACACTCCGGCAGTATTTCCAAAGATGTGGATATCAACGCCTCTGAAATGATCATCGAAAGTGCCGAGCAGGATGCAAGCAGCATGGACGAAGATGATGAAGCACCTATAATCCGTCTGGTTTCCAAGCTCATCATCGACGCCTACAAAATGCGGGCATCGGATATCCACCTGGAACCGATGGAAAAACGCTACCGGGTGCGCTACCGCATCGACGGCGCACTCCGCGAAGTCGACGGGCCGCCGAAATACCTGCAGGCGAACTTCACCAGCCGTGTCAAAATCATGGCGCATCTGGATATCACTGAAAAACGCATCCCGCAGGACGGACGCATCCAGATTTCCGTCGGTGACAAAGATCTGGATTTGCGTGTGTCATCCATTCCCACGGTATTCGGGGAAAGTATCGTCATGCGTATTCTGGACAAAAGCAGTATCCAGCTGGATATCCCCCGGCTCGGTTTTTATGCGGATGACCTGGAAATGGTCACCAAAATCATCAACTATCCCGATGGTATCTTTCTGGTCACAGGTCCCACCGGTTCCGGTAAAACGACGTCACTTTACGCGTTTTTGAATACCATCAACACCACCGCAAGAAAACTTATCACCGTGGAAGACCCGATCGAGTATCAGCTCCCCGGTATCAACCAGGTGCAGGTCGACCGCCATGTGGATATGACCTTTGCCGCGGCACTGCGCAGTATGCTCCGTCAGGCACCGAACATCATCATGGTCGGTGAGATCCGCGACCTTGAAACTGCTGAAATCGCCATCAACGCGGCGTTGACCGGTCACCTGGTTTTCAGTACGCTGCACACCAACGACGCCCCCGGTGCTGTCACCCGTCTGGTGGATATGGGTGTGAAGCCGTTCCTTGTGGCAACGGCATTGCGGGCAGTTATGGCACAGCGTCTGCTGCGCCGGGTCTGCAAAGAGTGCGCTGAACCGTACACACCGAGTGCCGCAGAAAAACGCATTCTCGGTTTGAGCGATGAGTACCTCGCCAACCACCAGTTCGTCAAAGGCAAAGGATGCCGCCATTGCGGATACACCGGCTACAAGGGACGGGTGGGTATTTATGAGATATTCCTCATCACCGAAGAGATCGCACAGCTTATCTTTTCCAACGAAACCAGCGGAACTCTGCGTGCGTTTGCCCGCCGCAACGGCATGAGAAGTTTGCGCGATGATGCCATCAGAAAAGCTGAAGCTGGCATCTCAACTCTGGAAGAGGTCATTTTTGTAACGTTGCGTGACGAGAATTAACGGAAGGATCTGTGTAAAATGTTGGATATTGAAAGTTCCGCGCTCATTGACCTGCTCCGCAGTGAAAGAGCTTCAGGAAATCCCTCTCTCAACTCTCATTTGAATGAAGTCGCAGAAGAGTGTGAGGCTTCCGGCAAGCCCGCTATCGACATCATAGAAAATTACGGTCTGTTCTCCCGGGCTGAAATGTTGACGCTTATCGCGGAGAATCTCGGTTCCTACATCTGGAATCCGCGTGCTGTCGACCTTTCCCGGGAAATAATCAATCTGCTGGATGTGGATACCGCCCGTTCCAACGGGGTCATACCCATCGCCCGCGAGGATGGCTGTGTGCATCTGGCGATGCGCCGCCCGCTGGACTATCAGACTGTGGAGTCACTGCGTTTCATCCTCGGTCAGGATGTGCTGCCGGTGGCGTGCGACCCTGACCAGTTTGAAAGCGAACTTGACCGTTACTATCCGGAAGCAGAAGATTCCGTGGATGATATCATCGCCGAAATGGGCACCGTGGAGCTTTCTGACGAGGATATTCCGGATGAAGACAAAGCCAATGAGATGCCCATCATCAAATTTGTGGATGTGGTCATCCATCAGGCCATCAAAGACAAAGCGTCGGATATCCACTTTGAGCCTTTTGAAAAGAATTTCCGCATCCGTTACCGCGTGGACGGTGCGCTTTATGAGATGCCGGAACCGCCGCGGAGTCTGGCAACTCCGGTGATAAGCCGTATCAAAATCATTTCCGGTCTGAATATTTCAGAACGCCGCCGCCCGCAGGACGGACGTATCCAGCTGAAATACAACGGCCGCCCGGTCGACTTGCGCGTTTCCTGTCTGCCGACCAGTCACGGGGAATCAGTGGTGCTCCGTGTGCTTGACCGTTCTGTGGTAAATCTGGAGCTTGACGCGCTGGGCATCGGCAGTGACGTGCTGGAAAAATTGCGGGAAATGATCCATCTGCCCAACGGCATCCTGCTGGTCACCGGTCCCACCGGTTCCGGTAAAACCACCACACTTTATTCCGCATTGAGCGAAATCAACAAAATAGAAGATAAGATTCTGACCGCCGAAGACCCGGTCGAGTACGACATCGCCGGTCTGGTGCAGTGTCCTATCAACGATGCGGTCGGCATGACATTCCAGAAAGCATTGCGCGCGTTCCTGCGTCAGGACCCCGACCGTATTCTCGTCGGTGAGATCCGTGACTTTGAAACCGCACAGATCGCGATTGAAGCGTCGCTTACCGGACACTTTGTGTTCAGCACCCTGCACACCAACGACGCGGCAAGTACCGTGACCCGTCTGATGGATATGGGGGTGGAGCCGTTTCTTATCGCGTCATCTCTGGCAGGGGTGCTGGGACAGCGTCTTATCCGCCGGGTGTGTCCGGAATGCAAAACCTTTTACACGCCGACTGACGAAGACCTCGACCGGCTCAATCTGGAAAGAGCGCAGGTCGGCGACCGCAAATTCTGCTACGGCCGCGGCTGTGAAGTTTGCAACAACACCGGTTATAAAGGGCGGAAAGCTCTCACCGAACTTATGGTCATCAATGAGGAGCTCCGGGATATGATCGCTGACAGTACCCCGGCGAATATTCTGCGCGACAGAGCCTGTGAATTCGGTATGCGCACACTGCGCGATGACGGTTTGCTGGCGATATACAACGGTGAAACCACTGTGGACGAAGTAGTACGTTATACATAACATAAAAGAGGATAAAACATTATGCCGCAATATCAATATACCGCGATGGACGGTACCGGCAAGGAGCGCAAAGGCAAAATAAATGCCGTCAGCGAAGAAGCCGCAGCAGCAGAGTTGAGAGGTAAAAATCTCTATGTCACGTCGATACGGGTCGCCGTCGATGTCAAAAAAGCGCGTGCCAACAAGAAAAAATCCGGCGGCGGTCTGAATCTCAACCTCGGTCCGATGGTCATCAACCGCAAAGATTTGACCATCGTCACCCGTCAGCTGGCGATTCTGTTGAGTGCCGGTCTGCCGTTGATACGTTCGCTGCGAACACTGGAAAAACAGGCAAAAAATCCGGCGGTGCGCGGTGTTTTGAGCAAAACTTCCGACATCGTTGAAGGCGGTGCAACATTTGCTGAAGCACTTTCGCAGAGTCCGAAATCATTTGACAAGCTCTATCTGAATATGGTGCGAGCCGGTGAAGCTTCCGGTGCGATGGAAGTGATTCTCGACCGTTTGGCAGGCTTTATGGAAAAAGCCGCCCGCATTGCCGGCAAGGTCAAATCCGCATTGATTTATCCTATCGTGATTTTGAGTATTTCACTGCTGGCTGTGGTCGGTCTGATGATTTTTATCGTGCCGAACTTCCGCAAGATTTTCAAAGACCTGCTCGGTGAAAACGAGAAACTGCCCGGTATCACGGAGTTTCTGATCACGGTCAGTGATACGCTTATCCACAACTGGTATTTTTACATTATCGGTGTGGTGGCGATCATCATCGTTTACAAAATAATCGTGATGATACCCGCCGGTAAATGGGGTGTGGACTGGTGCAAATACAATATGCCGCTCTTTGGTCCCATCATTGCCAAAACGGCGATTTCCCGTTTCAGCCGCACGCTGGGCACGCTGATGAGTTCCGGCGTGCCGGTGCTCAACGCGCTGGCGATCGTGAAAGAAACCAGCGGTAATGACGTGGTCGCTTCGGCAGTGCAGAAAGTTTACGGAGCGGTCAAAGAAGGTGAAGGTATCGCGGTGCCGTTGAGCCGTACCAAGATTTTCCCTGAAATGGTGATAAGTATGGTGGAAGTCGGTGAAGAAACCGGTAAACTGCCTGAAATGCTTGACAAAATCGCCAACACCTACGAGGAGGAAGTGGACAACTCCGTGAGTGCCCTGACCTCACTTATCGAACCGCTGATGATCGTGGGTCTTGCCGGTATCGTGGGTACCATCGTTATCGCGCTTTTCCTGCCGTTGACGAAAATCATCGAAAAAATGTCGGGTTAGTCCTGAAAATGACAGAACTTCTGGATATCGGGAATACATTTACCCGTATTGCCCGGTGGGACGGTTATCAGATCCGCAGTTTGCACCGGGTGCCGACTGCGGATTTTTCCGGTACGGGAAGCGGTTTACCGCAAATCGCCGCGTGTGTCTGTCCGGCGGTGAAAGAGCGTCTGTCCGGCAGCGGCATAAGATTTATTTCCGCGCAGGATAACGCTTCGGCAGTGGATTTTTCCGGAGTGGACTGCTCCACACTGGGTGCTGACCGGGTTGCCAATGCGATAGCACTGGCAGAACTGTATGAACTGCCGGGGCTGGTTGTCGACTGCGGCACGGCATTGACGCTGGAAATCGTTGACAGCAAAAAACGTTTTCTCGGCGGCGCGATCGCTCCGGGCAGACGGCTGATGCGTCAGGCGTTGCATTGCGGTACGGCACAGCTGCCGGAAGTTGCGATGTCTGATGTTATTCCGGCAGAAGCCGGATGCAACACCGTGGATGCCATACGTTTCGGCATCGACCGGGGGTGCGTGGGGATAATCAAAGAGTTTATCGCTCAAACGTCCAGAATTATGCCGGTAAAAACAGTGGTGCTGACCGGCGGTGATGCCCGCTTTTTTGCGCCGGAAATTCCCGGAGCAGTTGTGGCGGATGACACATTCACTCTGACCGGCATACGCATTGCCGGCGGTTGTTGAGTCACTGCTTCCGGCGGAGAGATAAAAAACTTTCCGTGGAGACTTGACAAATCCACACAGTTGGTTATATTAATTATTGAGGAGGGAGTGAACCTCCAAAATCAACGAAAGGGAAAAAGAAAATGAAAAAATTTATGCTGATGGCTCTGCTCTGCTGCGGTGCGCTTTTCCTCGCCGGCTGCGGTGACAGTGTGGATGAAAACAAAACTCCGGAACAAATCAAAACTGAAGTAGCTTCCATGAATGCCGCTGATATTCAGAAAATGATCGACAAATATCAGAAAGCTATTGAGGAAAAAGCTGCTGAAGTTAAAGTCGAAGCCGACAAACTTGCCAAAATTCCGCTTACCCAGCAGTTGGGCGATGAAGCAAAAAAACTCCGCAGCAATGTTTCCGGATTGACTGAATCTCTGGATAAACTCAAAGCCAACATGGCTGCCTACGTTGACGGTCTGAAACAGAAAAAGTAATTCTTTGCCGTAAAATTCCGGGCGGACGCAACTTATTAAAGCTGCGTCCGCTTTTTTTGCGGCAAAATCAGAGTCCATTTTCGCGCATATATTGCTGAAACGTGACAAATTCTCCGCAGTTACGCAGTTTATTTATCAGTTTTTCCAATCTGCCGCACATGGCACTGCCGGCGTGTTTTGTCACATAGCCGGGAATGTTCCACTGTGCGTTTGCGGCATCACTGCAATATTCCCAGGGGTGCGAATACATATTGTAGTAGCCGGTGAGTTTGACGGCGGCGGCGGCAAGCCGGGTGTAGATGCTCAAAGGCAGATTTTTAAAACTCAACCAGAAAAGCGGCAATCTTATCCCCGGCAGAGCCGATACCGGCAGTTGCCATAATCCGCATTTTTCCTGAAACGGCAGCAACGGTTTGCCGATGTTGCAGTATCTGCCCGGCAGCCAGACCGGATTCAGGGATGATTCATAAACATATCCGGCATCGGCAATATCCTCTTTTGCCACCGGTGCAAGCCGTGCCATACGGAAGCCGGTGACGGATGAGCCGGAAATTTTTTCCAGAAGCATCTTTGACTCCGTCAGGTGGGCGGGGAAAAATTCCGAATGGTCCATGCCGTGCGAAGCGATTTCGTGTCCATGCTGTGCCATTGCTTTTATCATCTCCGGGTAAGCCGCGGCAAATTTTCCGGTAATGAAAAAGGTCGCTTTGATGCCGGTACGCTCCATGATATCCATGACCGCGCTGCAGCCGGCGGCGGAAATGGCGAACTTGTCATTTTCTGAAATTTCTGCGCCGTACTCCTGCGGCAAATCAAATTCCTCAATGTCAAATGAGAGCAGTAAATATTTGTTTTTCACGGTTTCAACTTTCTTTTTTTCAGCGGTTAAACATCCATAATGTGCAGAGCGCGTATTTCCCGGGAGCGGATACGGCTCATTATTTCAAATGCGTGCGGTTCCAGATATGTGCCGGTACCGGAGCTTAAATTTTCCTGCCGCAGAGCCGCGGCGAACCAGGCACAGATGTTTTCGATAAGTTCAGCTTTTGCGGCATTGGATATTTCCGGAGAAAAGAGAGATTCAAGTTTTTCCGGCATACCGCCGTTCTCCGGCACATCCCGCATGGCGCGGAAGAGCCATTTGTAATATGGCGCAAAACGCCGTTTCAGCCAGAAAAACATCATTGCCGCATAGCGCACGAAATCACTCAATGCCAGCATCGCCGCACCGTATTCGCCGTGTTTCAAACAGCGGGTGAAATTATACTGACCGCTCTGCGCCATCAAAATCGCGTATCCGGCAAGTTTTTTCATTCTGACATCAGCCGGGATGCCGGAGGAAATCTGATTTCTTATCCCGGTAAAAACCCCGGAATCATCCCGGAAAATCTCTCCGTTGACAGCTTCAGCAAATGCGTATTCCGGAGTGTAAAACCACTCCTGCCAGCATTGCGGCGCACCGGGGATGCCCAGATGACGGCGGAAAAAGTCGGGGATGATGCAGACACCGTGTTCGGGAGAGCCCAGGCGGCTTTCTGAAGTTGAGTTTTCCTGCGACAGAAAATTTTTGTACAATTCATTGTAGGCGCGGGTAAGTTTGAAACCGTGCGTCCTGTCATCGGCTTCACTTATCCAGATGGAAAATCCGGTGCAGAAATCGTGGTCTTGAGAAATCTCATCGTCAAATCCGAAACACTCCGAACCGCGTCCGGCGATGCCCACTGCCAACCGGGGCAGCAGGTCGCAAAAATCGCGTTCCAGCATCGGCAGACCGTATGTTTCAAACTGTTTTCCGGCAATATCAATTCCCCGCATAAATTGCTTCCGATCGTTTTATGAGTTCAGCGGCATCATTTCCCCTGCCCGCGTCACTGAATGCCCCGGCACATTTGCTGCAGCTGTGCGCGTAATAACCGTCTCTTGCCGCATCGGGATGGTCAAATGCCAGCATTGCCGCATCAAGCATCGTATCAACTGCCGGGTCGGCAGGGTCGCGGCGGCAGTAAAGTTGTGCCAGATTTACACAAGTTACCGCGTAATCCATCAAATCCGCCGGAGCGGAAAGGATTTCCAATGCCTGCAAATATAAATTTTCCGCCCGGTCAAAATCATTTTTTTCAGCGTAAACAGCCGCCATATTGTTGAATAATCCGGCAAATTTGCGGTCATTTTCCGGTAATCCGGCACGGTAACAGCGGTATGCTTCGTCAAACGCCTCTGCCGCCGCGTCAGGCATACCGAATGAATGCAGTGCAGTTGCGCCGTTGATAAGGATGGTTCCGGCAGAGACACTTCCGGCAAGGCCGAGTTTCCGCATCAGCGCAAATCCGGATTTGACCGCGGCACTTCCCCGGTCGGCATCGCCTGCCATGCGGTAATGCCCCATAAGCTCATTGAGCAGGGTCAATTCACTCTGTGCATCCCCGTTTTCCTGCGCCAGAGTCAGAGCGCGGCGCAAAGTTTCCCCGACCGCGGCGGGATTTCCGGAATTGAAGTGCGCGTCACACTCTGCGAGAATGGACTCCAGCGGGATTTTTCCGCCGGTTTTGCAACAGTGCGGCAAATTGCAGCTGCAATCAGCATGGGCATCCATAAATCACTGCTCCGGCGGTAGTTGAAATTCTGAAGCACCGGAACTGTTGTCAGGCAGTTCCTGCACATCGCGGAGTTTGCGCTCCAGAGCCCGGGAACGGGTGCCGATTTTTTCCATGTGATTGACGACAGATTCCAGACTTTTGCGCGTGGCATCCATTTCATTGCCGAATTTGTTGAATTCACTTTTGACCGCGCCGAGTATCTGCCACACCTCGTTGGAGCGTTTCTCAATGGCGAGCGTTTTGAAGCCCATTTGCAACGAATTGAGAAACGCCACCAGATTCGACGGTCCCACCACAGAAATCTGCAAATCGCTCTGAAGTTTTTCAAAAAGACCGGGAATGCGGAGGATTTCAGCATAAATGCCTTCGCTGGGTACGAACATCAGCGCAAATGCCGTCGTGTACGGCGGATAAACATATTTGCTCCGGATGTCAGAGGCGGCTTTGCGTACCGTGCGGGCAAAATTTTCCTGCGCTTTTTTCACTTCCGGAGAGAGCCGGGGGAACTCCTCATAACACTCAAGCAGCCGCTGGAAATCTTCCACCGGGAATTTGCTGTCCACCGGCAGCCAGACCGGTTCCCCCTCTTTAGCTCCCGGCAGACGGATGGCGAATTCGACCAGTTCGGTGCTGTTGGGCACGGTGCTGACATTGGCGGCATACTGCTCCGGAGAGAGATATTGCTCCAACAGGGCGGAAAGCTGGATTTCCCCGATATTGCCACGGGTTTTGACATTGGTCAGCACTTTTTTCAAATCGCCGACGCCGACAGCGAGCGAATGCATTTCACCCAGACCTTTGTGAACGGCATCGAGTCTTTCACTGATGAGCTTGAAAGATTCGTTGAAGTGCTTCTCCATGGATTGCTGCAGCTTGTCATCGACGGTTTTTTTCATTTCGTCAAGTTTGCGGCTGTTTTCTTCCTGAATGGCTTTCAGACGCTCATCGACAATTTCCCGGTTGCGGGTGAGCTGGACAGCGGTGGATTCCTGAAAAAGGCGGATTTTTTCATCCAGAGTTTTGGCCAGGGTGTCACTTTTTTTGTCATTGCGGTCAGCATAGGAAAGCAGTGCCGCAGCAAGTTTTGCGGCAGTATCTTCGTCGGTTTTCTGCACGGCATCGCGGAAATCCTGCAAAAACTTCATAAAGTCGGTGAATGAATTTTTCACCACTTCCTGCTGGGCATTGGCATTTTGCACGTTTTCCATGCGGAAGCGGGAAAAATTCTCATTCAGCTCCCGGCGGCTGGATTGAAATCCGTATTCACAGTTTTCCGCGATACGGTCAAGTTCAGCGCGCACCGGAGTCTGACCGGTGCGCTCTTTTTTGCTCAACAGCCACAATATCAACAGAGCCGACACCGCAAGTGCGATGACCCAGAGGAGTATTTCCGCCATCAGAGTCATACCATATTTCAGATGAGAAGTGCCGGAGAACGGCTGCTGAGCTCATCACCGACTTCCTGCTGGGTCCTGCCGACATAAATCTGCCGGGGCCGGACGATTTTTGTGGAGTCACTTATCATTTCCCGCCAGTGGGCGACCCATCCGGGCAGACGTGCCAGAGCAAACATCACGGTGAACATATTTTCCGGAATGCCCATCGCCCGGTAAAGGATACCGGTGTAGAAGTCCACGTTGGGATAAAGCTGACGGTCGACGAAGTAACTGTCTTTTCTGACCGTATCCTCAATTTTGCGTGCCAAATCAAGCAGCGGGTCGTTGATACCGGTCGCGGCAAGATATTTCTCGCATTCATTGCGGACGATTTCGGCGCGCGGGTCATAGGCTTTATAGACGCGGTGCCCGAAACCCATCAGCCGGAACGGGTCGTCTTTATCTTTGGCTTTGCGGATGAATTTGTCAATATCGCCGTCGGCGTGGATCATCCGCAGCTGCTCGATGACCGCCTGATTGGCACCGCCGTGCAGCGGACCGGAAAGCGCGGAAATACCCGCAGCGATAGTCGCATACAAATTGACCTGGGCACTGCCGATGGCACGCACTGCGGTAGTGGAACAATTCTGCTCATGGTCGGCGTGAACGATGAAAAGCACGTTGAGCAGACGCACCGCTTCCGGAGTGATGTGATAGGGACGTACCGGAGAATCAAACATCATGTTGAGGAAGTTGGCACAGTATGAAAGGTCATGCCGGGGATAGACGATCGGTTCGCCGATGGATTTCTTGTAGGCAAATGCCGCAATAGTACGGACAATCGAAATTACCCTGGCGCAGGAGCGTTCAATATCCCGTGCCGTGGCACTGACATCCACGCTGGGATAAAACGCCGCCATCGCATTTACCATGGTCGAAAGAATGTGCATCGGGTGCGCTCCCCGCGGAAAACTGTCAAAAAAGTGGCGCATATCCTCGTGAAGCAGACTGTGCCGGTTGAGCAGACTGGAAAAATCAAGCCGCTCCTTTTCCGTCGGCAGAGTGCCGTGCACCAGCAGATAGGCAACATCGACAAAAGCGACTTTTTCCACCAGTTCGTTAATGGGAATACCACGGTAACGCAGAATGCCTTTTTCGCCGTCGATATAGGTTATCTGGCTGAAACAGCTGGCGGTATTGACGAATCCGGGGTCAATGGTGACAAGTCCGGTTTCCTTACGCATACGGGAAATATCCAACCCCTTGTCGCCTTCAGTACCGATAACAACCGGCAGTTTCACCTCTCTGCCTTCAAATTTGAGTATCGCTTCAGATGTTTTTGTGGTCATATTGTTTGAAAATCCTTTTTCATTAAAGTCTGTTTTTTGTCATAAACGGTGTCACGCCTGAACAAATTCAGCGGAAACAGTCAGAAATTTTGCCGCCAGTTCCGGCCATTGGTTGATGTCGTGATGACCGTACCCCAAGCCGCGTCCATGCGGTCCGCGGGGGAAAACATGAAGTTCACAGGTGTTGCCGCACTGCCACATCGCCCGGGCAAACATCACACTGGCGTCGACCGGCACGACCGGGTCCTGCGCCGTGTGCCAGACGAATGCCGGCGGAGTGTCGGCGGAAACCAGTTTGTCCGGGTCGATGGCACGGCCGTTTTCATCACAGTACGGAGTTCCGGCAGAGAGCTCTTTGCCCGGTTTGATATAAGTTTCAGTCACCGAAGCCACTGCGTAGCAGAGTATCAGAGCATCCGGACGCGCGGAGACATTATCGGCATCATCTCCGCATTTTTCATCAAATTTGTCATGGAGCAATCCGGCGCAGGCAGCAAGATGACCGCCGGCGGAAAATCCCAGTACCGCAATCTGGTCGGGATTCAACCGGAACTCCTCCGCCCGGGAACGGATTATTTTTACCGCCCGCAGAACATCCAGCTGTGCCGCAGGGTATTTATCCGGCAGCACCCGGTACTGCAGTACAAACGAATGGAACCCCAGAGCATTGAATTTTCTGGCGATCGGGTCGCCTTCATGGTATGCCCGGTGGGTGTAGCCGCCGCCGGGAAGCACCAGCACCGCACCCAGCGGTGAAGCGGCTCCGTCACAAAGAAAAACATCCATATAAGGCTGAAACGCACTGTTATCTTTTTCACGCAAAAAAATCCGCATACTGTCTTTCTCCAATTTTACGGGTTATTATCATTGCAAAAACATAATACTTATATAATATAGCGCATGAAAACAGCTTTTTCCACAACAATAAGTTGCAAGATATGAAAAATGGTGCTATCTTAATATATGGTAAAGTGTTTGCATCCGTCTTTTTATCGTGACCCCGGATGATGCCGCTTTGCCGTAATCGCTGGGAAATCAATAGGTTTACATTATTTTTGGAGATTTTCAATCATGGAAAAAAACACCGCTGTCAGCGGGTTGCTCTGTTTGAAAGCACTGCTCGGTCAGTGCCGGAGCAATACCAATCTGGATTCCGTGCTGTCCAAAGAGAGTGTGGGGAAATATGTCGAAAATCCCGTCGAAACTCTCTATAAACTCGCGGAAAATTATGACCTCGGTCCGGAAATGGTCGATCCCCGCAACGCCGGAGATTGTGCCGAACGTACCGGCGCGGCTCTGCTGCCGCTTGTCAACGGCAACTGGATTCTGATCATCAGAGCCGCCCAGTTTGCCCAGGATTCAGTATCCTGTTTCGACCCGTCAGTCAACAACGGCGGCAAACCGGTGGCTTACAAAACCGCCGAACTGCTGCAGCGCGCCGGTGAAAAAATGATTTATTTTGTCCGGCTGCGCGAAGTGGACAATGTGGCACAAAGCGGCATTTTCTGTTTGACTTCCATCGCCCGCCACCATCAGGTGCGCATGGATATGCGTCAGGTGATGCACGACTATGCCATTGATGCCGATGAACCGAAACTCTCGCGGCTCATTGACATCGCTCAATCCTATGAATTCAAGACCTCCCGGAAAAAACTCACCTGGGAAAAGCTGCAGAATATGGGACAGGCTTTCCCCTTTATCGGAATCAAGAAAAACGGGAAATACGCCGTTATTGCCGGTATGCGCCGCATGTCACAGGAAGAACCGCCGGCTCTGGCGGTCGTCGACCCGGCAAAACCGGGGGAACACGGTTCTCCGTTTACATTTTTGAGCGAAAAAGAGTATCTGGAAAATTTCAGCGGGGAGTTTGTTCTGCTGAAAAAAACCTACCGGCTCTCCGATGAAAATCAGACTTTCGGTCTGCGCTGGTTCATTCCGGAATTTCTTAAACTCAAAGGCATTTTCGCCCAGATAGCATTGACGGTGTGCATGATAAGCGTGCTGTCGCTGGTCGTGCCGCTGTTTTTCCAGATCGTGGTGGACAAAGTGCTGGTCAACCAGGCGTACAACACGTTGAACGTCATCGGTATCGGAATCTTTTTCGCAATACTTTTCAATGGTTTTCTGGAGTATCTGCGCAACTATTTCCTGCTCTTTGCGACCAACAAGATAGACATCGCCACTGCGATGAAAACTTTCCGTCACATGATGCGGCTGCCCATCGACTTCTTTGAGAAAATACCGGCGGGCGTACTGCTCAAACATATGCAGCAGACAGAAAGGATCCGCGGATTCCTTTCCGGAAATCTGTTTTTCACGATCCTGGACATTTTCTCACTCTGCATATTCATCCCGTTTCTGCTCTTTTACAGCGTGCCGCTCACACTCATCGTGCTGGGCTTCAGCTCACTTATGGCTCTGGTTATCGCTTCGCTCATCAAACCTTTCCAGCGGCGTCTGGATGAACTCTATCAGGCAGAGGGAAAACGGCAGAGTATGCTCGTTGAATCCATTCACGGTATCCGTACCGTAAAATCTCTTGCGCTGGAACCGGTCGAGGAAAGACACTGGGATGATACCACCGCTTATGCCATCAAATCCTATTTCCGCGTAGGCAAGATCTCCATGACCGCCAAAAGCATCAGTCAGGTGCTGGAAATGCTTATGGTCGTGGCGATCATCTGGGCGGGAGCGATGATGGTTTTCAAAGGGACGTTGAGCGTCGGAGCGTTGATCGCGTTCCAGATGCTTGCCGGCAGAGTCACCGGTCCTCTGGTCCGCATGGTCGGTCTCATCCACGAATACCAGCAGATCGCGCTTTCTGTGCGGATGCTCGGTGTGGTGATGAATACTCCGGAAGAACCCGCCGGCGGCGGTGTCCGCAACAAATTCAAAGGCGAAATATCCTTTGAAAACGTCGGCTTCCAGTACCGTCCGGACCTGCCGCAGGTCATCCGCAACTTTTCGCTGAATGTCCCTGCCGGCACGACCATCGGTATCGTCGGACGCTCCGGTTCGGGAAAATCCACGCTGACCAAACTGCTGCAGGGAATGTACAATGTCCAGCAGGGTGTGGTGAAAATCGACGGCGTGGATATACGCGAAATCGACAAATCCCACCTGCGTTCCAGCATCGGTGTGGTGCTGCAGGACAACTACTTTTTCAGCGGCACCATCCGCGACAACATCTCCATGACCAAGCGCAACGCCGCTCTGGAAGAGATAATTTATGCCGCCAAACTTGCCGGTGCGGATGAATTTATCCAGAAAACCACCCGCGGTTACGATACCATGCTGGAAGAAAACGCCGTCAATCTTTCCGGCGGTCAGCGTCAGCGGCTGGCGATCGCCCGGGCACTGCTGACCAACCCGCCGATCCTTATTTTCGACGAGGCGACCAGTGCGCTTGACCCGGAAAGCGAACAGCTTATCCGTGACAACCTCAGAGCCATCGCCCGTGACCGTACCGTCATCATCGTGTCGCACCGCTTGAGCATCGTCAGCGGCGCAGACCAGATCCTGACCCTCGAAAACGGCGAAATGACTTCGCTTGGCAAACATAAAGAACTTCTTGAACAGCCGGGTGTTTACCGCAACTTCTGGCGTCAGCAGATGGAAGTGGAGGCATAACCCATGAAACAGAATAAACAGAAAATCGCCGAGGAAGCTATCGCATTCCTGCCCGATGCCGTTGAAATCAAAAATGAAAAATTGCCGGTGTGGGCGCGTTACAGCGTTATTTTCTCACTGATATTTTTCGTCGGTGCCATTTTGTGGGCATCGTTCGGTCAGGTCGACGTCGTGGTCAAAGCTTCCGGCAAACTTGCCAGTGACAAGCTCAATATCGTGATGAAACCGCGCGAATCATCCATTATCAAAAAAATCAAAGTCCGCATCGGGGATACCGTGGAAAAAGACCAGCTGCTGGTCACATTCGACCCCACTATCAACTCCGCCGATGTGGAGCGCATCCAACGCGAGATCGAGGTGCTTGAGGCTAAATATGAACGGTTCATGGCGGAGTTCAAGGGGAAAAAATATCGTCCGGCAAAGGATGATTCCATAACCCGTGAACAGCAGGCGATATTCAAACAGCGTTCCGATTATTACGAATCCAAGATCCGTTACTACGATGAAGCACTCAAACAGCTTGCCGCTTCCAAAAAGAATACCCAGGACAGCTACAAAAACCAGAGCGAACGGCTGGAAACCGTCCGCAAACTGGAAAAGATGTACGAGGACCTCCGCAGCAAACAGGCGACCACGCTCAAAGAGCTGTGGAACATTCAGATAACCCGTATTGAAATGGAAGGCAATCTGGATACACTCCGCAACAGTCTGGTCGAGCTTTCCCACCAGAAAGAGAGCATCATCTCTTCCAAAGAGAGCTTTATCCACGAATGGCAGAACTCCATTTCCGAAAACCTTGTTGCCGTCGGGCGCGAACTTGACAGCAACCGCAAAGAGTATGCACAGGCCAAAACCATGTTGAGCTTTGTGGAACTGCGCTCCCCGTGCCGTGCCATCGTGCATGAGATCGCACCGTTTCCGGAAGGTTCCGCGGTCGGTGAAGCTGAAGCTCTGCTGACACTTATTCCCATCGACGGCAATATGGAAGTTGAAGCATCCGTTGAACCGCGCGACATCGGCAAGGTTTTCCCCGGTTCAGATGTGCGTATCAAACTTTCAGCGTGGGCGTTTCAGAAACACGGCACGATAAACGGCAAAGTCCGCAATATTTCCGAGGATACTCTCAACCGCGGCGGTGCTGCCGCTGCCGGAATAGACCCTGCCACCGGAGAACCGCGCAGCATGAGCTATTACCGGGCACGGATCTCCATCGACGGCACGGATACGCTCCGCAATCTGCCGGAAAATTTCCGTCTGGTTCCCGGTATGGAAGTCGAGGCGGAAATAAAAACCGGTCGCCGGCGGATAATCAGTTACATCCTCTATCCGCTTATCAAAGCACTGGATGAAACCGCCCGCGAACCCTGATATATGTTATATGCTCCGCGCCGGATGTGTTGAAATTATGCCGGCGCGGGGTTATATTATAGTTGAGGTCGCTCCGGCAGATGCCGGGAAAGTCTAAAATATTTTTATGGTATGTCGGAAAAATGAAAACATTTGAAGGTTTGTTTGCTGAATTGAAAAACAAAGCCGCCGCCGCCGATCCCGAATCAGGAACGGTCAAAGAATTGGCTCGCGGTACGCATTTTATCGGCAAAAAGATTGTGGAAGAGGCAGGCGAAGTCTGGATAGCCTCTGAATACGAAGGCAAAGAACGTACTGCCGAGGAAATAAGTCAGTTGATTTATCACCTGCAGGTGATGATGATTGACCGCAAACTGGAACTTGAGGATATTTACAGATACTTATGAATGATTTCAGCGGAAATTTTATTCTGGCCCTGCCCAACAAAGGGGCTCTCTCAGAAGGTGCAGTGAATCTGCTCCGCAAAGCCGGCTACCGCTGCACCCGCAGCGGCAGGGAACTGGTCATCCGGGATGCGGAAAACAAGATAGATTTCGTTTTTCTCCGTCCGCGCGACATCGCGCTCTATGTCGGCGGCGGCATCATTGACGCCGGTATCACCGGTATCGATTTGGCGCAGGACAGCGGCGCGGATGTGACAACGGTATTTCCGTTGGGCTTCGGCGGTTCACGTTTCTGTTTCGCCGCTCCGAAAGAGTTGAAACTCACCCAGGAAAAACTCAACGGTCTGCGTATTGCCACAAGTTATCCGGCTTTGCTCAAAAAAGAGCTGGAAAAACGCAATCTGGAGTGCAAAATCGTCAAACTTGACGGAGCTGTGGAAATTTCCATCGCCCTCGGTGTGGCAGATGCCATCGCCGACGTGGTGGATTCCGGCGCGACCCTCCGGGAAGCCGGATTGGAGATCCTCGGTGAACCGATGCTGCACAGCGAAGCGGTCATTATCGGCAGAAACGCCGCAACAGCTGAACGCCCCGAAATGGTGCAGCTGGTCGCCCGGCTCCGCGGTATCATGCGTGCGGCTGAATATGTGATGGTCGAGTATGATATTCCGCGGGAAAAAATCGAGGAGGCGTGCAAAATCACTCCGGGGATCGAGGCTCCCACGATCGCACCGTTGGCAAATGACAACTGGGTAGCAGTAAAATCCATGGTCAAACGCAAAGAATGCAATGCTGTCATGGATGAGCTTTACCGTATCGGCGGACGCGGTATCATTGTAATGGAAATAAGTGCCTGCCGGCTTTGAGTGCCGGATGAAATTTTTAGAGGTGTTCTCATGGGCGAAGTGCGTGATGCTTTGGAATTGGCAAGAGAGGTTTTCGACATTGAGATAGAGGGGGTTTCAGCACTGCGGGATCAGCTGGGGGATGATTTCCGGCAGCTGGTCGACCGTTGTGCTGCGGCGGTCGATGCCGGCGGAAAAATCGTTTTCACCGGCGTCGGAAAATCCGGTTATATCGGCAAAAAAATCGCAGCCACGCTTTCCAGTGTCGGCAATCCGGCTATATTTATGCACCCGGTCGAAGCACGTCACGGAGATTTGGGCGTACTGCAGAAAAACGATTTGCTGATAGCATTGAGTTACAGCGGGGAAACCGAAGAGCTGCTGGTTGTTCTCACTCCGGCGAAACGGCTGGGCGTGGAGCTTGTGGCTATCACTGCAAGCAAAGAGTCCACCTTGGGGCAGATGAGTGATTCCGTGCTGGAAATGCCCGTGCCCCGCGAAGCGTGTCCTTTCAACCTCGCACCCACCACCACGACCACCGCGCTGCTGGTGCTTGGCGATGCGCTGGCGATGGTATTGCTCAACCGGCATGGTTTCACCAAAAGTGATTACGGCCGCAGACACCCCGGCGGTGCCATCGGCAGAATGGTGACGATGAAAGCGTGTGATGTCATGCGCAAAGCCGCCGATTCAGCAGTTGTTTCGCCGCAGACATCTGTGCGTGAAACACTTTATGCCATGAGCCGCGCCCGCAGCGGTGCCGCGATCATCGCCGGAGAGGAGAACAAACTGCTCGGCATATTCACCGACGGCGATTTCCGGCGCAGTGCCGCCAAAGATGATTTGGTACTGACCCGTCAGGTTGGCGAGTTGATGACCGCAAATCCGGTAAGTGTGCCGGATGAAACGCAGGTCGTTGAAGTGATAAAACTGGTTGAAAAACGGCGGATAGATGATTTGGTCGTCGTGGATAAAAACGGCTGTATCGCCGGATTGATCGACATTCAGGATCTGCCGGGATTGAAGTTGATGTAAGTCAGGAAGTTTTTTAAAAATGGGCAAATACGGCAAAATTCTGCTTTTGATTGTGCTGGCATTGGTGTCACAGGTTGTTTCCGGAGCACCGGATGCCGAAAGCATCTATGCTGAAGGACGCAAACTTTATCTGGCAGGCGAATATTACGATGCTGCAACGAAGTTTGATGAGAGTTTTTTTGCCGCCAAATCCGCCCCTGTCCGGGCGAACAGTCTGCTGGCACAAATCGGAGCATACCGGATGTGCGGACTCTATTACCGGGAATTTCAGGCGATAGAGAAACTGCTTGACCGTTTCCCTGAATACGCTGATTGCAATGCCCTGATAAGCCGCGAATTTCAAATCGCGGAAATGTTCCGCACCGGGACGCGGGAACCGGCATTCTGGGCGTTGCGCTGGATACCGTGGCTCAAGGATGAAGACCGCACCGAAGAGATATATTCCGCAGCACTGAAACGCGCTCCCTACGCTCCTGAAGCTCCCCGTGCCCGCATGAATCTGGCGGTGTATTATGAGTTCGCCGGTATGACGCAGAAATCTCTGGATGAGCTGCGTCTGCTGTTGCGTAATCACCCCAAAGCTCCGGAATGCAAATATGCCCGTCTGGCACTGGCAAACGGCTTGTTTGAATTGTCGCGCCGCGGTGACGGTGACAGCCGGTATGTCAATGAAGCGTTTTTGGAATTCAAAGAGTTCTGCAAACTCTATCCGGATGCTCCGGAAATCGAATTTGCCCGCAACAAAATGGCGCAGGCCAGGGATATTCAGGCGGCAAGATTGTATGAAGTTGCGGATTTTTACCGCAAAAACGGCAGAAGTGAAGCTTCTGAAAGATACCTTGCCAAAGTTATGAGTGATTTCCCGGACAGCGGCAGTGCCGCCGATGCGGAAAGAAAGTTGACGGAAATATCTGAAACCTATCTGCCCGGGAATTTTCCTGCCCGTTCCGAAGCCCGGATGCCGGATCTGCGGAGTTATTCCATTCCCGATAATGCGGAATTGCTGTTGATTTCTCCGCTTGACTCCAAACATCATTATTTGCGTCCGGTGCCGGATCTCAAAGGAGAATTGCTTCAGAAAGGAAGTGAAAAATGAGAAAAGTCCTGCTCTTTTGTGCTTCATTTGCTGCGGCGGTATGGAGTGCCGGCTGCGGTTATTCCTGCGGTTCGCTCGGTCATCCGCAGCTCAAAACGATCGCCGTTGCTCCGGTGACAAATGAGACATTGAGCTACAATGCCGCGGCGCAAATGCGGAATCTGCTTTGTGAAACATTCACCACTGACGGTTCAATGAAACTTGTCAGCATGGCAAAAGCCGATTGCATCGTGTATGTCACAGTGAGCAAAATGAAAATCTCCGAAATCGACTGGAGTGACGACGATAATCTGCAGGCAAATGAGTGGCGCTGCTCGGTGGAAGCCAAATATTCAGTGATCCTGCCCGGTCGCGGCAAGCCCCTGATAAGCAATGTGTCCGTCAGCGGTTCATCTGATTTCGTAAGCGGGCCGGATTTGGAAAACTCCAGATTGAACGGTATGCGGCAGGCGATGTACGATGCTTCCAAAAAAATCGTTTCCAACATCACTGAAGCGTGGTGACACTTTAACGGGATGCACAAATCTATGCGGTTGAGATTTTTCCGGTTCGGCAATGGTCAACTGCCGCTTTCTTTCGCATTGCTGATATTGTGCGGCACGCTGTTGATGCTGCTGCCCGGAGTTTTGAAACACGGCGAAATGACGCTGCTTGATGCGGTATTCACCTCATGCAGTGCCGTGTGTTTGAACGGGTTGTCAGTCGTTCCGGCAAGTGAATTCACCTTTTTCGGGCAGCTCCTGCTTCTGCTGCTCATCCAGCTGGGATGTTTCGGGATATTGTCGTTGAGCGCGATGATACTGCTGATGATGGGCAGAGGGTTGTCATTCAGCAATACGTTGGTGATGTACAATCTCAACGACCGTTTTTCTCTGGGATGCACGGAACAGCTTGTCCGGACGATCGCCGGTTATACGCTGATTTCCGAAGCGGCGGGATTTGTGCTGATGCTGCCCGGATTTCTGCTGCACGGTGATTTCGGAGTGTGGGAATCGCTGTGGTACGCGCTGTTTTACGCGGTGGGCAGTTTCTGCAATGCCGGTATCGGACCGCTGCCGGGAGATGTGGCAGACGCCGGCAGATATGTGCAGGTGATATCCATCATGCTGATAATATCCGGCGGCATCGGTGTTTATGTGATATATGACATACTGGAAATGTGCCGCGACCGGCACCACCGGATGCGGCTTCACTCCCGGATAGTATTGTGGTCGAACGGCATATTGCTGGTCGGCGGCACACTGCTGCTGTGGGCAACAAGTATGCTGCCGTCGGAAATCACACTGGGATTCTGGGATGCGTTGTATCTTTCTGAATCCTCCCGTACCGCCGGTTATACTACTGTCGAAATCGGTCTGCTGCCGCAGGCAACGGTGATTATCATTATGGTGCTGATGCTTATCGGCGGTTCTCCCGGCGGAGCTGCCGGCGGGGTGAAAACCACTACGCTGGCAGTGGTTTTTGCCGCATTGATAAGTTCATTCAAAGGTGACGGAGAGGTCATCATCTGCAAACGCAGTATCGCGTGGCGCAGTGTATTGCGGGCATTTACCATTATTGCGATATTTATTATTCTGTCGGTGACAGGAGCATTGATATTCAATTTTCTGTTTCCGCACAAGGATTCGTTACGCAGTGCGTTTGAAGTGATTTCCGCATTGAGCGGCACGGGATTGAGCATGGGACATTTTACAAGGGAGCTGAACAGTGCCGGAAAAATATTCATAATAATATTTATGTTTATCGGGCGTGTCGGACCGCTGTCAATAATATTGTTCTTTGTCGGCAGGGAGAAGTCCGGACATTTGCGTTACCCGGAAGAACGGGTCATCGTCGGTTGAAACATTACTGAACAGAGGTGAAATATGGCAAAAAACAGTTATGCAGTTTTCGGGATGGGTTCATTCGGTTCCAAACTGGCACTGGCATTGGCACAGGAAGGTCACACCGTGCTGGTGTGCGACCGTGACAGTGCCAAAATAAGCGAGATCCGCGACAAAGTGGCAGATGCAGTAATAGCAGATGTCAGCGTCGAAGGGACGATCCAGGAATTGAATGTGGCAAAATTCGATGCGGTCATCCTCGGTATGAGTTCATATTTTGAAGACCAGGTGCTGGCATTGACACTGCTCAAGCAGAACGGAGCCAGAAAGGTCATCGTCAAATCCGGCAGTGCCATTCAGGAGCGCATACTCTACCGGCTCGGAGCGGATGAGGTCATACAGGTCGACTTGGATGTGGCAATGAGGCTTGCCCGGCGGCTTTCGCTGGCGAATATCGCCGACATATTTGAATTCAAAGGTTCCGCCATCGCCGATGTGAGCGTGCCGGCGGAGTTGACCGGCATTCCGCTGCGGGAACTGGATTTCCGCAACAAATACAATATCACCATCCTGGTCATACGGGATGCTGCCGGGGTGAATGACAGAGCTATCGGACCGGAAACCGTGCTTATGGAAGGCGACCTGCTGACTGTATTCGGTTCCCGGCAGTCAATAATCGAACTCTTTAAAGGAAAATGAAGTATGAGCGAATGTATTTTCTGCAAAATCATCAACGGGGAGATCCCTTCCCGCAAAATTTATGAAGACGAACTGGTTTACGCCTTTCTGGATATTTCCCCGATAAATTTCGGGCATACTCTGGTCATCCCCAAAGAACACCACCAGTCTGCCGCCACGATCCCGGAAAATGTCGCCGGGCGTATGTTCGCTGTCGCCAGCCGTATCGGTATACTGCTCAAACGACTTGAAGAATATGACGGTTACAATCTGCATCTTGCCGACGGCACTGTCGCCGGTCAGGTGGTGATGCACGCACATTTGCATGTGGTTCCCCGCGGTGCGGAGGATGGCTTCCGCTGGAATTGGCGTCAGTTGCAGTACGCTGACGGCGCGGCAGATGAGATCGCCGCCGGACTTGCTGCCAAACTCGCAGAAAAAATCGGGTGATTCTGTTGCAGTTGCAGCGGAAAGAGGTTATATTATACCGTGACAGGTATGATATGACCTTTTCTTATGAAAAACATATAATTTTTGCAGGAGTATGGTAAAATGACGGAGAGATGGCAGCAGATTCGGCAGGCGGCGTTAGATGTATTGCGTCCGAGTGAAAAAGATTTGCAGCACGGTTTGGAATTGCATCGCAACAGTGTGGTTTTTGATTCCTACGGATTTATGCCGCTCGGCACAAACAGAAACGACCGGGTGGATGAATTGATTGAAAACGGTGCCTCCCGCGATGAAATCAACCACGCCGTTGAAAGCTGCCGGATGGATGAGAGTTTCAACGACCCGGAAATATTTACCAGATTGCAGGCGGCATGGGAGTTTTCCGGAGTTGATTGCACATTTCTCAACAGCGGTCAGGAGAGCAACGATATTGAAAATCTGCTCCACCGCCTGAGCAATTACACCCATTTGATCGACCGGAAACCGGAACTTTACGAAAGAGCCATATTCCCGCACCAGATCCCCGGCATCAAAGAACGCGGACACAAGGCGATGTTTTTCACCACCAACGGTGTGCCGCTGCCGTCAAAACTGGTCTCTTCGCATGAAACGTTGAGCCATATCGGTGTCTTTGCCAAACTCGGGGTCCACATGATGCACCTCACCTATAACCGCCGCAATCTCATCGGAGACGGCTGTGCTGAAAGTGCCGATGCCGGATTGAGCGGATTCGGCAGAGATGTGATTGCTGAAATGAACCGTATGTGTGTTATTCCCGACGTTGCCCACAGCGGACAGAAAACCAGCTATGAAGCTGCAAAAGTTTCCCGCAAACCGGTGGTGGCAAGTCACACCGCTGCGGCGCATTTTTCCACGCATTGCCGGGCAAAATGTGATGAAGTTATCCAGGCGGTCAAAGAGTCCGGCGGTTTTGTCGGTATCTGCGGTCATCCGCCGTTCCTTCAGGGGTCGATGTATATTGACGCCATGCTTGACCATGTGGAATATATCGCCAGAAAATACGGTGCTGATTATGTTACCATCGGTACGGATAATGGTATCATGCTGGTTGAGAACAAACCGCTGCCGGTTCCGAAACAGCGCAGTATATGGGAAGATTACTGGGCACTCGACGGTGCCGGATATGAAACAATGAGCCGCGAACAGTATGATTCGGTGAACTGGCTCAACTGGCCGATGTTTACAGTCGGTCTGGTGCAGAGAGGATTTTCGGATGAAGATATCCGCAAAATCATCGGCGGTAATGTGATCCGCGTATTAACAGAAACTATGGAAAAATAATTTTATGGCAGAACTGAAAAATATCCGCAACTTTTGTATTATCGCTCATATCGACCACGGCAAATCCACTCTCGCCGACCGTATGCTGGAAATAACCGGAACAGTCGAAAAGCGTGAACTTCAGGACCAGCTGCTGGACGGTATGGATCTGGAACGCGAGCGCGGTATTACAATAAAATCCCATCCGGTGCGGATGCTTTATGCTCCCGATGGCGGAGAAACCTATGAACTCAATCTTATCGACACTCCCGGACACGTTGACTTCACCTACGAAGTCAGCCGCAGTTTGAGTGCGTGCGAAGGGGCGATTTTGCTCATTGATGCGACGCAGGGGGTGCAGGCGCAGACAGTCGCCAACGTCAATCTGGCGTTCCGGCAGAGATTGAAAGTCATTCCGGTCATCAACAAGATAGATTTGCCTGCCGCCAATCTGCCGCTGTGTTATGAACACATGGAAGAAATCCTCGCTCTGCCGCGTGAAGAGGCTCTGCTCGTTTCCGGCAAGACCGGTGAAGGGGTCGAAGAACTGCTCAAAGCGGTCATTGAGCGGATTCCGCCGCCGCAAGTCAGCGGTGATGACGGTGCGGCGGCACTGATATTCGACTCCCGCTATGATACATTCCGCGGGGTGGTGAATTTTGTCCGGGTGCAGCGTGGATGTTTCAAACGCGGGACCCGTTTGCGGCTATTTTCCAACGGAATAGAGAGCGAACTCAAAGAGGTCGGCCACTTCAGCCCCGATATGAAACCAGACGCAGAACTCAGTGCCGGCAGTGTGGGATATTTCATCCCCAATCTGAAGTCACCTTCCGACACCCGTATCGGCGATACCATTACCGATACCCATGACCCGTGCCGCGAACCGCTGCCCGGATTCAAAGAGGTGCGGCCGATGGTATTCAGCGGCATCTATCCGATTGATACTGCTGACTATGACCAGCTGAAAGCGAGTATGGCCAAGCTGCAGCTCAACGATGCGGCATTTTTTTATCAGGCGGAAAGTTCTGCGGCACTGGGCTTCGGTTTCCGCTGCGGATTTCTGGGACTGCTGCACATGGAAGTGATCCAGGAGCGGCTGCGGCGCGAATACAATATGGATATTCTTGCCACATATCCGTCAGTGATTTACAATGTCTACATGAAATCCGGCGAAAAGCTCGAAATCGACAACCCCGTGCATCTGCCCGACCCTTCAGGGATAGATTATATTGAAGAACCGGTCATCAACTGCCACTTGATGATACCGACAGAATACATCGGCGATGTGATGAATCTGGTGATGAGCAAACGCGGTATATGCACCAACACCGTCGGGGTCGACTCCAATCATGTCATTATCACTGCGGAAATGCCGATGCACGAAATTCTTATCGATTTCCATGACAAACTCAAGTCGATAACCCGCGGCTACGGCAGTATGGATTATGAGCCTGCCGGATACCGGGCGGGTAAAATGGTGAAACTTGACATTATGGTCAACGGCGAACCGGTGGATGCATTCAGCAGTATCGTCCACATGGATATGGCTTATGAAAGAGGCAGACAGATTGCCGAGAGATTGAAAGACGCGATCCCGCCGCAGATGTTCCAGATCGCCATTCAGGCGGCAGTCGGCGGCAAGGTCATCGCCCGCGAAACGATCCGGCAGCTGCGGAAAAACGTGCTTGCCAAATGTTACGGCGGCGATATAACCCGTAAACGCAAACTTCTGGAAAAACAGAAAGAAGGCAAAAAGCGGATGAAGCTCATCGGTCAGGTGAATATTCCGCAGGAGGCATTTGTCGCGGTTCTTAAAGCCCAGGAATTCAACCAGTAAAGGAGAATTTGCCATGAAAGAAAAAATCTGTGAATTTGTTGAGCATCTGCAGAAAAATCCGGTTATCGAAGAAATTTGCGAAAATGAGTTTCTCTGCGGGATGTTTGCCGGTATCGGTGCGTATATCGTCATCGTGCTGCTGGTGCATCTGGTTTTTATCATTGCCCGCCGCCGGAAAAAATGCACGGAACTGCTCATCGCCGCCGAAAACGGCACTATTGCGGTCTCTCTCAAAGCGGTGACAGCGGCTCTGAAAAAAGAACTGGCATCATTCACCCAGCTGGAAATCAGCAAAATCGTGATTTTTCAAAAAAAATACGGCTATATTTTTGAGGTACGCGGCAGATTCATTACCGGAGTCAGCGGTGCGCCGGAACTTTATGCGGCTCTGGAGCATGAACTCAGGGAGAATATGAAAAATATTTTCGGTGTGGAAAATATTGCCAAAGTCAATCTGCGTATCGAAAGCTGCGTGGAAACAGAGAGCAGCAAGCCGGAAAATGATGGTTTCATCGACGCGGTAATGTAATTTGATGAAACTGATTCTTGCTTCCAAATCACCGCGCCGGAGTGAATTATTACGCCGGTGCGGTTTTGATTTCACCGTGAAATGTGTTCCGGCGGAGGAGTTGGGCGATTTTCCGGAACTTGCTCTGCTGCCGCAGGAAAACGCCCGCCGCAAAGCCGCCGCAGCAGCAGAATTTTATCCTGACGACCTGATTCTCGGGGCGGATACGATGATAATTTTTGACGGCAAGGCTATCGGCAAGCCGGCGGATGCGGCTGATGCGGCAGAGATATTGCGGAATTTTTCCGGCAAAGCGCATGATGTCGTCACCGGAATCGCACTGATTTGCCGCTCGCGCAATATTTGTGAATTGTGGAGCGAAACTTCACAGGTGCGCTTCAAAACCCTCGACGATGCGACCGTAAAAAGTTACATCCGTCAGGTCGATGTGTTGGATAAAGCCGGCGCGTACGCGATTCAGGAACACGGGGAAATGATAATCGCCGGATATTCCGGTGAGCTGGAAAACATCATCGGACTGCCGCTGAAAAAATTGCAGATGCGTCTGAATGAGCTGCTCTCCGGTCAATAATTCTCTGCGCTGATCATCTGCTCCAGCGCGGCACATCCGCCGCTTTTGAGCATTTTTGTGTCATTTACCGCAGCAGCGTTGGCGGCTTCAATGCAGAGCATTTCAGTGTATTCTTCATCGCCGAAGTCTGCCATTTTCTGACTTTTCCGGCTCCACGGGTTCCAGACGACGGTACTGGCACTGCCGGATTTTTCCACTGTGATGCGCCGTTTCAACACCGGGTCATCCAGCGTTACAGCAGCAGAACTTTTGTAAATCCTGTCGGTTTCGCAGTTTATCAAAAGCGGGGCAGTTTGGATTTGAAATTTTCCGGTGAGAGAATCAAAATACCCGGCATTTTCAAGTCCGTCCAGTGCGACAGAGGCGACATCGGCGACTTTGAAATAGGTGTGCAGTGCGCCGGTGAAACTTTGGTCAGCGTCAGAAATGTTTTCAATATGCAGACTCAATTTCAGCGTTTCTGCCGCCTGAACCGTATAGCGCAAACGGAAGTTTTTTACCGTCATGCCGAAAACCGCACCGGTTTTATCCGCTTCAAGCAGTTTCCAGGAGCTGTACCGCACCAGACCGTGAGCACGGTTTTCTCCCTGCGGCGGCGCACCGAACCACGGGAAGCAGACCGGCACACCGCCCCGGATGGCTTTGCCGTCAACAAATTCACTGCATTTGCTGACAAACAGCACTTCACTGCCTCCGGCAGGTATGTAACTGACAACGTGTGCGCCGTGAAGAGTGACAACAACTTCAGCATCATCATTCTGCAGATACACTGCCGGCAGACCGTGCCAGCTGATAAGTTTCGTACTCATAGCTGCCGGGTCACAGTTTTTTCAGTTCCCAGTTGCCGCCGGGAATATCTTTGACCGCATATCCGAGTTTGGCAAGTTCATCCCGCAGGCGGTCGCTTTCAGCAAAGTTTTTCGCTTTTCTGGCTTCGGCACGGGCAGCGGCAAGTGCGGTCACTTCCTCCGGAACAGCAGAACTTTCTCTGACCGCATCGACTTCAAAACAGGCTATAACCCGGTCGAAATCGCGGAAGCACGCCAGAATTTTTTCTGCTCCGGCGCGGGAAAGTCTGTTTTCATCCGCCATGCGGTTTGCGCCGCGGGTCAGGTCAAATGCGGCGGCAAGTGCCGGAGCGATATTGAGGTCATCCGCGAGAGCGGAAGCGAAATCGTTTCTGGCGGCGGCGCACAATTCTTCGGCCTCAGAACCGTCACCGTCAGCGGAAATATTCCGCATCCGGTCAAAGAGAGCATCAAATTTACCGAGAGTTTCCCGCGCCTGGGTCAGCGCATCAAGGGTGAAATTGAGTTTTTTGCGGTAGTGCGCCCCGACCAGCACCCAGCGGATCTCCCTGCCCTTGTAACCTTTTGCCGCCAAATCCCGGAGGGTGTAAAAATTGCCGAGAGATTTGGACATTTTGGTGCCGTCGACCATCAGATGTTCGCAATGAAGCCAGTAATTGACCCATTTTTTTCCGGTGGCACTTTCGCTCTGGGCGATCTCATCTTCATGGTGCGGGAACATAT
The DNA here is from genome assembly GCA_045586645.1 of Victivallaceae bacterium. Classification (GTDB taxonomy): domain Bacteria; phylum Verrucomicrobiota; class Lentisphaeria; order Victivallales; family Victivallaceae; genus UBA1784. Next base: position 36,273 of record JAZNAR010000024.1, read on the forward strand.
TGTCCACGCCGCCGGTATGGATGTCAAACGATTCGCCGAGATATTTCATTGACATGGCACTGCATTCGATGTGCCATCCGGGACGTCCCCTGCCCCACGGACTCTCCCAGAAAACATCGCCGTCGGCTTCATCCCATGCTTTCCACAGAGCGAAGTCCCCGACCGCATCTTTGGCGTATTCATCGGTGCTGATACGGACGCCGTCACGTTGGTTGTCCCGGTCGATTCTGGCAAGTTTACCGTAATCTTTGCATTTGTCGATGGAAAAATAAATGCATTTGTCCGCCGCCTGATAAGCAAAACCTTTATCCATCAGGGTTTGGATGAGAGCAATCATTTCCGGGATATGGTCGGTCGCGGCGGGATAGATTTCAGCGGGTTCGATTTTGAGCGATTTGATATCTTCAAAGAACGCCTCTTTGTACTTTGCCGTGAAGTCGCGCAGCGGCAGACCGGCGGCGCGGGAGTCACGGATGGTTTTGTCATCAACGTCAGTAAGATTCATCACCTGGGTCACGGAAAACCCGAAGTATTCAAGTGTCCGGCGCAGGATGTCTTCAAAAATATATGCCCGGAAGTTCCCGATATGAGCAAAGTTGTATACGGTCGGACCGCAGGTGTACATTTTGGCGCAGCCGTTTTCCAGCGGCGAAAAGGGCATCAGCTGCCGTTCCATGGTATTGAAAAAACGCACTTCCATTTTTCACTCCGTAAAGTTTTTGGTTATAATCACGCATATAATGTAATATCGCTTAAAGGTTTTTTCAACTTGCAAAGGCGGACAATCAGCTTTATATTAAATAAAATCACACTTTTTGAGGTTTTATGAAAAAATTTATTGCACAGCTCCGGTGGCTCTTTTCGCCGCAGGAAAAGAAAAAATTTCTGCTGCTGGCACTGCTTATGGCTTTTTCGGCACTGCTGGAAATGGCAGGTATCGGTATGCTTCTGGGGGCGGCGGCACTGTTTCTCTCGCCGCAGACTCCGGCGTCGGCACAGGCACAAGAGGTGTTGGAGCGTTTCATTCCCGGCACTGCCGGCAGTGCCATGCAGATAGCTTTTGCAGTGATGGTGATTGCACTGCTGCTGGTATTGAAAAATCTTTTTGCTCTTTTCATCGTTGACCGGCAGAGCCGTTTTATCATTGCCCGGCAAAACAAATTGGCACAGCGTCTCTTTGATACATTCATATATTCAGAGAGTGAAATTTTCCGTCATATTGCTCCGGACAAATCTTTTGCGGATATATACCGGGTGACACAGTTGAGCAATCTTGTGCTGCTGCCGGGGATGCAGATAATCGCCGATACGCTGGTCATTGCAGTGCTGATGGCAACGATGTTCGGACTTTTTCCGGTGATAACCGCCGGCAGTCTGCTTTTTATGCTCAGCGCGGGGGCACTCATCACCGTTGTGACCAAAAAGCTCAACCGGCATGCCGGCGAAAGACACCTGCATTGCGAAAATGTCAAAAACCGGATCGCGTTGACCGGTATCGCCGGAGAAAAAAGCATCAAAGCCGCTGTCGCCGGCAGTTTTTTCAGCCGCAGTTTCGGCACTGCCTACCGGGAATATGCCGCGTGTCAGCAAAAACTTTACACTCTGGGCCAGATACCGCGTTTCGCATTGGAATCTGCCGCGGTAATCACGGCCGGCGGAATATTCTGCTTCATGCTGCTTGCCGGAGTGCCGCAGGCGGAAATCATGCTGACTCTGGCGGTGTTGACTGCTGCTGTCGCCCGCATATTGCCCGCATTGAGCCGCTGTCATTACAATTTTTCACTGCTGCTGCAGAATATTCCCCTGTTGGAAAATATAAGTTCGGTTCTGCAGGAAATACCGCAGGAACAACTTGCCGTTTCCGGTGAGGCCCCGGATGCTTCAGGGAAAATTGAGTTCACCGGAGTCTCATTTGCCTACCGCGACGGCAAACAGGTGCTGGATAACTTTTATATGGAACTGCCGCCGCTCTCATTCACCGCGATCGCCGGCAAATCCGGCAGGGGCAAATCCACTCTGGCAGAGCTGCTGCTGGGATTTTTGAAACCCGCTTCCGGCAAAATCACTTCCGGCGGGGTGGATATCGCAAACGACCTTGAATCCTGGCGCAGACAGATAGGTTTTGTACCGCAGAACATTTTTATCGCGGAGGGCAGTTTGCGGGAAAATGTCGCTTTCGGCGTCGCTCCGGAAGAGATAGATGAGAGCAGAGTCATTGCCGCTTTGCAGACCGCCCGGCTGGAAGGGATGCCGCCGGATATGAAACTTGACCCGGCAAAACTTTCCGGCGGTCAGAAACAGCGTCTTGGTATCGCCAGAGCGTTGTACCGGGAAGTCAAACTGTTGATCCTGGATGAAGCGACCAGTGCCCTCGACCCCGCGACAGAAAATGAACTCTGCCGGGCACTTGAAGCTATGCGCGGCAAAGTCACACTGCTGCTGATTTCGCACCGTGAATCCACATTGCAGTGCTGTGACCGGATCATAAATATGTGAAATGCGCCCGGAGTCTTTTCAGCGGCATTCAGGATATTTCCCTGCACTCTGCCGGCGGTGGATTTTTCCGGATGGCGATATACCATTGGACAAAGAAAATCATTCCGGTAACGAGCATTATTATCCACCAGAGCAGTGTCGCAACGGAGTTGTTTCCGGCAAACCAGACCCGGAACCACATGAAAACCGATAATCCGTTGACCAGAGTCCACAACACCCACTGTTCGATGCAACGTTTCAGAGTCATTATCATCGCCGCCACAGAAAGCACCGTTGTCGCCGCATCCGTCACCGGCTGTGCGTCCCCCATTTTGTGCAGAATATACGCATAACCGGCGATACCGGCGGCGGCGGATACGAGCAACACCGCTCTGCCGCACCATGACAATGCGGTTTTGACCACACTGCCATTCTCATCAAGTTTGCGCTCCCACAGCACCATACCGGCAAACATCATCGGCAGATAGACCAGCCAGTTGAGCATCATATCCCCGTAAAGCGTATAACTTTTGGCGATATAGCCGTAAAGTACCGTGTTGACGATCCCGAAAACGTAACACACCGTCTTGCCTTTACCGGCAAACAGCGTATAAAGAGTTCCGCTTACCGCGCTGACAATGCCGGTGAATGTGTCACCGAGGCAACAGGATATTCCGGCAATCGCAGCGGTACACACTGCGGCATAACAGAGCTCCCACGCCCGCCAGCCGGTAAAATTTTCTTTCAGATACCGCTTCATTTACACCTCGCAAATGTTTTCCGGAAATATAACGCTTTATTCCGGAAATGTCAATGTTTTCAGCTTGAAAAATCGGTTTTTCCGGACTATATTCTGACTCTGAAAGGATTTTTTGCTTTATGACTTCTGACTCAATCATCGCCATCGCCGGAATTCTGCTCATTGCCGGAGCATTTTCCAATAAAATCTCCAACCGTTTCAATCTGCCGACGCTGCTGCTCTTTCTCACAGTGGGTATTTTTGCGGAAACCATGCTGCCGTTTGAAGGCAGCCGGTATGCTTTGGAAATAAATTTTTTCGGTCTGATAGCAATGAGTTTCATCCTTTTTTCCGGCGGAGTGGAAACATCCCTTGCCACAGTCAAAAAAGTCGCTTTCCGCGGCATAATGCTCGCCCTGCCCGGAGTGGTGCTGACCGCCCTCATTCTCGGAACCGGCGCGTATTTTCTGCTGGGGATGAAATTCAGCTTTCTCTGGTGCCTGCTTCTGGCATCTCTCATATCCTCCACCGATGCCGCGGCGGTTTTTTCCATTCTGCGCGGCAAAGGTGTCGGCTTGAAAGGCAAATTGAAGCCCCTGCTCGAATTTGAAAGCGGCAGCAACGACCCCGCCGCCGCATTTCTCACTGTCGTAATGATTTCCGCCGTGACAGCGTCTGCTTCCGGCACATCAAGCGGCATCGGTATCTATGACGTGATCCTGGTGCTTTATCAACTCGGCGGCGGCATAGCTGCCGGTATCGCCGCCGGCTGGCTGGGCAGAAAAATTTTTCACATCAAACTGGAATATGAAGGACTCTATTTTGTCGTCAGTGTCGCCTGGGTACTGCTCTGCTACGGAGTTCCGCAATGTGCCGGTATCAACGGATTTATGGCTTGTTATGTCTGCGGTATCGTGATGAATTCAGGCCGCTACAATTATCAGAAAGCTCTCACCAAGTTTCACAACGGTGTAGCCTGGCTGATGCAGGTGGGGCTTTTCACCGTCCTCGGATTTCTGGCGAATCCGAAAGAGCTTCTGCAAATAAATGTCTGGCTGCCGGGAATATTGCTGGGGTTGTTCCTGATGTTCATCGCCCGTCCGCTGGCGGTATTCATCTGCCTGATACACAGTGAGTTCTCCTTCCGGGAAAAGGTGATGATCTCATGGGTGGGCATTCGCGGGGCGGCACCTATCGTGCTGGCGACATTTCCGCTGGCGGCGGGGGTGGAAAATGCGGATTTGATGTTCCGTCTGATATTTTTCATGGTGCTGATATCGGTACTGCTGCAGGGCAGACTGCTCATGCCGCTGGCACACATGCTCAAGCTCGCAAAAACCGATGCCGGCAACTCGGAACCGGCTCCGCTGGAACTTGAAGTCACCCACGGCAGTGCCGGTCAGGAAATGCACGAATACAAAGTCGCCGCCGATTCGGCACTGGCGGGAAAAACTCTCGCCGAAATCAACTTTCCCGCCGGCGTACTTGTCACTATGATACGCCGGGAAAAATCATTCATCCCCCCCAACGGCAATACACTCATACGCGCCGGTGACGGAATGCTCATCATGGCGGAAACACGATTGCTGCGGGAGGTCGCCGAAGCCCACTTCCCCGGTCAGCATCAGGATTGACCCGGCGGATGGGAATTACACTGCAGAACAGTTTTTTGCCTCTTTTTCTGCTTTTTATATTGTAAAATCTGCAAATCATGCTATATTTTGCAAGTGTTGCAAAATTCAACGGAGAAAGATTCACATGATACAGGTTATAGAAAGAGCTTTCCGGATAATGGAAGAATTGAGCCTTGACGGCGAAGTATCTCTGGAAGCTCTGGCGCGTATTTCCAAACTCAACAAAGGCACTCTCTGCAACATTCTGCGCTCGCTCATTGAACTCGGTTACGCCCGGCGCACCCGCGAAGGTCACTATCAGTTGAGCGGCAAAATCAAAGAACTCGCCAGCGGCAATGATATTTCTCCGGCTGATTTGGAAAAAATGCGCGATTGTGTCGCCAGTCTGGCGGAAAAAACCGGCGAATCCGGCGTCATCGGCATTCTGCGTCACACCCGGGTCGCCATTGCCGCCCAGGCACAGCACCAGCGCAGTCTGATGGTCAACACCCATGAAGTGTACGCCGGTCTGTCACTTTTCGGCAGTGTTACCGGCAGGATACTGGTTTCCTATCTGGATGACACTGAACGCGCCACGCTCTGCCGTCAGACCGGATTTCCCGGAGAGCTGTGGGACGGTGCCGGTGAGCCGGAAAAACTGGAAAACCTCTGCGCCGCAATACGCAGCAAAAATCTGGCGGTCATGGAAAACCCCCATACTGAAATCATCTCGTTTGCAGTGCCGGTCTCATGGAATAAAAAAATCATCTCCCTGGGGCTGACAATGCCGCTTTTCCGCTGTACGGCAACGGAAAAGAAACGTATTCTGAAAGAGCTTAAATCCCACGCGGAACAGCTCTCATCCGCCTTTTAAGCATTCAATAAAGCGAATTGCCTTGAGCATCTATCGCCACAACCAGCGGCAGAGCATCAAGTTCAAGTTTGTATATCGCTTCAGGTCCCAAATCGGCGAATGCCACAACTTCGGCACTGACAATTGAATCGGCGATCAATGCCCCGGCACCGCCGGTTGCGGCGAAGTAGACACAGCCGTACTCTTTCATTGCATTTCTCACTGCTTCATTGCGGTCGCCCTTGCCGATCATGCCGCGCAAACCGCATTCGGCAATGAGTCTGGGCGAATAGGCATCCATCCTGCCGCTGGTCGTGGGACCTGCCGACCCTATCGGACGCCCCGGAGGAGCCGGACACGGTCCGACAAAATATATCGCCTGTCCGGCAAGGTCGACCGGCAGAGTTTCACCTTTGTCAAGCATTGTCACCAACCGTTTATGCGCGGCATCCCTGCCGGTGTAGACCACTCCGGAAAGCTCCACCTGATCCCCTGCCCGCAGCTGCCGGATGATCTTTTCATCAAACGGTGCTGTCAATCTGTATTTCATAACACCACCTCCGCATGACGTGCCGCATGGCAATTCAAGTTGACCGCGACCGGCAGACTTGCCAGGTGGCAGGGATGGAACTCGATATTGACCGCCAGCGAAGTGATTTCGCCGCCCAACCCCTGCGCCCCGACTCCGGAGGCGTTGATTTTCTGCAGTATTTCAGCTTCCAGCTCCGCATAGCGCGGGTCGGGAGAGCTTTTGCCGATTTCCCGGAGCAGAGCTTTTTTTGCCATATATGCGGCATACTCCATCGTACCGCCGATGCCGACACCGACCACTGTCGGCGGACACGGATTGCCGCCGGCATTGACCACGCTGCTGACCACAAAATCGACCACGCCGCTTCTGCCTTCAGAAGGTTTGAGCATTTTCAGCGCACTCATATTTTCCGAACCGCCGCCTTTGGGGGCAAGGGTTATTTTCAGACTGTCGCCATCCACCTGCAGCAAATGAACGATCGCCGGAGTGTTGTCGGTGGTGTTTTTGCGGTCAAAAAGCGGGTCGGCAACAATGGATTTACGCAGATAAAACTTTTTATAACCGGCTTTCACCGCCTCATTCAACGCTTCATAAACCGTACCGCGGTCAAGTGCGGCATCTCTGCCCATTTCCACAAAAAACACGGCAAAACCGGTATCCTGACACAACGGCAGACGCTCTTTTTCCGCCAGCGCGGCATTGCGCAGATACTGGTCAAAGAAATCCCGTGCCACTTCACACTTTTCTTCACACCCCGCCTGACGCAGGGCATTCAACACATCCGGCGGCAGCTCACACGCTGCTCTGCCGCACATTTCCGTCACCGCAGAAACCACGGCGTCAAAAGATATTATCCGCATATTATTCCTTTAAATTATCTGTATAATTATCGCCGCCACCGCCAGAGCGATGACTCCGAGCAATATTGCCGGCAGAGCCAACGGGTGACGGGCAAAAAATCCGCTGCTGCCGCTGCCGGGTTTCTCTCCCCACGAAGCCGAATTGCCGTCCGGAGCGACAAACTTGACCGCACTTCCGGAAGTTTCAGAAGTTATCGCCACATTTGGAACTACCGGATAAAGACGCTTGCGGAAAGCTGTAAAGACGTTTTTTATCTCTTTCCAGTCAGCCGGACGCTCTGCCGGAGATTTTTTCAGCATTTTTTCAATAAAAGCGGCCATTTCCCGGTCCATATCCGGATTTTTGCCGAGCAGCGGTTCCGGCTCCACTGAAATATGTCCGTGCAATATCTCTTCCAGAGTCCCCTGAAACGGCGCAACACCGCAGATAAGTTCATAGAGCATCACCCCGAAACTGTAAATATCACTGCGCGGGTCGGGAACTTTATTTTCCTGCCGGATAACTTCAGGCGAAGCATAAAGGGGAGTGACCATCACATCATCACTGCCGCTGTCATCACTGCCGCTGCGCGCCAGACCGAGGTCACAGAGTTTCAACTGCATATCGTTGCGTATAAGCATATTGCCCGGTTTTATATCGCCGTGTATCATCCCGAATTTTTCCCACGCGTACTCCAGCGCACCGGCAAGCTGGAGCGTCAATTCGATAAGGAATTTCGCAGAAATCTTTTCCGGGTGTTCCAGACGTATATCCTCCAGAGAACTGCCGTCGGCATATTCCATGAGAAAATAATTTATTCCGTCTTCCGTCGTTCCGGCATCCAGTGCCTGCACCACATTGGGGTGCGCCAATTTTGCGGCATTGCGTGCCTCGGCAAACAGGTTTTTTACAAAGAGCTGGTCTTCTTCGTTTTCAACATGCAGCAGCTTGCAAGCCACAAAACGGTCAAGATTTTTCTGTCTGGCGAGATAAACCACGCCGCTGCTGCCGCTGCCCAATTCCCGGAGAAGTTCGCATCCGGCGATCTCGCGGCCCGACAATCCGCTGAAATTGATATTACTCACAGTGAGATCCCTTTCAATTTCTGATATAACGATACAGCATAACTGTCACTCATTCCTGAAATATAATCCAGCAGCCGCAGCAAGCGGCAATACGCCGGAGTCCCGCTCTCTCCGTGCGGCAGGGAAAGTTCCGGCAGGACTGCCGCGATACGGCGGCTCCGGTAAGAAGCGGGCCTGCCGCCGGCTCTCTCTCTGGCAATTTCATTCAGACACGGCATAAAAACGTCGAGCATACCGGTGACAAGTTCAAATCCGGCACCGACGACCTCTGCCACAGAACGGTGGTTGTAAATATTTTTCACGCTCAAAGAACGTATACGGCGGATGACATCTTTCTGCGCGATAACCTCCGTAAGCGGTGTCTGCCATGAGCCGGAAAGCAATTCGTCATGGTGCAGAGTGAATTGTTCCGCCGCCGCACGCACCAGCACCCCGATGACCTGCGCCCGCAGAAATTCAGCCTTACGCAACGGGGAAGAGAGGGTTTTGACATAGGCGCGGGAATTTTCACTGTCGATTATTTCCAGCAGCAGAGATTCCAGTTCGCCGTAACTTATCAGATTCATCCGCAAAGCATCCTCAAGATCAACAGTAAGATAGGCTATATCATCCGCCGCTTCCAGCAGAAAACTCAACGGATGCCGGCACCAGGCGTCAGCTCCGGCAGGAATCATGCCGCACGATTCAGCCACTTCGGCAAAAAACGGTGATTCCTGTTGAAAAAAACCGCATTTTTTCAATGTACTTACAGAACTGCCCGGATATTTGGTAAATGTTCCCAAAGTGGCACAGGTCAACTGCATACCGCCATTGTGGTCGGGCATTTCCAGACGGGAAAGGATACGGAACCCCTGGGCATTGCCGTCATATTTGCGGAAATCCGCCTGCTCCGGCAAAGTCATCTCATTTTGCATTTCCCTGCCGACAGCGGAAAGTTCAAACCAATCCCGGATAGCTTCCTCACCCGCGTGTCCCAGCGGCGGATTGCCGATGTCGTGGGCAAGTGCCGCCGCCGCCACTGCGGCACCTATATCGCTGGGGTGAGCCCCGCCGGTGTCAAATTCGCGGCAGACGAATACTCCCGCAGCAGTACCCAGACTGCGGGCGATGCTGCTGGTTTCCATACTGTGCGTCAGCCGGGTGCGGACATAATCATTGCCGCTCAACGGAAACACCTGGGTCTTATCCTGAAGCCGCCGGAAACTGCCGGAAAAAACGATCCGGTCAAAATCCCGCTGGAACGGGGAACGTTCCGGAGTGATTTTCCCCGGTTCACTGCTCCCCAGCCGGTGCGGGGAAAGCAGATTTTTCCACTGCATCATCGTCATAAACAAACTCCTTGATTCTCTATTTGTACAAATGTACTATCAGAACGCATTTTTTACAAGTATGACAGTTGTAAAATAACGGATAAAATGCTATATTTTTTAACACATGAGATTTACCGGAGCAAAATATGAATTGCCGTTTCAACTGAATTTCCGTCTGCAGAAAAAATTACAGAAAATATGAAAAACAAAACATTCCTGACTTTACTGGCAGCCGTCACGCTTCTTTTTGCAGTGACCGGATGTCATCATCCCGGCGACAAATATCCGGAACCCCACTCCGGCGTCTGGACTCCGACCGAAGTTGAAAACCTCATCGCCGGAGAGGACCCCATGGAGAACTTCAACCGTCCCATGTTCGCCTGCACCCACTTTTTAATGAGTTATGTCGCCGACCCTCTGGGCAGGGTCTACACGACGGTATTCCCCCGCCCTTTCATTGAACACTTCAACAACGTCTGTGTCAATCTGGAATACCCCGCCCGGCTGATAAGCTCGCTTCTGCAGGCCCAATGGCAGGCGGCGGGCACTGAAACGCTCCGCTTCTTTGCCAACACCACGCTCGGTATCGCCGGAATATTCGATGTGGCAAAAGCGTGGTGGCACATCCCGCAGGCAGAAGCGGATTTCGGTCAGGCATTTGCCAGCTGGGGCATCGGTCCGGGGGAAACATTCATGCTGCCGGTGATTCCGGCGGTGAACGGCCGCGATATGCTCGGAATGCTGTTCGACACGGCATTTGATATAAAGACCTATATCCCTTACGCCGGATATGCCACATTTCTCAACCGCATGGTCATTGCCCAGGCGGGATATGAAAAAGTGACGGCAAATTCGCTCGACCCGTACAAGGATTTCCGGCAGATGATGGTAATCCGCAGAGAATTGCAGCTCCGGATGTATTTTTACAAAGAAATACAGCGGCAGATCGCCGAATTCCGTGCAAAAGCGGCATCTCACGATGATACAGCTCCGGTATTCCTGCCGGCAAATCCCCGTCCGGAACTGCCGGAATGGCTCACCGGCCGCTATCATGCACTCAATAATTTTTCGCCGCAGGACAGTGCCACTGATTCCATGCGTTCGGCGATGTTCAACGCACAGAAAGATAATGATTTCTGGTATATGCCGCTGTCGTTTTTCAATGCTGACTTCATCCGGCAGGCATACAGCAAAAGCGTCGAACTCGTTCCCGGCAGAGAGAAACTGTGTTACAAATTCTGGAGCGCACCGGAAACTCCGGAAAATCAACCGCCGCCACCGGAAAAACTGGTCATCCTGCTCCCCGGTATCGGGGGCAGCTGTTCCACCGCCATGCTGACGGCTCTGGCAGAAAAATTCCACAATGCCGGATTTGCCGCACTCGGCATCGACAGCACATTTTCCTGGCGTTTTCTGCAGGCAGACGGCAAAGGTCTGCCCGGATACCTGCCCGATGATGTTGCCCGGTTGCGCGAAGCTCTGCAGATAATACTTGACGACCTCAAAAAACGCGAATTGATTACCGCTCCTGAAATCACACTCTGCGGTTACAGCATGGGCGGATTGCAATGTTTGAAATTTGCGGAAGTGGAAGAAACTTCCCCGTCGCTGAATATCAGCCGTTTCATCGCAATAAATCCGCCGGTTTCCACTGAATTTGCCATGCAGCGCATCGACGCACTTATCGCCGTCAGTGCCAACTGGAGCAAAAGCGAGCTCCGGGAACGTCTGGTCGATACCGCAGGAAAAATTATGATGAAACTTTCTGCTTCTTATCAGCATTTCGACCAGTACGACCCGACCCAATCCCCGCAAAAATATCACATCAAACTGGATAAAGATTCTGCAAAATATGTGGTGGGTCTCTCTTTGAAACTTTCCATGCGGAATTTACTGCTTGCCGCCCACATGGAAAAACCGCTGACAGGATTTCCGGAATACCGCTGGGGCAAACGCAATGAACTTTATCTGGCGATCGACCGGGTGACTATGGCGGATTACGCCGGCAAACTGCTCAAACAGCAGTATCCGGAAGAGAACGTGGAAACACTGCTGGCCCGTTCCCATCTGCGCTCCATTGAAAATACCCTGCGCCACTCCCCGAAAATCAGGGTATTCCACGCGCTGGATGACTTTTTGTTGAGCGAAAAAGACCGCCGTTTTCTGGATTCGGTTCTCGGTGACCGGATAACGTGGTTTTCCAACGGCAGCCATCTGGGCAGTCTTTACTACCAAAGTGCCGCAGACATGATTATTGATGCCGCGGTGAAATAAACCTCTCCGGCAAAAAACGCAAAAAACCGGAGGGGCGGGATTTTTTCCTGCCTCTCCGGTTTTGTCTTTATCGGTTTGTTTTACGCTTTTGCCAGCATGGTCAGTTTGTTGTCTTTGAGTTCCAGTTTGAAGTCATTTCCGGTGTACACCCCGTTGGCATCAAACGTCAGTTGACTCCCGCCGATGAAAAATTCCGCCTGGGTGAGATTTTCCAGTGAAATCCCGCTCAACACATCCCATTC
>JAZNAR010000025.1:0-4722 GCA_045586645.1 Victivallaceae bacterium
ATCCCCATACGGTACGGTCGAGTGCCACCACATATTCAAAGTTTTCCGGAATCGCAGGCGGATTTAGGAGCAGGGTGATTTTCTGATTGCCATTGGAGGGCTTTTTACTGAAACGCAGTTGCCCATTTACGATTTTGGCATCAAACAACGCGGGAAAATCCGCTTCGATATGGGAAACAAATTTTTCTATAGGTGTGGCAACTTCCACCGGCTCAACTTTTTTTACCGGAGTTGGTTTGGGCTTGGGGACAACTCTTGGGGGAGCAACGGGAGCAGCCAGTTCTTTTTTCAAAGCGGCGCGTTCGGCATCTTTTGCCTTGTCCGCCTTTAATTCATCCAACAGCCATGCCGTGGTGGAAACCTGTTTTCTGCCATAAACGAGCAGTGGAGTGGCGGCAGAAATAGTGATGTTGCTCAAAGCGTTCCCCGGTGATTTTTCTTTCAGCGAGATCGTCGTAAGAAAGCGGAATGAGGGAACCTGTTCATCGCAAAAAACGCATTTCAACTGTTCGGGGGTGATATTGAAATCCACACTCAAAGATTTTTTGCCGCTTACAGAAAAATCCTTTTCCAAAAACAGATCTTCGGATTTTCCGGTGCAGTTGTCATTTCTGAAATGGTATCCGTACATTACCATCTTGACAACTCCGCGTGAGACGGCTCCACTCAATGCCTGCGCGGTGAAACTTATCCGTAAAAGCCCCGGACGTGCTTTGGAACTTCCGGAGTAAGATTTGATGCCGAAAAGCGGATGTTTGAGGAAAATCGTATTGTTTTTGACATCAATAAAGTCGCGCAATGGCTTTTCAGCCGTATAATTGGATACTGCGCGCTTGTGTTTTACTTCAAGCATCCAATTGCCGGGCAGAATGACTTCTGCTGACAACGGGAGCGCAGTCAGCAGAACACCCAGAATACAAAGCCGGAGGAAGTGCATGGATGATTCAGTTTTTTTTAATTAAGTTACTTCATCACCGGGAAAAATTCTCCGGCAAGTTTCAATGCCGTTTGGGCAATGGCTTCTTTGGCGGCGATGATGTAAGTTCCACCGGCGAGAGTTTCCCTGGCGGCACCGGTGGCAAGAAGTTTTTTATCTTTGTTGAAAATAGAAAGTTCCAACCGGGCGGCAGCTGAAGTGAACTTGTGATAATTTCCGGCATTGGCGGCAATCGCTTCGCCGACTACAGCAAAATCTGCCTCATCTCTGCTGTTCACCACCTGAAAGTCCAATGCCAGCAGAAGTTTTTTCAATTCCGTTTCCGCTGCCGGATCAGGTACCGTTACAGCAATATCCTCTTTGACGCTGACAAAAACCTTGCGCTGTCTGCCTTGTACTGTTTTTTTCAATTTCGCGGAAACGGTTTCTCCATTCTGCTCTTCGGGCAGCAGTTTGGCACTCTGTTTTTCCAGAATGGCAGAAACTTTCGGAGCGAGCATCGGCACGAGGTCGGTAAAATTTTCAGTTCCGCTGGCACTGGCTCCGAGAACCCGGCTGGTTTCCGTGCCGATGATTTTGACGATAACGAAGTTTTTGCTGCCGGACTTGAACAAAGAACCGGTAATAAGGATTTTAGCCCCGATGAAACGACCGAGTTTCACCTGGCTCTCTCTGCCGGTCAAACCGACGGCAGAGAGCTGCAATTCATTGAGGGCGGCATCAAGTTCAGCGCGTTCAACCATATCAGCATTTCCGGACTCCATCAAAGCGATATTCAAAAGTTCGGCAACCGACTTGCCGGCATCAGTGCCGGCGGCCTGCCGGTCGCGTGATTCAAACGGCAAAACGGCAACAGTCGGCACGAGCACGGTATCCTCTGCCAAAACTCCGACGCAGAGCAATATTGCCAGAAGTGTCATAAATTTTTTCATTTTACAGCTCCTTTATTGTGAATACGGTTTTCTATAATATATTTTATCAAAAGTGCATTTTCAATATTTTCCATATCAAAATCCGGAGAAAAGACTGCCACGGCTCTATCATTCCTTTCAAGTTGAATATATGTATATTCTCCGTTATTGTCAAGTATTTTTTCCTGTGCATTAAATAAAACGCTCAAACATCCTGATTTTTTTCTCCGGTGCAAAGAAATTTTTGTCCATTTTTCACCAGGTTTCAGTGGAAAATCGTTTTTTTCAGTAAACACGAACAACAGTTTTCCGGAATAATTTTCTGTCATATTACCGGCAAAAGCGATATTGCTCTCATTTTTCTGCTCAATGCGAAGCCCCAATGAGTGCAAAATTTTTTCATCTTTCAAACTCAAATCACGTACCTCCGCAGAGAGCCCGCTCAAAAGCCGGGGTGAATGAAAACAAAGTTTTTGATTTTTTCCATCTATTATTAAAGAAGCATCCAAAGAACTGCCTGCCTGCAATGCCGGGATTTGGAACCGGATATTTCCATTTCCCTCTGCCAGCACGCGACCATATTTTGCCACAAGCTGCCACTTTCCCTGTCCGGGCAGCTCACACCATTTGCCTGACCACAGATTCAGCACCGTATCATCCGCTCCGGAAAGAGAGGGCAAGGCAAGTATAAAAAAACTCAATATGGCACAAAATCGTTTCATGAAAGTATCCGGAGTGCTTGAGATTTATGAAATTTACCGGCTATCGGGATTTGAGTGTTTATCCGCTTGCCCCGGATAAATAAATCCACATCCAATACCAGCGTTTGATGATCACTGCGTGAAACAATGACATTTCCGGAAACGCCCGGAGCATTGACTGAAATTGAATCATTGTCAGCACAGGCGATTTTTAATTCAACACCGTCAGAAAGTTTTACATTCAGCACATTGGTGGGTGCGCCACAGGTTGTCCGCTCGCCAATAACCAAATCGTTTCCGACAAAAACAACTGCGACATCATCCCCGAAAAGACGCAGGGATTCCAGCATTGGCTTCAATGTCGCTTCTTGCGTATTTTTTGCAGCAGCACGATGTTTTGCAACCGTTTCAGAAATCTGATTTGTGGCGCACTGCATTGAAATCAACGCAATTACAGCCAGACCAGATACGACAGCAAAAGCGGCGGCATACCGCAGGAAATGATTTTTCCGCGGCGAAGAGTGCTCTGTCTTTTTTATAAAATCTGCCAAAAATTCTTCTTCGCTTTTGTCAAAGAGAAAGGCTTGAGATTTCTTTTCATTCAATAATTTTTCCAACTGCTCTTCATTCATCTGCATTACTCCTTATGATTTCCCGGAGCATATTCTTTGCCTTGTGTATTCTCTGGTACAAAGTGTTTGCGGAACATCCGAGTATCCCGGATGCGTCTTCTATGCTCAAATTGCTTAATATTGCAATATGGACAGTTTCTTTATAAAGTTCCGGCAAAGAGTTGATTGCCTCATCCAGTGCAGACAACGCAGGATTTTCTTCAGAAACCGGGTGTTCAAATAATTTCAGTTTGTTTTCTTCACGTTGTTTTTTCCGTAGCAGGTTGTAACTTTCCGAAACAACGATTTTAGCCACCCATGCAGAAAGAGCTTCCGGTTTGCCGCTGAAACTGTGCCGCTTGTCCCATGCGCGCAGCAAGGCATTCTGAACAACATCGTCAGCATCAGCAGGGGAATTGACGATCCTGACCGCTACCGAGCGGAACAACGGCAGTCTGGTCCGGATCAATTCCGCGAAAATATTTCTGTAAATGGTGTCCTGCACAGTAAAATTTTTCCTTTTTCTGAAACTTTCACCCTATAAGACGCCGTGGACACACTGTTTCTTATCTTATTATAACAAAAAAAATCACATTTTTTTAATATACTGCCTGAAAAAAATTTTTCAAAAGCCGATAAGAAATCAACAGCAGCAAGCGTCTTATGGTACAGAAATATTATTGTACAAATTGAAAATCGCCTTGCCAATGGTATATTATGCTGACGGTGTCTGATCTTGAACTTTATTTTACCGGAAGAGCAAATGAAAAAATTTTATCTTATATTTGTTGTATTGGGAACATTGCTCCTGACCGGGTGTGTCAGCGGGGAGCGGCTGGCTCGCAATACTCCCTTTGCTTCCGGGAACAACTCATTTTATAGGGACGGGGTCAACCTTTTTCCCCTTTATTATAAGGAAGGGAAACGGCAATCGATTCTGTTTCCGCTGATCGACATTGATGACCGCGGCTTTGCTGTGCGGCCGTTTTATCACAAAGACAAGGACGAACACGGCATCTTGTGGCCGTTGTGCGCATTTAATGATAAAGAAGGATGGGTCGGCCCTTGCTATTGGAAGGGAAAAGAAAATTTCGGATTGCTGCCGTTTTTTATAAACGATGATGAGTTTGTGTGGATATTCCCAGCGTCGTTTTATGTGGATAACGACAATTTCGGCGTATTGCCGTTATTTTGTAAAAGCGAAGACCTGTTCTGGATTGGCAATGTTTTAAAAACCAAGGATATGTTTCTGGTTTTTCCGGTTTACGGGCGGGGAAAAGGTTGGTTCTATTTTTTGAACTATATTCAGGGCGAAACCAGAGCAATTAAATATTATGCATTTTTCCCGCTGGCATATTACAAACGCTCTCTTGAAAAACCGCAAAGCGAATTTTATTCTCCGCTTTTTTCATTTGAATTTTATCGCGGAGAGTTGGATATGTTGAATATCGGTATGCTGCTGTATCATTATTCTTATGGCAAGCATCATGTTTTCTATCCGATCGCTGATGCCGATTTTGAAAAAGATGCGCAGCAATTCTGGTTGTGGCCATTGTTTAAGT
>JAZNAR010000026.1:0-9692 GCA_045586645.1 Victivallaceae bacterium
TTGGCGGTGTCAGTGACACGGCTGCCGCCCACGACGTAACGGCCGAATGTACCGCCGGAAATCGTCAATTCAGCGGTGCCGATTTCATGCGCTCCGGAGGTGATCAGCGCGCCGCCGATGACGTCGGAAGTGACCGTGCCGTCGGTGATGACGGTGAGAGTGGCATCCTTAGAACCGGAAGCGGCGGCGAATTTGCCTTCGACTTTACCATCGGTCATCGCATTGGTGCCGTTGCCGGTCAGGTCTTTGTCGCTGTTCACAGTGTTGTTGAGCTGGTAGGTCAGGACGCCTTCATTCAATGTGTAGCCGAACAAATCAGCGTTGGCACCGGTGAAGCCCACTGTGCCGACACTGCCCACGCCGGTGGCGACAGTGATGATAACGGTGGTGATATAGCCGGTGGCAATGGAGATGTTAACGCCGCTCAAATCAACGGTGTCGCCGGTGAAAGCAAGTGTTGCTCCGGAAGCGAAACTGAATCCGGCAAACGTGACACTGCCTTCGCCCAGAACAAAAGTGTTCTCTCCGGCAAAATTCAGCGCGGCAACCGAGATTTCCCCGGTATTGGCAAAAGTTATATCCGCATCAGCAACGTTTATTGCGCCGGTGCCGGAAATGTTTGCCTGAATTGAGTTGTCCCCGGTCAGGGAAACAATTCCGTTGTTGGTGATTTCACCTCCGATTATCATGGACTTCAGAGTGAGAGCACCATCGACAGTAACGGAAACTTCAGAATTCAGCGCGGCATTGTTCATGCCGATGATGGTTTCCGCATCAGAAACAGTGATACTGTTTTCACTGTTAAAGCTCTCTCCCAGCACGGTGGAATTACCGGCTTTCAGCGCGGATTCGAGATCGTCATACACGAAGTCACCGCCAAGCTGGGTGTTTGCGGCGTAGACCGCATCCGCATTGGTGATATACATATCCTGCGAGATCACGAAAAGTTTGCTGGAGTCGCTATCGGTCACGAAAGCATTTTTCTTGAGCCAGTATTGGTATCCTGTGCCGGCGTCCACCACCAGTGCGACAGACGGTGTGTCGTCGAGGAAAGACGCACTTTTGACTGTCGTCACACCTTTATTGTAAAGGGACTGATCGGAGCCCATGACGATCCTGCCGGTAATGTCTACAGTACCTTCGTTGTAAAATGCGACCCCGTTACTGCTTGAACTTGCCTTGTTGCCGGTGAAAGTCACCCCGCTCAAGGTCACATGGGCACTGCTGCCGGCGCGGAATGCACCGCCGATATTGGCACTGTTGCCGTCAAACCAGACATCGGTGAAAGAAACAGAACCGCTATTAACGTACACCGCTCCTCCGTTTGAGGCGGCAGTGTTGTCGCGGAATACCACACCGGTGAAATTCAACGTACTGTCGCTGTATATTGCACCGCCATTTTTTGCACTGTTGTTCAAAAATGTACTTGAACTGACCGTTGCTGTGCCGCTGTTGTACACAGCCCCGCCGTTTTCAACAGATGAATTGCCGCTGAAAACAGTGTCGTTCAAAGTAACAGTGCCGCTGTTGTACACAGCTCCGCCGTTTTTTGCGCTGTTGCTCAAAAATTTGCTTGAACTGATTTTCGCAGTGCCTTTCAAATACGCCGCTCCGGCGTAGTTGCCTGCGTTGTTGGCAGAGAAAATACAATCGTCAACAGTAATATTTGCCGCAGTATTGTCAACGTACAATGCCGCGCCGCTTTTGGTAGAGTTATTCCCGGTGAAATCTGATCCGGACAAATTCAAATTTCCGTTGTTGCCCCAACCGATGGCTCCACCGTTGACAGCATCGTTTCCGGAAAATGTCGAATTATTGAGATTTACCGTACAGCCGGAATATCCATTGTACAATGCCGCACCGTTTGCGGTGGTGGAGTTGTCACTGAATGTCAATCCGCTGAAAGTATTGACAGAACTTGATTTGCCGATTTTAAACACACCGCTGTTATTTCCTGTGAATACCGCACCATTGCTGCCGCCGATGAAAGTATTGCCTGAAATGGAAACGGCATACTGCGCTTCCCCGGAATGGATATAATCGTCCAGTACGATTTTGCCGGATGTTCCGGAGAGTGTGTCTGTCGCCTGCTTGGCAAGATAGGTCGTGCCCGCAGCATCAATGGCAACGGTATTTCTGCCGTCATTTGACACCAGATAATCAACCGCAGTGTAATCGCCGCCATCGGTGATATAAAGGTCATTGCTGATGGTGACAAAACTGTACCCTTCAGTAGTGGCAAAAGCGGTTCCGGCAAGCCACGATTCCTGAGCGTCCACCACGCGGGCGATCGACCTGCCGTCAGCGAGGAATGCCGCGCCATCCACCGAGATTGAACCGGAGTTTTTGATTTTCTGACCGTCACCGAGAATGATTTCTCCGGTAATCGTTATCGTTCCCTTGGAATCATTGAGAATGGCAGGGCCGTCACTGCCGCTGAGCAGTTTGTTGTCGGTGAAAGTAACACCGTTCAGCGTCACATTTCCGCCGGCATTTCTTATTGCTCCGCCGTAAGTTGAGGAGTTGCCGTCAAACCAGACATCGGTGAAACTGGCTTTGCCGCCCTCCACATACACTGCGCCGCCGCTGCTGTTGGAAAAATTTTTACGGAATATGGTGTCACTGATTGATACGTCAGAATTGCTCCATACAGCCACTGCACCACCGGTATAAGATGTGTTATTTTCAAAGAGTGTTCCAGAAACAGTCATCGCGCCGGCGCATTGCAGCACGCCGCCGTAACCTTTGCTGTTGGTGTTGCTGTTATTACGGAAAACCGAATCGCTGATTTGTGCTGAAGCTTTGTAAACATGGACTGCTCCGGAATAAGTATTACTGGTAGTGTTGTTTTCAAAAATACAGTCCCGGATCGCAAGTTTTTTGCTGCCGCTGCTGTTGGCGGCAATGACACTGCCATTGAGAGCGGCGGTGTAATTGCGGAACGTCAGCCCGTTAAATTCAGTGTTGGTTCCGGAACCCAGTTCGATCCGGGTGCCGCCGTCAAATCCGGCACCGTTGATGCCGTAATAGCTGTTGGTCCCGGAAAGTGTAAGTCCGCCTTTGTAAGTAATTCCGTCGATGACAACTTTGCCGGATGCGTTCTCCAGCTTATCCGTCACTGCGGCTGAAATATAGCTGGCACCGGTTTGGGCGTCAGTGACAGAATAAAGCCCGTCAAAAACCGGCAGACTTGACGCATTGGTTGAAACCAGGCTGTCCGCGGTATCAGCATTGACAACATAAAGGTCGATTTTTTCGGAATCCCAGAGCAAACCGTACCCCTCTGTGGCAGTGATGGAAGCGGTATTGCTCTGGGCGTACCATGAGGAATTTTCGGCTTCAACGACTTTTACCACATCGACCGCTGTTCCGGTGATGAATCCGGAACCGTCCACGACAATCGTGCCCTCATTGAAAACGGTTTCGCCCGCACCGACAGTTATCATGCCGATAATTTCCATTCTGCCATAATTGCGTACGGCATAATCTGAAGAGAAATTGCCGCTGAAAGTCACTCCGGAAAGCGATACGCTGCCGCCGTTGTTACGCAGTGCACCGCCGCCGTAACCGGCACTGTTGCCGGTGAAAAGCACATCGGTCAGCGTCAGATCCCCGTCATTATAAATTGCGCCGCCGGTACGGGCAGCGTTGCCGGCAAAAGTCGAGCCGGTGATCGTGGTGATGCCGGAGTTGTAGAGCGCGCCGCCGTGATAATTGCTTGCGGTATAGACAGTGTTGCCGGAAAAAAGTGTGCCGGTGATGGTTACTTCACCTGCTCTTACATAAAGTGCACCGCCATAACTGTTGTCGGTCGAGTTGTTCTCAAACACCGAATTACTGATATTTCCACTGCCGTCGATGATACTCAACGCCCCGCCTTTTCCCGTGTTGCTGTTACCGGAAAATGTCGTGCCGTCAATTGTCCAGAAAATGCCCTCTGCCGGAGTCTGCCCGACCAGCTCGTGACCGGAAATGCTCTCATTGCTCACGGTTACGGCATCTCCAGTTGCCGCGTTTTGCAATACATCGTCCCAGGATGCTGCCGGAATGCCATTGATAGAATAAGCCATTTTACAAATCCTTCCCTTTTAACCGAAATTTCAAAATCAACGAAAACCTTTGGAATAACACCACCACACGTCACTGCTGCTTATCGGAATATCTTCATCCCTGGCAGAACCGACATGACCGTCCACAAATGTTGTATTCAGCGACTTGTTATGCGGATAAGTCCAGTAGGTGCGCTTATCCACGTTGACAATTCTGTTTTCATACGACCCGCACAGCATAAACATTGTTTTGGTGGGATAGATGATCTGACCGCGTTTCTTGCACCTTATGGTTTTGAGTATATTGTGGTTGCCGCCGTAATTGCTGTCCCATCTTTCAGTGACTTTGGATACACTGTTCATGCCCGGACACGTGTACATATTGATCACGCTTTTTTCTTCTTCAGGAAGTTGTTTGCTGAAATAAGGCAGGAGCGACTCGGTCCATATACCGGAAGCTTCGGTGTTGTCGCCATCGTAAGGGAGCCAGTCATTGTTGTCGATGGAGTAAGCATCTGCAGCCAACATTATCTGCCGGCAGTTGCCAACGCAATTTGCCTGCTGTCCCCGCTGCCGCGCACTCTGCAATGCCGGCAGCAGCATCGCCGCCAGAATCGCAATTATGGCAATAACGACCAGCAGTTCAATCAGGGTAAAGTGCACTTTACCCTGCCCATGGGCAGGGGTATTCCCTACACCGCACAAACTGGAGTTTTTTGCCGGCACTCCGTTCAATATGAAATTTTTGATTTTCATTCATTTCTCCTTGGATAAGCGGCACTTCAAGCTGTTCAGCCGCCGCGTAACGTACCCGGAACCACTGTCCACGGTCATATTATAAGAATATAGCACATCAAACAATGAATAAACTTCAATAAAAGTCCAAATAGTAGCACAAAAAGTCTACTCCGGTCTGATTTTTTTTATTCCAGACCGGAGTAAAAGCGGCTTCAGCGTTGCAGTTTCAAGTTTTCTGCGCCGTTGAATTCAGTACCGTAAAGTTTTACCGGTTCCGCCGTGGGGGAGTTGACCCATACCGTACCGGAAACATCGGCAAAGCCTTTGGATGCAAAGTCTATCGGGTCTGCGATGACCAGGGAGGGGCGATCGACAGTGTCATAAATCAACAGATTGTCAAAGACCACTCCGCCGGGATTGGCAGAACGCTTGTAAATAGTGAACATCGCCACCGGAGCGTTGAGATTATACTGTTTTCCGCGGCGGGAAGTGTATTTGTGCACGCCGGTACCGCTGATCTGACAGTTGCGGAAAACAAGCCCGACCCCTTTGGAATCTTTATCCCGCAGACGGATGCCGTTGACATCGGCGTTGACAAACTGACAGTCAACGAATTCCACTTTGCCCCTGCCGCCGTCAGGAACAAATCCGACATGGGCAGCACAGGCTCCGCCGACAGAAACGCACCGCTCAAAGCGTATGGAAACCGGATGCGGGGTTTCCTGGCGTATGTTTTTCAGCCACATGTGAAATCCCAGAGAGCGGTTATTCAGCGCAAGCGTATCCCGCACCACGCAGTCAATAAGACGCTCACCGGGGGAGTTCGGCTCAAAGTCGATGCCTGCTTCCGGATCGGTTCCGGAAGTGTTGGAAAGAATACAGCGGTCGACCAGCAATTTTTCCACGCTGATGATGCTTATCCCCTGCCGGTGATTGTCGTCAAAAACCGCATCACGGACGGTGATGTTGTAAGAATACCCGTCTTTGTAGGCGGTTCCGACGTAGAGACCGTCGCCGCCGGTCGAGCGGACGGTGATACCGGAAATTTCAACATTTTTGCTGTCCCGGATGGCGATACCGTGACGCCATTCGGATTTGGAGTAACGTTTTATATCCTGATAATCTTTTTTACGCATCCGGATCTCCGCGCCGTAACCGCTGATGACGACATTCTCGACCTTGGTCAGTTTGAGAAATTCATCGTTGCGGCCGTGGAATTTATCCGGAGCGGCTTCCAGGACGGCCCCGGGCTTGAGCAGAAGTTTCTGGTTTGACTTCATGTGCAAGCTTTTGCTGATTTGATAAGGTTGTTTCCGTGCCGGAATGACCACTTCACTTTCCGTATCAAGCAAATTCTGCAGTTTTGCAGTCACGTCGATATCCGGAGTTTTCAATTCCGCCGCTCCCGCGGTCAGAATACCGCATACGAACAATCCATATAACAGTTTCATATTTTCCCCTTTGTTGGAATTCATGTTTAAAACGGTGTGTTTCAGAGATTATTGCCAAACTTCGCGGAAATCATCCGAGCAGATGGCCGGCGGCTTTCAACCACTCTCCGGCGACAAGCCAATGACCGGCGTAGGTCGGGTGTTCCCCGTCCCGGAGCCAGTACTCCATGCCGTGGGCGGCAGCCGCTTCATTGAACTTCTTCTGCAGAGGCACGAATACAGTTCCGAGGTCGGCTGCTGCTTTGCGTACGATCTCACCGCGCGCGGCCATTTCATCAAGCCAGCTTTCGTCAACATTGCCAAACGGCAGGACAAAAGGCTCCATGAGGACAATTTTTACATCGGGCAGGGTTTCCAGCGACCACGAAACCAGCCGGCGGATAAATTCATCGTACCGGGGAAGTTCCACGCCATTGTACCGTTCCTGACGCTCGTGGGCAGTGTCATTGACTCCCACGAGAATACTCAAAATGTCCGGACGCAGATTGAGAGCATCCTTTCTCCAGCGTGCGTAAAGATCCACGACTTTGTTGCCGGAAAGACCGCGATTGAAAATCCGCCAATCCTCTTCCGGGCGTGTTCCATAGATTTCCGCCGCGAGCAATGCGACATAACCGTTACCCAGCGGGGTGTGCCGGATATCTTCCCAATCATTCCGGTCACGTCCCGCATCTGTAATAGAATCACCTTGAAACAGCAGTGTTTTCATTCGCGTTCCTCCGTGCATCACCGGGTCAGAAGTTGATCTTTTCGACCTTGCCGGACTTGATGGACTCGTTGGCGGTGATGCCGACCAGCGCACTCAACGCACCGGCGCGGGAGTGGGCGACCTGACCGAGCGGGTCCGGCTTGCCGGGACCGAAAAGCTGGGCAAAAAGCGCGTAATCCCCGCCGCCGTGGGGAGTGAGAACTTCCTCAAACGGCAGTTCTGTCATGGTGATATTCTGACGGGTCGTACCTTTGATGATGCGGATATAATCCGTATTATCTTTGTTGGCAGGCCGTGTGGCTTTGAAAACTGTACCGATTTCCATTCTTCCGTCGGTACCGTTCAGGACGATGTTGTACCCCTGCCACGGTGCGTAAGCAGTTTCGCAATAGTTGACCTCTGCTCCGTTTTTGTAGGTCACAATGGCATTCATCGTGTCAAAAATGTCCGTTTTGCGGTCAAAGCAGCAGCGGTCGCGCCGGTAGCCGTCCACGCTTTCGGCTTTGAAGTACAGTTCGTTGAAAATATTGCCGTCACTGCCGGGATTGAGATCAGCGTCGTCCAGCGTTGAACGCAGCACCGCCCAGCATTTGGTTTTGTGCGGACATGTGGAGCAGCGTTCGCCGTAGAAGGGGTTTGCGTCTCCGTAAACCTGTCTGCTGGCTTTGGCATACACTGAAACCGGTTCATCATCAAGATACCAGTTGATGAGGTCAAAATGATGTGTCCCTTTGTGGACGAGCAGACCGCCGCTGTTTTTCATATCACTGTGCCAGCGGTGGAAAAACTCGTTGCCGTGTGTCCGGTCGATGAACCACTCTGCGTTGACGCTGGTGATGCGTCCGATGGGTTTATCCATCAATATCTTTTTGATTGCCGCAGAATAGGGCTGGAAGCGCAAGTTGAATGTGACGATCACCTCTTTGCCGTATTTGAGTTCGGCGGCACGGATGCGTTCAATACCTTCGCGGTTCATCGCCATCGGCTTTTCGGTAATGACGTCCAGTCCGGCGGCGAAGCCGCGTTCAACGAAGTCGGGGTGCAGACGGTCAGGGACCAGCACCACGATAGTATCCGGTTTGGCGACGCGGACCATCTCATCGAAGTCGGTAAAACACGGAACTTTGTGTTGGATCAGCACTTGAAATCCATCCATGCGCTTGGGATTGTTGTCAAAAAGGGCAACCAGCTTGGAATATCCGTCCACCCGGTTCAGCAGCCCGTCTGCATAGTTCAACGCGCGAGTCCCGCACCCGACCAATGCCACCCGTCTTTTCATAATACGATTCCTCCTTGTTTTGTTATGGGTGTGCCTTTGGTGCACAACCCGTGTGTTCCGTCGTTAAAATAGTCTCCGCCACGGATTTTCGCCATAACAGAAAGTCCAAAAGCAAGCACTAAAAGACCAACGACATTTTCTCCCGGGAAACGATCGCTTTGACAAACCGTTTCCAATAGGTTCATGCGGTTAATATAGTTCATTTCAATGGCTCATGCCTGCACAGAAAGTTCAAAAGCAAGCACTAAAAAGCCATCAGCGTCTTTTTCCCGGAAACAGAATTTGAAAAATGCTGTTTGGTACTGTATATTTATGTTTGTACCCGTATCCGCTGCATCAACAGGAAAGATACAAAATGACTGTGGACCGAAAAGAACAATCTGAAGAAAACCGTTCTGATGGAAGCGGGCTCTACCTGCCCGTATTTCTGAAAATCATGGATTATCACCGGGAAATGGAAGCCCGGGACCAGACTCATGCCATGACCGAACTGGTTATCGTAATGAAAGGCAGCTGCGAACTGATTTGCAACGGCATGGAAATCCCGATCGACGCCGGAGATGTTTTCATAATCCCGCCCGGCTGCCGGCATCATTATAATAAACCGGAAAAAATGTGCCTTGCCGGGATTCTCTTTGATGCACTGCGTCTGCCGATGCCCAAACTGGATCTGCCGCTTCTGCCGGGGTATCACGCATTTTTTATGACCCGGGACAGACAGACGGCCATTACAGATATCCACAGATTCTCCCTTTCCGCAAGTCAATACAAAAATCTGGTGGAACTTTTGAAAATGATGCGGGAAGAGTGTGACCATCAGAGTATGGGGGCAAATTTCCGGCTGCTCGGGCTTTTTATGGCATTGCTGGGCAATCTCTGCGCGATGTATGATTCCGGTTCCGGCGGCAGCGGCAGGAGTCAAAAAACGGCACACGAAAAACTCTCTCCCGTGCTGGATTTTATGAATCGCAAATATCTCTCGCCGATCACATTTGAAGATTTGCTCGCCCGGGCATCAATGTCACGCAGTTCGTTGAAACGCGCCTTTCTCCGGGTCACAGGAGTCAGTCCGATGCACTATTTGCAGAGATTGCGTCTGGAACATGCCATGCGGCTTTTGGCTCTGACAGATTTGAGTGTTTCCGAAGTGGCATTTGCCAGCGGATTCAACGACAGTAATTATTTTACCAGAGCTTTCAAAAAGCTCTACCGGATTTCGCCGCGTGACTACCGGGCGATGCCGATTCCGGCGCGTGAATGCTGACAGAAGCCGGTTCCGGATATCGGTCGCGATAATAAAAACACATTTCCAGAGTGTTATACATAAAAACCGGAGGGGCGGGATTTTTTCCTGCCTCTCCGGTTTTGTCTTTATCGGTTTGTTTTACGCTTTTGCGAGCATGGTCAGTTTGTTGTCTTTGAGTTCCAGTTTGAAGTCATTTCCGGTGTACACACCGTTGTCATCA
>JAZNAR010000027.1:0-5669 GCA_045586645.1 Victivallaceae bacterium
CTCCGCCATCCCGGAGCAGGAAATGGCGTTGATGCTTAAGCCGCTGAAGCACAAGTTCAGTTACGGCGGAATCATTGACCGTATATTCCGGATGAAGTCGGATCGTAGCCATGTCGTTCTGTGGGCCAAGGAGTTGTTTGGCCACTTTGTCTTCCTAAGACCGCTTGGCCTCCGACTTCTGCACGGCGGCTCCTCCGCCATCCCGGAGCAGGAAATGGCGTTGATGCTTAAGCCGCTGAAGCACAAGTTCAGTTACGGCGGAATCATTGACCGTATATTCCGGATGCGGCAAGCTCCGGAAAGTCAGGCAGATGTATTACTTGCATTAAGTAAAGAAGAAGTGGAAAAATTGAAAAACCGTTATCCGGAAAAACAAGTCGAACTTTTCCCCAATGGCATATTGCACCGGGAACTGCCGGAAGCTGGCGATTTCCGCAAAAAATACCATATCCCGGAAGATAAAAAACTCCTGCTTTGCATTTCCCGCATAGATTACCAGAAAAATCAGAAAATATTGCTTGAACTTCTGAAAAAATATGACGATACCCATCTGCTTCTGATCGGCCCGGTGACGGCACAATGGTATCTTGATGAAATATTGACTGAAGCGGAAAATGCCGATACAAAAAAGCGTTTGACAATTATTCCCGGCTTGCCGCCTGACAGCATTGAATTATTGGAGGCATTGAAAACGGCGTATTGTTTCATTCTGCCCAGCCGCCACGAACCCTTCGGGATCGCCGCACTGGAAGCGTTGGATGCCGGATTGCCGCTGATCGCTTCTGCTGTGGGCGGCTTGAGAGATTTTCTCTTTGACGGAGAAAACGCTCTGCTTTTTGAAGATAACAATGTTGATTCCCTGTTAAAAGCATACAATCGGCTCGATTCTTTGCGGGAACAGATCATTGCTGGCGGCAGAGTAACCGCAGCGGAATACAACTGGCAAAGCATCAGTGCAAAATTGACGGATATTTACCGGAGGATTCTGCAATGACAAATATTCTTTATATCGGTAAACACAATGGTATCGTGGGCGGCATTGAGCGCTATATGCAAAAGAGTGCGGAACTTCTGCGCCGCAACAGTTTTGCCGTTCATTATCTTTATACAGAAAATGGCGGAAAAGAGCCGGAAAGTTTTGCCAATGCGTTTGACACTGTTCAGATTTTTTCTCCTGAAAATAATTGGCTGAAAAACGCTGATATGGTAATTATACATAATATTATCGGAGTAGAATATTTGCCGTTCATGCCGAAAAAAAAGACCTTCTTTTTCGCCCATGACCACAATATTTACTGTCAGCGACACCACTACTACACCCCCATCGGCAGAATCAACTGCCACCGGAAATATAATAAATTCATCTGCAAACTCTGTTCTCTCGGTCGCAACGAAGCCCCGCCGTTGGCAGAGTACCGTAAACTTCCGGCATTGGTGTTGTCTGATTTCATGGCAGAAAACCTGCGGAAAAACGGTTTTGAAAAAGTTGTGAAACTTCCGGCTTTTATCAAGACCACAGAAAAAGAACATAACTTCATGCCTGACGGCGTGTTACGCATACTCTTCCTCGGTCAGCTCATCCGGGGCAAAGGGACGGATTTGATGCTGAAAACGCTTGCAGAACTTGATATACCTTTTGAGTGTACCATTGCAGGGGACGGCAAAGACCGGCAGATGCTTGAGGCTCTGGTCAAAAAATATAAATTGCAGAAAAAAGTTCACTTTACCGGATTTGTCAGCGAACCGGAAAAGTTGTGGGATAATTGCGATGTCTTCTTTTTCCCGATCCGCTGGCAGGAACCATTCGGGCTGGTCGGATTGGAAGCTATGGCACACGGAGTCCCGGTAGTGGCATTTGATCTGGGCGGTGTCCGTGAATGGCTTTCTGACCTTGAAAACGGTATCGCAATACCAGAGAAAAAAGTTGTTGCGGCAGCAGGTTTTCTGGGCAGTCTTTCCGGTAACCGGGAAGCTCTTGAAGACATGGGCAACCGGGGGAGGAAACTTGCAAAAGAAAAGTTTTCGGAAGAAAATTTCATAAAGAATTTCAATAAACTTTGCGGAGTGCTGTTATGAAAATACTGCTTTCAGCCATACCTTTTGATAACGGGAAATCCGGTATTTCGGTTTATATAAGAGAAGTGGTTAAAGCTCTGGAAAGTGCCGGTCATGAATTGACTTTGATCGTGGAAGATGACGCTGTAAAAGAGTTTGAACGCTTTGAACTTATAAGAATCAAAAAACGGCGTGCACTCTTTTCTATGCTCTATAGCTTGTTTATTCTGCCGTGGCGGATAAATTGGAAAAAGTATGATTTCTGCATTATGCTTGCCGCCAACCGGCGGGTATTCTGCCGTTATCCGATATTTACGATTGCGGTGGTTCACGATCTCTCGCAGTATCATGTGCCGGTAAAATATGACCGGTTCCGGATGTTCTACATCAAACGGGTCTTGCCGCATTATGTCAGAAAAGCGCAAAGTATCGTTGCCATAAGCAAATCCACCCGGAACGATCTGATAAAATACTGGCACATTCCCGAAGAAAAAATTTCGGTCGTTTACAACGGCTTCACCCCTCCGGCAAAGGTCGAAACGGCAAAGCGCAAGCAAATACTCTACATTT
The DNA here is from genome assembly GCA_045586645.1 of Victivallaceae bacterium. Classification (GTDB taxonomy): domain Bacteria; phylum Verrucomicrobiota; class Lentisphaeria; order Victivallales; family Victivallaceae; genus UBA1784. The sequence goes on from JAZNAR010000027.1 coordinate 2,626, forward strand.
CCCGCATCGAACACCCCGGAAAAAATCATCTGAATCTTTTAAAGGCATTTGAACTTCTTCCGGAAGATTTACGCAGAGAGTATACACTCGTCATGCCCGGAGCCGGTTGGCACGGTGCGGAAACGGTGTTTGAATACGCAGAAAAATCGCCGTGTAAAGAACAGTTCAAATTCACCGGATTTGTCGATTTTGCCAAACTGCCGGAACTTTACGCACAAAGTGCGATGTATATTTTCCCGTCCCATTTTGAAGGGTTCGGATTATCTTTGCTGGAAGCAATGCACGCAGGACTCCCCTGTGCGTGTTCCAATAATTCATCCCTGGGAGAACTGGGCGAAGGAGCCGCAGAATTCTTTGATCCGGCATCAGTACAGGAAATATCCGATGCAATGAAAAAAATCCTTACCGATCGAAACTGTCAGCAAATGTTGAGCGAAAAAGGCAGAACCAGAGCTTCCGGTTTCAGCTGGCAAAACACCGCTAAAGGCTTGACGGAAGTTTACAGAAAACGCACGGCGGTTGTTTTTGACGTGCCGTTTTTCAGCGGTACAATGAATGAAGCATTGGACAAAATCGACACCTGTGTACAAAGCAAATCAGCTCATCATATTGCGTTTATCAATGCCCATTGCCTGAATATTGCTTATAAAAACAAAGAATACCGGCAGATCCTCAAAAAGTGTACGGTTGTTTTTGCCGATGGTATCGGGGCAAAGATCGGAGCAAAAATGCTTGGCTTCAAGGTTGAAGAAAATGTCAACGGAACGGATATGTTCCCGCTGCTGGCACAAAAGCCGTACCGCATATATCTTTTCGGCGGCGCTCCCGGAGTTGCTGAAACAGCTCTGAAAAATGCAAAAACTTTGAATGGGAAAGCCGAATTTGTCGGTTGTGCAGATGGATTTTTCAAAGAAAAAAGTGAAGAGCAGATTTTTGCAGAACTTTGCGAACTGAAAGTCGATATTCTTCTGGTTGCGCTGGGGGTTCCGAAACAGGAAGAATGGATCAAGTGCAATCTTGACAAACTGCCCGGCTGTGTTGCAATCGGAGTGGGTGGTTTGCTGGATTTTGTATCCGGCAGAATCCCGCGAGCACCGCTGTGGATGCGTAAATGTAATTTAGAATGGTGTTTCCGGCTTTATTGTGAGCCCATGAGATTATTTAAACGATATATCATCGGAAATCCCCTGTTTCTCTGGCGGGTTTTCCTGAACAAAAGATGGAGGAACAAATGAAAAAACTTTTTTACATGATGATTGCCGCTGCCACAATCCTGACTTTTTGCGGTTGTGCCTCAACGTCACCTTACGATTATGGAACAAACTGGCTGATACGGGAAAATGATGTGCCGCAGTATCATTCCAAATTCGATTTGTTTTATATCGGGAAAGCTCCTGACGGATATGGTGATACTCACGATATTCAATTCAACTGGACGAAAACTCACACCAACGATATATTTGGTAGCGGCGTAAGAGTTTTTGCTCCTGAAATCGCAACTCCCGATGTGGAAAATGTTACAGATGCGCTGGAATATTATCTTGCTCACTTTCATGAACCGGGACATCCCTTTGTTCTGCTTGCCGAAGGTAAGGCTGCTGATTTGCTTTATGCGGCAATGCAGAAAGTCAGCGGATTGACTGTGAAAAACGGTTTTATTGCCGCTTATCTGCCGGATATGAAACCTAAAACGGCGGAACAAATCGCCGATGATTTCTACTGGGACAATCTCAAAGCCGCCGCCAATGCCGATGATTACGGTGTGATCATCAGTTGGATAAGCTGTATCAACAATGAAAAAATGGATGATCCCGCACTGAAAAAAGGTATATATTGTATCAATCCCTTAAATTGGAAGCTCGACGCCACGCCCGGAACTGCAAAGGAAAATATCAAAGCGGTATTCTATATGCCGGAACACAAAAACATCTTCTGGCGCAAGGTGGAAGTGAAAAATTTCTGCGGAGCTGTTATCGATCCGGAAACAGGTGTGTTGAATGTAAATTGTCCGTTGCCGTTATTGCATGTGATTGACGGAAAATTTACCAATAACTGTATATCAATCTTTGCCGGGAATATTGCCGCCAATGCCCGGAAACGGACTCAAAACCTGATAAAATACCGGGAATGGAGAAGCGTTAAATGAGTTTTTTTGATTATCTGCCTTGTTACATATTGAATCACTCTCCCAAGATCATTGCGGCGTTTGAAATGGATTTTCTGCGAAATTTGCCCGCTTTTCAAAAAGCAATTCCGCAAGGTGAAAAATTTACCATGCTTTTGCAGCTGGGGTGGTCAGCAGAACTTCCGGAAGTCGCTTCCGAATTGAAAAACCGCCTTGCTGAAGCAAAAAACGCTTTCCCGGAGGCACGTTTTATTATTCTTGCCAACGCTCCTCGCGAAGTGGAAATAATCAAAGATTTCTGTGAAGTATATCTTGCCAGTCACAACGCTTTTCTTGATCCGGGGCGTTACCCGGTTGCAAAGATCGGCAAACGGAAATTTGATGCGCTTTACATTGCCCGCATTACGCCGTTCAAGCGGCATGAACTTGCTGTGAAGATAAAAAATCTGCACCTTATCGGCAGCTATTCCGAAAAGGAAAAAGAATATTTCACGGAAACTATAGCAAAATTTCCCCACGCCGTATGGAGTCAGAAAGTACCGTCGTTTTTCATCGGCAGAAAAATCTGCGAGGCCGCCTGCGGTCTGGCATTGTCGGCAGTTGAGGGGGCGATGTTTTCCTGCGGAGAATACTCGCTCTGCGGAGTTCCGGTAGTGAATACAAAAAATCTTGGCGGCAGAGATACCCTTTTGCCGGATTTTGCCGTCCGTTATGCCGATGATACACCCGAAAGTGCAGCCGAAAATGTGGAATACTATGTAAATGATCCCGTTGACCCACAGGAGATCCGCAACGGATTTTTGAAACTGGCTCTGCCGCAAAAAGAGTCTGTGCAGGATTTAGTTGATTCGATTGCCGGGAAAAAAGTTTATTTACCGCATAAACTCAATATCAGATGCCGCTTGCTGCCGCATACAAA
>JAZNAR010000028.1:0-7962 GCA_045586645.1 Victivallaceae bacterium
ATGGCTACGATCCGACTTCGACAAAACTCAACTGGTCGGCGGCGGCATCTTTGATACCGGACACGCTGGAAATCGTCCGCTGCGGATCTCCGGCAACGGTTCCCTGAACGGCATTGGCAATTTCGGCGGCAGTCATGGTGATCTGTTTCATCTTACTGTTCCTTATATAGTGCTGTTTTACTTCAGCGTTTGCTTTGGGGTTTGGAAGCGTTGCGGTTCAATTCCCGGATCACCGCATTGGAAATATCGTTTTTTGCCGGGAACACCATCACCGTCGGCAGATCATTGGTGGTCATACCGGACGAATCAAGTACAAAATCGTACCCTTCCGCAGTGGCACGGCGTTTGAGTTCCGATCGGATATCGGCGATGATCTCGGCACGGCGACGCTGTTCCAACTCCTGGATCTCGCGGGCTTTTTCGCTGGTATAAAGTTTTATTTCCGCCTCTTTTTCCGCGACTTTACGCAAGGCTGCGGCGGCATCGGCGTCGGCTTTGGCTTTCAATGCCGGATCCAATGCCTGATTCATGGCGTTGGTGCCCAGCCGGCGCGCTTCAGCACGGAGCGACTCCAGCTGTTTGGTCAACTGACCGAGGTACAGTCTGGCACTCTCGGCCTGCTGTTTGATAAATTCCTCGGCAATCCGGCTTTTGTAGTATTCTTTGAAAACCCGGCGCAAATCGACCACGGCAATCCGCTGCGAAGCCGCCGAAACCGTGAACGCCGTCAACGCCGCCAACAGAACAAACGCCTTTTTCATCGCGGCAACCCCGGATCAGATGGAACTGGAACTGTAGTTCGGGGCATCTTTGGTGATGACCACATCGTGCGGATGAGCTTCACGCAATCCGGCGGCACTGACCCGCACCATTTTGGCTTTTTCCTGAAATTCCGGAATGGTTTTCGCACCGCAATATCCCAAACTGTAACGCAGACCGCCGACAAACTGGTGGATAACGTTGCGAACCGCACCGCGGAACGGCACCATCGCCTCGATACCCTGCGGCACGAGATCGTTGTCGCTCTCCACATCGTCCTGACCGTAACGCTCCCGGCTGCCTTTGTTGCATTTCATCGCTTCCAGACTGCCCATGCCGCGATAAGTGACATAACTTCTGCCCTGATGCAGGATAACATCGCCGTTGCTTTCGCTGGTTCCGGCAAGAGCAGAACCCATCATCACGCAGGAAGCACCCACGGCGAGAGCTTTTGCCACATCACCGGTCTGCTTGATCCCGCCGTCAGCAATGACCGGCACATCCGCCGGAACCGCACTGTGGACCGCATAAACCGCAGAAACCTGCGGCACGCCGACTCCGGCGACCACGCGGGTGGAACAAATAGAACCGGGCCCGATACCGACTTTCACGCCGTCAGCACCGGCATCAACCAGAGCTTTCGCGCCTTCGGCAGTGGCGATATTTCCGGCGACGATATCCACATCAAAAAGTTTCTTGAATTCGGCAACCGTTTCAATAACACCTTTGGAATCACCGTGCGCGGTATCGATGACCAGCGCGTCGACTCCGGCGGCGACCAGAGCTTCGGCGCGCTCCCGGTCATAGGGACCGATAGCGGCGGCGCACCGGAGCTGGTGACGGCTGTCACGGTTGTAGTCCGGCTCGTCACGGGCGATAAGGGTGCGGACATCAAGGAAGCTGAACAATCCGGAAAGTTTACCGTCTTTATCGACCATCGGCAGTTTGCCGACTTTGTTTTTGAGCATCATCTGATAGGCATCCGCCATCGTGGTACCGGTGGGCACTGAAATGGGTGACTGGGTCATAACTTCGCTGATACGGATGTTGTAATCAGTAAGGAATTTGATATCTTTGCTGGTGATGATACCGACAAGTTTACCGGCATTATCCACGATCGGGAAACCGGAGAAGGAGTATTTTTTCCGTTTCTTTTCCGCGAGCATCTCCGCCACGGTCTGATCGGGAGAAAAGACCACCGGAGTCTGGATGACACCGTTGAGATATGACTTCACCTTGCGGACCTCTTCAGCCTGAAATTCGGGAGCGAGGTTTTTGTGGATGACGCCGATACCGCCGAGGCGTGCCATAGCGATAGCCATTTCGCTCTCGGTGACGGTGTCCATTGCCGCACTGACAAAGGGGATATTCAATTTGATATTCCGGGAGAAAAAGCTTGACACATCGGCGTCATGGGGCAGAAAATCTGAATACTGTGTCACCAGCGAGATGTCGTCAAAAGTAAGTCCTTCGTACGGGAAAGCCGCCATAAATTTGTCAATGTAACGCATTGTTTTTCTCCGGTTTTTTTATAAGTGTACTATTTATTGCTATAATATACACTTAAAAAAAGCTTTTTGCAACCGGATTTCCCGCATTTCACCGCTAAAAACTGTCACTTTCTCTGACAATACCGCGATATATCCGGAATATCTCTTTGTCACGGACAAATCCCATGAAATTTCCATTGCGGTCATTCACCGGCAGAATATTGGCGCGGCGGCGTTCCATAGCACTCACCGCCCGTGCCAGGTCGTCATCTTCACTCAACACACACACCGGTTTTTCCATCAGGTCGAAAACCAGCAGTGATTCGGCAAATGTCTGGTCAAAAAGCACCGTTTTAAGCTGTTCAAGTTTCACCACACCCAACAGCTTTTTATCATTGTTCAACACCGGAAAAAATTCGCATCCGGGGATATTTTCCACACATGAACGCATTTTTTCCATCGTCATATCCGGTTTCAGCACGGCATAATCAGTTTCCAGACACACCCGTACCGAAAGCGTCTGCAGCATGGACAAATCGCTGTCTTCACTCAACAATCCGGATTCAGCCAGAGCTTTGCGGTAAATCGAATTCGGCTCAAAATAACGTGCCGCGACCCACGATACCGCCGAAACTATCATCAGCGGCACCAGCAGTATGTAACTGTCCGTCACGTCGGCAATGAGAAACACCCCCGTCAGCGGAGCCTGCAGTACCGCTGAAAAAACTCCGCACATACCGACGACCACGAAATTCAACTCCTGCAGCGACATGACCCCGCTCATATTCACCAGTCTGGCAAAGGCAAACCCGGTGAATGCTCCTATAAACATCACCGGAGCAAAAATACCCCCGTCCCCGCCGGATTCAACAGTCAGTGCCGATGCCGCCGCTTTCAGCAATATCGCTGCCGCCACCATTATCCCCAGTATCACCGGTGCCGGGAACGCCGCAAAAAACGGAGCGGAATTTGTGAGCAGTGCCGTGTTTCCGTCAAACAATGCCGCAATGAAACGGTACCCCTGCCCTTTGAGTACCGGAAACAGTGCCAGCAGACAGCAGAGGATGAAGCCTCCGGCAAAAAGCCTTTTGTACGCCCCGGTCAGACGCTGTTTCAGCACCGCACTCAACTTGTAGACGCAACGTATGACCATCACTCCGATTACCGCACAGCAGACCGCACAGAGAAAATAAAACGGTATCGCTTCACTGCGCCACGGCTCATTGGTGACAAACAGCACCTGTTCATGCGGAAAAAATGTGCGGCTCACCACCAGTGCCACCGCGCTGGAAATCAGCATCGGCACCAGGGCCCCGACGCTGAACTGCGGCATCAGAACTTCCACGGCAAAAAGCACTCCGCCGACCGGACTGCCGAATATCGCCGAAATCGCCGCCGCCGCACCGCAACCGGTCATCAGCAGACGGGCACGTCTTTCCAGACCGAAAAATCCCGATGTGTTCGCGCCGATAGCCGCACCGGTCAGTACGCTCGGAGCTTCCAGACCGGCTGAACCTCCGAACCCGACCGACAGCGCGCTGGAAATAATGTGATTGAATACTTCCCGGAAAGGTATCCGGGTCTTGCGCCGGTTCAAAGCAAGAATGAGCGGGCTCAAACTTTTGGCATAACGCACCCCGCCGAAATATCTCTGGGTAAGCCACGACAGAAGCAATCCGGCAAGCGGCAGCAGAAACAACAGTGCCGCAAGCCACGGCGAAGAGCTCTTTTCCAATCGCAGGGAAATGCCTTCAAGCTGTTCCACCGCCCAGTGCAGAAATGCCGCCGCCACCGCCGCTATCACGCCGATAAACATGGCTATAAGCACCAGTTGGGAACGCATCCCGCGTGGGGTTTTCCAGAAACTTCCGAGTCCGGCAACTGTTCTGCGGCGCAGCCGCAACAGGAATCTGCCCATTTTTACTTCCGTTGAATATCGTGTTATCTCTTCCGGCGCACTTTTGCCGGCGGACGTATAATATACTGCCGCTCAATGATTTTTTCAATCAGGATTTCTGCAGCAGACGGCAAAAAGGGCAGAATATTTTCCGTTTCACTTCCCGGATAATTTTCCGGCTACCCGTGCCAGATTCGCTCCGGCACGGCGGAGATTTTCTGCGGTGGAGGCAATGGCATCAGCCAGAGTTCCGGGACCGGAAGCGATACTGAAACAGCCGTCAAAAACTCTTTCAAGTTCTGATGTATCACCCCGCAGTGCTCCGGAAAAAAGCATTACCGGCACCCCGCAGCGGTGCGCCGCTTCAGCGACGCAGAAACACAATTTGCCGTTTACGGTCTGTGCGTCACTGCACCCCTCGCCGGTGATGACCAGATCCGCATCTTTCAGTGCATCATAAAATCCGCTGTACTGCATGACCAGTTCCGCTCCAGAAACCATTTTGCCGCGCAGCACATGGCGCAGAGCAAAGCCGAGTCCCCCGGCGGCTCCGTCACCGGGACAACTGCCGCTGCTGCCGAGGAGCTCCGCCCAGTGGCGCAAATTGTCATCCAGTGTCTGCACCATATCAGGTGTTGCACCTTTCTGCGGCCCGAAAACCTTTGCCGCGCCATTATCCCCGCACAGCGGATTGGTCACATCACACGCCACACGTATCTCACACTGCTGCCACTTTGCCAATGCGGAAACATCGACTGCTGCCGCATCATGCAATGCTCCGCCGCCGATACCCTGCGGCAGAATATTGCCCTGCCTGTCATTGATGACCGCGCCGAGTGCCTGAAGCATTCCGGCTCCGCCGTCCACAGTGGCACTGCCGCCGATGCCGATAAGATATTTGCGGTATCCGGCATCATAAAGCTGCTGCAAAATCATGCCTGCACCGTAAGTCGTTGCCGCAAAAGGATTCAACTCGCAGGTCTCAAGCAGTTCGATCCCGTTTGCCGCGGCACTTTCCACTATCGCCAGCTCTCCGGCGACGACCGCCCGGGCGGAAATTTCCCGGCGCAAAGCGTCGCAGGTTTTCAACGTGACAAACTCGCCGCCGCAGCAGGCACAGAGCGCAGAAGCCATCCCCTCGCCGCCGTCGGAAAGCGGCAGGCATACGACCTCATCACCGTCGCCGCGGACACTTTTCCAGCCGCAGGCGAATGCTTCTGCCGCCTTTTCCGCACTCAACGCCCCCTTGAATGAATCAGGAGCAATGACTGTTTTCACTCTTCCACTCCCGTACGGAACGACGATGCCGCGATACCGGCGCCGTTGAAAAGCGTGCATTCCGGATAATCCGACCACGCATAACGCACTTCAAATATATAATCAACTGCGTCACTGCCGAGAATAACGCTGTCACCCTCGACCACCGCCGAGTCAGCCGCCACAAAATTCTCCCCGTCACCGGAAACATAGAACGACTGCTCCATGCCCGGAGCGATAAACATACCTTCAGCGTTGGCAAAGTCAAGTTTCACCCTGCCGTCAGCCAGACGGGAAGCTCCGCAGATTTCAGGCCCGCCGGGAACGATATCTTTTTCCCCGTAAACATGATGCAGTGCCACTGCCGCCATACGGCTGCCCACAGTTTCTTTATCCTGCGGGTGGATATCAAGCTCTTCGCCGCGGTCGATGGCTGTTGCCATGTAGGTCTGATTCAAATCTGTCGTCAGCAGACGCTGGCTTTCCCGCAGGAACGCCCAGTCGGAAGCGGGAGCAAAAATCCTTTTCACACCGTAACCGGCAAGCTGCACCATGATAAACGGCATCTCCGGCATCATAAAGTGATAACGCCAATCCACGATCAGAGTTTTCAATATTTCATAATAATCCTTGTAATTATCTGTATTGCTTTCGCCCTGATACCATATCACTCCGCGCAGAGCATAGGGAACCAGCGGACGTATCATGCTGTCAAACAATATTCCCGGAGTGTCTTTCATCCCTGCACCGTAATAGTTGACATCTTTGCGGAGCATGATCCTGCCCCGGTCATATTCCGGAGCGCATTTCCACTTGCCGTTGAGCAGCATCTCCGCCTTGTCGGAACTCCGGACAAGTTTCCAGTTGCCCATGAAACTGCCATCCATGACGAAGCTGAATGCCCGGCACGCGACTGTCACTTTGCCGCCGGCAGTCAATTCCGCCGGCACCGGATAATTGCGCGGCACATTGTAGTGGTCGCACTCCAAATCTTTGCCGGTACGTCCGATTTCGACGCCGTTCACATAGGTTATATCATGCTTATCTATGCCGCCGGTATGCAGAACAAGTTCGCAACCGCACCAATCCGCCGGCAAGTCAAAAGTTTTGCGCACCCACACCGCGCCGCAGCCGGAAATTTCCTGTCTGACCCAACTGCCCGGAACCTGCATTTCCTGCCATGAGCTGTCATCGAAATCCGCTTTTGCCCACCCCTTTTCAACACCGCTGTTGCCGTCATCGACCTTGACTCCGGGGTGTTTCTGCCAGTCAAGCTCCACACCATTGGCGTTGAGATAGTTATCCGCCAGACGGTGGCTGGAGATGGCATCAGCGACTTTCCCGGCGGTGACAGGATTTATGAGCATGGAATTGGCACTTACCCATGCTTCAGCGTAGGTTCCGCCCCAGACAGAAGCGATTATGCCCACGGGAACGCCGGGATATTTCTGCTGCAGACGGAGTCCGAACCATGCGGCGACAGCAGAACAGTCGCCGGAATTTGCCGCACTCATGTCGCGCCAGCACCCTTTGACGGTGCTTTCGGGAGCAGATGAAGCACACATTTCCACCGTGAAATAACGGAAACTGCCGGTATCGGTGATTTCCGAGTTGAATTGTTTTTCCTGCTTCCGGGCAAGAGTTTCCCCCTCGTCACTCAAGTCGACGCGCCAATCGCTGTTGAGCATATATTCCATATTGGACTGCCCCGAAGCGAGCCACACTTCACCGCAGAGGATATCGCGGAGTGTCACCGTTTCTTCCGGAGCTTCCGGAACCGAAACTGTCAGTTCAAGATTTCTGCCGGCAGGCATCGCCGGGAAATAGAGCATGAAATCACCGTTTTGCGAAGAACGGCTGTATGAAACATTGCCCGCCAATTCACCTTTAACACCGACTCCGGGCAGAGTTCTGCCCCAGACCGGAACGATTTTATCTCTCTGCAATACTGCACCGTTTTGAAAAAGTGACCCGAGTATCATCGTGAAAAACTCCCTGTTTGTATTGGTCAATTAAGTTGAATGTTTAAGAATATACCTCCGGCAGAGTATTTTTTCAACCTCCGGTTTACACTTGCCGCTGTTTTCAGCACCTCAATGCCGGTTCCGGAGGTTGTTTTCTGCAAAAAAGAACATTCCCGGCAGATTTTTTACCCGGAGAACTTGCAATCTTGCTGCTCATGGTGTATATTAGTTGAAGTTCGGGATATAGCGCAGCCTGGTTTAGCGCGTTTGACTGGGGGTCAAAAGGTCCGGAGTTCGAATCTCCGTATCCCGACCATTTTTTTGCCTTGATTCAAGAGCAATCTCTATAAAAAACAAGCAATGGATTTAACAAATTTGATTTGTTCTGCCATTGCTTTATTTTTTATTTGGTATTTTTTGCGAACAAAAAATGAGATTGCTCACTTCCTATGGGGGAGTTGCCTTCGCTTTCGCTCAGGCTCTGCGTCGCTTCGCTCCTTGTCGAATCTCCGTATCCCGACCATTTTTTTGCCTTGATTCAAGAGCAATCTCTATAAAAAACAAGCAATGGATTTAACAAATTTGATTTGTTCTG
>JAZNAR010000029.1:0-5679 GCA_045586645.1 Victivallaceae bacterium
GAGAGAGGGATTCGACGCGAGGGCGAAGCCCGAAGCGAGCGCGAGCATCGCAGACCGATAGGTCGAGAAGCGCAGGGCAACCCTCAAAAAAATCACACTTTCTGCGCCAGCAGGAAGTAATAAAGTAAAAATGAAAAATCTTAAGGGCAAGTTTACTTGCAATCTTGAGATTTATAATTTTTACGGTGATTTTTGAAAAAGGGGCATAAAAATGGCGGAGAGAGAGTCGACCTTCTCTACAGCATCTTTTTGCTTATTTTACGCTCAAAGACCTTGATTATCAGAAGTCCATTCCCGTATTTTTCCGACAATATATGCGTTTTTGAAACCTGATAAAAAAGGCTCTTTTTGGCACTTCTCATCTGCCAAATGGTACTGAAACGGCACCTTCCATATTCAGTTTTTCAAACAGACGTTCTACGTCATTTTTTTGCCGCATAACAAACAATCGGCAATGGCGTTTTCTCTCGTCTAACCATCCGGCGACATATCATCCCAGGCATCCGATTTGTTATGGTGCCTGTCTTTAATCTACTCTGCCGTGGCAAAAATGGCAAGTCGAATTATGAAAAAAAGTCGTTTTTTAATGCTTTTTATCCGGACAATAGCGGATACTAACCGGATAAATTTGTTTGCAAAACGGATTTTTTGCCTCTCAAATGGACAAAAACACACCTGTCCCGGAAGGCTTCAAACAGACTTTTCAGGGTAAATGTCCGTGTCTGGCTCAAAAAAGTCCATAAACATACTGCCGGAAAATTTTTCATGCCGACATTTGTTTGATCGCTATGTACAGTATTTTTAAAAAAGATTCAGCCCCCCGTTCGTTTTCGTTCCGGAAAGCATTTTTTTGTTGCCCCACTTCCATTATGTTGCGGTGTCGCAAGACGGCGACCGGGGGGCATGCCGCATAAGAGAGATGGGAGTGACACCGCCGAAAAAATACGAATCCTATTTGCACCACGATTTTACTTTTACGGAGGAATTGCAGTTATTTCATGGATGCTTATGAAAACGCTTTTTACCCCCTTGATACATGGGAGTTTTTCGTTGCAAATGACGGTTCAAAATCAGTTGTGGTCCACTGCCCACAGACACATAAATCAATGAAATCATGAAACCTGTTCCGGAAGACATTGAGCCTTCCGGAACAGGAACATTCAAACAGCCGCGTCAGTGGACGCTTCGTTATCGTTTTCGCTTAATATAAATTTGACAATGTCTGTGTTGCGGTACCGTATGCCGTGCCCGACATACTTCCTTTTAAACGGCAGATACGGTTCCTGTTTCTTGAAATTTGCCAGACTCACACCCAGCATTTGTGCCGCCTCGTCCATCGTTATCAATTTGGGGACTACTGCCGGGAGCGGCTCACCTTTGGCGGCAATATGCTTTAATTGGGCAATGATCTCCCGGTACTCCGGAAATGGGATCAGGTTGGACTCAGTGAGTGGATGCAGGATCTTTCCAATGAGGATTACGGTTTGGTGACGGATTAAATTTTTATTCATCTCATGCGCCTCCCTTCATTCGCGCATGCGATGCTCCCCAACAATAAATTTATAAAAAAACAGGAACTGACCTCTTATTGAACCAAAAACAACAGGAGGAGGTCAAAATGACAAAATTAAACTCTGAACAGCAAGCCGCTTTGGAACAAATCAAAAAAGGCGGCAACTACATCATTCTCGGCAATGCCGGAACCGGCAAATCAACTCTGCTGCGGCATCTGCATGAGGCAATACCGGAAGCCGTTTTTGCCGCCCCGACCGGAGCTGCCGCACGTTTGATTGACGGCGTCACCATAAACAGTTTATTCCGCATCCCGCCGCATCCGTATATTACGCATTGGTCCATGGGGGGAATTTCACAGAAAAGTACCAGAAAAATGATTGGTGCCATAAAGACCCTGGTTGTGGATGAAATCAGCCTCGTCCGTTCCGATATATTTGCCGCGATAGATTATCGTCTGCGGCAGTACGCACCTGACGGCAGCGGTCATCTCCCTTTCGGTGGTCGGCAACTCATATTGTGCGGCGACTTTTTCCAGCTGCCGCCGGTTGTAACTAACACAAACATCGGCGGTTGTTCTGTCGGCGAACTCTTGGAAAGAGAATTGGGCGGCATCTACCCTTTTAATACACCCCTTTGGTTTCAAGCAAAAATAACTCCGCTGTATTTGCGAACCAATATGCGGCAAGTGGGTGATAAACAATTCCAGGATTGTCTTGACTCCTTTCGCTGTGCTGATTCAGTTCGGCATCAATCTGCATTAGAACTGCTGAACAAGCGTGTTACAACAGATCTTCCGAAAAATGCTGTTTACCTTTGCCCGCGAAAAAGCGAAGTCAATGCGATAAACGATCGAGAATTACGTAAACTGAAAACAGAGGAGAAACAGTTCACAGCAATTTGCAAAGGTGATTTCGGCGACGATTTCCCAGTTGATCCGGAACTGCGCTTAAAATTGCAGGAGCGAGTCATTATAACGGTGAATATGTCAAACGGTATAACTAATGGGACATCTGGAACTATATCCAGTTTCCAGGAAGACGGAGTCACTGTCAAATTAACGGATGGCAGAGAGATATTGATCGCGCCATACGAGTTCAAAAAAATCTCTTACCGGCTTGTTCGTGACCCTGCTACCGGCGAAGAGCATCCAGTCCCGTTTGAGAGTGGCGCGTTTCGGCAATTACCTTTACGCCCGGGGTACGCGTTGACAGTGCACAAGGCTCAGGGGATGACGCTTGATGCTGTGGTGTTAAATCGTGGGAATCGCGGATGTTTCGCTCATGGTCAGTGCTATGTTGGCATTTCCCGGGTACGGGAACTTGAAAATTTGTATTTGGCGCAGCCGTTATCTTTGGCAGACATTATCGTGTCTCCGGAAGTGCTTGCCGCAGACAGAATGTTTCGGGATAATGAGATGCTGTGGGCAGCATGTGTAAAAAATATTCTGGAAAATTTACCGCCGGAAGAAAAAGATTATATTCGGGTCCTTGATCGTTATGCGAATGCTGTTTTTGAAGATATTGCGGCGGAATATCAACGCCGCTTCAATACAGGGGAAGAATCTTCGGCTGAAGTCAAACCGTATTTCGAATATCTGTGCCGAGAACTGTTCCTGTTTTATACCGGTCAAAAAAATATAAATTTGCTGGAGACATTCGCCGGCTTATTGAAAAATCTGTGAAATTCATTTTGGGATGCGGGAGGAGAACAACTCCCGCTGTCCTTTAGGTGCATTGCCTTTGGTGTTGATCTTGGCGAGGTAACTGGCTCTTCTGAAGCAATCATCTTTTTTCTCTTCCATATCCGGATCATCGGGGCGTAACATAACCCCATTGACCTGCTTTTCTCCTGTTCGGTTGGTTGTGCAGTCATCAATCAGACCATAACCGTTTTCTCTTACCGGTAAGCCAAGAGTGCTGTCCCATAATCTTTCGGCTGTCTGGATATGGTTATGAATACTCTGGGTCTTCTGTCCGTCAAGCAGGAGAGCAACGTGGTAGTGCTGGTGCTTCTCTCTGGATTGTTCCCGTACCGCTACATACTGGGGCTTCAATCCCTGTCTGGAGAGGTTCTTCATAAACTTGGACTGGAATGCTCTGAATACTCCATTATCTGCATGGGTATATCCTTCCGGGAATCTGATGTCGTATCGCATAAAGAACACCTTACTCTTGGTCTCCTCAGCGTAATCAAACTGTATTTCTATCTCATTAAGAATGTTTATGTTACATGATAAATTTCTTTCTTTATCAGTCATAATTGAGTAATTGTGATAAGTACTTTCTGTTGTATTCATTTTTCGTTTCCTCCGTGATGAATATGCTCTATTTAAGGTACTACCAATTAACCTTGGCGTTTCAGGAGAAAGAGATCACCATTTCCGCAGCCACCATTGGTATTGATGATTCTTTTTTGTTTTCCATATTATGACTGCATTAATAAAAAAAGAGAGCCAGTCAAGACTCTCTCTGTTTTTATTTAGAACTCACAGCCGCAATCCCGGCAGATGAATCCGTCATCCCACGGAATTACGTCATCTGAATTACAATCCGGACATCTATCCATCATGCCGCCCTCCATTCATAACCGCAAGCGGTGCATTTCCAGATACGAAAGACATTCTCATCGACGAGTTTGCCGACCGTGTTTCCTGCAACTGCACCTGATGCCGCACCGACCAGAATGCCGAGCATTCCGCCGATAGCAGTTCCGATACCGGGACAGATAAATGAGCCGACCACCGCGCCTGCTTTACCGCCAGTAGTGGCGGCAACATAACCTCCCGCACCAGTTCCCAGAAGTGTAGTTAAACCTCTGGTCTGTGTGCAAATGCACGCTTTTTCATTACATTTAGGACAATTCATTTTATTACCTCCAAAGTTCAGGGGATTTACCATCCAAGCCGAAACAGCGGTTGAGTGCAGTATAAGACTGGTCAACCCGCAACGGTGTGTACTTTTTGATCGTTTCGGTAAATGCGTTGAGCAGCGAATACCGTGTCTGTTCAGCGAACTCCGGATGTCTGGGATTCTTGAACTCCTTGAAAACTGGGACGATATCACTGCTGTTGATCGCTCCCAATTCGGCGGCTCTGACGATCCTTGATCTGGCTTCATCATCGTTTTTCAGATAGATGATTTTGAGGTCTTCGCAGACGGTTTCGAGCATCAGAAATTCGTTCTCAAGCTCATTCATCGCCACGTCCACCAGTTCGGTCAACTCTATCCGTGAGGTATGACGGCGTTTGATAACCGTGGTTCCTCCAAAAGCAAGATTACTGCACACCGTAACGCTGATACCAGCCGACAGTCCGACCGCAAAACTTTTGTCATGGCTGTTACGCAGACCTATGCACCGTGACCAGTCAGACGAATTGCTTTTATTGATCCGCATCACTCCGAACATCTTCTGCCCCTCTCTGGCAAGCCCGAAGTTTTCATCAAGAATCTGCCAATGGTGAGCCTTGACCACATCGGTCACTGCTTCAATCACCTCCATGTGAGGAACCGGCTTCCAACTTTCAGTACCTCCGGGAGTCGGAACCAGTGCCACTTCATCACGGCTCACGAACTTACCATCGCACATCATAAGTCCCATAGTTACCTCCACTTTTTGCAACGGTCACGGTACGGGCATTCAGCACAACCGAAGCCGCTTTCATTGGGATAGAAGTTTCCGCTGATAACACTCTTTTCGATACCATTGGCAAGCGAAACAAAACGCTCAAGTTCGTTATCAGTCCGCAACGTATAGTAGTTATTGACGGTTGGAGTTTTGGCTTTGGTGAAGACATCGAACCTGAACAACGGCTTTTCTCCGTACTTCTGTTTGAATGCGTAGCAGAAAGCCGATGCCTGCAGATCCTTATCCGCTTTGCCGACCGGCCATTTGGCAGATGCAGTCTTCCAGTCCACGATGCAGTTATCGTGACCGTCCGTCACCACGCAGTCAAATTCGCCGATCAGCGGCTTGCTCAAACCGGGGACATTGACAGAAAAGGTTTCCGCGACACGCTGCACAGCAAAATCATCCTGCCAGTGTTTACAAGCAACCTCCACCATCTTGAAGCCGGTCTGCAGAAGGCTGTCATAGTCCTCATTGGCTTTATAAACGAGGTTTTCGGCGGCATCGGTCTCTGCTTTGAAATAATCTTCAAAGACGTCG
>JAZNAR010000030.1:0-8169 GCA_045586645.1 Victivallaceae bacterium
CCACGACTCTGACTGTCAACAGCAACTTGAACGTCAGCTATCTGGATAACTTTGACAAGCTGGTCATCGGCGAAGGCGTGAAAATTTCCGATCTGCTCGACACCGAGTTCGACAACCTGCAAATCGAATTTGCGCTGGATGGCGAACTTGACACAGAGTGGACTGTCTTTGCCGGTAACGGTCTGGATTCATTCACCAGTGCGACATTCGGCATCGTCGGAGTCGAAGGAACTTACAACTTTGGTGACGCAATCGGTTCAACCGGCTACAAACTGGATTTCAACGAAGACCTCAAAGAAATCAAAATGGTTAAAATTGCAAATGCTTAATAATTAGTGGAGAAGAAAAAAATGGATAAATTCATTTACGAAAGTCCGCAGCTGGAAATCGCCGAATTCGGCGATTTCACCACCGGTGAATCAATAAACGCTGGCGAAGGTCCCGACCACGGTGCTTCCGGCGCGGACTGATAAAACAAAAACACCGCCCGGAACGGATGAAACTTCTATCCATCCGCTCCGGGGTCATCCCGAACTTAATTTGACGGAAGCATTTTACAATGAACAGAATTGAAAAATCATTTTCGATCGCCTGTGAAATTTACCGCGAACACGGAGTCGATCCGGTTCAGGCGATTGAAATATTAAAAAATATCCCAGTATCTCTCCACGCGTGGCAGGGAGATGATGTCGTCGGTTTTGAAAATTTCGCAACTGCACTCACCGGCGGGTGTCAGGTCACCGGCAATTACCCCGGACGCGCCCGGAATGCCGATGAATTGCGCAGTGACATGGATATGGTTCTGAAACTCGTCCCCGGCACCAAGCGGGTCTGTTTGCAGGGACATCAGGTCGATAAAATGCTCCCCGGCGTCGACCGCGACGGATTCACGATGGAGCACTTTTCCAACTGGCTGGATTGGGCAAAAGAGCGGAAAATCGGCATGGATATCGCCCCGTGTTTCTACTCCCACCCGAAACTTGACCACGGCTTCTCGCTCTCCCACCCCGATGCCGGTATCCGTAAATTCTGGATCGATCACGGTCAGGCGATCCGCCGCGTCGGAGCGGAATTCGGCAAAGAGCTCGGCACTCCGGCGGTGTGCAACTTCTGGCTGCCGGACGGATTCAAAGATATTCCGGCAGACCGTTTTGCTCCACGTCAGCGCATGGCGGAGTCGCTCGATGCCATTTTCGCCGAGAAAATTGACGGAAAATACGAACTTGACGCCATTGAATCCAAACTTTTCGGTATCGGCGTGGAGTCCTGCACTGTAATGTCTCACGACCTGCTGCTCATGTATGCGGCAAAACACGACAAACTCATCTGTCTGGATTCAGGACACTTCCATCCGACCGAGTCCATTGCGGACAAGTTGAGTTCCATCGTCGCCCAGCAGGGCAGAATCCTGCTTCACGTCAGCCGCGGCGTACGCTGGGACAGTGACCATGTGATATTGCTCAACGATGAATTGCTCTCCATTGCCAGAGAAGCTGTTGTCTACGGTTTTATGGATAAAATTTTCCTCTGTCTGGACTACTTTGACGCCAGCATCAACCGTATCGCGGCAATGACCGTCGGCGCGCGCAATATGCAGAAAGCATTGCTTATCGCTCTGCTTGAACCGACAAAAATGCTGCGTGATGCGGAAAACTCCTGGGATTTTTCCAGCCGTATGGCACTTCAGGAAGAGTTCAAAACCCTGCCCTGGGGCAGCGTTTGGGAATACTACTGCGAATCTCAAAATATCGCCGCTGACGCTTCTGTAATGGAATCCATCAAATCTTACGAAAAAGATGTTTTGTCTCAACGCAAATAAATATATTCCCTTTATGAAACGTGCTTTGATATTCTGGATGTGGAATGACGTGCTTGATCCGCAGGAAATAAAAAGGCAGATCAAAGATTTTCACGCCCACCGCATCAATGGATTTTTTATCCATGCCATGCCGGAAGAGTTCCGGCAGGATGATTTCCCCGGCGGCATGCCGGGGTATCTTTCAGAAGAATTTTTTGCCATGATAAAAGTCGCGGTGGAATACAGCGCGACTCTTGGAATGCAGGTGTGGCTCTATGATGAAGGCGGCTGGCCCAGCGGCACTCTCAACGGCAGAATGCTTCAGGAACACCCGGAGTTGATTCTGCATTCGGTGCTGCCATCCGGTGAAATCGTACCGTATCCTGAACGTCCTGACCTTTTCAATCCGGAAACGACCGCCATTTTCATCCGGGAAACCCATGAAAAATATGCGTCTCATGTCGGTCAATATTTCGGGAATGTCATTCCCGGGATTTTCACTGACGAGCCGTTTTTCGGGAAATTCCTGCCGGACAAAATGCTTCCGTGGTCGCCGGTTATCGCCAAACGGTTCCGGGAGTGCAAAGGTTATGACGCTATGGATGCAGCCATGCTGATAATGAATCACAAAGACCCCGTGGCGCAGCAGGATTATACCGGAGTCATTTCCATGCTCATCCGGGAAAGTTTCCTGCAGCCGGTAGCCCGGTGGTGCCATGAACATAATCTGCTCTCGACCGGACACTTCAACGGGGATGATTCAGCGGGTAATATCAGAGAACTGCTGGGCGGGGATATATTCTCTCTGCATCAGGATTTTGACATTTGCGGCTGTGATGCCATCTGGCGGCAGATACATCCGCTGGTGCCGGAAACTGATTTTTCCCGGCTGACAGCATCTGCCGCCGGAAAAAAACTCTGCATCAGCGAAACATTTGCAGTATACGGCAGTGACCTCTCTCTGGCTGAAATGAAACAGATTTCCGCCATGCAATTTGTTTCCGGAGTGAATATCATCTCCCCGATGGCAGTTCATTATTCCAACCGGAATTCGCGGCAGATAACGACTGTGGCGAATTTTTACGGTGCTGACACCCGGTGGCAGAATTTTACTCTTTTCAGCGATTTTATAACCCGTATGTCCCATGTTTTTGACCGGACAGAACCGGTAATAAAAGCTTCAGTGAATTTCCCGCGCCGGGAATTGCAGAATGGCGGCAAATATGAAGATTTTTTTGCCGCAGGACTAAAACTTGCCTCACAGCAGATAACTTATGATTATCAGCCTGATGCGGGGAAACTCCCGGAAAATATTGAGCGTGACATTCTCACCGACGCCCCCTGCCCGGAGTTGCGGACGCGCCATTTGCGTTCTCCGCGCGGCGAACGGAGGATTTTTGTAAACTCCGGATTGACAGAAATTTCCTGCACTTTTGCCGCGCCGAAAGGATACAACGTCTGGTACGACCCGGCAAACGGCAAGCGGAAAGCGGCACGTACCGATGCCAACGGCAAACTCACTCTGACACTGCCGTTTGCCGGAACAGCTGTACTTTTGACGATTCCGGGGAAAATGCCGTTGCCTGTCACCGGAAGAACGGTAAAAAAACAGAAAAAAATGTTGACTTTCCGCCCCTGTAAAGTCGTCCGCATGATAAAAGCATCTGCAGACGGTTTGACCGAAGTGCCGCCGCCGGAAAATATTCCGGAAAAATTCAGCGGGACTCTGCGCTGTGAAGCCGATGTGGTCATGCCGGAATCAACCTGTGCGGAACTCGTTCTGCCTGAAGCTCTCCGGGCAATGGTCAAACTTGAGGTGAACGGTAAAAAATATGATGTCAAAGCATGGCAGCCTTACCTGTGGATAATCCAGCTTGCCGCCGGAAACAACTGTCTGACACTCGATATCACCAACACACCGGCAGAAGCAATGAATGCCCCGGAACACACGGCATTTCTCAAAGAAAACGGTTATTTTAACAGTTATATTGAAATGAGTCAGAAATTTGAACCGATTTTCCCTGACGAAAATCCTGTTGCCAACGCGTTTCTGCTCTGCGGAGAATAAATCATGATAAGATTATGGGATAACGATACCGTCTATCAGGAAAGCGGAATGTTTGCCGGAAGCGACCGGATAAATTTGATGTTTCCGGCAGCGGAAATAATCAAAGTTTCTGCCCATTGCAGCGGAAAAATTTTTGAAAACGGCCGGGATTTTCTGCACACTCCCGGCAGTGCGGAAATAATCCGCACTCCGGATTCTGCGATTCCGGCTTTTTCCGCAACAGAACTCTATCCGACGGAAAAATTGCGTCTGCACCCGGAACCGGATGCCAATGCCATTGATAATTCCGTCGGCGGGGGATATATTCTTTTCAACAACCGCAATATGTTTGCCCTCAATCAGATAGACATAACATATAAAAAATCCGGGGGCGTTTTTGCTCCCCTTACCGATTGGCAGAGTTCACGCCTGCTGCGGACAAAAGAAAAACTCGCCGGCGGCAGTTCATTGAATATAACTATGCTCGGTGACAGCATCAGCGAAGGCTTCAATGCAACAAAATTCACCGGTATAGAACCGTTTTCTCCGCCGTATATAGAACAAATTTGCGGGGAATTGTCCGCCCGGAGCAATGCAAAAGTAAATCTGACCAACCGGGCACTGGCAAGTACCGGCATACAATATACGGAAAAAATTGCCGCGCAATATTGCAGTGACAGAGCAGACCTTGTGGTAATTGCCTACGGAATGAATAATTTCAACAATACTCCGGTGGAAAAATTTATCGAAATGCTTTCAGGCATACTCGACCGTTCCCGCAGCTCAAATCCGGAAACAGAATTTCTCATCGTGACCTTTATGACCGGTCACAGCCGGTGGATTCCGACCGTACCCGGAAATGACCTCGTATATGCACAGGCGATGCGGAAGTTCGTTGCAGCACAGGACGGCAGCGTGGCGTTGGCAGATGTGCAGAGCGTGTGGCGGAAATTTCTTGAACGCAAAAGCTTCTACGATTTGACCGGAAACGGCGTAAATCACCCCAACGATTACGGCCATCGCATATACGCATCTGTTCTGCTTGAAATCCTGACCGGAGAAAAATTTCTTTGAGTAATATCCTGGAGGATTTTTTCAATCGAAAAACACCCAATGCAAAATCCGCAATATTGAAAAACGCGATTAAGCAATCCGCAGTATTACACTTTTTCCTGTTTTAGCAGACTTTTGCAACGCTCACCGCAACCGGCTTTGTGGCAGGACTCTTTGCAGAGGGCAACGATGAGGGCGTGATATTCGTTGTAAATGGCGACATCAGAAGGCAGGGCATCCATAAAAATCTTTTGCAGAATGTCGTAGTGCAAAGTTCCGTCAAGATGCAAATGCCGTTCTGCGACCCGCCGGGTGTAGGCATCAATGACAAAAATCGGCTTGTTGAAAGCATAAAGCAAGATACTGTCTGCCGTTTCCCGACCGACACCTTTTACCGCAAGCAGCTCTTTCCGCAAAGCCCAAACATCCGCCGATTGCTCAAAAGCGGATTCACGCTCAAGCATAAACGCCGCCATCGCTTTCAAATAAGCACACTTCTGCGTAAAAAATCCCGCCGGACGGATCAACTCCTGCAACTCCGTATCCGGTGTCGCCAGAACACGCTCCGGCGACATTACCCCGGCAGAAAGCAAATTCCCAATCGCCTTTTCAACATTGGTCCAGGCGGTGTTCTGGGTCAGGATTGCCCCGGTAATGATCTCCCACCGCGCCCCCGTCTGACACGGCCACCAATACTGCGGGCCATAATAATCAAAAAGAATATCACAAAATTTACGGATTTTCATAAAAACTCCCGGCAATTTTGCGTTCACCGAATATGAATTTGGTGATTTTTTCATACTCGTTGCTGTCGTTGGTAACAAGCCGCAGTAACGGGATGTTGTTTTTGGCAAAAATGCTGTTTTTCAATTGATCCCGTTCGGATTGCCGGGTTCCGGATTTATGGAAATTGTAACCATCCACCTCTATTCCGAAGCAGGGAGTTTTGCCGAATTTTTCATAAATCAGGAAGTCAATATGAGTATTGACATTGTTCAAATACATTGCCTCATCTTCTGACACCCCCGGATTATTCCGGAATATCTCCCGCAAAGGAATGTGCATCCGGAAACAATAACGCCGGTCAACATCATTTTCCTGAAGAACCCCGGATAAGACTTTGTATATAATTTCCTCTGCTGGGGAATCAAAAAACAAGTGTTTATACTGATTACAGTTTAAATATTGCTGATATTCTTCGTAAAGCATATCAAATACCGAAGTGATATTCCCTTGCGTAAATGCACTCTTGTCTGAATCATAATAACGGATATAATTTACCAAATCCCCGATACAATTATTCCATTGCCGGTTTGAGGATGATACCACCAGATGAAATTCTTTTTTCGCTCGGGAAACGGCAACATTGATCAACTGCTCATCGGCAGTAAAATCGGATATTTGATTATCCACGGTTGACATAATGATCACATCTTTTTCCCGTCCCTGAAATTTATGAACAGTGTGACCTCCAAGTCGTTCTGCCTGCTCCCGGAAAGGCGAACATAAGCCAATAGAGTCTTCCGGATAATTGCGATTTTGCACAAGATCATTGACCAAATTATCAATTTCCTGGCATTGCCGCAAGTTAAAATGTCCACGGGCATGATTGCCGGGAGCAGTAAAAAGCACTTTCAATGCCGGATTATTGCTCCATTGCGAGTGGATCACCAGGTTATTGTCGTAAAATTTCTGATTGCAAAAGCCAATAATCAACGGATCACAGCGGTAATGTTCACAAAGAGTGGTATCGGGAATTGCCGGAAGTGCCTGCTGCAATGAACTTAAAATGCTTTGCCCGGCGTGATATTTATACTCATTTGCAATGTTGCTTGAAGAATTAAGTTTGGTAAGTTTCAACTCATCTTCAGCAGTAATAACACACGGCAGTTGTTTATCATCCCCCACAATGACAACATTTTTTGCACAGGAAATTGCCACAGCTCCGGTGCAGAGATCAACCTGTGATGCCTCATCCATAATCAGCAAATCAAAACCGCCTTCCGGCATAAAATGATTTATCATAAAGGTAGTTGATAACAATACCGGATACTCAGACAAAAATTTTTCATTCCGTAAATCAGATTTATAAAACTTTTTCCGCTCTTTATGGCAGGCTGAATACTTCTTGCGTAATTTCAACTTTAATAATTGCCATGACAACAAATTAAGATTTTTATGCTTTTCCTCAAAATCTGCATTGGCAAGAGTTTTTTCAAGTTCTGCAATTTCGTTTTGTAACTCAAAAGACTTTTTCTGATAATACAGTTTTTTTAGAATAACTGAAATTGTTTCAAGCGGTTGATTCCAAAATGTAAAATCCCAATGATGGCAAAATAATACTTGCCAGAGTTTGAACCAGAACGATAATTGTTTCTGCTTAATGCTGTACATATTGCACTTGCTGAAAAGCAACAGCAACTTTTTAGAAGATATTGCACAAGGAAATTGTGGTACATCCGGATAACATTGAGTAAATTTTTCCGCTTCAATATTCCATTCGTGAAGCTGTGACAGTTTTCTTTTCAACTCATTTTGTTTTTCAAAAAGAGTTTTCAACTCCTTATGCAACGCATACAACCGTTGTTCATCCTGCAAAGTAAAATCAATTTTTTCATTGAGCCATGACGGATATGATGGTTGATTTTTTAAAAAATTCTCCTGATTTGCTTTATTACCAAGCAATGCAACCAAAAAATCCAATCCGTCCGCGGCAGACAATTTTTCCACCACATTCTGTATGGCGGAATTATTATTGGAAACGATTGCAATCCGTTGCCCACTAACAACAGCATTGAGTAAAATATTCAAAATCGTTTGAGTTTTACCGGTTCCCGGCGGTCCTTGAATCAAACTTAATGAGTTGGAAAAGGTTTGCTCAACGGCATTCAGCTGACTTTCATTGCATTGAAAAGGAAAAATAAAGTTTTTGATTCGCGGAGCAGACTCCGGTAATATTCCGGAAAGATAGGTATACAGCGGCAAATTTACCGGAATATCTTTGATTTTTTCCAATGCATCAGCAATAATGGTATTTGCTGGAGCATCCGGCTCTTCAGACGGTAAATTCTTAACCAATTTTGCAACATTGTACAAGTAGGCAAGAATGTCCGGCACACGGGTTTTCAGGATTTCAAAATCGCCGTGGTGTAATTCCGTTTTTTCCCTCTTGGAGAAAAACAGTTTCAAAAAATTCCCAAATAAAACCTTTTTTGATGCATTGAGTTCAATGTGACCGTTGATTGCAACATCATTTTCAATGACCGCAGGT
>JAZNAR010000031.1:0-6238 GCA_045586645.1 Victivallaceae bacterium
TTATGACTTCAATGGTGCAGATTCGACCGGTGTTGCCACCGGCGTGGCAATCAAAGCCAATGTCACTTGCAACACCATGAGCAACATTGAAAAACTCACCATCGGTGAAAATTGCACGCTGACGCTCGGCAATGCCGCAGATATTGATGAAATCGTGTTTGATGCCGATGGAGAGTTCGATTGGACCGCATTGAGTGCCGACAATCTGGAAACAGCTTTTGCCAGCACGGTATTCCATATCGGAGACGCCAGTTATGAAGGTCTGGGCGCACTGATTGCTTCTGACTTCGCTGATTTCGGCGAAAATAACACCATCATCCTCAAAAAAGGCACACTTGCTTGATAGAACAACAAAAAGGAGATAAAAAAATGAAAATCGATTACCAGCAGCCCACGCTTGAAGAAGCGGACTTCGGTAAATTTGTCGCCGGAGCCAGCGACCCCAATCAGGGGAATACCGATTCAGACGCGCCGTAATTAATACGCAAAGAAAAAATTCCGCCCGGAACGAAACAACGCTCCGGGCGGTTTTCTTTTTTAAACGTTTGTTTGTTCGCAGGGAATCGGGATAAATTTATTCAGCATCCATGTAAAGCAGATGCTGGCAATTATCGCAACTTTCCAGATTGCCTTTGGATAACTCATTGAGCGTTTGCATCGTGACCCGCATATGACAGTTCCCGCAACAGCCGTTCTCCACTTTTGCAACCGGGGCGGAACCGTCTTTGCCTTTCAACAGCCGCATATAGGTGTTGAGCAGCTCTTCCGGCACTGCAGATGCGAGTTTCGGACGTTCCGCATTGAGTTTGGCGATCTCAGCTTTGACGGTTTTGGAAAATTCCAGAAGTTCCTCAAATTCACTGCGCGCAGAACGCAATTCCATGGCGTTGTGTTTGCGAATCTTTTCGGCATCGACTTTCAGTTTTTCCAAATTATCGAAGCGCAATATGAGTTCTTCTTCGATTTCGCCGATTTTTGCTTTGTTGCCGGCGATTTCCATCAGCATCGCCTGATATTCTGTATTCTTTTTCACCAGCGCGGATTGCTGCTGCAATTTCTGACTCTGGACGGTCAACCGGTCGATTTCGCTTTCCCCGCTTTTTATGGCAAGCTCTTCTTTTTTTACCGCGTCTGCTGCCGCTGCGGTTTCAGCATTCAGTTTGTCACGGCGGGCGATGATGGAATCCATCTCTTTGGGCAGCAGTGTCAAACGGGTTTCCATACCTTTTTTACGCATATCGGCGTCCTGCAGTTTCAGCAGGGCATTCAAATTGGCATCAAGCATAATGTTTCTCCATCGTAATATGTTTGAGGAAATATAAGCGTTTTTTCTGCTGCTGTCAAGCCGGAAAGTTCAAAAATTTGCAAAAAAACGTTGATTCCCGGAGATTTAATATTCTACAATCATTCCGTCAAAACCGACAACAATGCCGTGTTTGCCGAAAAATTTTTCAGCTTCAGCATGAGTCAACTGCCCGTTGTGCGAAAAATGGTTGACGATGAATTTTGCATCCGGTTTCAGCAGATTTTCCTCAAGCAGACGTTCTTTGAATAAAATCGGGAATCTGCCTCCCATGTGATTGTGTTCAACATCCTGCGCCATACCGGTGCAATCGGCGATGACGAATTCAAATTTCATATTGTGTTTATGTATGAATTCCCAGTTTTCCTCTTCCGGAAATCCGGTATCATTGGCGATCAGAAAATATTTTTCCCCGTGCTGCACCGCGAAAAACATGGGCCGTTCGGACTTCATGTGGTCTGCTTTCATCGGGTAAAAAATCATATCTTCCGCCGGGAGTTCCACCGGTTCAAAATAATTCAGTTGAACCATATCCAGCTTGTAATCTTCAAGCGGAAACGCCACCGATGCGACCGCTTTGAGAACCGCGGCATTGCCGTAAAGGGTCAAATAATTTTCCGGATGAGAAATATATTTACTGCGGAATGAAAGCAAATCCCGGTCAAGATGGTCACAATGGCTGTGGGTTATAAAAAGGTGCCGGATATTTTCGGAACACAATCCGAAACGGTGGTCCTGAACTATTGAGTCCGGACCGAAATCTATCCGCACGCGGTCATTTATTTTATAAGCTGTCCGCAAACGGAAATCTTTGCCGCCGTTTTTTCTCGCTTCATTACACACCCGGCAGCTGCAGAATATCGCCGGTATCCCTTCAGCTGCCGCACTGCCTAATATTTGGATTTGATCCATTTGAGCCTCCTGAAAAGTTTGCATTGTCATGGATAATATATGCTCTGAATCTGTTTTTACAAGTACGGAAAACGGAAAGATAAAAAAACAGCACCGGAATGACCGATGCTGTCTCAATAAAAAATGGCGAGAGAGACGGGACTCGAACCCGCAACATCCACCGTGACAGGGTGGCACTCTAACCAATTGAGCTACTCCCCCGCATTGTCTGCTTTTCTGGGGCTGTCAACGCCATTTTTGCTTTTTGTTGTCCGCGACGTTCATCGCTGTCAACAGTTACATAAAATACACCCTCCGGAGAAAAATGCAAGCGTGTTTTTGAAAAAAAAGAAAAAAATTTTGAAAAAATGCCAAAAATCCGTTTCCGAACCTGTTTTCGCCTCTGACGGAGGGGATTTCCGGTGAATTTTACGCTGAAAACGTTTTTTGTCTTTAAATGGTTCAAATCACGATTCAAAGTTTGTGAAATCCCGTTTCAGGTGCTATATTAATCTTATCGCAATCGTAAATATACCATATCTTAAAAACCGGGAGAATATTATCATGGCAGTTGAGTTGAAAAATGATTCCGATCGTCTGGCGTATGCTTTGGCACTGAATTTTGCTACCAGTATCCGTCAATTACCGGTCAAAGTCGATTTGCCGCTGCTGGGCAACGCGGTGGCTGAATTGCTCAATGGCGGCGAATTGAAAATGAGCAATCCCGAATACGGCGAGCAGATGCGCAAATTGCAATCCATGCTGCAGGAAGTCGAAGCCAGAAAAAATGAAGCCGGCGAAGAAATCCTTGCCGCAGAAAAGAAATTCTTTGAGAATAACGCCAAAATCGCCGGTGTTGTCACCACAAAATCCGGTTTGCAGTATCAGGTGCTGCAGGATGGCTCCGGCGCGAAACCCGGCCCGCATGACACGGTGAAAGTCCATTATGAAGGCAA
Organism: Victivallaceae bacterium; assembly: GCA_045586645.1. Taxonomy (GTDB): domain Bacteria; phylum Verrucomicrobiota; class Lentisphaeria; order Victivallales; family Victivallaceae; genus UBA1784. The sequence continues at coordinate 3,151 of JAZNAR010000031.1, forward strand.
ACTGCCCAACGGCACGGTTTTTGACAGTTCCATCGCCCGCGGCGAGCCGATCGAATTTCCGGTGGACCAGGTCATTGCCGGATGGACAGAGGCTCTGCAGCTGATGAAAGTCGGTGCGAAATACCGTCTTTTCATCCCCTCCCGCCTCGGATACGGTGCACACGGTGCCGGAAACGCGATCCCGCCGCATTCAACGCTGATTTTTGAAGTCGAGCTGCTCGGTGTTCGCAAATAAGCTTGATAAATTGTTCCGGTAATCAGTGATTTTACAAAAATAGTGTGAAAATAACCGATTATTCATTAGAAATAAGAATAAAGGTAATTTCACAACTTTTCAAAATTTTTGAAATTACCTCAATACAAAAAAGGCATCCCGCGCGGGATGCCTTTTTGATTCTCGACCGGCGAAACTGTTACTTCGCGGCGAGCAGTTTGTCTGCCTGGGATTTTTTGTTGGCAGCGCGGTTTGCGTGGATGGTACCGGCTTTGACGGCTTTATCCAGACGGCTGCAGAATTTTTTCGCCAGTTCGGCGGCAGCGGCATCGCCGGCTTCAACAGCAGCACGCAATTTTTTCTCAATGGTTTTCAGTTCGCTGATCCGGGCACGGTTGCGAAGATTCGCTTTTTTGCTGGTTCCCAGACGTTTGACGGCAGACTTGGTGTGCGCCATGTTTTCAATTCCTTATAGTTTATCTTGTAATAAAAATAAATCTCTTTATGACATTTGAATAATGTACCACGCTTTTTGCGAAAAGCAAGCCGCAGTGCCGCAAAAAAGGCAAAAAAAACGGCATTTTGCTGTCAGGTTTCAGCAAACAGCATATTTTTTCTTTTCTGCACTTTGCTGTTTTTGCCGCGTACCGGAGTCAGTTATTGAGTTTTGCGGCGCAGAGCTGTGCGGTTTCGATAATCGCTTCTTCCGGAGTATATTCCGGAACATAACCGATTTCGCTTTGGGCTTTGGCAATGGAAAAACACATATGCGTTGCGACAAAACGCAACCCCGTCGGGTCTTCCGGATGACGGCGGAGCAATTCATCAAGAGGCACAAAATCAAGATGCACTTTTTTGCCGATGGCATCGGCGTTGAGCGCGAGGTAATCTTTCAGCGGCAGAGCGTGGGAAAGACAGATGTTGTACCTTTCACCGATACTGCGGCGGTTTTCAATGGCAAGCCGGAAACTGCGGGCAAGGTCTTTCACATGGATGGGCTGAAGCAGAGAAAGACCGTTGTCGGGCACTTCCAGCGTTTTCCCGGCGATGATATCGGGCAGAAATATTTCGCGTCTGCCGCCGAGGTTGTCCAGAGGCAGACGGTCGCTGCCGCCGGTAATGTAACAGGGGCGGATGACCGTGGCGGGGAAACCGTAAATATTAAAGAGGTTCTGCACTTTTGAATCGCACAGAGCTTTGTTTTTCCAGCCGACGCCGATGGTTTCTTCGAGAGAGTCGTTTTCACCGGCACCGTGATAGCGGGCAGTTTCATTGCAGGGGATGAAAGGCAGCGGAGCATAGCCGCCGGTGCTTGAGCAGTGCAGATAATGGCGCAGCCCGGCGGCGTATTTGAATACATTGTCGATTGAAGCAACAGACGGCACTGAATCAATGACGATTTCAAATCTTTCGGCGAAAAGAGATTTCATTTCTCCGGGAGCGTTTTTGTCAACGATGATGCGGCGCACACCGGATGGCAACGCTTCAGCATAGCTTGATTCTGCTTTTGCGCCGCGGGAAGCGACAGTGACATCATAGCCGTGTTTGATCAGGTCAAGCACAATGTGGTGTCCGACCCAGCCGGTTCCTCCGAAAACTATAACTTTCATAATGTTGTCTTTCTTTGAAAAAAATGTTTTGAAAAATGTTACGGATAAAATATGATACAAAATTTGCGATTTTCAAACCGGTAAGAAAGGATTTTACATAAAAATCCCGAAAAAACATTAATAACATACCGTTTTTGCCGTTTCCAGCGCAAAGGAAATTTGAATTGTTGTTTTTCCGGATTATATTACACGAAACGTCAGAGCTTGTGTCAACAAATTTTTCAGGAGGCAAAAATGTTCAAGCCGGAGGATTTTGATATTATTGATATGCACACCCATCCGATTTCCACGCCGGATACTAAAATAGAGCGTTTCCGGGAAGATATGACGATGGATGATTTCGTAAAAGAGCTGAATAAGGTTGGCATATACAAATATGCCGGTTCTGTGATTTCTGTGCCGTCACGCGAAGTGGATTTCGCGGAAATCAGGCGGCTGAACCGTGATGCACTGCGTCTGCGTGACCGTTATGACGGTTATATTCCCGGGGTGCATATTCACGGCGCATACATAGAGGAATCCTGTCAGGAACTTCACGAAATGTATGCCGAAGGAGTCCGTTTTATCGGGGAATTGGTGCCGTACATACTTGGCAAGTGGGAAGTCGGTTCACCGGAAATGCTTACTGTATTCAAAGAAGCGGAAAAACTCGGTATGCCGGTCAATTTGCACTGGGGAACCGAGGAGGAGCTTGCTGCGGTATTGACACAGTGCCCTGAACTCGATATGATTCTGGCGCACCCCGGAGATGGCAACGACGTGTTTGAGCGTCTGGATTTCGTTTCCCGTTACCCCAGGCTTTTTATGGATATATCCGGCACGGGGCTTTTCCGGTTTGGAATGCTGCGTTATGCGGTGGATAAATGCAGTGCGGAAAAAATTCTTTTCGGTTCAGATATGCCGGTCTGCAGTGCCGGAATGAATATTTATGGTGCGCTTTCAGAAAACCTGACGCGCGAAGAGTTCCAACTGGTGCTGGGAGATAATTTCCGCCGTCTGCTCAAGTTGTGAAGTAATAAAAAGCTGATTTGTTTACAGAAAACCGCCCGGAGCGTTGTTTCGTTCCGGGCGGTGTTTTTGTTTTATCAGTCCTCGCCGGAAGCACCGTGGTCGGGACCTTCGCCAGCGTTTATTGATGCACCGGTGGTGAAATCGCCGAATTCGGCGATTTCCAGCTGCGGACTTTCGTAAATGAATTTATCCATTTTTTTCTTCTCCACTAATTATTAAGCATTTGCAATTTTAACCATTTTGATTTCTTTGC
>JAZNAR010000032.1:0-3069 GCA_045586645.1 Victivallaceae bacterium
ATCGCGGAGAGTTGGATATGTTGAATATCGGTATGCTGCTGTATCATTATTCTTATGGCAAGCATCATGTTTTCTATCCGATCGCTGATGCCGATTTTGAAAAAGATGCGCAGCAATTCTGGTTGTGGCCATTGTTTAAGTACAGCGAAAACTACGATTGGTTTTCCCCGTTTTTCCTCTTTGAGTATCAGAATCACAAATCCAGTTCACGTTTGCGCATTTTTTATCCATTGCTGTTTCAGCATGAATCTTATCCGCATTCCAGAACGACTCAAATATTGCCGTGGGGATTGCTGTGGAAGTCTTATATCACCGCTCAGCAGACGGAATACAAGGTGCTTTGCGGCGCGTTATGGTCATCCAAGGTCGAAGAAGATAAGTATGATTACCGGATGTTGGGCGGATTGCTTTTCCGCAACCGCAAAGATGCCGAGAGCCGCCGCTTTTCGCTGCTGTATAAATTCTTTTCCTATCACCGTTTCAAGGATGATGTAAAGTGGGAATTCTTCCCCTTTATCAAGATCATGGAAACCGCTAAAAGCAACAGTTGGTCATTCTGCTGGCGATTACTGGAAAAGTACGATGGCGGCGGACACATCTTCTTCATTCCGTGGGGCAAAGACGAGGACGGGAAATGAAAAAACTTATTTTAACTTTTATATTCTGCGGTTCGCTATTGCTGCCGGTGGCAGACCTGTATGCACACGGTGATCCGGGAACAGTTCTTTTTGCGCTCGGTTTAAGAAAAGCATTGGAAGCTGTTGACAAAAAGTTTGAGCTTGCAAGTGCGAGCGGGCAATCTCTTACTGTTTTTTATAAGGATGGCGTGGATAGCGAAACGGATACTCTTTATTTTGAGCAAAATGGGAAATATTCTGCCGTGGAAATCCCGCATTTGCCTGTCGGTTTGAATATGGACACTTCCGGCAGAAAATTTTTACTGTTTGACCTTTTTCCGGTCAATAAGGAAGTCGAAAGTGCCGCCATTTTTACCGGGGAAAACTGGTATAAAATGGAGCTGATCGATTTTCCCCGCGATATGGTGACTTTGAATGTGTATGATGGTGAAGAAGAAAGTATATCTTTTGAACTCTTTTTCAACTCCTCGTTTCAAGGGGAAGCGAGAGCTGATTGGTTGAAAACGTGGAATCGCCGTTACCAAATCAAAACGCCGAATTTCCCGCGGAAAAACGAGGTCGGAAATTTGGAGCATGGCATGGAAGTCAAATCAGCCAAAGATATCATGCCGTTTTTGCGCGATACCGTAAAAATGGCGAAAGGGCTTGCCGGTGAGTTGAAAAAATACCGGAAAACTCCGGAGGCTTTGACGCAAATTCCGGCGGCAAAGATTGAAGATTGGGCGGATTCAGCCGGAACTTTGGAAGCAAAACTGTATAAACTTGCCGCGACTTCTGATGTTGCACAAGCAGAAAAACTGTTGCAGCAACGCGCCGATGTCAATGCCGCCTCTCCCAGCGGCAGGACGATCCTGATGGAAGCCGCATTGCACGGCAATATCCCGATGATAAAGTTGTTGCTGAAACACAATGCAGACCTTTCCAAAGTCAATTTCAACGGTGAAACTGCGCTTTTTTATGCTATATACGGAGAAAGTCAGGAGGCTTTGGAGCTTTTGCTCCGCCACAGCTCCCGCCCTTACCAAGTCAACCGTTTCGGAGAAAATCTGCTAATGATCGCTGTCAGCAAAAATTCAGCCCTGTCCAAATGGCTGCTGAAATTTGAAAAAGAACAATTGAAAACCATTCCATCTTTGTATCAGGCACACAAAAATCACGCCGGAGAAACCGCTGCTGATTATAAAGTAAAATTTATTCCATTGTCCAAGACAGAATCAAAGATTGACCAATGAAAAAACTTATTTTTAAACTTGCCGTATTTTGCGGATGTTTATTTTTGACCGGATGTGCGACTTGTGATTCAGAAGAGAATATTCCTGCCGCAACGGTGGAACAGACTGCGGCAGAAAAATTATTCCCCTGGCATGGCAACATAACCTGTCTTTTCAATCAGCTCTTTTCCGGCGGGGGAGAACAGGAAATTTACAATTTTTCCGACATTTTTACTACGCGGCTTTACGGTGATGATACAGCAATCGGCAATAAAGGGATAAGTACCGTTGCGGATATTTTCCACGGTGGGGGCAATGCCGTCGATCGCAAGCAGTTTGATTTCGCCGTTTTTGAACATTTCTGCTGAAAAATAGCGGAATGTAAAGCCGAGCGCTTCCTGATAGTTGCGGTAATTTGCTACATCGTTGATGATCCCGCCCATACCGGCAAGGCGGTCTTCTTTCAAGGGCGGCATAATTGGTGTTTTGCCCATGATCTTTTCCAGCATGGTCTGGCTGCCACTGCCCTGATTGCGCTGAAATGGCTTGATTTTTCCGCTCAAACGCTTATCGATCTGCGACCAGTCGGTGATTTTACCGGCATAAATATCCCGGATTTGTTGTGAAGTAATATTTTTTATGGGATTTTTACTGTTGACAAAAAAGACAAACGCTTCTTTGGCAAAGGGAGTGATCTCATATTTCAACCCTTTGGCTTGGGCATCGGCGATTTGTTTTTTGGATGGCGGGGCGCTGAAAATAAGATCGACTTCATTTTTCAGCAGCTTTTCAAAGGTAATATCCGAACCGTTAGTAACCAAATATTCCCATCGGGAGTGTTTTTCAAATTCGTTGCGGTCATAAAGGGCGCGGACAACACCGGAATAAACCGGATAAAGCGCATACGCCCCATCCATTTTCGGCAAATCCTTTGAAATCTTGAATTCGGGCGCGGCATCCACCACAACAACTTTGGTTTCAGTACGCCAGGGATCATAAGCGTACCAGTTGATATTGTCGCTCAACTGTTTAAATCGCTCCACCGTGTACCAGCGGTATGCAGGAATAAGGCAAAGGACAAGCAAACAGAGCAATGCAGAACTGCCGGCCCATTTCCAGATTTTTCTGGCTTTACGGAAGAGCAGAGAATAAATAAAAATCAGCAAAGAAAGCAAAAGGAGCGTCCAGAAAATATTCATTGACACCGGATTAACGCTGCC
>JAZNAR010000033.1:0-29874 GCA_045586645.1 Victivallaceae bacterium
ATTCTTTTCCCTTTTAATGTTGATAATCTTGGCGGCTGCTTTATATTCTTGATACTATTTTTTCCAACAGGAGACAACACACTTGATCCTTTTTCGCTCGATGAACCCGGCAGAGCACAGGCACCGCTTTCATCACACTCAACTGAAGCAAAGACATTGAATATCGTGGATACGGCACACAGAAAAAGACAAAATTTCAACACTGGTATTTCCTCCTGGATTTATAAATGTTTCTGTACAATATAACGATTTTTAAGATGATTTTATTTTATTGCAAAGAAAAAAAGGCGACACCGTTTTACCGATGCCGCCGTAACGAAAGGTCAAAGGAATTGTTAGAAGCATAAACAATAAGGCATTACACCGCAGTTATTATACCGAGGGGTATTGGTAAAATTAACTGCACTTTGTTTTATGCGAGCAGGTCGTCAAACAGTTTTTGTGCAGTAAATTCATTCTCTACGAGATGGATTTTAACCGCCGACAAAGAAGGTCAAGGGTCGAGATGTCATCTACCACCCCATGAAATTCACGGAGGTGCGCTTTGGCGTATCTCCGATTTTTTTGCTTTGAAACAGAGTGTTTCAGCAAAAAATCCGTTAATCCGCCCCGCTTCCCGCTGTTTCAAGGCGGAGTGCTGTTTGGAGAAGCAAATGACGTGAAAAATTCTCCGTTTCCCCCGGTTGTATGATTTTTGACAAACATTGCAGAATTTTATAAAGAAAATGCATTTTTGCAGATTGCTTTATTTCCCGCTCCGGTGTATGGTATATAACGTGTAACGCAATGGTATTTCGCAAATCAAAATTAAAGGTTTTTTTAGAAAACAGCACCGCGGGCCAGAGTGTCTTGGTGTAAAATTGGTATATTTTGGTGTAATTTTTTCAGAAACAGCATTGTAAATAAACAGTTTTTTATGTATTGTAACGTGCATTGCAAATACACCCAGAATCAACAATCAAGGAGGATATGAAAATGGGAAAATACAATCCGACTCCGTATCAGCTCGATCTCAATCAGATTCCCCGTATCGTCACCGATACCATGCCGGGACCGAAAAGCACAGAGTTGCACAAACGTGCCAGCAGTTATTATCGCGGTATCTCCGGTCAGGTGCGGCTTTTTCCGGTGGCTTTTGAGAAAGCCCAGGGCTGTATGATGGAAGACGTCGACGGCAATCAGTACATCGACTTTTCCAGCGGTATTTACGTGACCTCTCTCGGTCATTGCCATCCGAAAATCTCTGAAGCTGTGGCAAAATATGCCAAACAGCTGATGAACTGCCACGACTTCACCACCGAAATCAAAACCCGTTTGCTGGAAAAAATGGCGGCGACTCTGCCGGATGACCTCAAATGCTTCCAGCTCTATGACTGCGGTACCGCCGCGGTTGAAGCCGGTCTGCGTACCTGCCGTGCGGCAACCGGAAAACATGAATTTTTGAGCTTCTTCCAGGATTTCCACGGCAAAAGCGGTCACTCCATCAGCTTGGCGCGCATGACCAAGTTCAGCGGTGCTTCCCGTGAACCGGGCTTCTACATGATGCCGCGCCCTGACACCTACCGTCCGATGTGGGTGGATAAAGACGGAGTCATTGACACCGATGCCTATCTGGATTTTTATGACAAATTCATCAAAGAATGCACCACCGGACAGATCGCCGCTCTCGTTGCGGAGCCGATCCAGGGCTGGGCAGGTTCCATCATGCCGCCGGATGATTTCTTCCCGAAACTGAAAAAATTCCTCGAAGAGCGCAACATCCTCTTTATGGCTGACGAAGTGCTTACTTCCATGGGCCGCTGCGGCAAAATCCTCTGCTGTGAACACTGGGGCGTTACTCCTGACGTGGTCACTCTCGGCAAAGGCTTCGGTAACGGATTCCCGGTGACTGCGATGGCGGTGCGTAAACCGTATGCCGATGCGGTGGATAAAATCAGTGCTTCCACCAGTTACGGCGGCAACCCGATGGCTTGTGCTGCGGCTCTGGCCTGTTTCGAAGTCATTGAGGAGGAAGGTCTGCTGGAACACGCCCAGGAACTGGAAAAACTTTTCCTCGACCGTATGGCGGATTGGACCGCCAAATATCAGATCGTCGGCGATACCCGCTGCAAAGGCTGTCTGCTCGGCATTGAGCTGGTCAAAGACAAAGTCAAAAAGACCCCGTTTGATGAAGCCGGCAAAATGGTCTATCAGAAAGCGTTTGCCAAAGGTCTGGCTTGGGTTCCTGCCGGTCATATCCTCCGCATGTCCCCGCCGATCGTCATGCCGAATGAAGTGGCACAGAAAGGTATGGACATCATTGAAGAGGCTATTGCTGAAACCGAGAAAGAGCTTCTGGGCTGAAGGCAATGAGCTTGAAATAAACATTCCGCGCTTTATCCGGTTTGCCGCCGGGTAAAGCGTGTTTTTTACGGAGGAAAATTATGAAAGAATATAAAGTCGGTATTCTCGGGGCGGGATTTATAGCCAAAGTCCATGCTTACGGGTATATGAATATACCTCTTCATTACGACCAGAATGAGTTTTCGGCAAAGATAGTTTCCGTTTGTGCCGCGCATCAGAGCAGTGCGGATAAATTTGCCCGCCAGACCGGAGCGGTGCAGGCGGTGACTGATTACCGTGAAATCACGGAAAATCCGGAAATCGACATCGTTGATATCGCCACGCCGAATGAGTGCCATCTGCCGGCGATACTTTCTGCGATGAAACACGGCAAACACATTTATTGTGACAAACCGCTGGTGGCTTCCTGGAGTGAGGCGCAGGAAATCGAAAAAGCCGCGGCGGATTACAAAGGCACGATGCAGATGACACTGCAGAACCGTTTCTTTCCGGCGACGCTCCGGGCGAAACAGCTTATCGACGAAGGCAGACTCGGTGAAATTCTGGAGTTTCGCGGTCAGTATCTGCACAGCGGCAGTGCCGACCCGAATGCGCCTCTGAAGTGGAAACTTGAAGCCGGTACGATCGCCGATCTGGGCAGTCATATCCTTGACCTGATGGACTATCTGCTGGGCGGATTCGCGTCGGTTTCGGCGGCGACCCACATTGCTTATCCCACCCGTCCGTCGGCATCTGAACCCGGTAAAATGGTTCCGGTGCGTGCTGAAGACAATATGCACGTGATGGCGCGGCTTGCCAACGGAGCCTGCGGAGTCATTACCGCCAGCAAGATTTCCACCGGTATTGAGGATGGTATGGGATTTGAGATCCACGGTTCCCGCGGGGCGTTGCGTTGGGACCCGATGAATCTGGAACAGCTCTTTTTCTATGACAGTTCCGCCCCCGGGGCACCGCAGGGCGGAATGCGCGGCTGGACGGCGATAGATTGCGGTCAGCGTTATGATAAACCCGCCGGATTTCCGACGCCCAAAGCCCCCATCGGCTGGATGCGCGGTCATATGCACTGCCTGTGGAACTTTTTGAGTGCCGTATATGCCGGACAACCGGGCAATCCCGGAGTGGAGCAGGGGATAAAAATCCAGTACATCATGGAAAAGATCCGCGAATCAGCCGCAAGCGGCAAATGGATTGAATTGTAATCTTTAATAACAGTATATTTTTGACAGCGGAAAAAACTTTTTGCCAAAGAAGTTTTTTCCGCTTTTTCATGCCCTGACAAATACCCCGCTGCAAGCAGAAAAAACGGTAAAATACCGCTGCATTCAAGGGTAAAAATGCATTTTTTTTTTTTTTTGGTGATATAGTGTTATATATGGTGTTTTTTTACTATTTACATTTGAATAATCATTTGCTATAATATATGCAGAGACAGTAACAGCTGCATTTGTTGCAGCGGCTGTTTCATAATGAAAAACAGGTGTAAATATGCTTAATCTGAAAAAATTCCGCCGTCCTGATCCGATTCACACTCCTTCGTACTTCTGGATGTTGAATTCCGTCCTTGATGAAAAAACTCTCCGTGAGCAGATAAAAGATATGGCAAAAACCGGTGCGAAGTCGCTTTGTCCGCATCCGTTCCCGAAAAACTTCCGCGATTTTTTCATGTCCAAAATGACGCCGGACTATCTCACGGATGAATATTTTGAAAGCTACAAAATCATTGCCGATGAGTGTGAGAAACAGGGTATTTGCTGTTATCTCTATGATGAGGGCGGCTGGCCCAGCGGCATGGCGTGCGGCAAAGTGCTGGCAAGCGACCCGGTGAAATTTGCCCGTTTGAATGTCGTGCCTGACGATGATGCTCCGGACGGGGTGAAAATCGTTCCCGGCGACCAGATACCGGGGCAGGCGAAACGGGCGGATATTCTGGCTCCGGGGGCGGTGGAAAAATTTCTGGAACTGACCCACGACCAGTACAAAAAGCATATCGGCAGACACTTTGGCAAGACATTCAAATTCACCTTTACCGATGAGCCGGAAATGTCGCGCAGCTGGTACGGCAAACTTTTCTGGACGGCGGATTTCCGTGAAGTTTTTGAGAAGCGCAAAGGGTATGACATTTATCCGCATCTGCGCCGGCTGCTCTATTACAGCGACAGTGATGCGGATATTCAGCACCGGATAGACTTCTGTGATGTTGCATCACAGCTGTTTGTGGAGCGTTATCTGCTGCCGATACGCGATTGGTGCCGCAAAAACGGGATTCTTTCCGGCGGACACATGGGCGGAGAGGAAGAGCTGGAAAATATGGCATTTGCCTCTTACGGTCACATCATGCGCGCACTCCGGTATCTGGATATGCCGGGGGTCGACCTGATATGGCGGCAGATATGGCAGGGGGTGCGGCTGCACTCATTTGCGAAATTTGCTTCGAGTGTAGCCAATCAGGGCGGTCACAAGCTGATTTCGGGTGAAGTTTTCGGCGTATACGGTGCGGGCCTGACCTTTGAGCAGATGCGGTTTCTGATAGATTATTTTGTGCTTTGCGGTGTGAATGCGTTTATTCTCTGCACCAAGCCGCTGGATACATCCGACGGTCTGCAGCAGGGCGAAAGACCGTTTTTCGGACCGGTCAATCCGCAGTGGGAACACATCAAACCTTTCCACGATTACATTTCAAGGATATCCATGCTCAATGCATCGGGCAAACCGGAAGTCGACACGGCGTTTTTCTTTGACGCCCACTCGCTGTGGTCGGCATCGGGGGCGAAATACGCTGATGCCCAGCGCGAAAAGATCGCCGCGATGCTGATGGAGCGTCAGGTCGATTTTGATTATGTCGATGATGATGCACTTGCTGAAGCGAAACTCAATAAAGGTGCTCTTGTCATCGGCAAAGCGCGTTACAAACGGCTGGTTATCCCGGATAAAGCCCGTTTTGCGCCTGAAGCGGCGGCGCGCCTTGCCAGGCTCCGGGCGGCGGGATTCCCGGTGCTTACCCAGGATGAAATAAGCGACATTGCTCCGACGCTGAAAATCGGTGACTGGCGTCTGCGGGTCCGCAAGCGGAAACTCCGCGGCGGCGATGTGATATATTTTGTGATGAATACTTCCGGCAAAACGGTCACAGCGACACTGGAAGCCGGTGAAAAAGCTGCCGTTGCGCTTTTGGATTGTGAAAGCGGCAAAATTTACCATGCCGGAGCCGACGGCAAGTGGGATTATGAATTTCTGCCGTACCGCGGCGTGGCGTTTCTGGTCGGTGCAGGCGCGGAAAAAGCGGAAAAAGCTCCGGCGGTGCCGGGTGAAACCGTTGCCGGAGTTAACGGCAAATGGCGCATCAGACCGGAAGTGAAACATTACATCGGCGAAAATAATTATATCCGGGAAAAATGCCATGAGCGCAGCAAAGCTGTCAAACTCGGCAGCTGGGCAGATGCACTGGGCAAGGATTATTGCGGCAGTGCCGTTTACAGTGCGGAGTTTGACTCTGACGGCAGTGCGGCGTTTCTCGACCTCGGTGAAGTCAAATACTCTGCGGCAGTGAAACTCAACGGTAAAAAGCTCGGTATCCGCACCAATTCGCCGTATGTGTTTGATATTTCAACTGCGGTGAAACACGGTGTCAACAAACTTGAGGTGCAGGTCATCAACACGCTGGCAAATGCGGTTCTGGCGGATGGGGTTCAGGAAAAGTGGGCGAAACTGCCTTTCAACGGACCTTATGAGACGCGCCATCTCCGGTTTGAAAGAGAGAGTCTTGACAGCGGTCTTTATGGACCGGTGACATTGAAAAAAGCAAAATGAAAAAAAATAAAAAATTAACAAGGTAAATTTCCCCAAATTCAACAACAACATAGGAGATGTTGGTATGGAAAAACGGACAAAATCAGATGTTTGCGAAGTGTTGTCAAATTCAGCGGTAACTTCTGCCCATGGGCAGGGTAAAGCGGTGCGCTTTACCCTTATTGAGTTGCTGGTCGTTATCGCAATTATTGCTATTCTGGCGGCGATGCTGCTGCCGGCATTGCAGGGCGCGCGCAACCGGGCCAAAGATTCCAGCTGCAAAGCCAATTTGAAGCAGCTGCAGTTGGCGCACATACAGTATTCAGATGCCAACGACGGCTGGATGATGATGATGTACCGTTCTGCCGCGTGGTCGTATTCCTGGCAGATAAATCTGGGACATATGATGGGTAAATGGGGCTCAGATGTGACTGAAAATACTCTCGCGTCGCTGGTTCCCAAAAAAGCCTCTCTGGAGTCACTTCAGGTTTTTATGTGCCCGGGAGAGAGTATACCGGGGGGAGTTTCTTACAATGGAGGAACCGGTTTCAACGGAAGTCAGTATATGCTCAATACGCCGATTGCCGGAACATATTCCGGTTATGGCGATTATAGTGACGGCGTATACGGCGCAATGACGGAAAGGAAAAAAAACACCGGTGTGCGTGCTCCTTCCAAAGTGGTCGGTCTCTTTGACTCCGGCAGTATGGGCAATGCACACGCCTATGGACTTTATTCAAAAAGCAACAATACCACAGAAGTCGAGAAACGTCTTGCCACCCGTCACGGCGGCGGTGTAATCGATGGCGGTGTCGGCAGCGAATATCACTGGTACTACGGCAACGGTTCGATGAATATGTCCTATCTGGACGGTCACGTCGACAGCAATAAAAAAGATGAATTCATCAAAGACGGCAAATATTCCACAGCCCGCTTCTGGGAAGGGGTCAAGGAAATCGGACTTTTATCTGAATAAAATAAATCAAGACAATATCGAAATGAAAAAAAATATATTGTTATCTTCTCTCGCACTTGTATCTCTGAATCTTGCCGCACAGCAGGTGTTGACCTTGAACAGCGACCTTGACGGCGAAGGCAGAAAAATCGACAACTGGCATTTGTGGCAGGCCCGCGGTGTCCGCGGCACTGCCGCCGCTTCCGGCGGCATTGTCAAACTCATCAAGGTGCGGCAGGGCTCCATGTTTCAGGAAGTCAGCTCCATCAAACCCGGTGAAAAGTATATATTCACCGTCAAAGCCAGAGCCAACGGCGACAATGTGACTCCGACCGCCTCGATCCAGCTTGTCGATGCCAATGACAAAATCATTAACAAATCCGTTAAAAACGGCGTTTTCGGCGATGCCGATGCCGACGGTTGGCGGACGGCAGAAATCGCTTTCACCACCCCCAATGACCAGAGCTTCGCGCTCGTCCGGGTGCTTTTCGGTTCCAAAGGGCCCGCCGAAGGTCTCACCGATGATGATTACTGCGAATTTGACAAAGCTCAATTGATTTCAACAGTTCCGGCGGCAACTCCGGCGGCAGCTCCGGCAAAAGCTGTTCTCAATAAAAACAGCGACCTTGACGGCAGCGGCAGAAAAGTGCCGGAGTGGCAGATGTGGAGAGCCCGCGGTACCAGATGCTGGGTCAGTGCTTCCAATGGCACAGTCAGACTCGTTCACGCCGCCCAAAGCTCCATGCATCAGGATGTCGCCGGACTTCAGCCGGGCAAAACCTATTCATTCACCGTCAAAGCCAGAGTCAAAGGCGATCAGGTCAAACCGACCGTTTCCGTTTACATGGTCGATGCCAATGACAAGATCCTCAACAAAACTGTCAAACGCGGCTCTTTCGGCGCACCCGATGCCGACGGTTGGCAGCTCGGTGAAGTTGTCTTTACCGCTCCTGAAAATGTGGATTTCGCTCTGACCCGCATACTTTTCGGTTCCGCCGGCAAAGGTGAGATCCCCGATGATAACTGGTGCGAATTTGATACCGCCGAACTCCGCGAAAAATAAAAAACATAAAAAATTAAAGATAAAGCAGGAATTCAACATGAAAAAAAATTTTATCTTAACACTCGTTTCGGTACTCGCTTTTGCCGTAAGTGCCGGAAACATTCTGGAGCCGCAGGGGCTTTCCGGCAGTAAACGGCCGGTCAAAAAATTTATCTACTTCGGCTGGGGCGCGCCGCGCACACTTGAACAGTGGAGTCTGCCGGAAGAGGTCTTTGACAAAGATTGTCCTTTTGACGGTATGGCATTCAAGCCGCTGCTGGAACTTGAGCGCGACGGCAAAACCGTCTGGTTCAACACCAGCGATGCCAACTGGGACCGCTCCATCGAGCTGCGCGAATCCGACTTCGATGCATGGGTGAAACTGCTGAAAAGCAAAAACTTCACCAAACTCAAATACAACTTCGTTTCCACCACCGCCAACTTCTTCACCCCGAAGTGGTTCGATGACGCATTGTGGCAGCGGTCACTCAACAACTACCGGCAGTATGTCCGTTTCGCCAAAAATGCCGGTCTGCGCGGTATTTCACTTGACCTTGAAATGTATCCTTCCGACGACAAAGCGTTTGTTTACAACGGTGTCAGCGGATACACCTTTGAGGAAACCGAGAAAAAAGTGCGTGAACGCGGCCGCGAATTCGCCCGCATGATCGCTGAAGAGTATCCCGATATGGTGATGTTCGCCCTGCTCTGGAGCAGTGATTCGCTCAATCCTTTCCGCTGTGACAATCTCGCCGCCCAGAAAGATATCAACCTCGCACTGATGCCCGCGTTTATGAACGGCATTTACGATGAGATCCCGGAAACAGTCACCATCGTCGACGGCAATGAAGACCCCGGATACCGTGCCGCCACTGCCGCCGATTTTGACCGGGTCGTGGCCAATTATGAGCGTTACGCCCGTTACTGGATAGCTCCGGAAAATCAGAAAAAATACAAAACCGTCACCAGCCGCGGCATGGCGATATATATGGATGCCTACACCGGCAAAGTTCCCTCTTATCAGGAAGTTATCAGAAGCACCGACAATCCCGTGCGTCTGCTGCAGGAAAACGTCGCCCGCACTCTGGAAAGTGCTGAAGAGTGGGCTTGGATGTGGGCAGAGCAGGGGACTTTCTGGGAAGAATTCTACACTCCGGAACTCCGCAAAAAATGGGGACAGAGTATGCTGTATGACTGGAATAAATCTCTGCCTTTCGCCCGCGAAGCGATAATTTACGGTACCGACCCCGTCAAATACGCCAAAAAACACGCCGTCGGACCCAATCTGGTCAAAAACAGCGACCTCGATGATGAAAACGGTCAGACTCCGCACTGGAGATTCTGGCAGCCGCGTGAGAGCGTGCCGGGCAAATATGCCGCCGCCAACGGTACCGCCAAAATGGTGCAGGTCGCCAGCGGCTGTATCGCGCAGGACCGTGAAGACCAGCCGCTGAAACCCGGTAAACGTTATATCTACACCGCCAGAGCCCGTATGCACGGCGACCAGTGTGTGCCGACCATCGGCTTAAATCTGCTGGATGCTAAAGGCCGTCACGTTGACCGCAAAATCGATCCCATCGCGGCATTCGGTGAACCCGGTGCCGACGGCTGGCGCGAAGCGGCAGTTATAGTGGACATCCCGGAAAACTTCAAATATCACACCCTGCGTCTGCTGCTTTCCAGCCGCGGTTCACGCTTCGGTATTCCCGAAGGCAACTGGTGCGAATTTGACAAAGCCGAACTCCGCGAAGTGGTTTATCCGTGGGATAAAGGCTATGAAAACGCTCTGGCATCCGAAGCGGAAGCAACCGGTATCCTGACCCGGAACAGTGACCTTAACAGCATGAAAGGCAAAGTTACCGATTGGGCTTACTGGCGGCATCCCAAAAGCAAAGGCAGTGTCGTCCCCGGTGACGGAACCGTCAAAATTGCCGGTGCCGCAGAAGGCGTGCTCTGGCAGGAGGTGAAAAAAATCAAAGCCGGCGAAAGTTACCTTTTCTCCGTCAAAGCACGCAGCAACGGCAATGTCAAACCGACGTTTTCACTCTATCTGGTCGATGCCAATGACAAAATTCTGATGAAAACCGTCAAAAAAGGCTCTTTCGGTGAAGCGGATGCCGACGGCTGGTGTACCGGAGAAGTCGTTTATGCCGTGCCGGAAAACGTGGATTTCGCGCTCGTCAGGCTGCAATTCGGGTCAAAAGGCAAATTTGATGCCGACCTTTCTGACAGCTATTGCGAATTTGACAGAGCCGAATTGCGGCATATCGTCGCGCCGCTGACCAGAAACAAAGATCTCAACAGCGTAAACGGCAAAATTACCGACTGGCTTTTCTGGAAAGAATCCAAAACTTCCGGCAGTGTCGTCCCCGGTGAAGGAACTGCTAAATTTGACGGTGTCGCACAGGGTGTACTTTTGCAGAATGTGAAAAAAGTCAAAGCCGGTGAAACTTATGTGTTTACTGCCAAAGCGCGCAGTTTCGGGCAGGTCAAACCGACACTTTCGCTCTATCTGGTCGATGCCAAAGACAGCATTCTGATGAAAACCGTCAGAAACGGCAGTTTCGGTGAGCCCGATGCTGATGGCTGGTGCACCGGAAAAATCGTTTATACCGTGCCGGATGATGTGGAGTTCGATCATCTCCGGCTGATGATCGGTTCCAGAGGTCCTAAAAACACCGACCTTTCCGGCAGCTATTGTGAATTTGGCAGTGCTGAATTGAAAGCAAAATAATTTTTGTTGCTGAATTAAAATAAAGAGGGAAAAATGACAGCTGCATCTGAAAGACTTCTCCATTTGTGGGAAGACAAACACGTCAATATCGAACCGGGTATGTTCGCCGGCAGTGACACCGTGAAGTTGATGTTTCCGGTGGAAAAACTTCTTAAAGTTTCCGCCCACGTTACTGACACCGTTTACGAAGAAGGTAAAGATTTTACCCATGTTCCCGGCAGTGATGAAATCAAACTTCTGCCCGGTACCCGCATCCCGCACTATTCTGAAGCGGAACTGCATCCGGTGGAAAGCGAAACTCTCCGTCTGCATCCGCTCCCGAATGCCAACGGCATCCGTAACGCGGTCGATGACGGTTATCTGCTTTACAACAACTGGGAGCTTTTTGCCGAAAATCAAGTCGATATTGACTACATCGCCAAAAATGTCGACTTCAAACCGGTTCTGCCGCGTCAGCTCGACCGTCTGCCGGTTTTCAGAAGCAAACTTGCCAAAGGTGAACCGGTGCGCGTGACCCTCGTCGGCGACAGTATCAGTCAGGGATACAACGCCACTAAATTCATCGACCGCGATCCGCATATGCCGTGCTATATCGAGCTGGTGTGCAATGAACTTACAGCAAGATGCGGTTCCCCGGTCAAACTCAACAACCTCGCTTTGACCGGTACCGGTATCACCAGAGCGCAGGAAAACAAGGAAAAATATTTCGCCGATCAGCCCGACCTCATGGTCATCGCTTACGGCATGAACAATATGTGGCAGATGCCGGTGGATGAATTTATCATGCACATGGAAGAGGTCATCAGCGAAATGCACTCCGTCAATCCCCATACGGAATACCTTGTCCTGACCTTTATGACCGGTAACCCGCTCTGGAAACCGACTGTTCCGGGTCCCGATGCCGTCTACGCCGATGCTATGCGTAAATATGTCGCAGAAAAGAACTGCCACTTCGCGCTGGCTGACGTGCAGAAAGTCTGGAAAATGTTCCTTGAACGCAAGAGCTTCTACGATTTGAGCGGCAACGGTGTCAACCATCCCAACGATTACGGCCACCGCATCTACGCGTCAGTCATTCTGGATATGCTTCTGGGGGACGGCTACTGGTGATGGATTTCAGACAAATTGAAATGTAAAATGGAGGAATATTATGAAATTAAACCATCTGTTTGTTGTGTGCGGTATCGCCGCAACAGCCTTTTTCAGCGTTGATGCCGCTGTCGATCAGGCGAAAATCAATGCCGTAATGAAAGGCGAGCTGAAAGAAGCCAAAGCCTCATGGTGGGGCTTTGACCCCGCTGACAGTACCAAAGTTCTGCAGGCGGCGATCAACTCCAAAGTGCCGCGTCTTATCATTGATAAGCAGGCAACTCCGTGGATTTCCGAACCGCTTTTCGGTGTGTCCAATCAGACGCTCGTTTTTGAGGAAGGCGCGGAACTTCAGGCGAAACGCGGCTCATTCAAAGATGTCCACACTTCCCAGCTTTTCAGATTTGACAACGTGGAAAACGTCGCGGTCATCGGTTTGGGCAAAGGCGGCATCATGCGGATGCACAAAAAAGATTATCAGGATAAAAAACTTTACCGTCATTCCGAGTGGCGCAACGCTCTCAATATCCGCAGCTCGAAAAATGTCCGGGTCGAAAATATGCTTTTCGCCAGCAGCGGCGGTGACGGTATTTATCTCAATGATACCATAGATGTCCATATCAAAAATGTCGTCTGCGATGACAACCACCGTCAGGGCATGAGTATCATCGCCGGTGAAAACATTCTGATTGAGGACAGTAAATTCACCAACACCAGCGGCACCAGCCCCCAGAGCGGTATCGACGTTGAGCCTAACAAACCCGGGGAAAGATTGAAAAATATCGTTTTCCGCAACTGTCTCTTTGCCGGCAACGTCCGCTGGGGCATCCTGCTTGCCGTGCCGCGTTTTGATACCGGCAAAACCGGTCCGATGGGAATACGGTTTGAAAATTGCGTTACCAGAAATAACGAATCCGGCGAGATTTATGTTTTCACCCACAGTATTTTCAGACACGACGAAAAAATCGACGGCACGATCGAATTTATCAACTGCACTTCATACAACGATGCCAAAAACAAAAAACCGCGTCCGGCAGTGGAAATCAGTGCTGATTTGCATCACAATATGAATATCGTGCTGAAAAACTTCAAAATTTACGCCGGTGGCAACCGCGAAGCACCGTTGCGGCTCGCATTCAGACAAGCTCCGTGCACGGTCGTTGACAAGCCGCAGAGCAAAGTCATCATCGACAATGTCCAGTTCCCTGACACTGCGGGCAAAAAGATGCTCAAAGTGCTTGACCACAGCTTTTCCGGCGCGACTGACTATATCACCGGTTCGGTCGTTGATAAAACCGGCAAAAACATCACCCTTGATGACAAATTCCTGAAAACTGTTGTTCCCCGCAAAGCTCCGGCACACAAATACGAATTTGACAAAAACGATATCAAAGTCGCCGGTCCTGCCGATGGCAAAATGGAGAAATATCCGGCATTCTACCAGTTTGAAAATGTCAATTTCTGGGTTTATGCCCAGGCCGGTCAGCAGGTCGCCGTGGAATTGGAATATGCAAAAACCGACCACTCCAAAGAGGCGAAAATGAGTTTGACCGACCCATCCGGCAACAAAACTGCAATCGGTTCAATCAAACCGTCTGAAACCAAAGTAGTCAAATTCACCGCCAAAGAAAAAGGTATGCACCACATTACCATGGCGGAAAGCGGTCTGCGGGTCGCCATTCTCAAATCCAACGCCCCGGCAGGTCTGGTGATGAACAAGCCTTTCCAGAAATTCCGCAGAAGCACCGGCACACTCTATTTCAGTGTTCCCAAAAAATCTCCGGGATTTTCGTTCCGCGCGTGGTGTCTTTATAACAGCATCTGGTTCAGCGGCGTCAAAGTCGTCATCAAAAATCCGCTCGGTCAAACCGTTTACACCTGTCCGAGCGCGTTTGAAGGTGCCACTTACAACGCTCCATCCGCAGCTGTCAGAAACGGCGGCATCTGGAAAGTCACATTCAGCAAAACCCCGGTCAAAGACCACATTTTCTGGGATTACAACGTTCTGCCTTCCGGAGCCAGTCCGTATGTCGGCTTGCGCGCCGACCGGACACCCTCATTGGATTGACGCAAGTAAAGTTTAATGAAAGGTTGATGTATGAAAAGATATTTTGTACTTGCAGTGATCGCGGCAATGGCATTTTTCAGTGCCACTGCCGCAGTAGACCAGGAAAAAATCAATGCGGTGATGAAAGGCGAGCTGAAAGAAGCCAAAGCCTCGTGGTGGGGCTTTGACCCGGCTGACAGTACCAAAATTCTGCAGGCGGCGATAAATTCCAAAGTGCCGCGTCTTATCATCGACAAACAGGCGACTCCGTGGATGACTGAACCGCTTCAGGCGGTTTCCAATCAGGAACTCGTTTTTGAGGACGGCGCGGAATTGCAGGCGAAACGCGGCTCATACAAAGACCGTCTGGACAGTGTTATATCTTTTGTCAAAACGGAAAATACCGCCATTACCGGTCTGGGTAAAGGCGGTATCATCCGGATGCACAAAAAAGATTACCAGAATAAAAAGCTCTACAGCCACTCCGAATGGCGGCACTGCATTTTTACACGCCATGTGAAAAATTTCCGGGTCGAGAATATGCAGCTTTGCAGTTCCGGCGGCGATGGCATTGAGCTTTACCGTTTTGACAATGTTCTGCTCAAAAATGTCGTTTGCGATGACAACCACCGTCAGGGATTGAGCGTGCTTACCGGCAGAAATCTGCTGGTGGAAAATTGCAAATTCACCAACACCCGCGGAACCTCCCCGCAGGCAGGCGTGGATATTGAGCCTTTTGAACCCAAAACCAGTGAGTTGCGTAATATCGTTTTCCGCAACTGCCTGTTCGCCAACAACGCCACCTGGGGTGTGCTGCTTGCGATAAGCTCATCTTATTTTGACAGCAAATATTGCGGCGAAATGGACATCCGGTTTGAAAACTGCAAAATGGTGGATAACGAAATCAGCGAGATTTATATGTTCACCAACCACCTGAAACAGCAGCAGGAAGTTACTGCCGGTAAGGTCGAGTTTGTTGACTGTATCGCTGAAAACACCCGCAAATACGATTACTGGCGTCCGGCGGTGGAGTTCAATTTTGACCTGCACCACAAAGTGAATGTCCTGTTGAAAAATCTGACCGTCACCCGCGGTGTCAACAAAGAAAAAGCCATGCGTTTCCACTTCAAGACTCCGCACACGGTTGGAATCACTCCGCAGAGCAAAATCCGGCTTGACAATGTCAAACTTACGGATACCGCCGGCAGAGAGATGTTTGATGTTTTTGATGCAAGTTTCTCCGGTGCGGCTGATTGCATTTCAGGTAACATAATTGACAAAAACGGCAAAAATATCACTCTGGACGAAAAGTTCGTGCAGAAATTCATGACCCGCAAATCTCCGGAAATCATCCGCGACCTTGCCAAAAAATCCATGAAAGTTGCCGCGCCTGCCAAAGAGGCTATGGAAAGTTATCCGGCATTTTATTTCCACAACGATGTCACATTCTGGTTCCGTGCCAAAGCCGGACAGCAGGTGAAGTTTGTGTTGGAATACAACAAAACCGACCTTTCCAAAGATTCCAAAGTGACTCTGCTGGATACCACCGGCAAGAGCACTGAACTCGGGGTTATCAAACCGGGAGAAAACAAAACTTTCCGGTTCACCGCAGGTGCTGAAGGCATCTATCAAGTGAAAATGGCGGCTCTGGATCTGCTGGTCGCGATGCTCAAATCCAACGTCCCCGCCGGTGTGATGCCGCGTGATATTGCCCAGAATGTACGCACCAGTACCGGTACGCTCTACTTCTTTGTTCCCAAAGGGACACCGGATTTCGCGGTCCGCGTCTGGAGCGGGGCATTCGGCAAGTGGCACAGCGGAGTCGGCGTGAAAATCTGTGACCCGCGCGGCAAGGAAGTTTATTCTTCCAAAAACGCCCTCAATGGTGCAACTTACATCGCGCCTGCTGCGCTGGCGAAAAAAGGCGGCATCTGGAGCATCACATTCAGTGCGCCCAAAGGTGATAAAAAGTATATTTTCTGGAATTATAATTTCCGGATACTTGGAGCCAGTCCGTATGTCGGCTTGCGCGCCGACCGCACACCGGAACTGCAGTAAGCAGGGGCATAAAACTGAATAACAAAATCAAAAACCACCGGTTCTGCCGGTGGTTTTTGATTTCAGGGATATTGCGTTTTGTGCGGGGTGTGTACCGCTCTTTTTTTGAACTGCTTTTGACAAATCGCTTTTCCGGTGATATATTCTTATATGATGCGGCGGTTTTTTCTGCATGATGCAGTGTTCCGCGTTGATGAATATTATAAATGCGCT
The DNA here is from genome assembly GCA_045586645.1 of Victivallaceae bacterium. Classification (GTDB taxonomy): domain Bacteria; phylum Verrucomicrobiota; class Lentisphaeria; order Victivallales; family Victivallaceae; genus UBA1784. The sequence continues at coordinate 16,268 of JAZNAR010000033.1, forward strand.
GAAAACTATTTACAAGGATATTGCACCAAAATGAAGTATTTTCTCGGACTGGATATCGGTACAACTGCTGTTAAAGCCGCGGTGTTTGATGAAAACGGTTTTATGCGGGGAGACGGGCTTGCAGAATACACGCTCGAAACTCCGGCTCCGGATATTGTGGAAATCGACGCTGAAAAATACTTTGACGCTTCAAAATCCGCAATGGCGCAAGCTCTCAACTCCGCCGGGATCACAGAGAAGCACTTGACTTCTGTCGGAGTGACCGGGCAGGCCGAAACCATTATCTGTACCGATGCCGCCGGTAATCCGCTGCGTAAAGCTGTTGTGTGGCTGGACAACCGGGCGAAAGTCGAAGCCGGGGAGTTTACAAATCATTTCGGCAATGAATATCTGCATCAGATTTCCGGACAGACCGAAATGCTGCCGTGCTGGTCGGCGGCAAAGCACCGCTGGCTTCACCGGCACGAGCCGCAGCTGTTGGAAAAAACTGCAATGATAATGCTCCCGGAAGATTATGTGATTTATAAACTCACCGGCAAATTTGTCACCTGCCGCGGTTTGATGCCCTCATCTCTCTGCTATGATATACGCAGCGGCAATTATGACCCGGCACTGCTTGACTTTGCCCATATCCGCGCCGAACAGCTGCCGCACCTGATCGACCCCGGAGAGTGTGCCGGTTTCTGGCACAATACCGCAGTGACGTCGTGTCCGATAGACCATGTGTGCGGTCTGCTCGGTTCCGGCGGCGGCAGCGGGGTGGTGACTGCCGCTACCGGATGCACCTTTGCCGCGTGCGCCGCATTGGATAAGCTCACATACGATGATGAAAAACGTTTGAGCACTTACCACGGATATACTCCCGGAAGTTATGTTTTTCTGCCGTGGGCACCGACCGCCGGAATGCTCTTGCGGCGGTTCCGGGATGAGTTCGCTGCCGGTATGAGCTATGCGGAACTGGACGAAGCGGCATCAGCGGTTGCGCCCGGCAGTGACGGACTTATTCTGCTGCCGCACTGCGCCGGGGCAGTTTCACCGGTATGCAATCCGGCGGCGCGCGGCGCGGCATGGGGATTTACTCTGTCGCACACCAGAGCCCACTTTGCCAGAGCGATCATGGAAAGTGTGGCATTTTTACTGCGGGACAATTTTGAAATGCTCAAATCCCTCGGTGTGCCGGTGAATGAGATCCGTATGCTCGGCGGAGCTTCCCACAGTCCGCTGTGGCGTCAGATCCAGGCGGATATTTTGAATACCCCCGTTGCCGTTCCGGAGTGCAGTGAAGCTGTTGCCATGGGTGCCGCGATACTGGGTGCGGTCGCCGCGGAAGAATTTGCCGACCCCGTCAGCGGGGCAGGGCAGTGGGTCCGGACGAAATGTGTGGTCATTCCGTCAGACGATGCCGCAGAATATCAGAAATTATTTGCCGATTATCAGCGCATAAATGAATTGCTGCTGCCGACTTGGAAGTAAAGTCAAAAAGTCATCCCTGCCGGAATTTGCCCGGCGGCACACCGAAACGCTGTTTGAACACAAGCGAAAAATACATCTGATTATCGAAACCGCACTTTGATGCGATCTCTTTGATGGGAAACTCCGATTCGCGCAGCAGACGGCTGGCATATTGCATCCGCATCCGGGTGATATGTTCAGTCGGTGTTGTCTGCATGAAACGGCGGAACATACCGTAAATCGTGCCCTGACTGACGTTGAAATGTTCTGCAATATTTCCGATACGCAACGGCTGCGCGATATTGTCCTGGAAATATGTCAGGATTTTCTGCAGCAGAGCCGGCATGTCGTTGTCGGAATTCATCTCTCCGGCGATTTGCAGCAGCAATCCGTATCCGGCGGCGGAGATTTCCACTGCCGAGTTGAGAGTCGACTGCTGTGCCATCTTGTGGATTTCGACAAATTTTTTCTCAAAGATTTCCGGGGATTTCAAACGGATGTAGTCGACTTTTTCCAGATGCAGTTCCGCCAGGATTTCATCGAGCAGCCGTCCTTTGAATACCGCACAATAGGATTTTGACAGCGGCGAAACGCATTCCATGCGGTTGTTTGACCCCAGATGCAGTACAAAGATGTCCCCGGGCTTGCAGTGATACTTCACCCCATTGGATTCATAAACGATCTCGCCTTCAGTGACCATCTCAAAGGAGCAGACATCGCAATTTTCCCGCTGCCGGAAGACTCCTTTGCACATTATATCGAAGCCGCAACTGATGACCTGAAGCGGTGCAGTGTGACCCTCAAGAGGTTCGGCTACAAGCTGAAAATGGTGCTGCGGATAAGAGCCGACATTGACTCCGAAAAGTCTGCTTCTGGCGTTGGAGTGGTCTATGAAGCGTTTTTTTACTTGTTTTCTCATGGTTGTAAAATCTTTAATAATGATTGAAGGATTTTATATAAAATACGTTTGTTTTTTTGTTGCAATAGTTTTTCTCTTTGTGTATAATATACAATATACAACGAGCATATCGCTTAATCCAACAAAAAGAGGAAAAAATGCAGAAAAAAATAATGCCAAACGTTTATCATGCAGACCAGCTGGTCACTGCCAGCGGACTGAATGGAGCCACCCATTACGAAAATATGCTGACGCTGCTTTCCCGAAAAGAGCGTTTCACCTATATGCCGATGTACCCCCATCGCAGCGGCAAAATTTCTTTCCCTGATTACGATGGTGAATTGATCGTTGCCTCTGATTTCTGCGATTTCGGACCGAACCGTATGCTGCTGGCTGATGACTGCAATCTGCTCATCAGCGGTCATGCTGAAATAACCGAATATGATGAAAGCGTCTATGTGGTTCTGGAAAAAACGGGGAAAATGCTTTTCGCTGTAAAAGGTTTTGAGAAACCGGAATTTCTCGATGCTGACTACGAAGAACTGCGTAAACAGCGGGCATCTTTCATTGATGACCTGGATGTTTTCCCGGAAGTCGATGATGATGACACCGCCAGAGCTGTGGCGCGCGCCTGGTCACTGTTGCGCGGCTGTATCTATGCTCCGGAAGGCAAAATGACCGGTTACTACATCACCCCCGACCGCTGGCCGCACCGTGCCTGCTGGATCATGGACTCGGTCTATCAGGCACTTTCTGTGCAGCGTTTCAACCGTAAAGCGGCTGTGGATGCGGTTTTCGCGCTCTTTGCCCATCAGACTGAAAGCGGCAAAGTTCCGCAGACTGTCACTCCGTTTAATATCTCTACCCGTATGACCACCCAGCAGCCGATCATTGCTTCGGGTTTGAAAGCGTTGAATCCGACCAAAGAAGAGATCGCCGCCGCGCTGCCGCATCTGATTGCATTCATCGACTGGCTCTATATGCGCCGTGACATTGACGATGACGGTATGTTTGAGTGGTTCACCTGGGCTGCTAACAAAGATTGTCCCTGCGGCGAAAGCGGCATGGATAACTCCCCGCGCTTTGACAGTGCCGGCAGTTATGCGGCAATCGACCTCAACTGCTTCATTTCCCGCGAATGCGAAGTCATTGCCGAATTTGCCGGGATCGTCGGCAACACCGCCGAGCAGGAGCGTTTCGCTGAAAGACACCGCGTGCTCAATGAAAAAATTGAAGCCAATATGTGGTGTGATGAAATCGATTTCTATACCGATGTGGAAATCGTCTACTGGAAACAGACCAAAGTAATGGCGGTTTCCGGCTTCCTGCCGCTGATGTGCGGTGCGGCATCTCCGGAACGTGCCGCCAAACTTGCGGCGCACGTCCGCAATCCCAAAACTTTCGGAACATATTATCCGTTGCCGTCGGTCAGTGTTTCCGACCCCGGCTTTGAAAAAGATATGTGGCGCGGACCGGTTTGGCACATATTCAACTATCTTGCCAGTGAAGGGCTTGACCGTTACGGCTACCATGAAGAAGCGGATATTATCCGCAGAAAGACTGTGGAAGCCGGAGTGCGTTATTATAAGGAATACGGCGCATTCTACGAATTCTATGACTGTGACGGCGAAATTCCGCCGGGTCTGCTCAACCGCAAAGGTCCCAATACGCAGGATTTGTACGGTTATCACCGGTCGATCCACGATTACGGCTGGAGTGCTTCCATATTCCTCTATATGCTGGCAAAGACCATTAACAAATAATTTTTCATTCAAAGGGGTGTATTATGAAAAACTATGATGCCGAACTCAAAGCCTTTTACAAGTTGATGGCAGATTGGCAGATCGCCATGCCGGATGAAAAACCGCTGGTTTCCGATTTCTGTCTTGATGACTTCAAAAAAGTCGGTCTGATCGAAGTCTGGATCGCCAACGAAATGGAAGCCGGCTACTGCGGCAAATACCTTTTTGTCGATGACGGTCAGATGTGTCCGAGCCACTGTCACAAGCAGAAACTGGAAACGTTTTTTATCGTCAAAGGCGATGTGGAAATGACCTATGACGGCAAAACTTTTGTCATGCATCCCGGCGACCGCTGTCTGGTCGAGCGCGGACATTATCACAGTTTTGTCGGCAAAGGGCCGGCGTTGATTCTGGAAGTTTCCATGCCGTGTACTGATGATGATGATTTCTTTGAAGATTCCCGGATTCCGGTCGGTGGTGATTTTTCAGCATTTGAGGTGAAATAATGAAAAAACTTTCTGTTTTAGCGATAATCACACTTTTCTGCGGAGTTGTTTCTGCCAAAGATTCGTGGGACATTAAAAATATGCCCGCGCATTATGAAAATCCCGGCGTGATAAAAGTCATTCCCGGCAAAGTGCAGAGTCTGACATTCTATTTTATGACACCGGAAAGCGTCTTGAGTACCGGCGGCAGAGTTGTCGCCGCTGACGCTGCCACCGGCGGTGCCGGCATGACTATCAAAGGTAAAGATGTCCACAATATGATTGCGGATATCACCCTGCCGGAGAATTTTGAGTACATCACCAGTATCGCCGGTGACCAGCCGGTCGAAAAACATGAGTACGAAATCAAAGGCAACCGCATCATCGACCGCTATATCTGCGACAAAGTGATGCTGCAGCCCAAACGCCGCCTTTCCGAGTGGAAAACCTACAAGATCGCAGTCAAAGTTTCTGAAAAAGCCCCCGCCGGCGAAGAGACCCTGACCATCGCGTTGAGCCACGAGGGCAAACACGTGGTGACCAAGACCTGGAAAATCGAGCGCATAGGCACATTCCAGCCGGCTCCGAAACTGAAAAAACTGAAAATCGGTTTCTGGGATTACGGCAACTATATGCTGGAAAAAGCCCATCCGGGATTATTGAAATTCTGGAAAGAGGCCGGAGTGAACTGCTTTTTCAGCACACTGAAAAATGTTGAATTGGACGGATTTGAACTTTACGGTTCTCTGCACCACAGCAATTTCAGCAACTATGACAACTATCCGACTTTCTCTCCCGACGGCAAAAAACGCCGTATGCAGCTGGACGGCTGGTATCTCAAAAGCAAAACGCTCAAAGAACTGCTGCCGGATACCACTGCGCGTCAGCTTGAACACGCCGCCATGCTCAACTGCGGCTGGACGGGCATGGATTACGAGCCGACCGGCGTGGAAGAGGGGTTCATTCCGGAAAGTATTGAGTTCTTTAAAAAGGAATACAATGTTTCCGATGCTGAATTTGAAAAAATGCGCAAAGGTCTTATCCGCGACTATTTTGAATACCGATACAATGCCCGCCGTGCCGAGCAGAAAGTTTTTGACAAATGGAATGATTATCAGTCCAAACTCAGTGCTTCATTTATCAAAGCTCTGGTCGAAGACCTGAAAAAAGCTGATCCCAAGCTGAAGTTCCACAATACCGTGCTTGACGCGCTCCCGGCTCCGGACGTCAAAGGTTCCGGTATCGGTATCGACGCCAGTCTGCAGGCGAAATATCTGGATATGATCGAGCCGCAGCTCTATGTCGTCGGCAAAGCCACTTCCGCCAAATACACCATGATGCGGGCAAGAGAGTGGGTGGAAAGAGTCAGATCCCTCAATCCCGATTGTATCGTGCATCCGCTGCTGATAGTGCGTTATGCTGCCGGAGTCAACCGCAACTCTCCGGAATATCTGCAGCAGCAGACCATCGGCTGTATGGCTGAAGGCTGCGGCGGTGTGAGTTACTACTTTATTCAGGGTTTCAATGCCCATGACTGGGCGGTGCTTGCCGATACGGTGCGCCAGCTTGCCGCGGTGGAGGATTTCTATACTGACGGCGTGCGCTGTGACAAAGATTTCAAAGTTTCCGGTGCTCCTTCCCGTGTCGACTGGCGCAATCAGTGGCCCAAAGGCAGCCGCAAAGTGGTTGACCCCGACTGGCACATGACCGCCCACAAACTCAACGGCAAAGTGCTGGTGACGCTTTTCAATCTTGACGATGCCAAAGAGCTTACGGTCAAAATTTCCGGCAAAGGCAAATTTGAAAAGATCGTCGGCGGCAAACGCAATGCCGACGGCTCATTCACGGTCGGCAAAAACGGTACAGCGTATTTGTATTTCAAGTAATTTTATGGAGGTAATTATGTCCGGTAAAATGTCTGCAAATAATTCACCTGCCCCGGGGCAGGTGAAGCACGCGTGCTTCACCCTTATTGAACTTCTCGTTGTCATTGCAATAATTGCGATTCTGGCGGCGATGCTGCTGCCGGCACTGCAGAGTGCCCGTGAACGCGGTAAAGCCTCGGTATGTCGCGGCAATATGAAAAACATCGGCACATATATGATGACATATACTGCTGATAACAATGACTTTATGCCGCACGCAATATCTTCCGGCGGCAAAACTGTGCCCGGTGATTACAAAGGTACTCCGTATCTGCAATATCAGGGTGTCATTACCGGCGTGGGATTACTTTATCGTCATTACAATCCTGCCGCACATGAAAGACTTGACGGCGGCTGGGTGCAGGAAACCAAAAGACCGGATTGGCTTTATTGTCCGAGTATGGAAAATAACAGTGAATGGCTGGGCAACTGCAACGGCAGAGCATATATATGGGGCACTGGTACAAATCTGGGCAACGCACTTATGTCCACTTACTGCCATGTGAATGCCTATATGCTGGTAGAGGCAGTTGATAAGGTCGGCGGTTTTACTGATTCAGAAAAATCCCGGTTTGAAAACAAAGGCAAAATATCAAGTCTTGTCCGTGTCAAAGTGCCTGTGCTCTGGGAAGGGCAGGGCAACGTGGCAAAAGTTATGAATCTCCACTCCAAAAGCAGCTGTCAGGCTCTTTTCGGTGACGGTTCAGTGCAGGACAAGCCGTTTTATGCTGAAAATTCCGTCGGTAACGTGATGGATATCAAACAGGCATTCCAGTGGTGCAAATAATGAAAAAGCTTTGTGCAATATTTTCTGCGCTGTCTGCCATGCTCCTTTGCGCCGCTCCGGCGGATGAAGCATGGGAGATCCGCAATATGCCGGCGTATTTCGACAACCCCGGGGTGCTGAAAGTCGTCCCCGGGGAGATCCAGCCGCTGACATTTTATTTTGTCGTTCCGGAAAGCGTCCTCAAAACCGGCGGCAGGATAGCCGCTGCCGATGCCGCCACCGGCGGCGGAGCGATGACGATTTCCGCCAACAAACAGCAGCACAAAATAGATGTGGATATGACATTCCCCGAAAGCATGAAATTCATCATCAGCAATGCCGGAGGGGAAAAACACTACTACAAAAAATCCGGCAACCGGGTCATTGACACCTACAGCAGTCACTATTCACGCCTGCAGCCGAAACGGCGCATGGTAGAGTGGAAAACCTGGCGCATGGTCGTGGAAGTTTCCGACAAAGCTCCCGCCGGTGAGGAAAAACTCACCATGGTTCTCAAGCACGAGGGCAAAGTCGTCGTGACCAAAAGCTGGAAAATCGAGCGCGTTGCCCCGCTGCAAGCTGCTCCCAAGCTCAAATATCTCAAGCTCGGCTTGTGGGATTACGGTCTGCATCACATGACCATCGGTCAGCAGGGCGTGGTGGATTTCTACAAAAAAGCGGGATTTAACTGCTTTTTCAAAGAGATGAGATACATCAAGCACGACCCGGAATTTCTGCTTTACGGCAGCTATTCGCAGGATTATCTGCGGGCGGATCTCAAAAAATATCCCAATTTCGGTCCCAAAGGTGAAGAACGCAAAATCGCGCTCAACGGCTGGTATCTCAAAAACAACAAATTTGCCGATATGCTGCCAGATGTGGTCAAAGGCTATCTGGAATACGGCAAATTGCTCAATAGCTCTTGGGTGGGCATGGATTACGAGCCGACCAGCGTGGAGGAGGGCTTCATTCCGGAAAGCATCGCGTATTTCAAGAGCAAATACAATGTTTCTGACGCTGAATTTGAAAAAATGCGTAAAGGCATTGCTGCCAAGTATTTCAAATACCGGCACACCGCGTCGCCGGCGGAGAAAAAAGTTTTTGACAAATGGAATAAATACCAGTCTGAACTCAGTGCGGACTTTATCAAACATCTGGTATCTGAAATCAAAAAAGCCAATCCGGAGCTGAAATTCCACAACACGACTCTTGACGCACTGCCGCCGCCTGACCTCAAAGGTGCCGGTCTGGGCATCGACCCGAGTCTGCAGGTGAAATATCTGGATATGATCGAGCCGCAGCTCTACATTTACGGCCATCTGACATCCGGCAAATACGCAATCCAGCGTACTGCCGAGTGGAAAAAACGGATAAACAAACTCAATCCGAAGTGTCAGCTGCATCCGCTTTTCATCATCCGTCACAGCAACACCAAGATCCGCAATCCGTCGGCGATTCTGGGAATGCAGATAATCGGCGCGTATGCTGAAGGAGCCATCGGTGCGAGCATCTATTTTTCGCAGTGTTTCAACGCGTTTGATTATCTTACGATGTCAAAGACGATTTCGCAGGTCGCGGAAGTTGAGGATTTCTATGTCAAAGGCAGACGCTGTGACAAAGACTTCAAAGTTACCGGTGCGCCGCTGGGTTACGGCTGGCACAAAGTTTTCCCTGACGGCGAACGCAAAGTGCCGGATTACAAATGGCATATGACCGCGCACAAGCTCAACGGAAAAATCGTGTTGTCGTTTTTCAACTTTGACAGCAAAGATATGACCATCAAAGTGAAAAGCCGCCACAGTTTCCGGAAAATAACTCACGGCAAACGCAATTCTGACGGCAGTTTCACGATACCGCGTGAAAGCGTGGCATATTTGTATTTTTAACAAACCTTAACAAACTAAAGAAAGGGTAAAAGGTTATGAGAATCGGAAAAGTTTTGTTGGCGGCAGTATCGCTGTTTACGCTTGCTGCCGGTGCCCGTCCGGTGTATATCCATTTTGCCGGGGATTCGGTGATTTCGCACTCATCCCGCAAGCCGCGTACCGGTGTGGGGCAGGCGATGTCACTCTACACCGCTCCCGGTTATGAAATGGTCAACCGTGCCAAAAGCGGCTGGAGCAGCACCCAGTTCCGCAATGGCGACACCTATGCGTGGGAATATCTGACCCGTTACGTCAAACCGGGCGATTTTCTGCTGATCCACTTCGGACACAACAACCGGCACAAAAATCTCTCTTTTGAGCAGTATTACGACGATTTGGTTTTCTTTGTCCGTGAAGGCAGAAAACTCGGTGCTGACGTGGTGCTGGTCACGCCCATAGAAGAGTGTATTTTCAAAAACGGTGAGTTTGTCGGCGGCAAAGAGCTGAAAAAATACACCGAGCTGACGCAGGATGTTGCTGAAGCGGAAAAAGTTCCGGTGATCGACCTCAACAAACTCTCTGATGAGCTTTTCACCGCTCTCGGTGAAGCTGAAGCCCGCAAACTTTTCATTCCCAAGGACCCCAGTCACTTCAACCATGACGGCGCGAAAAAGATGTCTGAAATGCTCATCAAAGAAGCCGCCGCGCAGAAATTGAAACTGGCAAAAGCATTCAAGAGTGTTCAATAACCAATCAGAAAGGTAATATTATGAGCGAGTATACCAGCTGTAAATTGACAGAACTTCCGGTGACATTGAGTGGTTCCCAGATCGTAACTGCTGACAGTGCGCTTGATTTGAGTACACTTTCTGTCAGTGCCATCACGATTGAAAATGGCGCGGATATCATTTTGCGCGATCTGACATTGACAGGTGCAGTGTCTAAAGCCCGCGGAGCCGTGATAACCAACAACGGCAAAACTTCCGGTACTTTGAAAATTGAAAACGGCTCTATATCCAATAATGCCGGCGGGGATTACGGCGGCACGATATTCTGGGATGCCGGCACATTGACCGTCGAGGGAACTGTTTTTGAAAACAATACCGCCACATATCGCGGCGGTGCGGTTCACGTTGACGGTGGAGTTGCCAATTTTACCAATGTTACATTCAAGAACAACTCATCCGTCAATCACCACGGCGGCGCATTTTCTGTCAGCGGCGGAGCCGTTACATTGACAAATACTGTATTCGACGGCAATAAAGCAGGTACGAGTCGTGGCGGAGCAATAACCATTGAATCCGGCACACTTACAATCAGTGGTGGAGAAATCAAAAATGGTACTTGCAAACAGGGCGGTGCACTCCACAACATGGGAACCGGTAAAACTGAGTTTACCGGCGGAGTTGTTGTTTCCGGCAACAGCGTGACTGACCACGGCGGTGCTGTCTTTATTACCTCCGGTAATGTTAAATTCACCAATGCCACGATTTCCGGCAACAGTGCAAAATATGGCGGTGCGGTATTTTTTGATGGTTCTGCTGCCAGCGCAGAAGCCGGTGCAAACGCATTGTTTACCGGCAACAGTGCATCGTCTTACGGTGGTGTTGTCAATATGGGCGGCGGCGTGTTTACCGTAAATGGAGCAACGTTTGACGCCAACCATTCATCATCTTACGGCGGTGTTGTATATGCGTCGTCAGGAGCAACATTGACTCTGTCAGCAGCTGTTTTGCAGAATAATACTGCGACACACGGCGGAGCATTGTATCTTGAAAACAGTCTTACAGATACCAACTCCCTGTTTGCCGGCAACAAAGCCACGACAGGTCAGGGCGGTGCGATTTATTTCAATGGAGCGATGGCTTCCACACTGACCGGTTCAACTTTTTATGACAACTATGCTAAAAGTCACGGCGGTGCTGTTACGGTAAACAGTGGAGCAACTCTGACTTTGCAGGGCGCGACTTTCCTGAGCAATGACAGTGATGCTGTCGGCGGTGCAATGTGGATCAACAAAGGAAGCGTTACGGTTACTGCTAACGGAGAAAAAGCAAGTGAGTTTACCGGTAACAAAGGTACTCAAGGCGGTGCCGTGTATGTGGACGGCAATGGTGCTTTGACAGTTTCAAATGCTTCGTTCAATCAGAATACTGCTTCAAGCGGCAGTAACCGCGGCGGTGCGATCTTTGCAAACGGCACAGCGCTCTCAATTTCTGACAGTTCTTTCAGCAAGAACAGTTGCGTAGGTACAAATTCTGCAGACAATGGTGGTGGTGCGGTGTATTTATACACTGGTAAAAGTGCGACCGTTTCCAAAACTGTTTTTTCAGAAAACAGCTCTGAAAGTTACGGTGGTGCAATTTACAACCTCGGTGCAATTGAGTTGAACGACAGTGATTTTACCGGGAACAGTGCCGTAGGCAGAGGCGGTGCAATTTTCTCCAAAGGCAGTTCAGTCACCGTTACCAAAGGTGAATTTACCGGTAACAAAGCCGCGCAAGGGGGAGCATTTGCCAACAACACCGGTAAATTGACGATTTCTCAGGCACTTATTTCCAAAAACAGCGCATCAAGTCACGGCGGAGCTGTGTTTGCCGGTGGTGAAGTCGATATCAACGGCGGCGAGCTTGCTGAAAACAGCAGTTATTATGGTGGTGCCGTATATGTCGATGGCGGTGTTTTCGTTGCTGACGATGTTGTTTTCAGCAAAAACACTGCAACCAGTCGCGGCGGTGCAATATATGTCGGCAGTGGTACACGCGCAGAAACATCTGGCAGTGAGTTTACTGAAAACAGTGCCAGTCGCGGCGGTGCTGTGTATGCCGATGGCGGAAGTTTTTCCGACACCGGTTCAACATTCACCGGAAATAACTCCACGGATACCACTTTGTCCGGTGCTGCCATATACTTCGCCGGCAGCGGTAAAAATACGTTGACAAATTCCAAATTCAAAAACAACACATCTGTATGCGGTGCTGTTGCGCTTGACGGAGCTTCCGACGTGACCATTACCGGAGCAGAGTTTACTTCTAACACTGCGACTAAAGGCGGTGCTGCGATTTACATTCACGAAAAAAGTGCTGTCACTGCAACAAACAATGTTTATCAGAGCAACAGTGCTGCAGAGCACGGCGGTGCCATTCATGTTTTGAAAAACAGCTCCTACACTGATACCGGTTCGACATTCACCGGCAACCAGGCAAAATATGGTGCGGCAGCTTATGCTGTGGGCGCATTGAGCTTTACCGGAGCCGAGTTTACTGAAAACACTGCGTCCGGCAGCGGTGGTGCCCTCTATGCCGACGGCGGAGCTCTTACTGTCAGCGATTCGACTTTTACCGGCAACAAAGCTCTTGGTACCACCGGCGGTGCGATCGTTTTTGCCGGAACCGGCGAAGCGAAAGTTGAGAATTCTGTATTCACCGGCAATGTTGCGAACACTAACGGCGGCGCGATCGACGCTATCGGAACTGTCGGCGGTAACGAATCTCTGACCATCAATAATTCTGTTTTTGAGCAGAATGTTTCCGGCACATACGGCGGTGCGGTTTATGTGCAGGACCATTCAAACAATCAGGCAACTGTTGAAACGGTGAATATTTCCGGCAGTACATTCGCCGGTAACATTGCCACCAAACGCGGCGGTGCGCTCTTCCTCAAAGGTTACGGTGATGAAAGCGACACCCGCAATCCTCTGATCGTGACAATCAGCGGCAGTACCTTCACCGGAAACAGTGTCGCCGGTGAGTGCGGCGGTGCGATCTACTTCCAGAATACATTCGGTTCCATGACCATCAGCGATTCCGTCTTTGACGGCAACAGCGACGTTGAAGGCGGCGGTGCCATCTGGGTCAGACAGGGCGCGGCGATACTTACAGGAAAAGTTGAGTTCCTGACTGCTTCTGACAGCATCAATGTGCGTTCCGGCGGAACATTGAGCATCGAAAACGCTGAAATCACCCTCAATGCCAATATGACCTCCCGGAATGATGGTGTTGAAGAATCCGGAACTTTGATTACCGTTGCGGATTCCACGATCACTTTCGGCAGTGATATTTCGGTTTCCGCGCTGAATATCGGTGAAAACGTCAATTTTACCTTTACCGGAACCGACGTTGCTTTTGTCAATCAGGATTTGAGCGGTGTCAGCATCTCCATTGCCACCGGCGATATCACCACCGATATCATCACTGTCGCCACCGGTATCAGCAGTGTCGGTACAGTGAGCTTCACCGGTGCAAACAAGGATTTGTTTGGCTACACATTGAATGAAGGCGTCCTGACCTACCAGCTCAACAACACTGTGAACAGCGACAAAGACCTGACCGGTAACGGCACCAATGCGATGACCGATGGCACTGTCAACGGCAAATTCGCCGCGGCTTCCGGTTCTAAGGATGCCACTCTCACCGTCATCACCGACGGCACGGTCACTTCCGACGTCATCGGCGGCGCGCTGGTCACCTCCGGA
>JAZNAR010000034.1:0-26309 GCA_045586645.1 Victivallaceae bacterium
CACAGAACGACATGGCTACGATCCGACTTCATAATATCCGTACCTCTCTCAGTCTTCCAGACAGGCTGTCTGAGCATTTTTGATAACAGTAAGATGTTTCATCAGTTTCTCGAAATCTTCCATTGTCAGAGACTGCACACCGTCGCACAGAGCATGTTGCGGATCGTTATGAACTTCAATGATCAAACCGTCCGCTCCAGCTGCGATGGCTGCCATGGAAAGAGAAGGAACAAAACGGGCGGCTCCGGCGGCATGACTGGGATCAATGATCACCGGCAGATGAGAAAGATTTTTTAATACCGGAATTGCGGAAATATCCAAAGTATTCCGGGTATAAGTTTCAAATGTCCGGATGCCCCGTTCGCAAAGGATCACATTTTCATTCCCGGAAGCCATGATATATTCTGCACTCATCAGCAATTCCTGATAGGTATTGGCAAGACCGCGTTTGAGCAGAATTGGTTTGCCGGTATGTCCGAGCTGTTTGAGCAACTCAAAATTCTGCATATTGCGCGCGCCGACCTGAATAACATCCACTTCGTCAAAAAGGTCAAGTTTGGAAACATCCATGATTTCTGTGACGATCGGCAATCCGGTCTCTTTTTTCGCCTGCAGCAGCAGTTTGATACCATCCGCGCCCATACCCTGAAACGCATACGGACTGGTGCGGGGCTTGAATGCGCCGCCGCGCAGCACTTTTGCTCCGGCGGATTTCACCCGTCTGGCAACTTCAATGATTTGTTCTTCACTCTCCACCGAACAGGGTCCGGCCATGACCGTCATTGCTCCGCCGCCGATAACGGCATCACCGACTTTTATGACCGTATCCAGCGGATGAAATTTGCGGTTGGCGTTTTTAAACGGCTCCTGCACCCGTTTGACCGCTTCAACGATCTCCATCTGCTGCAGCAGACCGATGTCGATCCGGGCGGTATCTCCGACCAGACCGAGAATGGTCTGATGCACGCCCTGGGTTATATGCGGAGTCAGCCCCTGTGCGGTCAGCCACTCCACAAGATTGTCAAATTGTCTCTTTCCCGGATTTTCCTTGAGAATTACGATCATTTTTCCTGCTCCATTGTTTTATGTTGTTTTATGTTGTTATGCAATAAAAAAAGCCCTGCGAACATTCATGTCAGCAGGGCTTGAGATACATCCGTTTACAAGGTCATCGGCAATTTGCAACAGACATCCCGACCTGCCTACGAAAAAAGTAAGCAAAGCCGTAAAAAAAGCTAAATCGGATGCTGTTGTAAGAACTCATTTCAAGCAGATTTCCTTCCTTTTTTCTCTAATATAATACGCGAAAAAAAATTTTACAAGCCGGAAAAACAAAATTTTCCGATTTTTTTACCGCATCCCGCCTGTTTCACAGAATCTCTGCGGCAATATCAGCGGCGGCACTCCTCCCGGAAACGGAGCAGCCGCAGCGCATTCAGCACCACGCTCAAAGAACTTGCCGCCATCGCTCCGGCGCAGAATGCCGGTGCAAGCGTTATTCCCCATACCGCAAAAGCTCCCGCCGCCAGCGGCACTCCTGTCAGATTGTAGAAAAACGCCCAGAAAAGATTCTGCTTTATTATCCGGAATGTTGCGCGGCTCAAACGTATCATCTCTGTCACTTTGCGTAAATCATTGTGCATAATGACCACTCCGGCACTTTCCAGAGCGATGTCACTGCCCGATCCCAGAGCGATACCCAAATCAGCCGCCGCCAACGCCGGAGCATCATTGATGCCGTCACCGGCCATGCCGACAGTTTTGCCGCTGCGGAGTTTTTTCAGCCCGGATAATTTCTGTTCCGGAGTCAATTCCGCCTGAAATCCGTCAAGCGTCAGAAGTGCGGCACATCTTTCTGCCGCCGCCTGATTGTCGCCGGTGAACATGAAACTTTTTATCCCCATCCGGCGCAATTTCCCGATCACCTCCCGGCTCTCCTGACGCAGAGAATCACCCAGCGCGATGATGCCGGCAAATTCACTTTCCACGGCTCCATATATCAGCGTGAATCCACGCATATTTTCCGGGATTTCAGGTAATACGACACGGCATTTCTGCATCAGCAGTGCATTGCCGAAGTGCCACGCTCTGCCGTTCACAATTCCAGTGACACCGAATCCGGGCAACTCCGTAAAGCCGGTGACTTCAGGCAGCTCTGCCGGATTTCCCGCTGCATCGGTCACACATTGCGCCAGCGGATGGGTGGAAAATTTTTCCAGTGCGGCGGCATGATATAAAAATTCTCTTTCCGGCATCCCGGCGGAAAAGACCGACTTTATCTCCGGCTTGCCGGTCGTCAATGTACCGGTTTTATCAAAGACCAGAATATCCAGCCGGGCGGCTTTTTCAAGTGCCGCACCGCTTTTGATAAGTATTCCTGCTCCGGCGGCTCTGCCTATGCCGCACATCAATGCCGCCGGAGTCGCCAGCCCCAGCGCACACGGACACGCCACAACCAGAACCGAAAGCGAAAAATGCAACGCCTGCGCCCCGCTGCCGGCGATACTCCAGCAAAGTGCCGTCACCGCCGCCGCCGCAAATATGCCCCAGACAAAAAATCCGGCGACCCTGTCCGCCAGTGCCGCAACCGGTGCCCGGGAACTCTGCGCCTGTTCCACCAGTGCCACGATCGCCCCCAAAGCACTTGCCCTGCCCGTTGCCGTCAATTCGACCAGCAGTGTGCCGTCAAGATTCAATGTACCGCCGTACACACTGCTGCCGGGATGTTTTGCCGCCGGAGCACTTTCACCGGTCAGCATTGCCTCATCGACAGAACCGGAACCCTCTGTGACCCTGCCGTCTGCCGGTATCCTGCCGCCGGGGCGCACCCGGACAGTATCCCCCGGAAAAAGTGAACGGCACGGGACAGTGATTTCAACACCGTTACGCACCAGACAGGCATTCTGCGGAGCAAGCTCAAGAAGTTTTTTCACCGCATTTGAAGCAGAACGGCGCGCACCGGATTCAAGCATTTTACCCAGCATTATCAGAGTGATTATCATACCGG
Organism: Victivallaceae bacterium; assembly: GCA_045586645.1. Taxonomy (GTDB): domain Bacteria; phylum Verrucomicrobiota; class Lentisphaeria; order Victivallales; family Victivallaceae; genus UBA1784. Next base: position 3,008 of record JAZNAR010000034.1, read on the forward strand.
CAGCGTCAAAATACAAATGCGTTTCCCGGCGGCAGCACAACTGCACCAGACTGTATATTATTCCAGCCGCCGCCCCGCATGAAATCAACGAATCCATATTCGGCGTTCCCCGCAGCAGAGCCGGTATCCCCCGCCGGAAAAATCCGCGCCCGCATATCAGCACGGGTATCAGCAAAACAGCTTGCAGTATGCCGGAAATCATAAACGGCAGACCCAAATGGCAGATGATCAGCAGAACTGCGGCAAAGAATGCACAAACGGCAAAGGAGATTTTTTCGTGCCTGCCGGAATTTTTCTCCTCTCCGGCACCGGCAAGCTCTTCCGCAAGCTGTGCCGTAAATCCCGCCCGTTTCACCGCCGTTATCACCGCATCATCACCGGGATATCCCGCTTCACGGCGCAAAGAAAGTGTGCCGGTGGCAAAATTCACATATACATCGGCGGTTCCCTGAACTTTTTTCACCGCCCGTTCCACCGCCGCCGCACATCCGGCGCAATGCATTCCGCTGACTTGAAATATCTGCAATTCACTCACTTTTCATACTCTGTCACGGGGACTTCATCAATGATAAAACCGGTTATATTGACGGTCGCAGCAAGTTTGCCGTCACCGTTGAAAACCTCTACGTCATAAACTGCAGTCTTTCTGCCCTGATGGACTTTGCGCGCCACAGCTTTCATCGTGCTGCCGCCGCCAGGACGGATAAAATTGGTCTGGCAGTTGAGCGACACCCCGGTAACTCCGGTGGCACTCACCGCTCCGGCATAAGCAAAATCCGCCAGTGTCATTATCGCGCCGCCCTGAACCACATTGCGACCGTTCAAAACATCCGGAGTCACGGTCAGTACCGCTTCAGCATAGCCGGGTTCGACCACAGTCAATTCAATGCCGCAAAAGCGGCAGAAACGGTCATTTTCATTCAGAAACGCTTTTATTTTTTCACAATCTACTGCCATTTTTGCCTCAAAATTGCAATGTACCATTTAAATATGAAGTCAATATCTGATCCGGCACCCCGCTGATACCGGTTATCAGATTTATGCCGTTGTCAAATAACTCTTTCTCAAGTTCAGCTGAAATCCCGCCGGTGATAAGCAAATCGGTCTGCAAATTTGCCAGCTGCCGCTTCAATGCGTCAAGCGGCGCTGCAGCCCTTATTTCCTCGCGCTCGGCAATTCTGCCGTTTTCGATTCTGAACCAGACAAATCCGGTCAGACCATCACCGCACTCCCCGGCTATTGCAATAATCATTTTTTATCCTGTTCTCTTTTTTAACAAACGACCCCCGGCACACCGCAGGTGCGTACCGGGGACCAGTATAGATTGGATTTCAGTTGCAAATAAGGTTTACACCTCAACATTTTCAGCTTGAGCCACATCAGTTTCCCCGGTGGAAACAGCGCGGTGCTCCTGGATTTTTTCTTTCAGGTCGCGGCACTGGGATTCGACTTTGTCCACAGCGGCATCAAGGGCGCGGTAAAGGTCAAAATCCACGGTTTCGGCTTTCAGGGTGTGATATTTGCAATTAAGTACCAACGATACCTGAAAGTGATTTTTTTCCCGTGACATGACCACATTGACAGAAGTTACTTTCAATGCCGGAATATCCAGCACTGCAAGGACATTTTCCGCCTGGGTTTGAATTGCAGGAGTAATCTCAAATTGACGGCCGGTAACGTTGATGAGCATATACGCACACCTTTCTTCGTTCACAGCGCGGGCCCATTCCCGCGTTGCGGTAAAATGTTTTCAGAAAAACGCATCGTGCGAATTTCTGTCACATTGTAAACTGCGGTCCGAGATAAATCTCTTTGGCTTGAGGGTCGTTGACCAGAAAATCGCTCGGACCTTCCAACAATATCTTTCCCATGCACATAATGTAGGCGCGGTCAACCACAGAAAGCGTTTCCCGCACGTTGTGGTCGGTAATGAGAATACCCATATTGCGCTCTTTCAGCTGCAGAATTATCTGCTGCACATCGTAAACCGCCAGCGGGTCAACTCCGCTGAAAGGTTCATCAAGCATTATGAAAGAGGGATTTGTCACCAGTGCGCGGGTGATTTCCAGCCGCCGCCGTTCACCGCCGGAAAGGGTCATTGCCTTCTGGTCTTTCAGCCGGGTCAGTTCCAGTTCAGCGAGCAAATCGGCACACCGTTTTTTTCTCTCGGCACGGCTGATGTCGAGAGTTTCAAGGATCGCCATGATGTTTTCTTCCACAGTAAGTTTGCGGAAAATCGACGGCTCCTGCGCCAGATATCCCATGCCCATGCGGGCGCGCTTGTACATCGGCATGTGAGTAATATCCACTCCGCGGAAAGAAACCTGACCGCTGTCCGGACGTATCAAACCCATTACCATGTAGAAACTGGTCGTTTTCCCCGCGCCGTTCGGTCCGAGCAATCCCACGACCTCTCCGGCACGCACAGAAATCGACACCTGATTGACGACTGTTCTGCCGTGATATGTTTTAACCAGATTTTCGGCGTTGACGAGCATACCGCCCTTTTCGACCTGACTCATATTCAATAAGACCTTCCTGAATAATCTTCACACTGCATATTATACACCGCAAAAAGCGACATTCAAGTATTTCAGCGCGAAAAAATCAATTTTTTTGCACTTTCACCCTGTTTCGGCGGAACTCCACCCCTCCCGGCTGCGGAAACTTCTCGCGCTCTCTGCAGCAGAAAAACTGTATTTGAAAAATATTCCTGCAAAAAATTAGACAAGGCTAATTGACAACAGTGTGTTGTGGTGCTATATTAGTTCCCATCACAAAAATGTCTTTCATGGGGGAAGACAATTCCATTATATGCGGACGGTTGACTCCCGTCCCGAAAACATAAGGAGGATTATGTTATGAATCCTTGGATTCAAAAATGTGCAGCCGTTGTTATCGCCGCGGGTGCCTTGAGTCTGCCGTTTATGGCAAAAGCCGGGGAAAAGGTGCAGAAAATCACCTTTGTTGAAGACGATGCCCAGAAAAATATGGCATCCAAAATTTATACATTGAAGTATACCAAATCTGCTGATGTCGCACCCTTTGTCCGCAGTGCAGTCATCCGCTATTGCCGGGAATCCAATGTATCGACCGTTTCCGATACGGAACGCAACCGGGAAATGCTTATCGTTTCCACCGGCATAAACATGATAGAGTATGTCGACAAAATCGTTGCCGCACTCGACCGCAATGCCAAAATGGACAAATTTTCCAACATTGAGGGCAACGGTATCGCCACCGGGACTTACCAGCCGGCTTTCCGTGCGACCCAGAGTATGCTGGATGTCATTGAAAAAGGTGAAGTTTACAGCGGCGCGGAAGATGGCAAAATCCGTCTGGACACCAAACGCAACATGTTCTACTTCAAAGATACTCCCGCCACTGTCGACGACATCAAAACCAAACTTTCCTGGCTGGATAAAGCCATCCCGCAGTGCAGAATCGAACTGACCGTCTATGAATTGCGCGACAGCGACCTGAAAGACATCGGTATTGATTATCTGGCGTGGAAAAACGGTCCCGGACTGAATCTTTTGAGCTTCGGCTACAACGCTTCAAAAGTGAAAATCGCCGAAGAACTCGTCGAACAGGGCATTGAACTGCTCGGCTCATCCACACTCGGATTCGGCGGTTTCTACACGGCCCCGGCATTTGACATGAGCTTCATCCGTCTGCTGCAGCAGAACGGCAAAGCCACGATAAGCAGTTCTGCCGGCGTGGTGGTTTCCAACACTCCGGGCAAAGAATTCTCCGTCGGTTTCGCGCCGGAATATCAGAATCTGAAAAAAGATGAAGACCACGCGGCAAGCGTTTCCGTCGGCGGCGACAGCTCACTGACCGCCAAACTTTATGAAACGACCATCACCGCCGGTAAAGACGGTTCCGTTTCTTTCAACTATCAGCTTGAAAACCGCAATGTCGTCGAACGCAACAGTATGGGTGCGGAACTCACTGAATCAGAATATTTCTCTGCCGGTACGACACTGCCTTTCAACAAAGAGCAGATCCTTGCCGTCTGGGACCGTACGGCCACGGTTGAACAGACCATCGGCGTACCTTTCCTCTGTGAATTGCCGGTGCTTAAATATATTTTCGGCACCACCACCGAAAACACCGAAGTCACCCGCTGTATCGTGACCGCACGCGCCGTGCCGGTGGTCTACAACGAAAACATCGCCCCGGGCACGACTGCGGAATTTGATGAAATCTGCAAAAAATAATCAGTAAAGGCTATAGAAAAAATCATGAAAAATTATATTGCTGCATCTGTATTTGCCGCAGTGCTTTTCAGCGGTGCCAACAGCATCGCCGGCACTCCGGCGGCACCTTATGACAATTCCCGCATCGATGCCCGGCTCAATGTCACGGTGAAAGAAAACACCGATGTCGTCCACTTCGTCCGCGACAACGCCGACCCCAACGTGATAACCAAAGCATACGTGGTCAAAAATATTGACCCCTATGAATTGCGTTCCTATCTGCGGGCGATCGTCCAGACCAGAAAAGTCGATGACAACAACACCAATATTGAAGCGGTCAAATATACAGACGGTACTTCCATCATATTGATTTCCGCCGAAGATTACCGCTTCAATGATTCTGATGTCGCGCAGGGTTTTGATTCCATTGTCAGAGAGCTGGACAAACCGAAGCTGGTTTCCAATTCCGGCAGAGCGACCTATCTCTATTCTCCCAAATACCGTTCCGCAGAAGAACTCAAAGAGATGGTCGGCGAGATCGGCACTTACAGCGTTGACCCCGTAATGAACAATGTCGGCGGCGGCGATGTGGTCGTAAGCGACCCGGGATTGAATCTGCTCTTTTTCAAGACCACGCCGTTTTCATGCAAAAACATCGCCGATGTGCTGGCGAAATATGACCAGCCCTACCCCGAAGTCCGGGCAAAAGTCACCGTTTATGAGCTTTATGCGGAAAACGACACCAAACTCGGACTGGATTTCCAGGCGTGGAAAAACAACGACGGCATCGACCTTTTCAGTGCCGGCGGACGCTTTTCGCAGAACTACGACAACATCGCCATTGACCTTGCCGACGGAGCAAAGTGGAACGATGCCAGCTATTTCCAGTTCAACCCCAAATGGAACACCAAATACATCGATTTCCTGACCAGCAAAGGCAAAGCAAAGGTCGTGCATTCGTCAGAAATCACTCTGCGTAACGGTGCCGAAGGGGTCATTTCCAAAACCACGCAGGTCTTTATTGCCAAATCCACTCCCCTCCCCCCGCAGACGGTCATTCCCGATGCCAAACTCGAACAGGATATTACCGTCAATGCCGTTCCGGGAAAAGTTCAGGGCAGAGTTCCGGAGAGCGTACTTGAGAAACAGCGCGGTAATGCGGTCACAGTTGAACCGGCGGCACGCGATTTCGGATTCAATATCCGCATGACGCCGTTCATCAACCGGAAAGCCACCAAACTCAATGTCCGTGTCAGCAATTCTTCGCTGATAGGTTACAACTCCGACGGCACTCCGCGCGTTCAGCAGAGCGCGGATATCGACACTGACTTCATGGTTTCCAATGAAGGCAGCAAACTGGTCATCGGCGGCATCGAAAAACGCAGTGTCATGCGGGTTTCCGGCGGCGTACCGCTGCTGAAAGACATTCCCGGCATCGGCTGGATATTTTCCACTGAAACCGAAGCGACCAAACGCTCCCAGCTGCTGGTCGTCGCTGAAGTCATGCCGCTGAATAAAGCCGCTGACTACAAAGATACCATCGACAAAGTCAGAAATTCTCTGACCAAAGCCGGAGAGAGCAACACCTACGGCTACCGTCAGTATCTGCTTGACCCGGAACGCACGAAATAATTTCCGGAGTCCACCTGCCGGAAAGAACTCCCTTTCCGGCACAGAAAAAGGCTGCTGCAAAACCTGAAGTTCTGCAGCAGCCTGAAATTTTTCAGTTCAGAAACAAAACGGTTTGCCGCTGCGGGCTGATTCGTAGATGCCGCAGACCAGTTCCACTGCACGGCGTCCCTCTCTGCCATCCATGGCAACCGGTGCACCGGAGCGTATTGCAGCGGCAAGGGCTTCGATTTGGAGCAGATGACCGTTTATTTCCACATTTGCCGGGGAAGCCCCGCCTTTGGCATCAGCGGCACCGCTGAACTCCTGCCGGATGAGTTCATCTTCCGGACGCGGTTCAACAAATTCCCAGCGGGTGATGGTGTCCTCTTCAATAGTGACAGAGCCGAGAGTACCGGAAATTTCCGCCCGCCGGGGGAATCCCGGACGGCATGAAGTGCTGACCTCTATCGTCCCCATGGAACCGTTGCGGTATTTTACCGCGGCACACAGATTATCTTCGACCTCGATATCGTGCGACAGAGTTCCGGCATAGGCAAAGACCTCCTCCGGTGCGCCGTTGATGTAGAGCAGCATATCCAGCGAATGGACCGCCTGATTCATCAATACTCCGCCGCCGTCAAGTTTCCAGGTGCCGTGCCATGATGAACCGGCATAATAGTTATCATCCCGGAACCAGCGCATTTGCATACTGCTCAAAACTATCCTGCCGAATCTGCCGGCATCGTACGCCTCTTTTATCAGCTGCACTGCACGGTAGAAGCGGGTTTGAAAAATGCTTGAGAGAATGACGTTGTTTTTTTCACAGCATTTTATCATCTCATCCACCCGTGCGACCGATATTTCCAGCGGTTTTTCACAGAGTATGTGCTTTCCGGCGGCAGCGGCGGCACAAACTGCATCAAGATGCGCTCCGGAAGGTGAGGCAACGGTGACAGCTTCCAGACCGGGAGCGGACAGGAACTTTTCCAAATCGTTGTACGAGCAGCAGTTGTATTTCTCTGCGAAAGCGGCGGTCTTTTCCGGATTGGTTCCGAAAACAGCGGCCAATTCAGCGTTTTTTGCTTTCTGCAATGCCCCGGCGTGAATATTGGCGATCATGCCGCTGCCGATGATACCGAATTTGACTTTTTCCGCCATGCTCACTCCTCCAGCAATCTTTCCGCGTTTCCGTAATAGAGTTTTTCCAGCACGCTCTGCGGCAGTCCCAGAGAATTTATAAATTCCTGATGTTTGTTGTGGAAACAATCCCGCGCATAAAGTATGCGGTCCTGAAATTCCATGATAAATTCAGCGGCATATTCCGGGTCACGGGAAAGCGCGTACAATCCGGAACCGGCAGATATATCGCAGAATAAATTGGGATATTTACGCAGTAATTGAGAAATCCTGCCCTCTCTCACCACCGGAGCGTTTTCCGGATAAACGTTGTCTTTCCACAAATCATCATCGGAAATATGCACCCAGAACCCGGGCGCATGACCGAGAAATTTTGTTTCCGGGCATGAACGCAGCACATCTTCAAGTGTATCTATCGTTCCGCCGAACCATTCGCGGCGGCGGTCTTCGTATGTGTGTTGAAAATCGTAGCCGAAGTGCATCGTCACCGGCATTTTCAATCTGCCGGCGGTACGGAAAAGCCGCAGACAATCCGGATTGTTATACATCATCCGCCACTTCGCCTCGCCGCAGATTTTCGCACCGTATATCTCTTTGGCGGCACAAAGTTTTCTGCAGGCATCCTCATCACGCGGGTCGGGCGCATAACCGAGGATAAAACGCTCCGGAGCGCGTTCCGCATAAGATACGCATCTGGCAAACGGGATCGGACCGGTGGAAACACCAAGCAGCGGTCCTGCCACCACTGAAGGCGTACCGTCGTGGTATTCACTGCGCGGACACTCCCAGCTGAGAAGCCAGGTTTTGTCAATGCCGGCGGAATCCATATTCTTTAAAAAACGGTCGAGATCGTGACCGAGCCAGTCCGGGTGATTGTGAACGTCAATTATTTTCATTTCAAGCCTCGCTTATTATTGTATCTGCGCTTTTTAAGATAACACTGCAAAATGTTTTTGCAAGTTGCAGACTGTGATTATTTGCCGTCAGCAGCCGCCTGTGCCGCCAGACTCCAGTACGCCGCTTCCAGAACGGTGCCGGTGGTGACAGCAGAGTTTCTGCCGGAAATTTCCGCTAAAAATCCTTCAAAATACCCTTCCCCGGAACTTTCCGGAACATCCAGCAGAGTTTCACCGTCGACGCCTTTAAAAAAACAGCGGAGTTGGGTCGAAGTATGATGAAACTCCACCATGCCTTCACTCCCCCAGAAGTTGAAACGCCAATACGCCGGATGAGCATAACCGCCGCGGTCAAGCGCACAGTACGAAACATCGCCCATCACGCCGCAACCGTCCGCCAGAGCCAGCATGAATTGTCCGGCATCATGGAAAGGAGAATCTTTTTCCAGTGCCTGCCAGCTGCGCGCACCGACTATCCGCTCTATGGGAGAACCGGTAAGATACGGAATAATGTCAAATGCGTGACAGCCGATATCATTGATGGTACCGCCGTGCATGTCTTTTTCAAAATACCACTCCGGACGGGTGTCACGCATAAGCGGATGCTGGGCGGTGAACTGTACTTGCAGAATCTTTCCGAGTCTGCCGGAATCAATGAGAGATTTCACCGCCATAACCGCCGGATTGTCGCGCAGAGTATACATACAGCCGACTGTAAGAGATTTTTCCTCTGCCAGCTGCCGAATCGTTTCCAGTTCAGCAAGCGAAGTGCAAAGCGGCTTGTCGGTGATAACGTGTTTGCCGCGCCGCAGGGCATCCGCGGCGATCGCACCGCGTCTGCCGTAACAATCACCTATTGCCACACAATCGCATTCAACGGAATCAAGCATTTCTGTTATCGAGCAGTGAGTTATTTCCGCCTTGCCGGATGCGGCAAATTTACTGCGGACACTTCCGTTTTCCTCTGCTGCGGCAACGACAGTACATTCCGGATGCGCCGTCACCCGGCGGTAAAGCGAAGTGATGTGGTCATGCCGGAATCCGGCGAAAGCAAAACGCAACTGTTTCATAATGAAAAACTCCTTTAAGAATCATACCTTACAATCATGCCAATGGCATATAAAATAGCATTGTGGCGCATTTTTTGCAAGCGGGATTTACCGATTCTGAAAAAAATTTGCAAAAAAGAAAAAACGGATATATATTATCATTGCAAGAGTTTATTTATATCATTACAGGAAAATACCGATGCACCAGAAAACCGCAAATGCCATCACGGAACTGGAAAACATGATCCGCTTCGGTGAAGTGGGTGTTTCCGGTTTTCTCCCGGCGGAACGCGACCTCTGCCGCCAGCTGAAAATCGGCAGGGGAGCTCTCCAGACCGTCCTGACAGAACTTACTGACCGTGACCTGGTCTGCCGCATTCCCGGCAAAGGGGTGAAAATCCTCCACCGCAACGATGAGAACAAATGGAAAAAATTTCTGGTCATAATCCCCGGTAACAGCCTCAATGCCAACGAATCTTTTGAAATCCTGCGCGGTGTCACCGCCGCCGCAGATGAACAGTCGGCGGAAATAGTGCTTTACTTCAACCACAGCGATTTCATCGACCGGCGGCTTTCTGAAAGAGTGGCAGACGACAATCTTGACGGAATAATCTTTCTGGAAAAAATCCCTTCCCGCATCTGCGAAGCCATGACAGATTACACCGTCCCCTACATCGTCGCCAACTACGAAGGTGAAAAAAACGTTCCGGCAGTGCGTGTTGATTACCGTCAGGTCGGCAGATGCGCCGGACGCTACCTCGTCGGCAAAGGTCATCGCAAAATCGGTTTTGTCGGCGGCACGCTGGATACATTTATTTACCGCGAGATGTTCGCCGGACTGAAAGGGGCTCTTGCTGAAGATGATTTGAAGCCTGCCCCGGAACTCTCTCTGGAAATCAATTCCAGAAGTTCACTTGAAGAACGTAAAAATATCATTATCAATATGTTGAAAAAACGGTCAGGCAAATGTGCGATTTTTGCCGGCAGAGACCATTTCGCCGGATTGCTCTTCGAATGCTGTGAGCAGCTCGGCATCAGAATACCCGAAGATATTTCCATTGTCAGCAACGACAATGTTTCCTGGCAGGATGCGGCAAAATACGGTTTGACCACCATCGCCCAGCCGACCTTTGAGACCGGAAAAAGTGCCATAAACTCACTGTGTGCGACAGTGAAATCCGAATCTGCGGATACGGAATTTTTAATGGGAGAACTTATCGAAAGGTCAAGTGTGACAACGGTTTAATTCACTTGAAGCAGCAGTGCTTCAGGTTTGTTTTATCTTAAAAATATGCCAATTTGTAAAATTTTATGCCAAAGGCTTGACAAATAAAAAAACAAATGCTATCTTATATCCTGCAGTCCGGAAAAAGTACCGTAAAACAGAGAAAATCAGGAGAAAGAAAAAATGGGTATTCTGGCAATCAATGGCGGCAAAGCAGATTTCACTGCTGAATCATGGAATGAAAATCCAGCCATACGTTGGCCCATCTACACAAAAGAAGATGAAAATGCCATCGTTGATGTTTTGTACAAACGACAGATGAGCGGTTCAAATATCACCAAACAGTTTGAAGCTGCCTACGCTGAATACGTCGGGGCAAAGCATGTTCTCGGCTACTGCAGCGGTACAGCATCTCTGCACGCGGCGATGTGGGCGTGCGGTGTCGGAGCCGGTGATGAGGTGATCGCCCCCTCGCTCACCTACTGGGCGACCTGTACAGCGGCACTTTCTCTCGGCGCGGCGGTAAACTTTGCCGACATCGACCCGGTGACGCTCTGCATCGACCCCAAAGATATTGAACACCGCATCGGACCGCGCACCAAAGCAATAATCGTTGTCCACTACCTCGGACATCCGGCGGATATGGATGAAATCATGGCGATAGCCCGCAAACACGGGGTCAAAGTCATTGAGGATGCCTCCCACTCCCACGCCTGTCTTTACAAAGGAACCATGACCGGTACCATCGGTGACATCGCCGGACAGAGCATGATGACCGGCAAATCTTTTGCCCTCGGCGAAGCCGGTGTCATCATCACCAACGACCGGAATCTTTATGAACGCTGCATCTCCTACGGTCACTATGAGCGTACCGGTGTGGCGAACAACTTCAACAGCAGTGAACGTTTCATCACCGACCCGGAACTCATCCACTTTGCCGGAGTACCCATCGGCGGCAGAAAAGACCGCATGAACCAGTGGTGTTCCGCGCTGGGTCTGGTGCAGTTGAAATATTTCCCGGAAAGAGTCGTGGAAATCGAAAAAGCCATGCAGTATCTTGCCGATGAAATGGATAAACTCCCGGGACTGAAAGTCCACCGTCCGGCGAAAGACTCCGGTTCCACCAAGGGTGCGTGGTACAGTTCCGCCTGCCATTATGCTCCGGAAGAGCTTGACGGTCTGCCGCTTGAGAAATTCATTGCGGCAATGCAGGCGGAAAATCTCCCGGTGGGTCCGCTCTGCAACTTCCCGCTGCATCTGCATCCGGTATTCAATGAAGCAGACATTTTCAATCAGGGCAAACCGACGGCGTTGGCTTTCGGTCAGCGCGATGTCCGCCAGGGCAAAGGCGCACTGCCGGTGTCGGAAAACGCCGTCAGCAGAGTGTTCCGTTATCCCCGCTTTGTGAATATTGCGGACAAAGAGCTTATTGACGCGTTTGTTGGCGCAATCAAAAAGGTAATTGACAATCGCGGTGAACTGCTTAAATAATATAAAGTATTCTCTAATCCAAATCAAAACAGGAAAGGGTTTTCTTATGGGTATCAGAACAAAATTGATGGCAGCTTTCGGCAGTGCGGCAATCACTTTTGCACTCTGCGGTGCAGTCACAGTTTCCACAGATCGCGGCGATGCCCGCTACAGCGTGGGAGAAGAGGTGACATTTACAGTATCTCCCGACACCTCTGTGCCCGGAGCCAAGTTGCAGGCGATCCTCTCGCTGGATGGCGGCAAAGTGCTTTCCAAGACCTCTGTCATGTCCGATAAAGGCGGCACTGTAACCGGCAAACTCGATGCCCCCGGAGTATTGCAGCTGCGCGTCAGCGGCGTTGTGGGCGGCAAACGCATCAATGTTATCAGCGGCGCGGCATTTGATCCGGAAAAAATCACTGCCGGCGCGGAAACTCCAGCCGATTTCAATGAATTCTGGCAGCAAGCCATCGCCGAAGCTGAAAAAATCGCACTTGACCCGCAGATGACCAAACTGGATAAATTCTGCACCGATACCTACAACTGCTACGAAATCAGTGTCGCAGCTCCAGGCGGCAGAGTCTACGGTTATCTGACGATCCCGGTCAGCAGCACCCCGGTCCCGTTGCTCATCAGCATAGACCCCAGCGGTTCCGGACGCAATGCGCCGGTAGTCAAACAATTCGGCAACCGCAAAGCGGTGCTGTGGCTCAATGTCCACAACTATTCGCCCTCTCTGGCGGGTGCGGAACGCAACAAGGCTTACAAAGCCGCCAACACTCCGGTCACTTACAGCCTGTCCGGCAACAATGACCGCACAAAATATTACTTCCACCGTTCACTGCTGGGCTTCAACCGCATGGTGAATCATGTCATCACCATGCCGGAAATCGACCCGGGCAGAGTCGGATTTTTCGGAGTCAGTCAGGGTGGAGGTCTGGGCTTGATGCTGACTTCTCTCAATCCCAATATCAAAGGTGTGTGCGTATCAGTACCGGCACTCTGCGACCATCATGCCTACACGCAGGGCCGTTACCCCGGCTGGCCGCGCCTGGTCAATAAAAACGACCCTGCCACAGTTGAGTGCGCGAAATACTATGATGTGGTCAATTTCTGCAAAAACATCAAAGTTCCGGTCTGGATAATCGCCGGTCTTGCCGACACCACCTGCCCGCCGTCATCCATCTGTGCGGCATTCAATGCGATACCCGTCACAGAAAAACATCTGATTCTGGAACCGGGCATGGGGCACAGCAACTCCAACCGTCCGAGCTACGGAAATTCTCTCGGCAGGATGCGGAGTATGATCAGAAAACTGCCTTCCGGCAAAAAATAAAATTCATCCGGAGCGTATGATTTATGAAAAAAGATCCGGTTTCCAGCAAGTTACATAAAGAACTGTTTTACTCTCCCGGCACCGGGAGAGTAAACTCTGCAGAGTTTACTTTTGACATCAGCACGGCAGAAAAAAACTGCCGGGCTGATGTCGTGTCTTTCTTTTTCCGGAAAACATTCACGCTGATCGAATTGCTCGTTGTTATTGCAATTATTGCGATTCTGGCAGCGATGCTGCTGCCGGCGTTGAAAAATGCCCGCGACCGGGCAAAGACCGCCACCTGTATATCCCAGCTGGGTGAAATCGGCAAATTGAGCAATATGTATTCCGGAGATTACGACTCCTTTTACCCCATCGGTTTTCTGTGGGTGAAAAACGGCGGCAGCATCGGTTCATACGCCACACTTTTGAGCACCTACAAATACCCCGGCACGGTTCAGGATATTTACAATAACTACGTGCCGTATGAGGGTGAAGCAGATTACGACCGGAAGCGGGAAAACTTCAAAATATTTATCTGTCCGGTCGAATGTGACAACGGTAAAGGCGGCATCAGCAACTGGATTTATTCCGATAAAAGCATCGGCGGTTCCCATTCCAAAAACAAATGTTACGCTTTCAATTACTCTTACAATGATTCACTTTTCGGAGAGTACCGCGAGGGAGGCGCGTCTACAACCAGAAAAAATTCCGTGGTCAAAAATCATGCCCGTTCCGCACTGCTTTTTGACGGAAATATTCAGAGGTACAAAGCTGAAAACAACTACTATATAAAATTGGAAAATCTGACCAGCCGTGCCATTGATTACAAACACCACAGCAAAGCCAATGCCATGTTCAGCGACGGTCATGCCGCGGCATTGAATATGCAGTCGATACCGGATGTGGCTTACGGCAAATACAACAACACAGATGTTTTGTTTCAATAACAGGGAAAGTGAAAAATGTCTCATAAAATATTAATGTTTCTCCTGCTGCTGGGCAGTTTGCTCTGCTCCGGAGCGGTTACAATTTATACCGGAGCTCCGGTGCGCCCGGGCGGGGTGGTGGCTTCCGGTCAGGCGGAAGCGATGCCGCACAGCAGTTTTTCAGCGATAGATGCCACTGAAAAAGGCGGTTATGATACGCTGGAAATCAAAGTCAACAATCAGGCGGATGAAAAAAGCGGAGTATTCAAAATCGATTATTTTCCGCATTTCAGCGAACCGGGAGCAAAAATCCTTTTCAACAGTGCGCTGGTCTATCTCTGTGTGGAGGAAAACAAAATCATGCTGCAGATCGGCAATGAGAAGTTTTCCGCTCCGGCGAAGTTCCAGCCCCGGGTCTGGTATCAGATTGAAATGTGCTGGCAGGATGGTAAAATCAGCGTAAAAATCGACGGCAAAGAGTATATTTCGCTTAAACGTGATACCTTGCCCATAGGAGAAACATTTTTCCTCGGCGGCATTCCCGACGGCATGCTCCGGGAAATATCGCTCTCCCGCCCCGAACCCTGCCCGGTGGAACAGCTCGGCGGTGAACCTTTAAAATTCATCATCAGATCGAACAACAAAAATTACATCACCTTTGATTATTTCGCTCACGGCGCGGCACAGAAATTGCGGGTCAAACCGGCAATGTCCGTTGCGCCCGGAGATAAATTTTTCCTGGTTCACAGTGCCGGAGACCCGATGTATCTCACTGCGGAAAAGTCAGGCGAACTCATCCTTGAACTGCCGGAATCATACAGCAACCGGGTGGAAATCCGCCGCGACACAGGCAATATGCTTGCCGGTATGGATTTGGAAAAATTCCCTGCCAACTGGCAGATTTCCGTCGTGGATAATTACCGCGGACGCATGGATGGCATATATGCAAATTGTCCGGAAAAACCCGTAATGCCGCCGGAAGCTGTTGATTCAGCGGTGCGGTCAGCAGAAATTTTCCGCAGCGGCACAAGTTCCGTCATCATGGAACGCCGCCGCATGACCGGTTCTCTGGTGTTGAGCTCCGGAAATATTGCGGTAAAACCTGATACCCGGTATTTGCTGACCGTGTATCACAAAGTCCTTGAAGACCCGGAATCCAGAGGCAGTTTCATATTGCAGGCGAAAGTTTGGGAAAATGGCAGTGTCAAACAGACATTCCGTCAATACCACCCCTGCACTCCGCTGCGGCACAAAGGCAGATGGGATCTGGTGCCGCTGCAGTTCAATACGCGCAAAAGTTCTGCGCCACTGACGCTTTCAATAGAATTGATATCCGATGCCGCCCCGTGCAAAATCGCCGTGGACGATATTGATTTGCGGGAGTATCCCAACAATGTCTATCAGCCGATGCCCCGGGAAAGTGACCGCGAAAGATTGCTTACCGGAGAAAAACTTATCGAATATTTGAAAAAACGTCCGGTGGCCGATTTGCCGGGATTCCCGATGTCCGGAGTCGCCGCTTATGACGGCAACGTCTACAAGATGATGGCGCGTGCCGGAGCTGATGTGCATTTTGTCAAAGTGAATATCGACAACCGCCGCCGTATTCCGGCGTGGCGCAGTGACGGGAGCTATGATTTTTCCGCCATTGATGAACAGCTGCTCCATGTGTTGTCCTATGCTCCGGATGCACGGGTGGCAGTGATGATAGGTATCGACCCGGCACTGGACTTCGGCAACGTTTTCCCCGATGCGGCATGGCGCGACATCAATGACAACATTGTTTATCAGAATCCGCCGGATGCCAGATTTTATCCGGAACGCAAAGGCAAAAAATATCCGTATGTATCCTTTACCGCCCCGGATTTCCGCCGGGAATGCGGCAAATTCCTCTTTGCACTGGGCAGACATCTGCAGCAGCAGGTGTGGGGCAGAGCCATTGCCGGGATACACCTTTTCGGCGGCGGCGACGGACAGTGGTTCTACCGTCCGCGCAAAAACGACCTTTCCGAGATGATGGACCGCTCCCCCGGCAATCTGGCGGCAATGCGTGAAGCCATACGCAAATATTACAATAATGACATCAAGGTTCTGCGGAAAGCATGGGGTGATGAAAAGTTGACCTTTGAAACAATCTCCTTCCCGGACAAATCCTCTTACAAACGCTATATGTATCAGCGCGACCCGCATGACCCAGCGGCGCGTAAAATCATTGACTTCATTAAACTTTATCCTGAAGTCATCACCGATACACTGGCATATTGTGCAAGTGAATTTGAGCGCGGCATGGGCAGAAAGATGCTGAAATCCCGTTATTATTTCGGTACATCCCTCGGTCATTTGCTCAAAGATTCAGCTTTTGATATTCTGGTGAGCGTTCCGCCTTACGGAGTGAGCCGTCTGCACGGGGCTGTCGGCAGAGTCCATCAGGCTCCGGCATCCGCGACACTGCACAAAAAGATATTTCTGAATGAACTTGACCTGCGTACCAGTTATTCGCCTGTGGCGATTTACGGAACCAGCAACTCCATCCGCTGGAACGGCGTCGAACCCGGTCCGCAGGGATTCGCCAATATGATGCGGAAAATGTCCGCTCCGGTGATAACCGCCGGTCAGGGGCACTGGTATTTGATGATCGGCGGCAATCCCAGTATGCAGGATGAATTTGAGCCGGTGGTCAAAGAATCATTCGATGCGCTGAAATCCGGTAACGTTCCGACCGTGGATATGGATGGTCAGATCGCATTTTTCTGGGATGAAGAAGCGCGCACACTGACCGGTGACCGTTTCGGCTGGTCTATTGAGCAGCATTCGGTGCATCAGGGTCAGCGGGTGCTTTTCAGTTCCGGCGTGGGTGTTCAGCAATATCTGTTGAGCGATTTGACCCATCCCGACCGGCGGGCGGCAAAAGTGAATATCTTTGCTCTCGGCACGACCATGACTGAAGAACAGATAGCATTTGTGGAAAAAAATCTGCAAAAAGACGGCAATGTGCTGGTTTTCGTCTTTGATGCCGGACGCACCGCTCCGGGCGGATTTGAGAAAAACATCTCCCGCCTGACCGGTATGAAAATAAAATCTGTTCCCGGTACCAATGTATTATCGGCATTTTCCACGGCGCGTTTTTCCGACCCGCTGTCAAAATTCATCAAAAGTGCGGCACCCATTTCTGACGGGCCATTCATGCTGCCGCTCTGTTATGTTGATGACCCGGCGGCGAAACCGCTGGCACAGCTTGTCCGCACGGATCTGGTCGGTGCGGCAGTCAAACGGCACAAAAACTGGACAGCGGTCTATTTAAGCATACCGATGGGGCTGGCAATAAAACCGGAATTCATCCGGCAGCTGGCTGTCGAAGCCGGAATCAAACCGTTTGCCCCGCTTGGCGAGATCTCTTATGCCGGAAACGGTATAATCGCCATCCATGCAACACGTGACGGGGTGAAAAAACTGCAGTGGCAGGAGTTTGCCGATGTATTCGACCTGACCACCGGAAAAATCATCAAACGCAAATGCAAAGAGCTTGATGTCGATATGAAATACGGCGAAACCCGCTGGTTCAGATTGCTGAAAAGTCAGTCTGCCCGGAGTAAATGAATTTTTCAACTTGAGGAGAAGTGTTTATGAAAGTATTTGTGATGACCGACCTTGAAGGTGCCTGCGGTGTAGTTGCACGCCCCGGCAATCATAAGCATGAGATTCTGAACTACACCGAAGCCGGAGAGCTGCTCACAGCGGAAGTCAACGCCTGTGCCGACGGTCTGCTCCAGGCCGGAGTGAAAGAGATCGTGGCAATTGACGGGCACGGCAGCGGCAATGCGTTTTCGCATCACCGACTGCACAAAAGCGTTTCAGCCGGTTCTCTCGGCGGAGTGATGTTTCCGCGCAGTTTCGGTCTGGGACCGGATTTCGACGCGGCGATACAGCTGGGAGCTCATGCGATGAACGGCAGAGAGGGATTTCTGAATCACACATTTTCCAGCGGAATGCTTGCCGAAATGCGTCTGAATGGCGAAGTTATCGGCGAAGTCGGCATTGAAATCATGCTGGCAGCATATTTCGGAGTACCGACCGTGATGATTTCCGGCGATGAAACAAGCTGCCGTGAAGCGTTTGACTTCCTCGGCTTTGAGATACCTTCAGTTGTCACCAAAAAGACCCCGTGGCGTTTCACGGCGATAAACCGTCCGGCGGGTGAAGTTTATGCCGAGCTGACCGAAACCGCCCGGTATGCCATGAAAATCCTGCCGGAGATACCGGTAAAAAAGATAAAACCCGGCTTTGAAATCACGGTGCGCTGGATGAGTATCAACACCGCCGATGAGTGCGAAAGACGCGGCGCGGAACGCATTGACAATGAAACTGTCCGCTGGTGCGACAATGATTTTCTTGAAGTCTGGGCGCAACAGCAGGGGTGGGCTCCGGGCGTACACAGCAGACGCTTCCCGGAACTTCACGCTGCAGGAGTGTGGAAATGATAAAAAAAATATACGGACAAAACGTTGACTTTCCGGCGGTGGAATTGAGCATCGCCGGCAATATCTGCCAATGGGAATATCTGGGCGGGGAAAAATTCCGCTCCGGAGAAATTTCCATGAGTGTCCGTTATCTGCCGATTGCCGGAGGGTTGCGTAAAGTTGTGGAAATAAGTTCCGCAGTTCCGCTGCCGACGCCGGACTATCTGGTCATAGACCGGCAGACACTTGCCGACCCGGAACTGAAAATGCGCGGTTACGTTGCTTCCGGCGGCACGATGTCCATGGAACTCTCTGACGAAGAAGGCGGCGGAGTCATGCCCGGATGCGGCTATCCGCTTATCGGCAGCAAATATTTCGCGGCACTTGAGCATCAGGCGGGCTTCAATCATATAAAGTACCAGGACAGCAAAAACAGCACTTATGAATTGCGTCAGCATCCGGTCTGGGAAAACGGCAGATTGACGACCATGAGCGCGGTGCTGGTTCATGCGGCGGACCCGGAAGCGGCATTTTGCAAATATCTTGATGAGATCAGACTGCCCGGTGCAGACAAAGCGTTATTCAGTTTCTGTTCATTCTGGAGCGAACCGTACACCGGAAACTATGAATATATCATCGGCGGCGACAATTACCGCTCTTTTGTCCGGGCATTTACAGCTCTCGGTCTGACTCCGGATGTATACACTCTTGACGCCGGCTGGCAGGAGCGTGATTCAATCTTCGCAGCCAAAGCTGCCGCCGGTGGCGAGCCGGGATTGGTGAAATTGCGGAAATTCTTTGAAAAAAATCATGCGAAATTGAGTTTGTGGGTTTCGCATAACGGCCCGATGGGAATGAATCCGGATTATCTGCAGCGCAACGGTATAGCTGTCGGCAGCGGTTTCAGCTCGACCTACCGCGGCAATGGTTTCGGAGTGCTGCTGGATGAGAAACTTGAACAGCTCCTGACTGAACGTTTCTGCGAACTGGTGGACAGAAAAACCGGTGCCGTGCATTTAAAAATGGATTGGGACAATGATTGCGCCACCAATGAAAATTTCAAAAACAAATACCCCACGCGCAACCATGTCCGTGAAGCATCAGTAAATGTGCAGAACCGCATTGCCCGGGCGATACGCATGACCAATCCGCAGGTAAAAATACGTCACGGCTGGTGGCCCTCGCCGTGGCAGTTGTGCTACGCGGAACATATTTTTCTGGCGGATTCAGGTGACTGCGAATACTGTTCGGTTCCGGCACTCAACCAGCGCGACTGCACATTCACTGCGCGGGACATACAATACTACAATCACTTCCGCCGCGACGGCAGCATGATTCCGCTGAACAGCATCGACAACCATGATTTTCCGCAAGCTCCGCGCAATCCGTTTATGGGTGATGATGCCGTATGGAGCAATACCGCGCTCTGGGCGGTGATGCGCGGCACAAGTTATCAGCCGTGGAAACTGCAGCCGGAAGCATTGACCGATGAACACTGCCGCATTCTCCGCGAAGTGATGCAGTTTGCAAGGGACAATGAAAAAATCATTTTCAGCGGCAAATGCTTTATGGCCGGCGGCAATCCCCGTCATGGTGAGATATACGGATTTGTTCATCCGACATCCGGCGGAGCGTTGGTCGCGCTCCGCAATCCGCTGCCGATACCGCAGGTTTTGACAGAAATCCCCGGTTGTCCCAATGCGACAAATGTCTGCCAGTTGTATCCTGATATGCGGAATATTGAATTGCCGCTGACCTTTGCTCCGCACGAGGTAAAAATCCTGCAGAGAACTCCGCGCAAAATCAATCTGGGCAAATATCCATTCCAGGTAATCGACGGCAAGGCATATTATCCGGCATCAGCGAATGTTTCTGCGAAAATTTCGCCGCAGATTGCCGAAGTGTATCAGGTTCCGGAATTCAGCATCATGGATGCCGTGGACCAGCAAATCCCCGGCGGCATACGTTACTGGTTCAAACTGCGTGCGCCGTACCGGATGCAGAATTGTGCGTTGACATTCCGTCTGACCGGTGCAGATGCCGGGAAGGTCGTTCCGCGGCTCTATCTCGCCCGGGATGCCCGCTCCACCGGCAACTGTTATGCCGTGCCGCTTACGGAAATTTTCAGCGGCAATCCGGGGCGCGGAGAAAATCAGAATCCGGAAGAAAAGATGGAATGGGGCAGATTTTTCCATGCCCATGTTCCCTGCGGCGGTAACGGCTTTTACCGTTTGGAACTGCATGGAGAAAGTTGTGAAATCGAATTGTGGGCATCGGGATATGAAACACTTTCCCGGCAGGGAGCAGCTCCCTGTGCCGGAGCGGGCAGAGTTCTGGCTGTACCGCGGCATCCATTCGGATTTCCCCGTTGTGCAAAAATGGAATTATGCGGCAGTGAGCCGCCGGTATCAGAATAAAATATAACAGAAATCAACATATAAAAACAAGGAGGTCGCAAATGGCGTATTACAATTCCGGAGTCGTATTGTATTCAAAAGATGAAATCGACAACATCTACATCGCCGGCAACTCATTCAAAGGCACATGGCAAGGCGAAAATTTCCCTCTGAACTCAACGGCAAATATTGTAATCAACGGCTTTGAAATCACCGGTCGTGTTACTACTGCAGGCGAAGCCGGGATGAAAGATGTTATGCTCAATGTTTCAACTTTCTCCGGCAACGGCGGCGCAATCAACGCGACAAGATCACTTTCCATTGCCGGCGGCACATTTATGGAAAACCGCAACGATGGCTATATAGACACCAACAATACCAAAGGTTCACGCGGCGGAGCGATTTATTCCGGCGGCGCACTGTCGATTTCGTCATCCGGAAACAATCCGACTGTTTTTGCCGGAAACACTGCAAACGGTATAGGTGGAGCGATTTATTCAAATTACAGCACAAACATTTCCGGAGCAACTTTTCACCAAAACCGTTCTTTGAATGAAAATGCCGGAGCGATTTATGTCGGCGGCTGGGGTGGCAGCATTTCCACAACATTGTTTGATTCAAACGAGGCAAAATCTTATGGAGGAGCCTTATATATTTCCACCTCCTATAATTTAACCACTCTTCCTGCGAACAAGACCCCTGAAGAGATAGCATATTCTATCAGCGGCTGTACGTTTTATAACAACCAAGCTGGCAGCGGCGGCGGGGCACTCTTTATAGGACAAAGCGGTCTGGTCACGGTCAGCGGTTCTACATTTGCCACAAGCAAAGATGCGATTTACTGCAACACCAACGGCTTGCTGAAATTCACCGGAAAAAACGTGCTCAACGCTTCTGTCACCAACAAAGCCGCAACTGCGATCTCTGTCGAAAACGGCATTTTGCAATTTGACAATACCTCTGCACTGACAATAAGCAATATGGTTTTTTCCGGAGAAGCCAATTCTCTTATTTTCAGCGGCACCAATACCGTGACTTTCTCCAACCAGATATTGACAGATGTGGCTATTTCCATCGAAGCGGCGTTTACTGCCGGCACACTCACTGTGGCAAGCGGTATTGATTCCGGGCTGGCGGCAACAGTCAGCGTGGATGGTTACACTGCCACGGTCAATGGCACAGGATTCCTCTCAAAAGTTGACAGCGACTGGCTCCACCGGGTCACTTCTGACGGCTCCAATCTGGTTTTGCAGAGTTCCGATACCGTTAAAATCGGTTACGATAATGTAAACGGCTTTGATTCTTTTGCCACATACGATGATTTTCTGGCGGCAAATTACGGCAGCTTTACCGGCAACATTGATGAAAAAGGTGCTGTAAACGCCGGAATATACGCGGCAAACGCGACCAACCGGCTCGTTATCAACGGCATTGTGTATTCCGGGAAATATGCCGGTAACGCCCTGCCGGAAAATATTTCTGCACAATCAGCTGTTTACGGTATAACTTCCGCTTCCCGCAGTGTGATTTCTGCAAAATCTTTTATTGAGAAAAGCACTTTCAGCGGCAGTGTCGTCACAGAGCTCAATGGAGCCGCGCTGAATATCACACAGGCAACCGAAATCTATGGCTGTACATTTGACGGCAACAAAACTTCCGGCATTGCTGCAGAAAACAGCGGCAGTTATGCCAGAGGCGGTGCGATTTGGAGTTCAGCTGATTTGACGGTCAAATCTTCCGGAGAGACAAAAAGCGTTTTCAGCAACAACCAAACCCCGGGCCTGGGCGGCGCGATATACATGTCAAAGGGCAATTTGACCGTTGAAAATGCCGTTTTTACCGGGAATAAATCGCTCAATCAGGGCGGCGGCGCAATATATACGTCTTCCGATACGGCAACCGTCACCGGCACCCGTTTTGAAAACAACACGGTTTCAGCAAACGGCGGCGCGATTTTCGCAATTGGCACGGTCACGGTAACTGATTGCGTTTTCTCCGGCAACAGAGCAAATCTCGCCAACAGAACCTATTACGGCGGTGCGATTTATGTGTATTCCGGCACGACAAACATTGCAAATTCATCGTTTGAAACAGATTCTGACACGGTTTATGTAAATTCCGGTACGCTGAATATTTCCGGAAACAACACCTTTAATGCCAGCGTCTGCGGTAACGGTAATTTCAATGTCACCGATGCGGTACTGACATTCGGCAATACCGCTGCCATTGAAGTTGCCGCATTTAATTTCAGCGGCAGTAACGCTATCAACCTCAACGGCGAAGTGGTCAACTTTGCGGCTCTGGATGCGGAACAGGTAGCCATCACCGTTGACGGCAGTGGTCGTCAGGCGGGCGACATTATCGCCACCGGTGTCACCGGCACGCTCGGAGATGATGACAAAGTCAATGGCGGCGATGCGCTTTACTTGGAAATCGTCGGCAGTGACCTCGTGCTGAAGCAGAATATTATCGTAGCAGACGGCACTTCCGGCAACCTCGGCAAAGGCGACGGCAAAGATGTGGTGGTGAATATCGCTGTTGACGCGACATACGGTGCGACCGTCCGGGCGGGGAGTGCTTCCGGCACGGACAGTGTTATCAAATCCACTGTCACG
>JAZNAR010000035.1:0-17940 GCA_045586645.1 Victivallaceae bacterium
ACCGTCCCGGATTCAGAGTCGGTGACACTGCTCATATCATCTTTGCTTGTGGCATTGACGGAAACAACTTTTTTCGCCAGAACGAGGTTTGTGCCGTCGATTTTAAGCTCAAGAGTATTATCGCCATTGACTTTGTCATCATCTCCGAGCGTGCCGGTAACACCGGTGGCGATAATGTCGCCCGCCTGACGGCCGGTACCGTCAACGGTAATGGCGACCTGTTCCGCATCCAGAGCCGCAAAGTTGACCACTTCGCCGTTGAGGTTGATAGCGTTACTGCCGCTGAAATTGAATTCGGCAAATTTCACTTCAGACGTGTTGTTAAAAGTGAATGTTGCATCTGTGGCATTGAATGTTTCTGCAGTTGTATCATCACCATCATGCCAGACGTCAGCGTTGATGATATTTGAGCCGTAAAAATTCATCGTGCCCTTACGGTTATATACTGCATCAGTGACAGTAAGGAAACTGCCGCTGGTGATATTGACCGTAGAACCGTATGCCCTTATAGCACCACCCTGCAAACTGCTGTTCCCGCTGAAAGAGGTGTTCTCTATGGTCAGCGTGGTATTCATCAAATAAATCGCGCCGCCATGCACATTGGCAATGTTGTTGTTAAATTCAGTGTTTTTGATCGTTACCGAAGCACTTGTTTGAATAATAAGTGCGCCGCCGTTACCCTTTGTTGAGTGGTTATCGGTAAATATAACATTTTCCAACAGGACTCTTCCGGCATTGATATAAAGCGCTCCGCCATCGCTATTTGCGGTTCCCCAAACGGTATTTCCGGTAAATTGTGTATCTTTGACATGGAGGGTCCCACCGGCAATATAAGCCGCACCGCCGTGCGATGTTGTGGCAGAATCAACTTCGTTTTGATGAAATACACTGTTCCGGATGGCTGTAGTACCGCCTTTGAGATAAAATGCACCACCTAAAACAGCGGCATTTCCGGCAAAAATGGCATTGTCGATTTCTACATTGCCTTCGGTATGAAATGCGCCGCCGTTATTTGCCGGACTGCAATATCCTTTAATATCAATGTTTTCCAAAGTCAGAGTATTGCTGCTGTTTATCTGCATGAATCTGCTGTCATCACTGCTGCTGTTGAAAACAACTTTTTTGCCGGCATCTGCGGCAACTGTGATATTGTAAGTCCCGTCCAAAATACCGCCGCTGAAGTCAGTGATAATGGCAATGTCGTCGGTAAAAATGGAATCAGCGAAACCGATTTCGCTGAAATTATCCGCTTTGGCGGCAGCCAGAGCGGCGGCGAAACCGTTTTCATTGTCAACATCCTGACGGTATTGTTTAACTGTAAAACCGTCGGATGCCAGCATCGTGTTGAAGTATTTAATTCCATTCTGAAATTTTACGCCGTCAGTACCGACGATATTGCCGCCGACGGTCAGATTCCCCATCGCGGTAACGCCGCTTACAGCAAAATTGTTGTCGACATTGGCTGTGTCGACTGCAAGATTTACACCGGCAAGATTCTGGCTGGTAAAAGTAACCCCATCGGCAAAAGAGATGTTGTTACTTTCAGCGTCACTGAAAGTAAGTGCTGCAACACTTACTGCTGAAGCAAAAGTCAATTCTGCGTTTTCCGCTACGGTAATTGAAGAACCCTCCCCCTCTTTGGTAATATCGGCGCAAAATGCCAGTTTTCCTTTTAATGTCAGTGCCCCTTTGTTATATATCGTATCATCTGCAGTAGTAAAAGTTGCACCGTCAAGGATAAGAACACCATTTGAACCAATAAAAACAGCCCCTCCGTTTTCAGATGCACTGTTGCCGGAAAATGTCGTTCCGCTGATCAGGGCAGTATTTGCGATAAAAACAGCCCCGCCTGATTGGGCTTTGTTTTGGTCAAAATAACTGTCTGTAATAATTATATCTGCATTCGCATAAACAGCCCCGCCATCTGTCGCGGCACTGTTGGCAGTAAAAGTGCTGTTCTTTATGGTATTTTCAACGGCAGAAGCATAGATCGCCCCTCCCATAGACAAAAGAGTGCTGTTACCGGTAAAATTACTTGAATCTATGTATGCTGTGCCGCCGGTAATATGCAATACGCCACCCCGGGCTCCGCTGGAAGTGGTTTTATTATCTGTGAATTGAGAATTGCTGATCACTACCAATTTTTGATAAGTGTTACTGCTGGTAGAGATGATACCGCCGCTATTTGTTGCAGTATTGCGGGAGAAAGTTGAATCATCTATTTTCAAAACGCCATTCAAAACATAAGCATATGAACCAATGGAAGACGTATTATCTTCGAAGGTAATTTCTCGTGTTTCAACGGTATAAAATACATTTGTATTCCCGATGTAAAAGCCACCTCCGTCTCCGGTGTTATTATTGCGGAATATAATTTTTTCAACTTTCAAAGAACCGCCGTTTGCATCTGTTCCTTTGATAGAAAAGGCAGATGCTGTCATGTTGGTGATGACGGAGTTGCCGGTACCGGTCAGAGTCTTGGAATTGCTGTTAAAGGAATTGGCAGATGCATTGCTGTATTCATAGCTGTCAAGGACGACATTATTCCCTCTTGAAAGTGCCCAGTTGAGGGAATATGACGTGTTTGTACCGGAGTAAACCGTTCCATCTTCGGCAGTAATTGTTTTTGCCGGACCACTTGTATAGGTTGTACTACAAACAATATAATCCACTGTGATGATGTTGTTTTCTTCAGCCATGAGAGTGCCTTTCTGATATAATTTATTGATATGCAAATACTATTTTGCAAATAGTATATCACGGCAAACGGCAAAAAACAACACGGCGGCAGGAGCGATTTATGCAAATTAATGCAAGTGCTTCCGCCACCGTGAATATATCTCCCCGCAGGGCAGGGCGTTTTTATGCTTTCAACGCAATATCTCCGGAGCCTTCTTCCACGACCAGTACCGGTGATTTCACTTCAATACGTTTGCCGGAACGGCGGTTTTCGTCTGCCCGGGCAATCGCATTTCTGACAAATTCAGCCATCGGTGTGATGCGCTTTTCGATGTTTTCAAAGCCGCGCTCCGCTGTGGCAAGTTCCGGATATCCCATCACGCCGACTTTGATTTCACTGCGCTGCCGCGTGGTAGCGATTTCCTGCTTTTCGCCGCTCAATGTGGTGCAGATCTGGTAGGCATCCTGGTCGTGGCGCATCCTTTCGGCAAGTGCCGGAGCGTCCAGTTCCAGATTTTCCATTTGCACCAGATGTTTGCGGTATGCCAGCATCAGACTGGTTTCCATGTCGCCGGCGTGAAAGTCCGCTCCGGTCTGACCCGGTTCCGCAGGACGACGCCAGAAATCCGCTCCGCGCATGATCATTATCATGATATCTTCCAGTGACGCATTGAGCCACTTCAGAATGCGTAAAGATTCTTTGAGCTGCTCCAGACTTTCCGAACCGCCGTGACCGGGGAATATCAATATGTTCTTAAAGCCCTGACTTGCCAGCGATTCCACAATGTCGCACATCATCGCACAGAAACTCGTCGGACGCACATTTATCGTCCCCGGCAACTGTCCGCCGGAAAAACAGTAATTTAAAGGCGGCGCAACGATACACCCGATTTTTTCCGCCAGCGCATACGCCTGTACTTCCGCATTGTGAATATCCATGCTCAACGGCAGATGATAGCCGTGCTGTTCCACGATGCCGTAAGGTATGATGATGGTCTGGTTGGTTTTCAGGTATTCCCGCATTTCTTTGACGGTCATTTCGCCCATGGCATGAGTACGCATTTTTTCTCCTTGTGCTGGTTGTTTATTCAAGCGGCAATTAATATAACTCACCGGGCAGACAAATTCAAACCGCATATTGCAACAGGCGATTTCAAAACTTCGCCAAACATTTGGAAACGTCCCCGGAACATGGTTTTTTATCCGAAAAATTGCATTTTTTTCAAAAATCAGCTTGCAATGCCGGGATATTGCAGTATCTTTTACATCTGTCGTAAAATTTATCTGAAAAATTGAGAAAGGGGGCATTTTATGCGGGTGGATGTTCTGGAATATTACTCCGAAAACAGTTGGAACATGATCAAAAATGAAGCGGCAAAGCATGAAACGCCCTGCCTCGTGGTGGATTTGAACCGCATCCGGGAAAAGTATTCCGAACTCGGGGAGTTTTTTCCGTTTTCCAAAATATATTACGCAGTTAAAGCCAATCCCGCGATCCAGGTGCTGGAATTGCTGCGCGACCTCGGAGCAAATTTCGATATCGCTTCCCGTTATGAACTCGACCGCGTGTTGAGTCTGGGGATTTCCCCCGACCGCATAAGTTACGGAAATACCATCAAAAAACGTGCCGATATCCGCTATTTCTATGAAAAAGGTGTGCGGCTCTTTGCCACCGACAGTGAGCCGGATCTGCGGAATATCGGTAAAGAAGCCCCCGGCAGCAGAGTTTTCTGCCGCGTGCTTACCGAAGGCAGCGAAACCGCCGATTGGCCGCTTTCACGGAAATTCGGCTGCCACCCCGATATGGCAATAGATTTGCTGATGCTGGCAAAAGAACTCGGTCTCAAACCGGCAGGCGTTTCGTTCCACGTCGGTTCGCAGCAGCGCGAAATCGGTACCTGGGACTCGGCGATCGCCAAAGTCCGGTATATTTTTGACTATCTTGAAGGCGAAGGAATAAAACTTGACCTTATCAACATGGGCGGAGGCTTCCCGGCAAGCTATATCGGCAAAACCAATGCCATGGAAGTGTACGCCGATGAGATAACCCGCTATTTGAAAGAGGATTTCGGAGACGAATTGCCGGAAATCATTCTGGAACCCGGGCGTTCGCTCGTAGGTGAATCCGGAGTCATCGCCAGCGAAGTCGTGCTGGTCAGTCAGAAATCAACCACCGGTCTTGACCGCTGGCTCTATCTGGATGTCGGGAAATTCAACGGTCTTATTGAAACGTGGGATGAAAGTATCAAGTATCCGCTTTATTGCGAGGCGCGCGGCGAAGCGAGCGAAGATTTTATTATAGCCGGACCGACGTGCGACAGTCAGGATGTGATGTACGAGTATTTCCGCAATCCGCTGCCCTCCTATATCAAAGCCGGCGACCGGGTTTACTGGTTGAGTTGCGGAGCCTATACGTCCAGTTATGCGTCGGTGGAATTCAATGGATTTCCACCGTTGGCGACATATTTTGTAGATTCTGGCAAAAAATCTTGAAAAACGGCTTGACAAGATGCAAAAGAGGTGGTATATTAGGTGATATCAAGTGATGCGAGTGTAGCTCAGTTGGTAGAGCATCACGTTGCCAACGTGATTGTCGCCGGTTCGATTCCGGTCACTCGCTCCAAAAGTGGCAGGATAGCTCAGTAGGTAGAGCAGGGGA
The DNA here is from genome assembly GCA_045586645.1 of Victivallaceae bacterium. Lineage (GTDB taxonomy): Bacteria > Verrucomicrobiota > Lentisphaeria > Victivallales > Victivallaceae > UBA1784. Next base: position 5,339 of record JAZNAR010000035.1, read on the forward strand.
CTGAAAATCCCCGTGTCCCCAGTTCGATTCTGGGTCCGGCCACCATTTTTTTTGTTCTGATGCCGTTTGGACACATCAAACGGCTTTTTTATTTCCTGTTTTACCCCAAGAAAACCAACGACTTATGACAAACGGAGAATTATTACATTCTCTGTTTCTCTGCCGGAGAATCCAATTCTCTCTCAAATTCTCCGTTTGCCTTGTGTCGTGGACACGAGGATTATCACGCAACATAAGCGTTTGGAGAATAATACTTTACAAAAACACACCCGAATTTTAGTTTTGTTTCGCAGAGAAATCCATCGGATTATGCCGTAATCCATAACTACAAAACACGGCATTTTATCGTTATACATCAATGAGTTATAAATAAAAATGACGGGTGTTTTTTCGCAGATAAATCCCCACCTTTTTTGCAATAGTCGTGTGTCCACGGAGAAAAAGTAACGCTGGCGGCAAACATGCCGCTTTGAGGGGGCTGCAACGAAAAAAGCGCGCCACCCGACCGTTTAGCCGATGACGCGCTTAAAGCCCTTACAGAAGTCCCAGAAACCGCTTCTGTTCGGTCCAGTCAGCAGGAAGTCCTGCTTTGAAGTTTTTGAAGGAGATATGCGGAGGGAGTGTTCCGGCGATAGCCATGTGGACAATTTCCGGGGAGAGCATGGCGAGCTGAAGGGTGTGGGAAACGATTGCCCGGTCACGCCCGACAGCTTCTGCCAGCTCATTGATGTTTCTGTATCTGCCCTTGTCCAGCCACCGCTGCCACATAATGCCATTGGCTATGGATTGCAGTACATATGCAAAAAATTTGAAAACGCTCCAACTTTTTTTGATTTTTTTCAAAAATTTTTATCTGATGAGCAAATTCCGCTGAAAAATGCCGGAAAAATCCTGCCGGAAAGAAATTTTTCAAAAAAATAGTTACATCAAGCTTAAAAAGTTACATTTGGAATGTAACTAACTGAAAGTTACATTTTTTGCATAAGAAAGCCGTCTGAAATCACAAAAACCGGTGCTTTTTCAGGCGGCATTATCACAAAATTCGGACTCAGAAAGCTGTCACAAAGGCGTGGGGCGGCGGTACGTCTGGTGCATCCACCCATTCGGTCATCATCTCAAAGCTGGCGAGGTTTTCTTGTAGGGTTTTCAGCTTGCTGCTGTTGCCACCGAGGACGATTCCCGTTCCGGCGATCACTGTTCCCCAGCCGGGGAAGGTAAAACCGCCCGCAGGATTTATCTCTGTACCGGAACAACTCTCCATCCGCCAGATGTCTCGGTGAATTCACGACATGAAAAACAGTAAATAATGTATTTTTTATTTTTTAACCACTCCGGTGATTTCACCGCTTTTCGGAAAAGATTGATCCGTACTGTCGTCGCTGCAGAACCTTTTACTCCGATACGGTCTACAGGCAACCGCAGTTCAGAGGCCAGCAGTTCACCAAGTCCGGAATCGGAAGCAAGCATATCATCTCCCGATGAAAAAATCAATGTGTGACTGTCTCCTAAAAGCAAAACCGGACTGTTTTCATCAAATGTTTTTCCGGAAACCGTATACATTTTGATTATTTCCTGCTCCGGTGCAGATGGATTCAACGATTTTGCCAGATCCCCGGAAATTTTAACATCAGAAATATTTATTTTATACTTTTCAGTTCCTCTTTCCGGGATAATTTCAGCCAGTTGCTTTACGGCAATCATAATTCCTTCAGGACTCCAATGAGCATCCGTTTTGCAATAAACTCTCTTATCGGATTTTCGGAAAGCATTACTTAAATCCAATACCGTCACTCCACTGGTACGGAGTTCATTGTAAAATGGCAGCAAATACTTCATCGCCGCATCACGCTCTATGCCAGTAAACGGATAAAATGCTGATTTGGGTGGAACAGGTACCACTATCAACTTAATATTCAATGCTTTAAGAGCCTCATTGAATTTAACAATTGCCGGTATCGGATTCTTATTTCTTCCTGCAGCGGAATTTCGTTCCACGGCACTTTGTGCCAAAGGTCCTCTGGAAAGATGTGCTAATTCATTTTTACTGTACAGCCAACCATTTTCATCTTTCAGGGTGATTGTTCCCGGCGTAACACGTTTCAAAGTTTTGACCGCTGTGACCGCTAATTCTACTGCACCAGCGGAGATAGAAAAAACCATAACAATTGCAAACAACATTTTTTTCATTTCACGATTTCTCCGTAAAGAGGCTCCTGCAGCAGCAAAGATTCATCCTCGAATTCACTGCGGTTCCAGGAACCATATTTTTTCTCATAAACATCCCATGGGGACAAACAAAGTTTTACTGTATCTCCAACACGCAGTTTGGGGGCTTCTGTCCAAATGTTTTTTTTCATACTGACCATGTAAACCAAAGCTTCCTGTGCAGAACCATTAATATCGCCGATGTGCAAACTCATAACATGATCAGCATATGGAGCAGAATTGGGACGCGGTGCATCTGTTGTCCTTAAAACGGTTGCTGTTACGGTCATAGATTCAGAAATCGCCAAAAATGAGGTTTTCTGACTTTCACCCAATGTCATATCAATATCTTTCCAATCGCCATTAACAAGTTCTCGTATCGCAAACTCCCAAACAACTACCTTCTTGCCGGCCAGACGATCTCTGCCACGCTTCAATTCGTTACTCAGCAACTGCCGTGTGGCAAACGCTCCGGCATCGTTACGCAAAATAGCATCAACCGGACGTTCCAAATGGTAACTGAGAGCTTCTGCCAAACCACTGTTCGCCCCCCATTTCATTGAGTCAAGCGAAAAAATATTGGCAAAACTGTCTCCAAGCAGCAATATATCAGAATCACGGTTAATTTTTGCAGAAAAAACCGGATTATGAATCGTTTCAAATGGAAAATATTTCTTGCAATCGGGCAGATTCAACATCATCGCAATATCTCCAAGATTGCAAATAGTCTGGGCTTTTTCCGGAACTGCTTTTGCCTTTTTTCCATCAATCACTTCTGACAACATTGCTGAAGCACAGAACATGCCTTCCGGAGTCCAGTGAGTATCGGTTTTCAAATATGGTTCAATACCTTTTTTACGCATTTCATGAAACATCATGGAAAGATCTAATACGGTAATTCCTTCTGCTGAGAGTTTTTCCTTGAATTCTCTCCACGAAATATTTTGTATCGGACCGACATTGCCGCAGAGTTTGTCAGAATAAATCATCGGTTTGACCGGAACTGGTAGTAAAATCAGTTTGATGCTGCGTTCCGCCAACTGTTCTTTGAAATTTAGAATGGCTTTTACCGGATCGGGCTGAACCCCGGTGAGCATCCTTTTGTGCAATCTTTCTCGCGTCAAAAATCCGGAATTGATCAGGTATTCATAATCACCGGCAAAGAACAGCCAGCCATCTTTTCCAACAATAACTTTTTCATTGCCTAAATTAAATATTCTTACCAATCCTCTTTGTACCGGAGTCAGTAACAATTTCCGTAGCAAAGATGTGTCTTCGATCGCAGTTTCATATGCCTTAATTGACTTTTGCAAATCATCTTTTTGCCGCCACTCCGCAAATGGTTGGTGATAAAAAATTTGGATACAAGGATAAATCCCTATAAATAACAGAAAAAAGATGATAATAAAATATTTCTGAACTATGCTGACGGTCGTGTGACCAATTTCAATGTTAGCAATTTCTTCGCGGGAAAGTTTCATTTTCTGTTCCTCAAAAGATAAAATAGATAAATGGATTATAACTTTGAGTAGTCAATGCAAGCAACGCGATGAAAAACACAATTATGCACCAGATTAATTTTTTCCAGTTCAATACTCTCGTGAAATTCCAACTTTGAGGAAAAAACCAAATAACAATACTTGCAAGAACAAAATTAAGAACATAATACGGTGCATATATCAATCCGCGTGCTACAGTTCCGGAACCGAGATTGTCTACCCAACCGAACATACATCCCAAATAACGCCAGGCATCAACCAATGTGTCGGCCCGGAAAAATACCCACGCAACCAGCACAATAAAAAATGTAATGAGCTGTTGAAAAAAAATCGGTAATCTGCTGTAAATACCTTTTTTCCCCAACTTTCTTTCAACAGCCAGATAACCGCCATGAATACCACCCCAAATCAGAAAATTCCAACTGGCACCGTGCCATAATCCTCCCAAAAGCATAACCAACGCGAGGTTGATGTAAGTCCGCACTTCTCCCTTGCGATTTCCTCCCAGAGGGATATAGAGATAATCTTTTAGCCATGTGGAAAGGGAAATGTGCCATTTGCGCCAAAACTCAGTAATGGAATGAGATTTATATGGCGAATCAAAATTTTTTGCAAAGACAAATCCAAGCATAAGCCCAAGACCTATCGCCATATCACTGTAACCGGAAAAATCAAAATATATCTGAAACGCATACGCAATCACTCCATACCAGGCGTCAAGAGTTTCAACATATCCGGCGTTAAAGACAGTATCAGCGATTTTCCCACATGGATTGGCAAGCAGAACTTTCTTTCCCATGCCCAACATGAAAAATGTGATACCACGGGCAAATTTTTCCATTGTATGGGTTCGGAATTTCAACTGATCTGCCACTTCCTCAAAACGGATAATAGGCCCGGCGACCAACTGAGGAAACATTGAAACATAACAAGCATAATCGACAAAATTACGTACTACTTTCGCATCTCCACGGTATACATCAATAACATAACTCATGCTTTGAAAAGTATAAAAACTGATGCCCAGCGGCAGGACAATCCTGAAAAATCCTTCCCATTGCCAACTTTCTGCACCGATAGCAGACATCAGGGCATTATAATTTTCTATCCCGAAATTGAAATACTTAAAAAAACCGAGTATAACCAAATCTGTAATAATAGAAACAATTACAAAGAGTTTCTTTCGGGCGGGATATTTTTCCATCAGCCGTCCATTGGTATAATCCACGGTGGTGTTGAAAAGCATCAGAATACAAAAGCGGGGATTGGCCCAACCGTAAAAAAGATAACTGAACAATGTCAGCACCAGGTGTTTAACTTTTTTTGGTGCCAAATAATAACAAAGCAGTATTGATGGTAAAAAGAAAAACAGGAATATATAACTTGAAAAAACCATTATTTTCCCTCTGTCACACAATACAAATCAAAAATACCACAGTTCAATATTTTTCAGATAAAAAAGCCGCGTATGCGAAATTTTAATTTTTATTTTTCTGGATGTATCTTGCAGCGGAACAAACATATCTGCACTGGACGCGTCAGATACGTAGAAAAAAGGTTCCAATACGGAATCGTCATTGCCGTCAAACGCAATCATAGAGGCATGAATTCCACCTTGACAATTAACTCGCACCATGCATGTCGTTTTATTCTTGACAGCAGGTACTGTTAATTCCAGAAAAAAACTGTCATCACGTTTTTTTTGAGAAACTACACAAAGATTGTTTTTAAACTCAACGGAAGGAGCTTTTTTACCGGTTATTTTTATTTCATCTCCGAATTTATCAATAGTTTTTTCAAGTGAAACAGATGTCGCATTTGCTAAAAGATGTTTTGGGAGCGGAGGCATTTTCGGCCACGGATAACCAACCATGATAACAACTCTTCTGCCGGACAAAACATTTGCAGTATCAGAAAGCAATGAGCGCAAAAGTCCATTACCCGTGCCGTTTTGATAAAACCAATCCGGAATATGCTGAATAAAAAACGCGGTATAGGCTGGCAGTGATGCTCCCATGGGACGGGAGGGATAGTAGAAAAACGAATTACTTAAAAACAAAAAAACAGATCCCCCATAAGGAGATAATGCCCCGACATGTTTTCCTTTTTGCATCACCATCCGGAAAGAAATGTTTTTTTGCGGATCAAATTTTTCATTCCCGGGCGGATAGAAATAACGTTTATCTTTTGTTTTGTACAGAAAATTACTTAGAGTTATTTTTTCTTCAGTTTTTTCATATGGATAGCGTTCAAGTATTTTCGCCAGAACTTTGGCAGAAATAAAAGAGTTCCCCTCAAAAGGATGCCCATCTGGATTATTATAGAAATAAAACAACGGGAAGTCGTATCTGTGAGCATACATTTCCGGCATGGGATCAACAATCTCAATATCATTTTTTAAGCATTCGTAATAATGTTCGATCCAATATGGATTTTCCACAAAGGTGTCAGATGCCAAAACCCTTGCCGCAAAATCTCCCTTACTTGGGATGCGTAGAATTATTAAATCTATGTTTTTGGATTCAAGATATTTTTTATACGGCAAAATACTCTTAATATAATTTTTGGTGTCATATTTCATTTCTCGGTCACCTGCAGAATAAAAAGAGTCTTTCAACCATGCGGAATAGCGTTCGGCAGAAAGTTTTTTATATTTCAATGCAATAGGTTCGTACTCCTTTTTCCATTGAGCAAATGAATTCCCGTGTGTTTTCAACTCTGCTTCGATTTTAGCGATTTCCGCAGCAATTCTTTCTTTTCTCAATCTTGCGGCATTTTCATCTGCAGGTAAAACTTTTATCGGTAAGATGGAAATTTTTCTATTTGAAAAATCCCGTCTGCCTTTGTTTGAAAAAATCCGTATTTTTTTTGCGTCAATAACGTAAAAATAATCATGTTCAAACGATTGAAAAGAATCAGATACCTGTATGTTTCTTATTTTTTCAGGCATTATATCATATTGAACACATTTTACGGAAATTTTATCTCCGGCACGAAATACATTCTGCACGAAAATTTTCTTGCTCCGCATTACCGGAATATTTACAATAATTTCCTTCGCAATTCTTTGATCAGCATTATCCGGACATGAAAATGAATCGACTTCCACCATCGCCGAGTACAAACAGTCCGGATAATCATTCTTTTGTGGATCCGGCAGCGGAGAGAGAGACCGTATCTTACCTTCCAAAGAGAAAATCCGCATGGTCCCTTTCTGATAAAAAGTATCAAAAGGATCTTGTCCCATCAATACAATAAAAGGGAACAAGAACAAGACAAGCTGTATTTTCATTAAAACTGATCTCCTGCGATTAATTGCAAAATTTTCTGTTTGCCGCCATGCTTTTATTCTGTCGCGGCATGCATCAATAATTATTTTAACTCAACGTATTATCATAACACCATGCTTATCTTGCATAATATACACTGAAGTGATCAGGTTTTCAAGTAACAATATTATTTTCCAGTCCGGAAATAAAAAAGCAGTTCCCCGGCATTGTTTCTGACATTCCTCGCCGGTTTCGGAACACTCTACATCACCTGGACCGTGTTTTCTTGTCTTTATCGCAGTCCGAATCGCCATCTGGTGGTATCACGGATAAGTTCAAACAATATTGTAATAAACCCATTGCTAAAACTGTAATCAGGATCAATGTTATAACGCCCGCCAGAGACTCGTACAGCGCAACGAGCCGCAACGCCCTCCACGGCGCACACCCGCTGGCAGATCAGTCTTCGCATAAAGCTACGCCCTGACAAGCCGGGCAAAGTCTGCTGCTTTTTATTTATGGAGTAAATTATGGCAAATATATGCTTTGTTTCATTAAAAATTGAATGCCGCAGCAAAAGAGCGGCTCTTAAAGTTAATGCGGCTTTAACACAATTAAAAGAAGCCGCCGACCAACAGCGTAAAGGATTCTACGCTGGTTCTGACCGGTATATTTTTGATGCTGCGTTTTATGTCTATGAGAAAGAGGTAAGCATGGCATATTGGATAAAATGGGGATACAGTGATGAAGAGGTCATTGCTCTGATAAAGTTTCTCAACGAAATTTCCCCCATAAAATCTTTGCAGCTCCATTATGAAGAAGGCGGCAGTCTGGAGTATGGAGAATACATTTATTCTGCCGGAACTCTTTCTTGCCGGGAACTTCCTGTTTCGCATTATCCCGATGCAACCGACAGCGATTCCAATCAGGAACACCTGCAACAGGCATTTGAGCGATATGGAACAACAAGAGAGATTTTATTTTTATAACACATCTCGAAAAATGCAGTAAAGTCAACAAAAACTGCATAAAACTAACACTTTTTCTTGCATTCCTGTTTGAAATTTCACGATAATATTGATATATTATCCCGAATAGTATTGCATATGATCGCGCTTTATCTTTGGCTTAACGTAAAAATGGATTTTGTTTAATGGAACGCTTCTTTTATCAAAATAATATTGTAAGTTTTCTTGCCGATAGCGATAATGCAATTCTTGGCGCATTGGCGACGAACAATACATTTGATTTGGTGGATTTGCAGCGTAATGCTTGGCTCTATGAAATTTCTTTTCTGAAAAATCTCTTGCACGATGAAAAGTCCGGGCATATAATCTTTGAATATTCTATTCCGCGTTTAGGGAAACGGATTGATGTTGTTTTGCTGTTGCATGGCATTGTTTTTGCTTTGGAATTCAAGGTCGGTGCTGATGAATATTTACGACAGGATTTGGAGCAGGTTTGGGATTATGCTCTTGACTTAAAAAATTTCCATGAAGCCAGTCGCAATTTGACCATAGTCCCAATATTGGTCGCCACGGAAGCTGATAGCGCATCTATCAGCAAAGAAGTTTCCCAATACGACGATCAGGTGTTTGAGCCGATTCTTTCCAACGCTGCAGCTTTGCCGCAAATTATTGCTCAATTTGTCGATGAATATGCACAGGAGCTTGATTTGAGTCGCTGGGTATTCAGCCGCTATATGCCGACACCCACTATTATTCAGGCTGCCAGTTCTCTCTATTTGAATCACTCTGTTGCTGATATTACTAAAACAGAAGCCTCTGGTGAAAATTTGCAGCGAACCAGTGAATTTGTAATGAATGTTATTGACCACTCTCGAGCCAATGGAGAAAAATCCATCTGCTTTGTCACCGGCGTTCCCGGGGCAGGTAAAACTCTGGTTGGTTTGAATATTGCTGTCCGGCAGTTTGAGAAAAAAGATTTGGCGGTTTATCTTTCCGGAAATCAACCGTTGGTCGATGTACTGAGTGAAGCGTTGGCTCGTGATAAAAAGCGGCAAGAAGAAGAACGCAATCCCAATGTTAGATACACTTTAACAGAAGCTCGCAGGAATGTGAAATCTTTTATTCAGATAGTCCACCACTATCGTGATGCGACTTTAACAAAACTCAAAAAGCCCATTGTAAATGGTGTGTTGGAAATTGATCCAACCAAAGTTGATAAGCATAAAGACGATGGCTATTCAGAAGTTGAACATGTGGCAATTTTTGACGAAGCTCAGCGAGCATGGACCAAAACACATTTGGCAAACTGGCTTAACCGTAAAAAGGGAATTGCAGATTTTCCGATGTCAGAACCGGAATTTCTGATTTGGTCGTTGAATCTGCGTGAAGACTGGGCAGTAGTAGTTTGTTTAGTCGGTGGCGGACAGGAAATCAACACTGGCGAAGCCGGAATCGGTGAATGGTTGCGGGCAATCAACGCTCGTTTCCCTGATTGGAATGTATTTATTTCTGACCAACTTACCGGAAAAGAATATGCCGAAGGCGAGTTAGAAGATTTGTTGCAAGCCAACGATAATGTAGAACGCAGCACTAATTTACATTTGGCAGTTTCCATGCGCTCATTTCGAGCAGAACAGCTTTCCATTTTCGTGCATCATGTTTTGGAAGGTAATATAGGTCAAGCTCAAACTCTTTTAGCCACGTTAAAGGATAAATATCCTATCGTATTGACTCGTGATTTGAATGCCGCCAAAGAATGGTTACGCAAGCAAAAGCGAGGAACAGAACGCTACGGCATGGTTGTTTCATCACAAGCCCAGCGTTTGCGCCCCTTGGCAATTGATGTCCGCTGCAAACCTGATACTGTGCATTGGTTCTTGGATGACATCACCGACATTCGTTCTTCCTTGTTCCTTGAAGATGCAGCTTCTGAATTTGACGTACAAGGCTTAGAACTTGACTGGACTTGTTTGGTATGGGATGGCGACTTGCGTTGGAAAAATAACGCATGGCAAAACTTCTCTTTCACCGGAAACAAGTGGCTCAATATCCGCTCCGAAGAACGCAAAGCCTATCAAATCAACGCCTACCGAGTGTTGCTAACTCGAGCCCGTCAAGGCATGGTAATCTGTGTCCCCGAAGGCAACCCCGACGACGCCACTCGCTTGCCCGAATTTTACGACGGCACATACAGCTACCTGAAACAAATCGGGCTTGAAGAAATAAGGGAATGATTGTTTATATGCGAGACATTGCATTAGTTAAAAAAATGATTAGAAATAAAGAATTTGATAATGCGGAAAAATGCATTGAAAAAATTCTTAAAAGTACAAAATCTGCAAAAATACAAGGAGCTTGTTATTTCTATTTAGGAGAAATATATAAATCGCATTATGACAGTGAAGCATGCCAAAGGCAAGCTCGCGATTATTACCATAAAGCTCTACAGAGAGACGTGAATGTCCCTCAAGCCTACACCCGGTTCGCTTTTTGTGAAAAAGACCCTCATGTTAGGTTAAATTATTTACGAATTGGACATAAACGTTTTCCTCAAGATTCTTCAATTTTTACAAATTTATTTAATCATGTCGACGAAGACGAAAAAAATCTTTTGCTTGCAAGTTGCTTGAAAGATCAAAAAATCTCTAGTTATGATTACCTACATGCCGTTATTGAATATTTATGGATAAAAAATCGCTGGAACGATTTGGATAGATTATTATCACGAATATTGACCCGTGAAGAAGATGAAAAAATCAAGATTCATACAGAATTACTTTTAGGGTGTGTATGCCTGTTCAAAAGAACAAATTATAGGAGAGCTGTTAAATTACTTAAAGATGCTATTGAACGTGATGTTGATAATGAATTGCAAAATTCACACTATTTGACATTAGCATGCGCCTACATACAGAGCGGTAATCTTGAATCCGCGAAGAAAACGTTTGATAAAATAACATTTAATAATGTTTTCTCCGAAGATTTTGTTTTTTGGAATGCAAAATATAACATTTCAGCGTATCGTATTTATACTCCAGCATATAATTTATTAGAAGATTTTTTTGCGGAAGATTCATATCGTTTAGCGAAGTCAAAATGTCTGGCCGCTTGTAGCATGATAGATGATTTTGATGAAAACAATGATGATAATCTAGAAAATGAAATTCTTGCCTTAAAGAACTTTTTAGAACTTGCGGAATATAGTTTTTCTTTAGATATTTTAAAATATCTTGTTCGAGCACATGTTTTGACAAATAATTACTGGAACGCTTGGCTGGTTTTATCTGATTCAAGATTAAAATATTCAGATAAAGAATTTGTTAACGATAATATCAATGATGTTATAAATAATTTTTCTGAAAAAGAATTGGAACTCGCTGTAGAAAATATTTTAAAAGAAAAAAATATAAATACGATAGAGTTGAAAAATATAATTGATCCTGTTATAAGAAAATTGTGGGATAATAAAAAACATGAAGCAATAAAAAATATTGCGAAACACATTGATGTCCCCCGCGTTTTTGAGAGTAAATTCCTGTTTCAAATAGCATATTCACTATGTCAATTTAATGACGAATTAGGCAAGCTGGTTTACTTACATTTGTTAAGCAAAGAACCTAAAAATTCCTCAGTTTTAAATAATTTAGGTGTAATTGCCAATAACGAAGGTGATTACGATAAAGCCTACGAGTACTACAATACTGCTTATCAAATTGATTCCAATGACGATTTAATTCATAGCAATATGTTACATGCATTGGCTAAAAAGAAAGAAGCAGCTACAAAATTGGAATTATTTAAAACAAGCTTACCTGATTTCAAACGAAAATTTTTAGAGTTTTCTGAATGTTCTGATTTAGAACATAATTTGTCTAAAGACATCATTTCTCACAGAACTGGACTGCCAGTAAAAGAAGTTTCTCAGATTTGGCAAAAAGCGCTTCAGAGTGGTTTTTTAGAAAAAATACAGCAAAATGGGATTGAAAAATTTCGTATAAATTACAAGATTTTAGATTATTTGCAAGAGAATAAGGATTTTCTCCGGTCAAACATTAAGTATGAGGCTATTTCTGAAAAGCTTAATATAGACTCTTTGCAAAATATTGGTTACACAAAGGAATTGAAGTCCCGTTTGTGTAATATTTCGCCACAAAATATAAGAGAGATGTTAATTCGCGACATTCACGAATGTGCAATTTCACTTATAGTTGGTTCTTTTAAATCTGCGATTCTTGTTGCGGGAGGTGTAATAGAGCATATTTTATTACATGTTTTAACAAGCAACAACATTCAGAGTTACGATGTAGGGGCCATTATCAACAAAAAATCTAATATCAAAAAAGTTGTAGATATGAATTTAGGAGAATTACTAGAAGTTGCTCAAGAAAAGAACCTTATTAGAAAAGAAAATTATCACCTTTCTCAATTTGCTCGCTCTTATCGCAATGCAATTCATCCTGGAAAGGAAATAAAAATTGCATCAGAAATAAACAAAGAAACTGCGATAATGCTTTGGAAAATACTATTGAATCTTGTCGATAATTGTTTCCATGACCGTTGAATTCTGCAATAATAAATACAATATCAAACTATTTTTAACTTGCTTTGACAAAAACAAAAGTGTTTTATATTATGGAAACAGAACTTTGTAATATGTGTAT
>JAZNAR010000036.1:0-15350 GCA_045586645.1 Victivallaceae bacterium
GCCGAGAAGCGCAGGGCAACCCCGCTGGGTTCGCAAAACGGCGTATGCCGCTTTTGCATATTTTGAGCAAACGCTCAAAATATAAAATTCCGCATGGGAGTACAAAAGGAAAGAGCAGAAACTTGCGTTTCTGCTCTTTAAAATTTGGTACACCCAAAGGGATTTGAACCCCTAACCTTCTGGTCCGTAGCCAGACGCTCTATCCAATTGAGCTATGGGTGCGACGTTCTTTTCAAAACGATAGTATAATATACATGGAAAATGCTGTTTTGTCAAGCAGCTTTCTCCATAAAATCCCAAAGATTTTTAACGTTTGGAGAACTGGAACCGGCGACGGGCTCCCGGCTGACCGGATTTCTTACGTTCTTTAACGCGGGAATCACGGGTCATCATGCCGTTCTGTTTCAGAACAGCGCGGAGTTCTTCGTCGTAGTTGACCAGCGCACGGGCAATGCCGTGACGGAGAGCACCGGCCTGACCGGCCATGCCGCCGCCGTCGCAATTCGCCGCAATGTCAAATTTGCCGGCGGTTTCGCTCACAGCAAAAACCTGATTGACAAATCCGCAGAGGGATTCGCTGGTGAAGTATTCGGTCATAGCTTTCCCATTGACCACAACATTGCCGCTGCCGGGAGTCAGACGGACACGCGCCACTGCGCATTTACGCCGGCCAGTGGCAAGAACAACATCACTTTTCTTGACCATGGTTTACTTCTCCAAATTGACTTTGACAGGTTTCTGGGCGGTATGCGGATGTTCCGCACCGGCGTAAACCTTGAGCTTGCTGAACTGGGCGCGACCGAGGCGGCCGTGCGGCATCATGCCCCAGACGGCATCTTTGATGATGCGTTCGGGATTGGATTCGCGGACTTTGTCTGCGGTGGTTTCGGTACGACCGCTGCGGTATCCGGAGAAGTCAACGTAGACTTTACGTTCATTTTTGTGTCCGGTGAAGACCGCTTTTGACGCATTGACAACGATAACAAATGCGCCGGTGTCGATATGCGGAGTATAGGTCGGTTTGTCTTTGCCGCGGAGCGCATTCGCGATGCGGACAGCCAGACGGCCGACCGGCATTTCGGAAGCGTCAAAAAGCAGACATTCCGGCTTGATTTCGCCAACTTTAGCCAAATAAGTTTTCATTTCTTTACCTGATAAAACAATTTTTTCAGATCTCTGCGCCCGTAAAACTTCCAACTTCAAGGACCTTTCGCACTTGGTTGAAAATGCTTCCGCCGCCTCCGGCTGCCGCATTTCCCGGATGTTCCGGCATTTGCCGTCCCATCCCCTCGGAGCTTTATTTTTCCGGTACGCCCGGAACTTCCCGTGATCCGGCTTTTTTCGGGCGCGATGATCGGGTGCGCCGTTCAGAAAACAGACGAATCAATGAAAGATTTCATATAAAATACTCCATGTTTGCCCAAAAGTCAACCCGGATATTGTAAAAAAAACCATTTTTCCGGGAAACTTGATTTTTTTATCTACCCGCAGTATATTTAATAGGATATACGATGAAAAGGAGATCACATGATTATGTTTATAAAACGTTTTATATTTACTGCTGCGGCGTTGTTGTTTCTGCCGGCGATGGCATTGCTTCCCGGAGACACTGTTTCTGCGCCGCTTCCCCGGGTGGAATGGCTTGATTGTTCTCCGATGCCTCTGGGGAAAATCGATCCGGAAGCCGACCGGCATATTCCGGCTTTGCGCGGAGTGGTATTCATGTACACGCGTTCAGATGAGAGCGATGCGCTGGTTTATCTGCTGGAAAACGCCCGGCGTAATTTCAACGGCAAAGTGCTGTTTGCGGTCATTACTCCGGATGATGTTGCTGATGCCGGAAGTTTCCGTAAACGGCACAAAGATGCACGCATCCGCTTCGGTATTGATTTGGAGCGCAAACTTACTCCGCAGTTTATGCACGGCGGCGGCATGATCCTGCCTGCTGGATTTCTGCTGGATGCGGAAGGTAAAATCCTGTGGCGCGGAGAGGCGGCGGATTTGCCGGAAGCTGCGGAAAAAGCTCTTGACGGCAAACTTGACTCCGGCGCGCAGAAAAAGGTTTTTGCTCTTGCCGATAAAATGCAGCAGGCGTTGAGCAGTGGCAATATGCCCATGATAATCAAGCTGGCGGAAAAGATTTTTGAAACAGAACCCGGTCATCCGGCGGCTTTGCGGATGGCGGTTTTTGCGGCTGATTCCATGCGTAATACCGGTTTGGCGTGGCAAATAACGATGCGGCAGTTCAAAAAGGCTCCGCAGCTCTCCCGGATCGCTTTTACTGCGCTGGGATTGATAATGCAGCACTCTGAATTGCACCGGCATCTGCCGGAGCTTGTAAAAGATTTTTCATCGCGGGATGCTCTGCCGCGGGTGCGTTACGCATTTGCAGATGCGTTGTTGCGGAACTTCCCGTATGATTTGGATGCCGTTCTCGGTGCGAAACAGATAATTGCCGCCACTCCGCTGGCTTTGAATGCCGCGCCGGGAGAAATGGCACTTGCGCTGACACTGCGGGCGCGGCTCTGCTATGCGCTGGGGGATGTCACCGGCGCGGAAGAGAATCAGAGCGAAGCTGTGCAGATCTATGCCGCTTCCGGAGATAAAAACGGCAGGAGTGAAGCTGAAGTGCTCCTGAAATTTTTTCAGGGCATACGCAAAGAGACTTCTGTGAAAAAGTGAGTTGAATTTGAATACATCTGACAATATAGCCGCTCCCGCCAGTGCCGTCGGCGGAGCCGTGACCGTGATCCGGGTTTCCGGACCGGAAGCGTTGAAAATCGGTAATGCCGTGTGGCATGGCAATGCTCCGTTGCATCGTGATTGCCGCCGGAAAATGATGCTGGGCAAAATCGGCAGTGACCCGGCTCTGGCGGTGTATATGCCGCGTCCGCACAGTTATACCGGGGATGATGTGGTGGAATTGCAGTGCCACGGCGGTGCCGCCGCTGCTGCCAGTGCGATGAAACTGCTGCTCTCTGCCGGCTGCCGTCTGGCTGAACCGGGGGAATTTACCTACCGGGCGTTTGTCAACGGCAAGCTTGATTTATTGCAGGCGGAAGCGGTGGCGGATATAATTTCATCGGGCAGTCAGGCGGCATTGGAGCTGGCGGAAAAACAGCTGGCCGGCACTTTGAGTGCGCGTATAGACCGGTTGTGGGATGATGTGGCGACTCTGCGTTCGGAATGCGAATCCAGGTTGGATTTTCCGGATGAAGAGCTGGACTTTGACAACAGTGTACCGGAAAAGATCGCCGGATGTGTTGCGGAAATCGTTTCACTTCTGGAATCCGGGGCGGCGGGCAGTATTATCCGTGACGGAGTGCGCGTGGTGCTGGCGGGCAGACCCAATGCCGGTAAATCCAGTCTGCTCAACTGCATTCTCGGATTCGACCGGGCAATTGTCAGTGCCATACCGGGAACGACCCGCGACACGGTGGAGTCAGATGCCGCGATCCGCAATGTGCCGGTGAAACTGACTGACACTGCCGGTTTGCGTGAAAGCAGTGACCCGGTGGAAAAACTGGGCATTGAACGCTCTTTCCGTTCGATAAGGGCAGGGGAGGTGACGTTCTGGCTGCTGGATGCCGCGGCGGATGACCCGGAGGCGGAAGCGGCGTCGATAGACCGCAACGCTCCGGGAGTTGTTGCGGTGTGGAACAAGTGCGATTTGGTGCCGGGGAAAAAACTGCCGGAAACCGGATTGCCGCAAGTGGAGATCTCGGCAAAAAACGGGGCGAATCTGGATAAGCTGTTTGACGCTTTTGAGAAACAGCTTTTCGGAAACGGACGGCAGGGAAATCCGGAAGTCGCACTCAATGCCCGCACTTCGTCGCTGTTGGAAAAAGCCCGCGCGGCGTTGCTGCGTGCCGCAGAGGCTTTTGAAGCGGAAGATTTTGAACTTGCGGCTCTGGAGCTTGCCCAGGGAGGTAAATATATCGGTGAAATAACCGGCAGAAGCGTGGAACCGGATCTGCTGGATAAGATTTTTCACCGTTTTTGCATCGGCAAATAGGTGCGGCAGAGAAAAATATATAAAGAAAAATGAGTTTTTTGAAAAAACAATACAATAAATCGTGTTGAAAACACGTTAATACAATAATGGCAGTATCGGGAATGTTTTTTTATTCAGGGACTCTTGAATAAATATGATTTTCCTGAAAAATAATAAATAATTTAAAGTCAAAGAAAGGTGTTGGGACAGAAAAATGAGTTTATTGGATTGGATGATTGTGATAATCCCGGTGGTGCTTGTTTACGCCGTGGGATTGTACTCGCGGCGGTATGCCCGCAGTGTGGCGGATTTTCTTTCCGCAGGCCGGGTGTGCGGCAGATATATCATCAGTGTGGGTGATATTGCCAACGCATTGAGTATTATCGGTTTGATGGCATTTATTGAAGTGCATTACAAGACCGGTTTTGCTCTGGAATTCTGGAAACAGCTGACGATGCCTCTGGGTATTTTTATTTCCCTGACCGGTTTTGTCACTTACCGTTTCCGTGAAACCAAAGCGATGAGCCTGGGGCAGTTCCTGGAAATGCGGTACAGCCGTTCTTTCCGTATTTTTGCTGCGGCACTGCGTTCCCTCTCTGAAATCATCGCCAACAGTATCATGCCGGCTATCGCCGCGCGTTTTTTCATTTACTTCCTTGACCTGCCGCGGACGCTGAATATTTTCGGTCTTCAGATATCGACTTTTGTTCTGATCATGCTCATCTGCCTTTTCCTTGCCATATCCATTCTGTGCATGGGCGGAACTCTGGCACTTGTCATCACCGACAGTTTGCAGGGTATGATAATGTACCCGATCCTCTGCGCGTTCGTGGTGTTCATTCTGGTCAAATTCAGCTGGACAGAAGAACTCGTTCCGGTGATGATGGACCGCGTGCCGGGAGAAAGCTTCCTCAATCCGTTTGATTTGGAAAAATTGCGTGACTTCAACGTATTTTTCCTCATCGTCACTATTTACAACACTGTTTTCCACCGCGGCAGCTGGATCGGTGCGGGTTATTCTTCCGCCGCCAGAACTCCCCATGAGCAGAAAATGGCGGGATTGCTCGGCACTTTCCGCGGTCTGCTGGGCATGATGTTCTACGTATTGCTGGCAGTGGTCGCACTGACGGTTATGAACCATGCCGATTTCTCGGATAAAAACGATGTTATCCCCGGTTCGGCAAAAAATATCCGCTACAACATCTGCAGACAGGTTAATGAAGACGTTGAGCTTATCAATAAAGATTCTGTGCTGAAAGAAAAAATCAATGCAGCGTTGAGTGCCAAAGGCCCGATGCGGTACTATCCGAACAAACTTGACCCCTCCACCAATTTGAGTCAGGATGACAACCTCGATACCCGTTATCTGAAAGAGGTCCACGACATCATGCTGGCGCACAATGTTCCGGCGGATGCTGATGCTCAAATCACCCACCGCGCTCTTGCCAATGACGCATTCCAGCAGTACAAAACGCTCTATCATCAGCAGATGTTGAGTGTGGCTATCCGCGACATACTGCCGATGGGTATGACCGGTCTGTTTGTGCTGTTGCTGGTCATGGCGATGATTTCCACCGATGATACCCGTATCTACTCTGCCGCATTGACGGTGGCGCAGGACGTGCTGATGCCGCTTATCCCGAAAACTCTCACTCCGAAACAGCACATCTGGCTGTTGCGCTGGACCTGTATCGGTGTCGGTGTGATATTCCTTTTCGGCTCGCTGTACCTTGCACAGCTTGATTATATCCAGCTGTTTGTGACCATCGTCACTTCGCTCTGGATCGGCGGCTGTGCGCCGGTGATGATATTCGGTCTTTACAGCCGTTTCGGTACGACTGCCGGTGCGTGGACAAGTATACTTACCGGTATGATCCTTTCTCTGGTGTGTGTTTTTACCCAGCGCGGCTGGGCGGACCATGTGTATCCTTTCCTGGAACGGCACGGCTTGGTCGAAACGGTCGGCAACTTCCTCGCGGCGGCTTCCAAACCGTTTGACCCGTGGATCGTCTGGACGATGAATCCGCTGAAATGCCCGATCAACAGTTATGAATTCGGCTTTATGATCTCGGTGTTTACGCTGATCCTCTATATCATCGTTTCCAAATTCACCTGCAAAGAGCCGTTCAACCTTGACCGTATGCTCCATCGCGGCAAATACAATCTTGACGGCGAAAACAAAGCCAGTGAACCGTGGAGTTTGCGGAATGTTTTCAAAAAGATTATTGGCATTACACCGGAATTTACCACCGGTGACAAAATTACGGCGTGGACGTTCTTCATCTACAGTTTCGTCTACAACTTCCTTTTCACCTTTATTGCCGTGCTGATCTGGAATGCCGTCACTCCGTGGCCGCTTGAATGGTGGGGCTGGTACTTCTTTGTGGTTCAATTGTTGGTGCCGGGGATCGCCGCATTCATCTGCATCTTTGTATTCGGTATCGGCGGTGTGGTCGACTTCATCGCGCTTTTCCGCGACCTGAAAACCCGCAAGCTCAACGATTTGGATAACGGTCAGGTTTCCGGGACCATGTCGCTGGCTGATAAAGCCGAGCTTGAAGCGGTCGATGCCGATAATAAAGCTGACGAATAATAAAACAAAATATCAAAAAACAATACAGAGCTCCATTCCGGAATCATCCGGAGTGGAGCGTTTTTGACAAATGCTTATTCTGCTTGCTCTTTTACCGATAGTCTGTGCTTTGCTGATGTTGAGTGTTTTCAAGCTCACTCCCGGCAAGGCATTACCGGCGGCGTGGGTGCTGACGGTGATGATCGCCGCCTGTTTCTGGCAGATGCCGTGCGGTATGATCGCGGGGGCGTCACTTGCGGGAGTGTTGAAAGCTCTGGATATTATTCTGATAATTTTCGGAGCCATCCTGCTGTTGAATGTGATGCGGGCAAGCGGGGCATTGAATGCGGTAAACAGTACATTTTCAACGATTTCGCAGGACAGACGGATTCAGATAATCGTTATCGCGTGGCTTTTCAGCGGTTTCATTGAGGGGACTTCCGGTTTCGGGGCGGCACCGGCACTGGCGGCTCCGCTGCTTTGCGGACTGGGTTTTCCGGCATTGAGTGCATTGGCGGTGTCGCTGATATGCAACTCGCTGCCGGTGCCATTCGGTGCGGTCGGCATACCGGTGATGACGACAGAGAAAACACTTGCGGGCAAAATCGCTTCCCTCGGCATGACAGAAACGGAATTTATGCACGCACTGCTGGATAAATTGACTGCGGTCAGCGGTCTTTCCGGAGCTTTCATTCCCCTGATCGCCATAATCGTGATGACAGTTTTGAGTAAAAAAGGGCGTAAGCTCCGTTCCATAGCAGAAATAATCCCGTTTGCACTTTTTTCCGGAGCGGCATATATCGTGCCGTGGCGTTTGACCGCACTTTGCATCGGACCGGAACTGCCTTCTGTGATGGGGGCGGTCATCGGGATACCGGTGGTGACGGCGGCGGTGAAATACCGTTTCCTTGTTCCGGAATATTGCTGGGATTTCCCGGAAGAGGAAAAAAATACATTTGTGCCAAACAGCAGTGCGCCGCAAATGCCGGTGCTTAAAGCGTGGATGCCGTACATTGTGCTTGCGGTATCGCTGCTGATTTTGCGGCTGCCGTTTCTGCCTTTTAAATACTGGCTGAACCGTGTCGCGGTGTGTATACCGGATTTATTTGCGGTCCCGGGGACGGCAGTGGATTGGAAAATATTGAATAATCCCGGGCTCGTGCCGTTTTGTCTTATCGCATCCCTGTTTGCCGTCATCTGGCGCGTGCCGTTGAAAAAACATTTGCAGATTTATGCGGCGACCGGAAAACAGATACGTATGGCAGCCGTCGCCGTTGCCGCCAGTGTGGCGATGATCCAGATAATGGTGATTTCAGCGGATAATCCGGCGGGATTGCCGGGGATGCTCGGTTGTGTGGCGCAGGCAGTGGCGGATATGATGGGCAGAGCGTTTATTGCCGGTTCGCCGTTTATCGGTATTTTCGGCACATTTTTTTCCGGTTCATGTACGGTTTCAAATATTCTCTTTTCCACGTTGCAGTTTGATACGGCGCAGATGCTCAAAAGTGATGAAATTCTGGTGCTGGCTCTGCAGAATACCGGCGGCGGGCTCGGCAGTATGATACGGATAAGCGGAGTTATTGCCGCGTGTGCCACGGTGAATGCTTCCGGCAAAGAGGGCAAATTGATATTGCTGGATTGTATTCCGGCGTTTATTCTCGCACTGTTGGCTCTGGCGGCGGCGGCACTGCTTTATTTATGAGTTTTGCCGCCGGAGAGTTGGCGTATTCTGTCCCGCAGGTCGGCGGCGCGTTCAAATTCCAGTGCTTCGGCAGCTGCGAGCATCTCTCCGGTGAGTTCAGAAATCAGTTCGGCACAGGATTTTTCATCAAGTCCGATTTTGTCAAAGTCCACCATGCCGTCGCTCAAGGTGTCGCACTGGAGATCAGGCATACGGTTTTTCTTTTTGCGCGGCGTTGAACCGATGATTTCACTGACGGTCTGACGCTTTTCTTTGACAATGGTCTGCGGAATGATGTTGTGCTCCAGGTTGTAAGCAAGCTGTTTTTTGCGGTGGGCTGAAGTTATGTCGATCAGACCCTGCATTCCCGGAGTGACGGAATCCCCGTAGAGAATGACTCTGCCGTTCCGGTTGCGCGCCGCCCTGCCGGCGGTCTGTATCAACGCCCGTTCCGAGCGCAGAAATCCGACTTTGTCGGCGTCAAGTATCGCTACAAGCGCAACTTCCGGCATATCAATGCCTTCGCGCAAAAGGTTTATCCCTATCAGGCAGTCAAAATCCCCGTCCCGCAGTTTGTTGAGTATGCGGACACGTTCCAGGGCGTCAAGTTCTGAATGCAGATAGCTTGTCCTCACCCCGATGTCACTCAAATAATCTGCCAGACGCTCGGCATTTTTTTTGGTCAGTGTGGTGACAAAGGTGCGTCCGCCGCGGGCGGAAATTTTGCGTATTTCGGCAATGACATCATCCAGCTGACCTTCCAGCGGGCGGACTTCGATTTCCGGATCAAGCAGACCGGTCGGGCGCACGATCAGGTCAACAGGGGAGGGGGTGCGGGATAATTCACTTTCGCCCGGGGTGGCGGAAACATAGACAGTCTGTCCGGTAAGTCCGTCAAACTCTTCAAACATCAGCGGACGGTTTTCCAGAGCCGACGGCAGCCGGAAACCGTGGTCGATAAGGGTTTGTTTGCGCTGCCGGTCGGCTTTGTACATCGCCTGAAGCTGGGGCAATGTGACGTGGGATTCATCTATAATGGTGAGAAAATCATCCTTGAAAAAGTCAAACAGACAGTATGGACGCATTCCCGGAGCGCGGTTGGAGAGGTGCATGGAGTAATTTTCGATGCCGCTGCAATAGCCCAATTCCTGCATCATTTCCAAATCATATTCGACCCGCTGGGCGATGCGCTGGGCTTCGACAAGCTGTCCCTGCGCTTCAAAAAAGCGCACCCGTTCATGCATTTCCTGCCGGATGGCTTCAGAGGCGGCGGCAATGCGGTCGGGCGGCATGACAAAGTGTTTGCAGGGAAAAAGTGTTCCCTGCGGCAGCACGGATTTCAGCTTGCCGGTCAAAGCGTCGCGCCGTTCCATGCGTTCGATACCGTCGCCGAAAAAACTTATTCTGATAAAGTCATCCCGTTGCGGTTCAAACACATCCACCACATCGCCGCGCACCCTGAATTCCCCTTTGCCCGGGGCGGTGTCGTTGCGGGTGTACTGGATTTCCACCAGACGGCGGAGCAGTTCATCGCGGTTTACGGTGTCGCCGGAGTCGATGCGGACGCACATTTCGGTAAATTCTTCAGGTGCGCCCAGACTGTATATGCACGAAACGCTGGCAACGATGATGACATCGCGCCTTTCGACCAAACTGGCGGTGGCAGAAAGGCGTAATTTTTCAATATCCTCGTTTATGGAAGCATCTTTGGCGATATAGGTGTCGGTCTGCGGGATGTATGACTCCGGCAGATAATAATCGTAATAACTGATGAAATATTCAACGGCGTTTTCCGGGAAAAAGCTCTTGAACTCACTGTAAAGCTGTGCCGCCAGCGTTTTGTTGTGCGAAAGCACCAGTACCGGGCGGTTTTCCTGCGCGATGGCATTGGCAAGGACAAATGTTTTGCCCGAACCGGTGACTCCGCGCAAAGTCTGGAATCTTTCCCCGTTCCGCAAGCCCTGCTGCAATGCCCGGATAGCTTCCGGCTGGTCGCCGGCGGGAGCATACGGCGCGTGCAATTTGAATATACCCATTGAAAACTCCATTTATATATTTCAATCCTTAATATAAACAGAAAAAATTTTTTTACAAGTACGGGCGAACTGTATTTACGGTGAAAATATCCGGGGGTGATTTTTGCCTGCATGATTTGACAAAACTTTTATCATGTGTTATAGTAAGTTTTATTGCGGGACGTACAATGGTGTACGTCCATGCAGGATACACCAGTGAACAAGCTGTCGGAGAATAAAAGACCATGAAATTTTCGTTTGATTTGCTTCCGGATACATTTACCACGGCTGTCAATGATACCGTGCTTGAATTTGACGCCAATGACCAAACAGCATACGGTGATTTGCAAATATGCCGTTCTCTGACTGTGAATGAGCATCAGATAATTTGCCGGATAAAAGTTGTCAACATTTCACCGCAGCCGGTGAAACTGCCGGACATCACGGTGCTGAAAGTGGAATCGCCGGAGTTTGATGTGCCGTTTGCGGAAATGAAAGTATTCAAACTTGCCCGGCAGAAAAACGACGTGCCGGGGGTATTCATGCCCGCGCGCAGAAACGATGATGCCTATTTGGATGCGATGTTTGACAGCTCTGAAATCGCCGCCGGTTTCGGGGTGGAAAATGCCAACGGGCAGGGGGATGCGGCAGACATTGATGTGATTGAAGCTGACCCTGCAATGGTCTTTTTGGTGCCGGAAATGCTGTTTGCCGGTTTTGCGGGGCAGGACAGGCATCTTTCAAATGTGAAACTGGCGATCGACCATACCGCAGAAAAAATTCACTCCTTCACGGCGACTGCCGAACTTGACAGCAGAGTGCTGGCTCCGGGCGAGGTTTTCCAATGCCATGATTTTGTCATTGACACTGGTTCATCTCTGCCGCAGCTGTTGAAAAATCATGCTGAACGCATTGCCGGATTGTACGGTTCGCGTCATCTGCCGTTTGACAATGTCTACTGCACATGGTACTACTACGGCAATGACATAAACCGGCAGGAGGTTCTGGATAATCTGGAGTATATCGCCGGGAAAAATCTGCCGTTTCAGGTCTATCAGCTTGACAACGGCTGGCACACCGGTTTCGGCGACTGGGATACTGATACCGGAAAATTCCCCGGCGGGATGGTTGAAATCGCCGACCGTATCCGTGCTGCCGGCATTGTTCCGGGGATATGGACGGCTCCGTTTGTATTGCAGCCGTATTCAAAAGCGGTGACACTTTATCCGGATCTGGTGCTGCGCGATGAGAATGGTGAACCGTGTATATTCAAAACTTCATACGGGGATTGTTATACTCTTGACCCGACAGCGGAAAACGCGGAAAAATTTCTGACTGGATTGTTCCGCAAACTGGCGGATTGGGGATATGTCTATCACAAACTGGATTTTCTGCGGGCGGTATTCATCCACAAAAATGCCCGTTTCGCCGGAAAGACCACGCGGGCGGAAGCGTACCGCCGTGGGATGCAGCTGATCCGCAATGCTGTCGGCGGCAACGGATTTGTCAATGCCTGCGGCGGATTGTTTGAAGCATCCGCCGGATTGGTCGAGGTCGTCCGTTCCGGAGCGGATTTGCGCGGTCACTGGTACGGGGGCAAATCCGGCAGGATAGCCAATTACAATATGCGTATGAAACAGAATCTGTGGCGCAATTTCTACAACCGGCTCTGGAGTGTCGACCCCGATGCGCTGCAGTTGCGCCGCAATGATGTGATGTGGGGGACGAAGCCCAAAGCGGCGCATCTTTCCTGTGCCGATTTTACAGATGTTGAAGCGTACTCGATAACCGTCAATCAATATCTCGGCGGCGGCATATATTGTGTGTCTGAAAGATTCAAGACGTTTGATGCCGACCGGGAGGAAATGCTCCGGTTTCTGCTGCCGCTGCGTAACGGCGTGCCGGAAATCGTTGGCGGTACAGATGGCTATATGCCGGAAATATTTTATTCCGGAAAAAATGAACATTTGCTTGCCGTTTGCAACTGGCACGGCGATGAGAGCAAAAAATATACGCTTACTTCCCAAATGCTTCCGGCAGGAGTTTCCGGCGAAGTGACTGAAATCTATTCGCATGAAACCGTGGGCATGATCGCCCCCGGAGAGGATTTGACCGTGGAATTGCCGCCCCACGCGGCAGCGATATACCGCATCGGCTGAAAAGCCGCTTTCAGCAGGAGCAGTAGTGTATGTTCAGAAGCGGAAGTCGCGCTTGCCGTTGCTGATTTCCTGCAGGTTTTCTGCGGCGATATTCCGGACTTTTTCACTGGGAACGTTGAGCAATTCCGCGGCAATGACCTTTTCGCCGAGGGCACGGGTTTCCGGTGAAGCGTAATCTTCCAGATACTCTTTCAGCGTCATCAGCGCATTGGGCTGGCAGCAGTTGGCGATCTGTCCGGATTTGACCAGTGACATGAAGCGGTCGCCGGTACGCCCTTCGCGGTAGCATGCCGTGCAGAAACTGGGGATATGTCCCATTTGCAGCAGCCAGTGGATAACTTCATCCAGTGTACGCAGATCGCTGACGTCGAACTGGGCAGTTTCATCATGCCGCGCGTCGGTGGTATAGCCGCCGACGCTGGTGCGTGAACCGCCGCTTATCTGGGACACCCCGACTTTCAGCACCCGTTCCCGGGCGGCTTTGGACTCCCGGGTGGAAACGATGATGCCGGTATACGGCACGGCAATCCGCAAAACCGCCACTATCTTTTCAAAAATATCATCACTGATGGCGTTGCTGAAGTCTGACGCGTCAATGTCATCCGCCGGACGGATGCGCGGCACGCTCAATGTGTGCGGTCCGACGCCTTTATAAGCTTCAAGATGTTCGGCGTGCATCAGCAATCCGGTGAAATCATACCGGTAATTTTCCAGACCGAAAAGCACTCCGCAGCCGACATCGTCGATCCCGCCGTCCATGGCGCGGTCCATCGCTTCAGTGTGCCAGGCGTAATCATGTTTGGGACCGGTCGGGTGGAGATATTCGTAATTCTGCTTGTGGTAGGTTTCCTGAAAGAGTATATATGTACCGATGCCGGCATCTTTGAGTTTGCGGTAATTTTCCACAGTGGTCGCGGCGATATTGACATTCACCCGGCGTATGGCACCGTTTTTGTGCTTGATGGAATAGATGGTTTTGATACTTTCAAGGATATATTCAATGGGGTTCATGGTGGGATGTTCGCCTGCTTCGAGAGCAAGACGTTTATGTCTTATATCCTGAAGAGCGATGACTTCAGCTTTGATTTCCTCCTGAGAGAGTTTTCTTCTGGGAATGGTTGTATTTTTCATGTGATAGGGGCAGTAGATACAGCCGTTCACGCAGTAGTTGGATAAATACAGCGGCGCAAACATCACGATTCTGTTGCCGTAAAAACGCTGTTTGATCTCTTTGGCAAGGGAGAAGATTTTTTCGTTGATGTCTTCGAGGGAACAATCCAGAAGGATCAGGGCCTCACGGTGCGAAAGACCTTTTTGTTCACGCGCCTTTGCAAGGATATCTTCAAGCATGGCGCGGTCATTTTTGTGTTCATCGGCAAAGGCAAGCGTTGCCTTGATTTCGCTGTCGGAGATAAACTCTTCTGCTTTTGAGGATTTGGGATCGTACATGATAATTATTTTCCTTTTGTATAGACTGTTTTGACATTGACACCCTCAATCATGCCGAGTTTTCCTGAAATAGAACTGATTTGATCGGCAGGCGCATCAACGATGACACTGATGATGCTGACATTTTTTTTGCGGTAGGGTATCCCCATACGTCCAACGATGAATTCGGAACAGTCATGCAGAATGAGATTGATCTTTTCCGTAGCAGAAAGATCTTCAACTATTATGCCGATAAGGGCAATGCGTGTATCTTCCATTATTATCTCCTTGTCCGTCGGGAAACACCCCTCCGTTTCAGAAAACCCCGTATATCTTCCCTCACAGACCGGACGCACCGCTGCTGTTCGGGAAATCATGCCAAAATATACACCCTCAACCCTGTTTTTTCAAGTTATTTTATGGCTGCGGCGCATGATACCCGTGGGGGTTTGCGGGACGCAGGTTCCACCCGGTTTCCACACCATCTTGTCACAAAAGAAGAGGGATTTATTTGACGGTCACTTTGCCGTCACTTGACATTTTAAATCCTAAAACATTGAGGGTGATGGAGTTATGTTTTGGTATATATTCCGTCAAATTTCCGGCAGCGTTGTTTCCGGCGACGGCAGCCATGGCGCGCGAGGTGGTATAAAGACCGCAGACATTTCCGTCATACTGGGAGTTATCTCCGCAGGCAAAGACGTCGGGGAGACTGCATTCCATTCTGGAATTGACGATGATTCCGCGGTCAACTTTGATTTCGGGGGAGATGCCTGAAAGTTCCGGACGGCTGCCGGTGGAAAAAATAACAACATCACTCGGGATGACTTCGCCGGATTCAAGCAGAACGCCCTGCTCCGTCACTTCGCAGGTTGAGGCACCGCAGATGAGTTTGAAGTTTTCAACTGTTTGGAGTTTTTCCATCATCATCTGAGAGTCTTCGGAGGAAACGTCTTTTTTGAGCAGACGTTCGGAGCGTTCCAATAAAGTCACAGCTACGTTGCATTTGTGCAGGGCATCGGCAAGTTCCAGTCCGAGGATACCGCCGCCGACGATGGTAAACTTTTTGGCGCCTGCGGCAATTTTTTTGCGGAGACGGATCAAGTCGTCATAGGTACGCAGGGCAAAGACATTTTCGCGGTCAATGCCGGGGAGCGGCGGAAGAAAGGCTTTACCGCCGGTAGCAAGAATCAGTTTATCATAGTGACAGATTTGGTTTCCGTTGAAAATCACCTCTTTTCTGGCGGGGTCCATACCGGTCAACCGGGAGTTGAGGATCAGCTGAATATTGTTTGCCTGATAAAAATCATCTTTCCGGATAAAAATTTTGGAAAATTCCTCTTCGCTTGCAGCAATCAGTCCGGGCAGGGCGGGACGGCGGTAGGGGGGAATACTTTCAGCGGAATGAATAACAATATTACAGTCAGGAGAACTCTTTCTTGCAGCCAGAGCTGCTTCAAAGGCGGAAACACCGCCGCCGGCAATGATAATATCCATAAAA
>JAZNAR010000037.1:0-4719 GCA_045586645.1 Victivallaceae bacterium
TACTGCAATCCCGCTTGCACCGGTTGTTTACAATGATTACGCCTTATTGTTTGCCACTCATTACGGCAGAGGGGACTTGTCCGGGCAAGCGCAGGGGGTGGTTGCCAAAACCGCCCAGGCGTTGCTCTGGGGCATTATGCCCGGTTGGGAACTGCCGCACGTAATGTATCGTTTCAGTGAGCCGGAACGGGTGAGACGTACCAGTAAGCAACGTATGGAAGCTTTTGATGCCGGACGGAAATTTTTTGTTTACGGCAAAATGCTGCGTCAGCCGGAAATAATATCTGATATTCCGGAATTAATGATTCCATGGGGAATTGGATGGAGTCAGAATGTATATGAGGTGAAATCCCCGGCGGTACTTACCAGTGCATTCCGGGCCCCGGATGGAACTATGGGCATCGTACTGTATAATTTGGACCATAAACCTCACAATATTTCAGTAAAACTTGATGACCGGGAATGTCAGGCAGCTGAGTACAAAGTCGTTTATCCTGAACAATTGAGTGTAACTGGAAATGGAAATATTTTGAAATTAATTATTCCGGCACAATGCCCGGTAATTATTGAAGGAAAAGGAGAATAAGTTTATGGCAAATATTTTCACCACGGCAACGTGTCTGCACCGTCACGTGCAAAATCCATTGTTGAGTGCGGATAAGATGCCATTTGAAGCATCGTTGATTTTCAATGCCGGAGTTGCCAAATATCAAGGCAGATATGTGATGCTGTTCCGCAATGATTACGGCGCAACCGAAGCAGATTTTCTGGCAAGCGGCAAACGCGGAGTACCTTTCAAAGGTACCAATATCGGTCTTGCCGAAAGTACCGACGGCATCAACTGGGAAATCCGCCCGCAGCCGGTATGGGAAGTTAATGATGAAGAAATCCTGCGGGTCTACGATCCCCGGCTGACCATTATTGACGACAAAGCGGTGGTTTGTTTTGCCATGGACACCAAACATGGCTTGCGCGGCGGAATCGCTGTGACGGAGAATTTCGATAAATTTGAAATAAAATCCCTGTCGGTTCCGGATAACCGCAATATGGTATTATTCCCGGAAAAGATCAACGGTAAATATTTCCGCTTGGAACGTCCGATGCCGGTTTACAGCCGCAACGGTGCGGCAGAGCAGTTCGACTTGTGGTGTTCTGCTTCACCGGATTTGATTTACTGGGGAGATAGCCGTCTGGTGCTGGGAGCGGAGAAAGTTCCTTATGCGGACGCTAAAATTGGTCCCGCTGCGCCTCCGGTCAAAACTGCGAAAGGGTGGCTGACCACATTTCATGCCGTAAAATATGCCGATTACGACCTTGAGTCATGGCACTTGAACTGGCGTAAAATCTATTATGCCGGATTGATGCTGCTGGATCTGGATGATCCGTCAAAAGTTATCGGGATTTATGACAAACCGTTGCTCGCTCCGGAAACTCCTTATGAAAAAATCGGCTTCCGCGGGGATGTTATTTTTCCCGGCGGCATGATTCTGGAAGACTCCGGCGAAGTAAAAATTTATTACGGTGCTGCAGACACCGTGGAATGTCTGGCGACTGCCGATGTAAATGATTTGTTAAATTTGGTCAAATAATAATACAACAACTAAAACAAAAGGAGACTGGAAATGTCGGAAAATTCAAAAATCTATGCAATTACCACAGGTTCTGTCACAACTGAGTATCTTGAGCCGGTGATTGCAGAGACCATTTCTGTCAACGGCAGCAGTGTCAAGTCATTGGAAGTTTTTGCCGGAGCGACATTGAGCAACCCGGCAAATCGGGCTGTCAACAATAACGGAGGTACGGTTAACATTGCCGGAGCGACGTTGACCGCTTGCAAAATAACCGGCAATTACAACGGTGCGGCACTTTATATGGAAGGCGGCACTTCAACATTAACAGAAACCGTCATTTCTGAAAACACTGCCTACCGCGGTGGAGCGTTTTATGTAACTGGCGGAACATTGACATTGAATGATGCTCTCATTGACAATAATACCGCAACCAACCTCGGCAGTGCGATCTATGCAGACTCTGCCGCTGCTAAAATCACTATAACCAATTCCACCATCAGCAACAACAAATGTACCGGAACCGCAGCAAATAACGGCGGAGCAATTTTCAGCAATAACGCCAATGTCGTTATTTCGATCAGCAATTCAACGTTTTCCGGAAATACTTCCAAAAATTCTGACGGTGGTGCGGCGATTTATAACAATGCCGGTACAATCAATATCAGTGACACGGTTTTTGCGACTAAATCTGATACGATTTATAACAAAGGTACAATGAATTGGAGCGGCAAAATCTCTCTTGCCGGAAATGTCGCGATTGGAGTTGTCAGTGGAGTATCCAAGAAAATAAATATCGCGGACAATACGGAGATTTCCCTGCTGGCAGCAGACAGAACTACCGATGACAGTGTAATTTTCCACACATCGCATGTCAACCTGGGCGAAAACGTCACTTTCAGCATCGGAGTGGCAGATGATCAGGCAGCCGGGATATATAAACTTGTCGGTTCCGGTGATGCCATTACTTCCGTTTCAGCTTATTCTGTCGCAGATCCGGACAGTAAAGTAAGTCTTACCGTTAATGATTCCGTGCAGAAAATCGGCAGCAATTTTATTAAAATTATTACCGATTCCAACAAGGATTTGTGCCTGCAAGTGCTGGATTCCATTTATGGTGCAGCTTACTTGAATGGTTCGCTCAAAAATGCATATACCAACAAAGTGATTTCCGGTGCAATTACGGTAGATGGCAGTTCCATTTCTGCGTTGGAAATTTTTGCTGGAGCTACATTGAGCAACCCTGCCGGCAGATCGATCAACAATAATGGCGGCACGGTTGAGATTACCGGAGCCACATTGACCGGCAGTGCGGTAGGCAGTTACAACGGGGCTGCTCTTTTCATGAGCGGAGGCACATCTGCGCTGACTGGAACCGTTATTTCTCACAATGCTGCTTCACGCGGCGGAGCGTTTTATGTAACTGGCGGAACATTGACATTGAATGACGCTCTCATTGACAATAATACCGCCACCGGTTTGGGCAGTGCGCTCTATGCCGATACTGCCGCATCAAAAATCACTGTTACCGATTCCACCATCAGCAACAACAAATGTACCGGAACCGGAGCGAACAATGGCGGAGCGATTTTCAGCAATAACGCCAATGTAGTTATTTCGATCAGCAATTCAACGTTTTCCGGAAATACTTCCAAAAATTCTGATGGTGGTGCGGCGATTTATAACAATGCCGGTACGATCAATATCAGTGACACGGTTTTTGCGACTAAATCCGATACGATTTACAACAAAGGTACAATGAATTGGAGCGGCAAAATCTCTCTTGCCGGAAATGTCGCGATTGGAGTTGTCAGTAATGTATCAAAGAAAATAAATATCGCGGACAATACGGAGATTTCCCTGCTGATTGCGGATAGGACCAGTGATGACAGCGTGATTTTTCACACTCCACATGTTACATTGGGTAAAAACGTCTCTTTCAGTGTCGGCATGGCGGCAAATCAGGCAAGCGGCAGTTACAAACTTATTGGAACCGGCAATGCGATCGCTTCTGTTTCGGTATATGACATCGCTCTCCCCGAAACCAGTGTCACCTTAACCGTGGATGCCGTCCCACAGAAATTCGGAGACAACTATCTGCTACTGAATACCAATGCTGACAATGCACTCTGTCTGCAAGTATTTGATGCAATCTATGCAATAACCTCTCTGGATGGCAAAATCAAAGAAATTTATTCGGATGCAGCATTGCCGTCCATCACCGTTAATGGCACAAGTCAAGACAAACTGGAAATCAAATCCGGTGCATCTTTCACCGGCTCTGCTCAAGCAGTCAATGTCACTAACAGTGTATTGGATATTAATGGCGCTGTTTTCAACAACATTACTAATGCCGATGTATACGGCGGTATCGCCATTACCGGTCAGAACAGTCAAATGACGATCGCTGATACCACGATTTCCAATACCACCGCCAAAAGCCGCGGTGCGTTGCAGAATCGCGGAGCAGCTGCCACCGGCAGCACGGCAACGTTGACTAACGTCGATTTCAGCAATAACCAAGCTGAAGCGGCTGGAAGTTTGGGCGGTGCAGTGTTCAACTATGCCACTAACGATGCCTCTACCGCAAGTTATGAACAGGATGGTGGTAAATTCACCAATAACTCTGCCGAAAACGGCGGGGCGATTTACAATAACAGCATAATGACGTTGAAAAATGTCTCTTTCACCGGCAATAAAGCCACCGGTAACGGCGGTGCTATCTACAATGCCGGAGTTTTGACTTTGACCAATACGGAATTTTTAAGCACAACAGATACCATTTACAACCAGAATGCTCTGAATATTTCCGGAACTATGGTTCTGTATGCAAATTTGTCCGGCAGTGGTAATGTAAACCTTGACAATGCCGCGATTACGGTTACTGACGCAATATTTGGCGGTACCTTGCTGAATCTCTCCGGGAGCAACACTATTTCCGGCGGGTCTCTGGGTTTCAGCAAAATCACCTTCAATGCCGGTGCGGCTCTTGCCTTTACCGTTAATGCCGATTTGAGCGGTATCACCATCACCGTTGATGGTACCGGACTTGAAGCCGGAGCTGTTATCGCTACCGGCGTTACCGGTACTATCGGCGATGATGACAGTGTTACCAACATGGAAAAAGGTTATCTTGAAATCGTTGGCGACA
>JAZNAR010000038.1:0-2033 GCA_045586645.1 Victivallaceae bacterium
CATACCGTATGGCATCGGAATAGATGTAGTCGGTGACAAACACCGCGTTTTTTGCTCCCGCCGCCAGCTTCAGAAGTCCGTCACGGCAGCGATCGACCGCACCCGGATCGGCATCGCCATTGTGCGATTCTGGAAACAATTCGTTGAGCAGAAGCGCGGTCACGCTGTCCATGAGAAACGTGGAATTCGGTTTTGCCAGCGTCAGGCAGGACGCAATATTCCGCGGAACCTCCAGCGTTTCAAATCCCATTCCGGCACGGTCATCGATGTGACGGGCGATGCGTTCCCGGTCCACACCGTCGTAGGGGATCATAGTCGCCACATAATATCGGTTTCCTTCCGGCGACAGACGAACGGCAATCTCCTGTGCAAAGCCCGTTTTGCCGTTCTTGCAGCCGCCTGAAATCAGTACGTTCATGTCAGTCTCCTTTTACAGTAAATGCGTCGTTTCTGCGGATATCGTTGAGATAATCGTCGTTGATATCCGCTTCCGCAAAGGTCGCCATATCGTTCATCACGGCGCAGGCGGCATCGAGCATCATCATGGCAATGGGACAGCCGCTTCCTTCGCCGAGCCGCATTCCGAGATCGAACAGCGGCTTTAATCCAAGCTCATCAATGGCAATACGGTAGCCGATTTCATAGGAAGCATGGGACGGAATCAGATATTCCCGCAAGGTCGGACAAAGCCGTACCGCGCAGAGTGCAGCAACAACGGAAATGAATCCGTCAATCACGGCGGGAATCCGCATCCGCGCCGCACCGAGAAACGCTCCGCACATGGCGCAGAGATCGAATCCGCCGATTTTCGCAAGTATGTCGACAGGATCGTTTTTGTCGGGCTGATTCCGCCGGATCGCCGTCTCGATCACGGAGATTTTCTTCCGGTAGCTCACGTCCGTGATTCCGCCGCCCCGTCCGGTTACGGCTTCCACCGGTGTGTCGGTCAGTACCGCAAGCACTGCCGAAGATGTGGTGGTATTGCCGATGCCCATTTCGCCGACACCGATTGCTTTCGCACCGTCATGAGCGGCAGTTTCGGCAAGCTCCATGCCGGCAAGGATCGCCTGTATCGCCTGTTCACGGGTCATTGCGGCTGTTTTTGCAATATTGTTCGTCCCATACGCGATCTTCCGGTCGATCACAGCAGGTTCACGGATGTCCGCATTGACTCCCACGTCGCACACCCGCACATGACAGCCGAAATGTCCGGCAATCACGGACGCGCCCGTTTTTCTGCGGGTGAGATTGATCGTCTGTGCCAGTGTCACCGACTGGGGAGCGGAGGAAACACCTTCTTCCACCACGCCGTTGTCGGAACAGAAAACAAGGAGTTCTTTCCGGTCAAGGGTATTCTTCACCTGCCCGGTGATTCCGGCAAGCTGTACGGACAAATCTTCCAGCCGTCCGAGACTGCCCGGCGGCTTGGCAAGCTCTGCCTGACGTTTCCGCGCCGCATCCATAACATCGGGATACAGACCGGTAATTTCTCCGATCCGGGTCTGCAGGAGTTTTTCTGTGTCGTTCATTCCGTTTCCTCCGCTGTTTCGGCATTTTCTGCGGCTGCTTTTGCCGCTTTTCTGATCTGCCGGATTCGTTTCTTTGCCCGCGCACGTTTTTCGCGGTTCTTTTCCAGACGGTCATCTCCGCGGGGTTCTTTCAGTCCTGCCGCTTCCAGAGCACGGGGCCACGGTCCGAGAAACGCCTTGATCGACATGACCTCATAATCCGTGAAATCCGACCTCTGCGGAAAACGGGTCAGACCGCCTGCGTGCAGTTCGCTCTGTTTTTTCTGTAAAAGAGCGATGCAGTCCTCGCGGGTATATTTTTTATGTTCCAAAATGTAACTACTCCATGTATTTTATATTGGTTTTCCATTGATCGAATCAAAAAAGAAAAAGCGCCATTTTTGTAAATAAACAAAAAAGCGCAGCAATCCTTTTTGGAGCAGAACGGCATAATACTCCCTCTGCTCCGAAAAAAATGGCTGCACTTTCCAAATCCAAAATGCTTTTCCACATATTCTGTTGCCA
>JAZNAR010000039.1:0-13269 GCA_045586645.1 Victivallaceae bacterium
AAGATAAAGTTTTCGACGGCGAAAGCGAGTGGACAGTTATGACCGGAGTGACGCTTGACGATATTGCCAACGTCAAATTCGCTATCAACGGCACCGAAATCACCGGTATTACCGATGGCGTTCTCGGTGAAAGCGGTTACAAGTTTGAGTACGAAAACAAAACTCTCAAATTCATGCTCGCAGAAGCGTAAAACAAACCGATAAAGATAGAACCGGAGAGGCAGGAAAAAATCCCGCCCCTCCGGTTTTTTATGTTTGAAAGATAAGCGTTACAACTCCTCAAAGGCTATTGTCACCTTAAACACGGTGCTTTCCCCGGGGGCAAGTTCCGGTACAGGATATTTTCCGGCACAACTCAGAAACGGCGGACTGCTGTTCCACGGCAACAGACTCAAAACGTACTGCCCCTGCTGCATCTGCTTGCGCTGGAACAAATGCGGAAACGCGGTACTGCTGAAGCTCACACTTGCAGCAAGTTTCAATTCCGGATTCATCAGCATCACCCGGCTCATACCGGTTCTGTCCGGTGACAATCCGTGGTAAAAAATTTCTTCCGCGGCACACTCCTGCGGCGCAGATATGCGGCACCACTCTTTCATCCCTGCCGCCGCCGCCTCATTGACCGGAATTATCCGGTGTTCTGCGGTGGCGAGCCATACCGATTCATTTATCATCGGCCAGGCGAAATTGATACTGCTGCCAAACGGCAACGCGGCAATGTCACTGCCGGAATTGTAAAAGCGGTCTTCAACGGTCAGAATATTTTTTCCCGCAACAGTTGAAATCAGACGGCTCTGCCGGAGCGTGCCGCCGCCGGAAGTGTGATGGAGCATCTCTCCGGAAAACTCCATGACATACGCCTCACCGCGCCATTCACACAACGGGGAGAACTGCACAGTTTCAGAGCTTTCACACCCCGGAATTTTTCCGGCGGCAAATATCCGAGTGTATATTTCCGGAAGTGTTCCGCAACTGCGCGGGGTCAGATTTATGCCTTTAACGGTAACTTCACCGACACCCATACCACACTCCGGATAAATGGCAAACCCCAGACCGCCGCCGTTGTTGACCGTGACGAATTCTCCGCTGCCGTCGGCTGCTGCCGCGCGGCGCACAAACGCCAGCTGTTCCATGCCGCTGACTTTGCCTGAAATATTTTTACGGGATAACTCCGGCATATTTTCCTCTGAAACACTTTCGGTCACTGCAATTATTCCGCCGGTACGACAGCTGCTTCAGCGATGTAAAGTTTGCCTTTATTGGCGGCAAAATTGAGATACACCGTACAATTATCCCGGTTGGCAATAAATTCTTTGCTCAACACCGACCACGATGCCAGCGGAGTTTCGTGATTCATCTGGATATTGGATCTGCTCGCCCGGGAAGTCTGGGTATCCGCATGGAGAAATACCATCATTTTGCCGCTGAAATCCAAACTTGTGCGGAATTTGACCACGACTTTGTATTTTTTGCCGACGGTCAGACCTTTGGCATCCTGATGCACCCGACTGAGTACCCCGTAACGGTTCTGATACAAACGCGACGGCTCTTTGGAAACATACTGGAACTGCAATACCGGTCTGCCGTCAAAAGTGGTGACGGAAATATTGGATTTGCCGAATTGCTGGCGGGGCTTCCACGCTTTGAGCTTCTGCGAAAAATCAGAATTGACAATGATATTGTTGTTTTTATCGATTTTTTCCGCAAATTTGATAAAACAGCGTTTGGTCAATCCGCCGTTGCCGCAATTATCCTCGACCCGGATGGCGATAACGTTTTCCCCGGGGCGGACGACTTTGCCGAAAGGCACATCAAATGCCTCGTTCCAGGAGTTTTCATTGCCCTCAAACGGATAAGGACGGTGCAGCAGTTTGACTCCGTTTATCCACACATCACAGGCTTCATCGGCTGAACCGACCATCAGCACCGGTTCGCCTTTGTAATTTTCCGGCAGTGTGAACCGGAGCCGGTACCAGCCGTAACCGTCGTACTTATCATAACCGCTTTTGTCCCACGGCGCATTGGTCGGGATCTTTTCCCATTTTGATTCATCGAAATCAATTTTGGCATAACCGTTTTTTTCTCCGGTTTTGTCCGGGTCGGTTTTGAAGTGCCACTCAATGGGCAGTGCAATAGTGTTGGCAGTCATCATTTTTGCCAGAGTACGGGGCCACTGGAAAGTTTCACGCACATCGCAGTAACCGATATTGAATGCGTGGGAAGCAGCATTTTTTGCCCGGAACTCATCCAGCGCGGTGATTTTTTCGGCGAATTCCGTATATTCTCCATGTTTCTTGAATCCGTCAAATGCGACAGCAGTTTCGGCGGTAAGCAGAGCGTTTTTCCAGCCGAGCCGGATAAAATCCACCCGTGCCGCGGCAAGCGGGTCATCTTTGACTGCGGCGGCAGCGTCATCGAGGATTTTGCCCAGAGCGGAGAGTTTTTCCACGGTGAAAAGCTGATGACCGAAAAGGAAAAATGTTGTCCATGCGCCGCCTTCAGGGCCTTGAGCTTTGCTGATATTTTCGTCACTGCGGGAAATCCTGGCTGTTTCGTCAAAATATTTCTCAATGTACGCAGATGCCGCACCGAATGCCGAGAAAAACTCTTTGCGGATTTGCTCAAATGTAATGTCAGATGGTGAATTCTGCAATCTGGCAATGGTGTACAGTGTAAGCCCCTGTGCGCCGTGCATACCCGTGAGAGAATCAAAATCACTGCCGGTGAGACTGCGGGATTCAGCGAAACGGTAGCAGTCAAAAAACTCTTCAGCGTAATTTATGGGATAGCAGTGTCCGTCCAGAGTGAAGTTGGGACGCATCACCAGGTGAGCACCGGTTTTGTACCAGCCGTCCCAGAAAGCTTTGTACCGGGCGACTTTGGCTTTGGTCCAGGGGAACATCATCGGCGGACAGAAGCTGAACTGGAAACGGTCGCCGAGGTGGGTATTTTCCGGAGGCATGGAACCGTTGGCGTAAATCAAACCGGAAAACTTCGCTTTCTTTTCCGGAGCGAGCCGGTCGGCTTCAGCCATGACACCTTTATAAAACTTGATACGCCGTTTGGTGACGTCGCCGAGTTCTTCGCTCCAGTGTCTGTCACCTTTTTTGTATCTGGCAAGAGCCTTTGCCCGCCGGACAGCGGTGGGAACGGCAGATTCATCCTCTGCCATGCAACTGTCGCACACACAGCGGTCGTCAGTGTCGTTGCACTTCACATTGATACGGGGAATTTTGGGATTGAAGTTCTCAAGCCATTCCGTCACGACCCGGGTGCGGAATCCCGGATCGGATGAACACATACTTATCAAATGCAGCTGTCCGCCCCAGTTGGTGGGGTCGGCACGCCGGGTGCCGTCGGGGAGCATATTGAAATATTCCGGATGGGATTTCAGGAATTTGTGCGGCCATTTTTCAAAAGCGTGGGGATAGTGCTGCTCTGAAAGGTCACGGTTGCTGCGGTGGCGGAGCAGCCAGGTGACTTCTTCATTCAGAAATTTTGCGCCGAGCTCTTCCGCAGGCCAATTCGGGTTTATCCGCCACAGCTGCCGCCAGAAGAAGAATTTCAGCTTTGTCCCCTGAATATAATCGCCGCCTTTGAATTTGAATACGGCAGACTCCGGAATCACAGTTCCCAGTTTACCCGGCCACAGCCAGCGGACGCCGTTGTCATTTTCCAGAATGTGGTAAACTGTAAAAAGCGTGGCACTGGTTTCAATGAGCAGTGCGGCAAAATTCTCACCGCGGTCATTGCCGGTGATGATGAGTTTGTTTTCATCGCCGAGCACCCGGGCGTGGTTGTGTTTCATGCCGGCACCGGAAACGCCATGAGCTTTGGCAAAATCAGTTGCGCCGAGAGAAATCACAAATGCCCCGTCCGGAATACTCTGAATACTTCTGACGGTCTGAAGTTTGACACCGGTCATTTTTTCAATGTGCCACGTCAACTCTTTGGCGGCATAATTCAGACCGTAATTGCATTTCTGCGGCAGCAGGATCACGGTTTTGCGGACAGACGGATTGATTTCCACAGTTTTGGCAGTCAGCGCGAAAGCCATAAATACCGCCGCAAACAAACACAACACTTTTTTCATATATTTTCTCCTTTTTTAAGTGATTTTCGCTCATTTATCATACCGGATAATTTCTGTCCGGCATCGAAACATTTCTGCAAAAATATCCCGGTATCGTTTCCGGCGGAATCCATTTCGTGTTTCAGATTCACTTCCAGATTCAACACCCCGCGATAACCGGATTCAGCGACCAATCCCGCCAGCTTTTCCATATCACAAGTGCCGGAAAACGGGATTTTGTGCAAGTCGGAGACCCCGTCATTGTCGTGAATGTGCAGCGCGCAAATGCGGGAGCTCAAATTTTCCGCCGACTCCATGCCGCGGGCAAAACCGATGTTGGCGTGACCGGAATCAAACGCCAGCCCGAGAAAATCCGCCGGATACTCCTCAAGCAGCAGCCGGATGATCTCAAAATTGTCATAAGGCATATTTTCCACAGCGATACGGTAATCGCCGAATAGCGGCAGACGCGCTTGCAATTCATCAAGAGAAAGACGCAGATTTCTGTATTGCCCCCGGATGGCGTCATGGATACTTTTTTCGTGGAAAATCTCATTCATATTGGGGATGTGCAAAACCAGCGCGGCAGAAGGCACATCCATTGCCGCGAGCAGTTCCGCCCGGTTCAAAATCATATCCACACCGGCTTGACGGCGGAATTTTTCAGCGGCATAAAAACATTTTTCACTGCCGCATGAAGCATGGATGTCCTGAAGCTGAAGTCCGCTGTTTTTCAGGAGCCCGGAGTAATGTTTGATTTCAGAGGCACTTAAAACGTAATCCCCGCTCCAGTGCCGGCTCCAGTGGACATGGGAAAATCCGTGCGCGGCTATCAACTCCAATTCTCTTTCAGCGGAAAGTTGGGTTATTCCGTTGGAAATCGACAGTGCAAACATAAATCATCCTGCTTAAAGAGTTCTCTCACTGCTCATTACAATACCGCATGAACTGGAAAAATCCTTAAAAATCCGTGCAAAAAATGTAAAAAATCTGCAAAAAACAGCAAGCGGCATCCCATCTTTGCCGGAGCACCGCGTTAAAATAAACAACTTGAAAAGTTTTTAATATGTGCTATTGTAAGAAATTCAGATATTCAACATCAACCCGGCAATTTTTACCGGAGAGCGGCAATGAAAAAAATTCTCTTCTTTTTGGCAGTTTTTTTATTTGGAACAGTACATGCGGAACAACTGGCACTGGCTGATCCGTTTATCCTGCTCCACGACGGCGTTTACTATGCTTACGGAACCAACCGCGATGACGGCATTGCGGTATATGTTTCAGATGATTTGATAAACTGGGAAAGCCGCGGACTGGCACTTCATAAAAAAGACACCTGGGCGGAAAAATTTTTCTGGGCACCGGAAGTATACAAAGTCGGAAACAGATTTTTGATGTATTTCAGCGCGGAACAGCATATCAATGCCGCTTTTGCCGATTCACCGCTGGGCCCCTTTGTCCAGCAGGAAAAACGCTCCATGATGCCGGAAGCCAACGGCATCGACAACTCGCTTTTTATCTCTTCCTCCGGGAAACCGTATATTTTCTGGACCATGTGGAAGTGGAAAAAAGGTCAGAAAGCCGGCATCTATGCCGCTGAATTGCAGGACGACCTGATAACCATTAAAAAAAATACCATACGCCGCATCCTCGGGCCGGCGGAACCGTGGGAAAGAAAACGGGGATTTGTTGCCGAAGGAGCTTTCTGCATCGAACATAACGGCAAATTTATTTTAACCTATTCCGCCAACGATTACCGCAGCCATGATTATGCCATCGGGGCGGCAAAGGCGAATTCGCCCTTGGGACCGTGGAAAAAATATAAGCACAATCCGCTGCTGCACCGCCCCGGTTCTCTGGTCGGTGTGGGACACCACAGTTTTTTCCGGGACAAACAGGGAAAATTGAAAATCGTTTTTCATGCCCACAACACCCCTTCAAAAGTTCATCCGCGCCTCACTTATATCGCAGATGTTGGATTTGTAAACGGGAAATTGCAAATCAGCAGCAATTATATTCCCTTGAAAGTGAAAAACAGGTGATGTCCCGCCGCTTGCGGCAATATATGCTTCACAAATTCCGCTTTTTTTGAAAAAAAACATTTGCAATAGCCGCAAACAGTGCTATGTTATGCCGTCAGACCGGAAAAATAAAAATCAGGAATGACCATGAGCCGACGCAATTTCTCACGAGAGAGCAAGTCCATTCTGGACAGTTATGAAAAGCAGCCGCTTAACAAAGTTTTTGCCCTGTTCCGCCCCTACCGGAAAATGCTTGTCACAGGCTTTTTGCTGACGATCGCGTTTGATTCCATCGTATTGACAGTTCCGTGGATGCTGAAAATTGCCGTCGACAAAATACTGCCGTCGGGAGATTATCTGCTCTTTTCCATTTTATGTGTGGTGATGCTGATCATTTATCTTTCCCGCTGCATGATACGCTATATGCTGACATCATCGGTGGACTATACCGGTATCCGGTTGATCGTCGATGTGCGGCAAAAGGTTTTCAAGCATCTGCAGAGCCTCTCACTGCGCTTTTACGAAGAGTACCGCACCGGCAAACTTATCAGCAATGTCATCAGTGACGTTTCCCTGTTGAATATGTTTATGATGATGATAAACATTCTCGGAGAACAGCTTTTCCAGCTGATACTGATTTCGGTGATACTGCTCTTTCTCAACTGGCAAATGGCGTTGGTGGTGCTGCTGACATTGCCGCTGCACTTTATCAACTTTTATGTTTCGCGCAAGGTGATGCGGCAGGATTCCATGGTACTGCAGGAAAAAATGTCGGAAATCTCCGCCAATTTATCAGAGATCCTCATGGGCACAAAGGTCGTAAAATCTTTCGGCAAAGAGCAATCTGAAACCCACCGCTTTTTCCGCAATCTGCGTCCGACGGTGCAAATGCAGATGAAATTGACTTTTGACAAGATCCGTCTGGGAGCGGTTCTGGATATGCTCACGATAATCACTCAGCTGCTGACCATCGGCACAGGAATATTTTTCATTCAGCGTCAGGCGATGAGCATCGGTGAGTTTGTGGCGTTTTACACCTATGTGAATATGCTTATTACACCGATACAGGCTCTGTCGACCCAGGCGGCTACGCTGGCACAGGGCATGGTCGGGGCATCGCGTATTGTGAAACTGCTCAACACCATCCCGGAAATAAAGGAGTGCAAACACCCGGTTCAGCCGGAACGCCTGCAAGGCCACATCGAGTTTCAGCACGTGCAATTCAGTTATGACAAAGATTCAGCTCCGGTCATCAATGATTTCTCTCTGGAAATCAACCCCGGGGAAAAAGTTGCGCTTGTCGGCTCAAGCGGTTCGGGGAAATCCACATTGAGCAATCTGCTGCTGCGTTTTTACGATGTTACCGGCGGCGCGATCACCGTGGATGGTTACGATGTGCGGCAGTTCGGATTTGAAGCATACCGGCGCAATATCGGCGTGGTTTTGCAGGAACCGTTTCTTTTTTCCGGTACTATAAGAGACAATATCGCTTATGCAAAAGAAAATGCCACCATGGAAGAAATCGAACATGCCGCAAAAATGGCCAATATTTATGATTTTATCAAAACTCTGCCCGACGGTTACGACACCATCGTCGGTGAAAACGGTGCGACTCTTTCCGGCGGTCAGAAACAGCGTCTGGCGATCGCCCGCGCGGTACTGAAAAATCCCTCCATCCTGATTCTTGATGAAGCGACCAGTGCTCTGGATACGGTTTCAGAAACCGTTGTCCAGGAAGCTCTGGATAACTTGATGGAAGGCAAAACCACTTTGATAATCGCCCATCGTCTTTCCACTATCCGCAACGCCGATAAGATCGTCGTCCTTGAGCATGGCAATGTCGTGCAGTGCGGCAGACATGATGAGCTGATGGCAGAGCCGGGAATTTACCGGGAATTGTATCAAACCCAGAAAAAAATGGCTGTCAAATAAGCGGAGCATGATGATGAGAAACCGTGAAAAATTCAATTTCCGGCACCTGTTGAAAACTTTCCGTCTGATCGGCATCGCAGTATCGGCAATGCTCGGGACGTTGTTTATGATAATAATGTTCGGCTCCATGGATGACGAAGTTTCCGGAAAAGGTGTCGTTGCCGGCATCAGGGAATATGATGTAAAATCACTGGTGGATGCCCAGTGCATAAAAATATTCCGTAAAGAGGGGGAAGCGGTTGCCGCCGGAGACCCGCTTATGGAACTTGACTCCCGCCATTTGCAGGACAGGATAACCTTGTTGAAACATGAATTCAAGGAGTTGCAGATGCGGGTTTCCGCCAAGGAAAAAGAGCTGGAACTCGTGCGTAAAGACCCGCTGCCGGATTATTACCGCAATACTGAACTTGAACTTGCCGAAGCCAAAGAGCGTTTCGCTCTTGCACAAAAAGAGTTTGCGACCTACTCCGACCTTTACAATAAAAAAGCTGTCACCCGCAAGGAATTTTTACAGGTCGAGCTGAATTTGCTCAACTGCCGGATGAATATTCAGCGTCTGGCAAGGGATCTGCAGCTGGTCAAAGGCGGTATGGCACAGCAAATCATCGCCAGAACAAGTGACGAATTGGCACAGCTGCGGCATCAGGCATCCGCAAAAAAAGATGAAGTGGCTATGGCGGAACGTTCTCTGGATGATTACATTATCAAAGCCCCGGATTCAGGTATCCTGACCGGTATCCCGCCCCGTCCCGGCAATTATTACACCAAAGGGGATATCGTCGCCAAAGTTTCGGTGGATAAATATAAAAAAGTTATCGGTATGCTCCCGGAAAATCAGATTTACAAAGTTCAGCGCGGTCAGGTGGTGCGGATAAAATCCAATCAGTACAATTATCTGGATTACGGATATTTTTACGGCAAGGTCGATGCGGTTTACCAGCTGCCGGAAGAAATCAACGGCATAAAATATTATCCGGTAAAAATCGTGCTGCCGGATAAAAATATGCCGCTGCGTTTCGGTTCCGGCTGCGAAGTTACGGTCATCACCGGCAGAGAAAAGATACTCGCTCTGCTGCTCGGCATCCGCAGCAGAGATTATCTGGTAAGACGCGGATTGAAAGCTCCGGCACAACGCCGCTGACCTCCCCCGCCACCGGTACACCACTCCGGGAGTTTTTCACCGCACTTTTTCCCTTTGATGCGGTTTTACGCAACTTTTGGATTTTCCTCATCCGGAACAATGCTTGTAGCGGAGTTCAAACCATGCTATATTATATAAAACAGTATCGTTTCAATTTTTTTGCACGGAGGATGAATTGCGCTACAATCCCAAAAAACACCGGTTGCCGGTGTGTGAAGCCGCCGGTATTCTGGCGGTGGACAAACCTTTGACCTGGACAAGTTTTGACGTGGTGAATTTTGTCCGCGCCCGTTTCAATGTTCCCAAAGTCGGACACTGCGGCACTCTCGACCCCGCCGCGACGGGATTATTGCTG
Source organism: Victivallaceae bacterium (assembly GCA_045586645.1). Classification (GTDB taxonomy): domain Bacteria; phylum Verrucomicrobiota; class Lentisphaeria; order Victivallales; family Victivallaceae; genus UBA1784. Next base: position 9,522 of record JAZNAR010000039.1, read on the forward strand.
CTGGTGCTGGGAAAATTTACGGCATTGAGCGGCAAATTAAGCGGTGAAGACAAAGCCTACAGCGGCACACTCACTCTGGGAGTGGAAACCGATTCCGGAGATTTGGATGGGAAAGTCATACGCCGGAGCGAAAATTTGCCATCTGAAGCGGAAATCCGGGAGGTTTTCGCCTCTTTCAAAGGCAGAAGCTCCCAGCTGCCGCCGATGTACTCTGCGGTAAAAGTCGGCGGCAAAAAACTTTATGAACTGGCGCGGCAGGGCGTGGAAATCGAACGCGAAGCCAGAGAAATCGAAATTGCCCGTCTGGAAATAACCGCTGTGGATATGCCGCATATTGATTTTGAGCTGGATTGCTCCAAAGGCACCTATGTCCGTACTCTCTGCACCGATATCGGCACCAAACTCGGCTGCGGCGGCACATTGAGTGCTTTGCGGCGCACCCGCTGCGGCAGATTCACTCTCGACGGTGCCGTTTCTGTTGAAACTTTGAAAAACATGGACCAGGATAAATTCACCGCACTGATGGCAGAACGTCTGGTCAAAGAACTTAAAGGATTTGGATTATGAAAGCCGGTGAAATCACCATTCGCGATATTGAAAACGCCATCGCCGCCGCCGGAGATAAATTCACCGCGGCAGGTGTGGTGAAATCTCTTGTTTCCGGCAGTTCCGAACCTCTGCGCCGCCGGGTGGAACGGGCGATAAGCAGTGACGGAAACTATTTTTACGATGAGAAGTGGTCATGCTGTTCGCGGCAGAGCTTCTTTGCCGGAAAAAAATTTCTCATCACCCCGGATGAATGGGAAATTTCCCAGGGAGTGCTTTTCCCCGGACACAGATTCGTCCCTTTTGTCACTGAAAACATCTTTCCTTCCACAGTGAAACTGCTGGACTCTGCCGGCAGAAAAACTCCGGTAAAAAAGATGATTTCACCGCTGGGAACGGTCTTTCACTACCACATTCTGCTCGGCTCGGAGCAGATATTTGACTTTATGCTGGCAGACGACCCGGCAAACGAATCGCTCAAACATGGTGCGGGCAGAACGGATTCCATCACGCTTACCGTGTTTGACCTGAATGATTTCTACCGGAAAAATGATTTCAAATTCGGCGATGCGCTTCTCTGCACGGTCAGGGATCACAACTCCGGAGAGGTAACATATGAGCATCTCCCGGCGGCGGAACGCACAGAAAAAGAGAAAGAGAAAACGATTTCTCTGCTTGATGACAGTGCCACGCTGGTCTGGGAAAAATTTCAGGATTATATCGACATTCCGGAGCAGCTGGCGTGGATAATGTTTTTCGCCAAAACCGGCAAACACGCCCCCGGAGCATCTCTGGATGAATTTATCGCCGGTTCAGAAAAAGTCCAGCTCCGTCCGGAAGGCGACCATGCGGTACTGACCGTTGCCGGTGACAATGAGATGTCTGAATGCGAATGCGGATGTTCCGGGCATCTCCACCATGAGAGCGATCCGCTTCTGCCGGAGGGGCTTTCTCTGTCAGAAGATAACATCGACGACCCGCTGAAACTGCTTTCCGAAGCGGGATTTCCGCTTTCACAGCCGGAAGTGGATGGATTCATGCTCGATGCGATTTACGGCAGGGAAACCGATTTTGACGGCGTCCGCAGCCGGATTTTCGGTCATGCTGAATTTGATTTTGAGGATGAGGTCAAACAGGCAATACTGCTCAATTATCTGGAAGAACGTTTTGAGCTCCTGCTGGAAAATTACAACCGCGCAGATGATGAAGTCAAAGCTGAATTGCGTTCCCAAATCATGGAATCGGTCTCCCGGCGGCTTGATTATCTCGCCGGACTCGGCGCACTTGACCACGACCCCGGAGAAAATGAAAAAGCTCAAATGCGCCAGCTTGCCGATGTCAGCACCAAACTCGGTGAAGCATTGCGTCTGCTCAACAACCCCGGCTTCACCCCGGACCAGACCGAACTTGACCGGCTCGGCGAATTGATTGACGAAAAGATTTCGCGTCAGGAAGAAATAACCGGCATGGCTGATGCCGACCAGTAAAAAATTCAATAACCATGGAGATATTACAATGAAACTTTTAGCAAGCGGAAACGAGGCTGTCGCACTGGCAGCACGGGATTGCGCCGTGGCACTCGGCTGCGGTTATCCCGGCACACCTTCATCGGAAATCCTTGACGAATTCAGCAAAGCCGGCGGCTGTGCCGAATGGGCACCCAACGAAAAATGCGCCCTTGAAGTCGCCATCGGTGCCGCGTACACCGGCGCGAGAGCTATGGCGACCATGAAACACGTCGGGCTGAATGTCGCCGCCGACCCGTTTTTCACCATCGCATACAGCGGGACTCCCGGCAGTCTGGTGGTCATCACCGCAGATGACCCCGGTATGGCGTCAAGCCAGAATGAACAGGACAACCGCCGCTACGCCGTCGCCGCCGGTGTCCCGATGTTTGAACCGTCAGATTCCCAGGAGTGCTACGACTACCTCTGCGCCGCCTTTGAAATGGCAGAAAAATTCCGTTCACCGGTGCTCTTCCGCATGACCACCAGAGTCTGCCACTCCAAATGCGTTCTGAAACGCCGCAAAGCTGCTCCGGATGCCAGAAAGCCCGGCAGCTTTACCAAAGACCCCAAATCCAATGTTATGGTTCCCGCTTTCGCCAAACTGGCTCACCGCCGTTTGCGCGCCGATCTCAAGATCATGGCGGAGATCAATGAAAAAGGTGAATACACCACCGTCATTGAAAAAGATTCCAAGCTCGGTATCATCACCAGCGGAGTATCTTTCCACCACGTCCTCGATGCCGCGCCGGACGCCTCCGTCCTCAAACTCGGCATGACCTACCCGCTTCCGGTGGAAACCATCCGCGCCTTTGCCGCCAAAGTTGACCGCTGCCTCATCGTTGATGAAGGCGATCCGGTACTTTTTGAACAGCTCAAAGCCGCCGATATCAACGTCGAAAACAAACCCGAAGAGTTCCGTTTCGGCGAACTCAATGTCGCCCGCGTCCGCAAACTCATCGCCGGTGACACCACCCCCGACGCTCCGGGCAAACCGGGTAAACCGCCGCAGCTCTGCGTCGGCTGCCCCCACCGCAAAACCTTTGAAGTCATCCGCGATCTGGGCTGTATCGTTTCCGGCGATATCGGCTGCTACACCCTCGGCGTCATGCCGCCGTTCAACGCCATCGACACCTGCGTCTGCATGGGCGCCAGCGTCACCGTCGGTCTGGGTATGCGCCACCAGCTCCCAGAAGCAGAAGCCCGTAAAGTGGTCAGTGTCATCGGCGACAGCACCTTCCTCCACACCGGTATCAACGGCATTGTGGAAATGGTTTACAACCGTCCCGCAACCGGTCACGTGGTGATAATTCTGGACAACCGCATCACCGGTATGACCGGATGTCAGGAAAACCCCGGCACCGGATACCATCTCGATCTCACCCCGGCATACGCCGTCAACTTTGAGAATATCGTCAAAGGTATCGGCGTGGACAACTGTGATGTCATCGACACCACCGCCGAACCGGAAAAATTTGCCGAACTGCTCAAAACCCGGCTGGCATCCAACGATTGCAGTGTGATCATCGCCCGCCGCCCCTGTATTCTGGCTCTGGCAAAACGCAGTAAAATGGAGAAAAAATAATCATGAAAGTTACCAATATTGTTGTTTCCGGTCTCGGGGGTCAGGGAGTTTTGAAGATCACCGATATCCTCTCTGAAGTTCTTTTCAAGCAGGGATTCGACGTCAAAAAAAG
>JAZNAR010000040.1:0-75107 GCA_045586645.1 Victivallaceae bacterium
CGTGACAGTGGATTTGATAACACTGTCCGTGCCGGAAGCACTCCCCGCCCGGACGGTCGCACCGTATGTCGCGTCAACAGCGATATTCACCACCACATCTTTGCCGTCGCCTTTGCCGAGGTTGCCGGAAGTGCCGTCTGCCACGATAATATTCTGCTTCAGCACGAGGTCACTGCCGACGATTTCCAAGTAAAGCGCATCGCCGCCATTGACTTTGTCATCAATTCCGAGCTTGCCGGTGACGTTGTAAGCAATGACTGTTCCGGCTTCAAGACCGGTACCGTCAACGGTGATGGAAGCATTGCTCAAATCCATTCCGGCGAGCTTGATCCCCGCTCCGAGAGCAAGTTTTGTGTTTTCTGCAACAGTCCATTTCCCGTTGCCGCTCAAAGAGGCATTGAGAGTGATATTACCGCTGAATTCAACCGTACCGACATTGTAGATTTGATCGCGCGCGGTCATAAACGCGGAATCGCTGACATAAAGCACACCTCTGCTGTCGATCGCGTTTCCGCCGTTGCCGTTAAAATCCGTTCCGCTGATATGCGCTTCAGTACCTTCGGCAAGGTAAATCGCGGTACAGGCATTGTCAGAAAATTCCGTTTTTTTGCCGTTTTCATCAGCGTAAATATAGAGTGTACCGCCGTTGCTGTGAATAACCTCGCCTTTTCCGGAATCGTTATTGGCAGTGAAAACAGTTCCGTAAATTTTTGTGACCGATTTCGCTCCGCCGATATGAATGGCACAGGCGTGGCTGGCATTTGAACTGACGTTGCCGGTAAATGTGCTGTTTTTCACCGTCAGAGTCGAAGAGTTGTTGTAAATCGCGCCGCCGGTATTGTCGCTGAATATGGAGTTTTTCACCGTTACCCCGGTTACACTGCCGTTGACATACAATGCCGATGCCAGATTTTCCGTTGCAATGTTGCCGGAGAAAGTAACATTATCCAATTCACCGCCGCCGGAACTTCTGACACAGATCGCGCCGCCGCGCTTTGCAGTGTTTTCGCTAAAAGTGACGTTGCTGATTTTTATATTGTGTGACACATCAAATGCGCCGCCGAAACCGTCCTCTGCCGCCGAAACAGCCCCCCGGAATTTACTTGCGCCATCTCCGATGATGGTCAAATCCTTTGCCGTTGCAAAATACGATTTGTGGACAAAATCTTTCATCACCACCGTGGAGTTTGCTTCAGCCGCCGCGGCAAATTCCTTGAATCCGGGACCGGCATAATCAACTCCGTCAACGGAAGAGGTCATAACGTTGCCGGATTCAGAAAGCATAGAAACGATCTCATCGGCATTGGTCACATACACATCGAAACCGTCTTTGAAAATTTTATAACCTTCACCGGCTTCGACTTTGCCTGAAATCTCTGTTGCGCTGTCTATCGCCAGAACAGCCGCCAGTTCATCGCCCATAAAACCGGAACCGTCCACGGTGATCGTACCGCTGTTGCTGACGGTATCTTTTTCTGTGGCAAATGTGAGCAAACCGTTGATAATGAGCGTGCCGAGGTTCTCAATGGCTTTTTTATTGCCGCTGAAGTAAACGTTCCCCAGTGTGGCACTGCAATCCGATTCGTTATAAATCGCCGCACTGCCGGTGTTGTTGATAAACTCCGACAGGTTTCCGCCATTTTTACCGACAGTCAGTGTGCCTTTGTTATAAATGGCACTGCCGTAACTGCCGGCATCGTTACCGGAAAATGTCACGCCGTACAACTCCACGCTGCCGGTTTCAGAATTGATCGCACCGCCGTTTCTATCGGCATGATTGCTGCTGAAAACAGTATCATACAATTTCAATGTACCGCTGCCATTGATATGGATGGCCCCGCCGTGATAACCTTTGGAGGAGGTGTTTTCCGCTTTATTACCGGCAAAAAGCAGATTTTCACCGGTAAAAAATCCGCCGCTGTTGTAGAGCACACCGCCGGAACCGATAACATGATTGCCGGAAAAAGTCAAACCTTTTACCGTTGCTTCGCATTTTGAATTCAGTTTAAACACTCCGCCGTTTGTATCCGCACCGGTATTGGTAAATGCAGAATTATCAACGCCAATGAGCGTCATACCATCCAGGCTCAGTACCGCCGTACGGCTGTCGGCAGTATAACCGGAAAGTATCACCGTCTTACTGCCGGATGCCAGAACAGTATCAAGCGAACTGCCGCCGGTACTGTAATAGACTGTATCTCCGTAACGTACCTGATAAACGTCACCATTGGCAGATACTATCGGAGTCAGGGTCAAATCTTTCTGCATGATAAAAATATCGTTGCCGACCTTTTGCTGAACGATTTCGTAATCCAGTTTGTCGGCATCCTGATGTTTAAGCGCAGGCAGAGTGATTCCTCCGGCATTACGGATGACTTTATTGATTTTCACATCGCCGGATAAAAATGCGTCACAATCTATTAAAACCGTACCGCTGTTGCTGACTGTATCGCTTGTTGTGGCAAATGTGAGCAAACCGTTGACTGTGAGTGTGCCGCTGTTATCAATGGCTCCGGCATTGCCGCTGAAGTAAACGTTTCCCAGTGTGGCACTGCAATCAGCAGCGTTGTAAACCGCCGCCGCGCCGGTATTGCTGAAAAAGCTGGAATCTCTGACGACCAATGTTCCGCCGTTGTAATTGTAAATAGCACTGCCGCGTTTATTTCTCGTTTCATTCCCGGTAAATGTCGAACCGTACAGCGTACTTTTTCCCGAATTGCTGATTGCACCGCCAAAATATCCGGTATTGTTTTTGAAAACGAGTTCAGAGCCGGTGAAATTATCTTTGCAAATGAAAAATGCTCCACCGGAACCGCCGGCAGTGTTATCGGCAAATGTCAAACCGGAAAAATGGATATTGCGGTTGCCGCTGCCGGCGCTGTCTGTACGGAAAACTCCGCCTTCACCGCTGTTGGTGTTATTTCTTACAACACTGTTGCAGCCGACCAGAGAGCCGCTCTCCATATATTTCTGGGTGCTGGCACCGCTGAATTCCGCGTCAATAACCAGCGACACCCCTCCCCCCGGAGCGGTGATGTCATCCGCCTCGACCGCTCCGCTGATAACGGTACCATCCGCCAGAACAGCATTTTTACCGGATGCTGAAACGATGCGGGAAATATTTTCAGCATCGGTAATATAAAGATTATTGTTGAAAACAAAAAGTGTGCCATTGCCTTCCACAATATAATTACCAAGCTCACTTTCTGTAACCCCGGTTTTCACCAGTGCGGCTTCCGGAGTATTTCCGGAAAGATATTTTGCAACTTCGATATAACTTTTTTCAACTGCGTCGCTCATTTTTTCCTCCTGAATAATTTCTATCAAACCCAAAACTCATATCCCGGTTACGGGAATTATATGTTATACGTTCCACCCGGAAAACTCCACGGTTTCCACCGGATATTCCGCCGGGATTACGGCTGAAAGTTCGACTTTTTCCCCAGGCAGGAGAGTCAGATAATTATCCTGCCAGTAAATTGCCTTTTCCGGCACTCCCGGACAACTCAAACGGAGTTTCAGTGCCGCAAAACTGCCGTTATTGCGGATTGAGAAAACCGTTCTGTCCCCCTCCCGTCTGACCGCATCACACCTGACCGCCGTATGCGGCAGGGCAAAGGCTTTTTTGAAATCCGGTGCGCCGTAAAGCCGGGTGTTGACAAAACAGACTTTCCCGTTTTCATCACTCAATGTCAGCTTGACCATCAGCAATCCGTACTCCTGCGGCAGAGACATACCGGCAAGCTGCATGATTTCAGAAGTACCCTGCTGCCACACTCCGGAAATGTCCCTGCCCCACACCTCTCTGCCGGAAATATCAAATGCTTCAATTTTTGCCGTCCCGGAAAATTCCTGCGGCACAGTCACAAACACCCCGGCATTGAATACCCCGCCGCTGCAGCACCATGATTCATCCTGCAATGAGAGCAAGTGAGGCGAATTGGCTTTTTTCAGCGCATAATATGCCATTTTCGGCACAGTGTAATAGTCCACGATGCTGTACGAACACGTCGGCCACGGTTCGTTGTACTGCCAGATAAAACATCCGGACGCCTGCGGTGCCATACGGCGGTAATGCTCCATAACATATTGCAGTGCGTCAGCTTGTGCGCTCATGGATGCCTGACAGAAGTTTTCCATATTTTCACATGCGAACTTTTCCGTCGGCACAGTCAGACGCTTGCGGTCATCGGGAACGTCATTGAAAAAATGGTAACGCAACGCCTGACCGCGCATCTTTTGGATCTCATACTCCGGAATAAAGCGTTTCAGCGACGCAAATTCCGGCATCCCGTTACAGCCTATCTCACTGGCAAGCTGACGCCGGTGAAGATTGTAAATGCTGTGTTCCATAAATGTCCACGGTCCGTGATTGCGTTCCCCCGGACGGGAAAGGTCAGGACAGGAGACATGATACGGCAGATGCGGAGCAAATTTTTCAACCAGTTCGCCGTACTGCAGAAGAAGCGGCGAATCAGGTATTTCACCGTAATACTGCATCTCATTGCCGCCGCACAACATCACCAGCGAAGCATGATTGCGGACTTTGCGGATTATGGCTTCGCCTTCACGTTTTTTGAATGCCAGAAACTCCGCATCTTTGGGATAATTGCTGCACGCGTGCATAAATTCCTGCCACACCATGACTCCGCAACGGTCGCACGCGGCATAAAATGCCTCTTTTTCCACCATGCCGCCGCCCCAGATGCGGAAAAGGTTGAATCCGGCTTCCGCCGCCAGACGCACGATGCGCTCATAATCCGCCGGTGTGTTGCGGGCAAACATCAAATCCATGGGAACGTAATTCAACCCGCGGACAAAAATTTCCTGACCGTTGATGGTAAATGTATGCGGATATGCTCCTTCCGGCGAACCGGGATTGAAACGCATTTCCAATGTTTTGAATCCGGTAACGGCACTTTTGGTATTGCCATCCAGAGTTACGCTGACTTTATAGCAGTTGGGCTTGCCGTAATGTACCGGATTCCACAACTGCATATTTTCCACCGGTACGCTCACATGGCAGATATTACTGCCGCTTTTCAGCTCGACAGTGGTATTCAAACAACTCTCTGTACCGGTGAAATTATCCGGCGTCACCGCTACTGACAGCGGCATGACCGCATTATGCAGTGACTCGATTTCCAGTGCCAGCATCACATTTTCATCCTGATGCGAAACGCTGAAATCTTTCACCCGCGCGGTTTTGCAACCGGAAATCTCCACCGAATCCCAAATCGCAGCCGCACACAGATGACGCGACCAGTCCCACCCGTAAGCCATCTGCAAACGGTGAAATTTGGTAAATTCAGCACACTCGTAATCGTGGTGATCCGGCGACGCCTGCGGCATCGGGGCAAATGCCAGCACCAGCATATTTTCCGCCCCCGGTCTGACAAACTCGGTAATATCCAGCTCCAGCGGGATAAACATCCCGCGATGTCTGGTGACAGATGCGCCGTTGACAATGATATCCGCTTCATAATCAATGCCGCGGCAGCTCAAAATGATTCTGTTACACTCTTTCCACGACTCCGGCAGAAAGAATTTTTTACGGAATGCCCAGGCGTACTCTTCCACCCAGCGCGTTCTATCCAGATTACGCCCGTAATACGACTCTTCCCCCAGGCCGTTCTCTTCCAGAAATGTCCGGTCGCATCCCGGAACGGTTCCGCGCAGACACCCGGAACCGTCATAATCTATTTTGTTGAAGTCAGAAAAAAGCACACTGTCCATCAACTGATTATGCTGTAAACGCGGGTCCTTTTTCCACGCTTTGTAATTTTCATGGAAAATAAAATAGTCGGCTTCCCAATCATTACCGTCAAGCAACATATACATTTTTATTGCACCTTAATTGTATTGACGTTTTGACTGGTCAAATTGACGCAGTATCGAATGAACCGAATTCAAATCTGTCGGCATCAGCAATGCTGTCTGCCGGACAATGACTGAACCGCCGAGCAGCAGTACATTGGCGGTTTTACCATGAGTGATATTACCCGTACAGTTGCCGACTTTGTTTCCGACGTGGTCGCTCATTATCGCATTGCCGGGATTGTCTTTGCCGACAATGCCGCGGTGCAACCAGGGGCGGTTGGGTTCGGCATCATCCCGGTAATGCCCCTGCATATAGCTCATAATGGTATAACCGCCATTGTCGTTGCCGAAATAATGATCGTCCGACGGACAACTGAAAAACTTCGCCGCTTCATCTATCGGAATAAACTCTTTGCGGTTTTCCGGTCTGCCCAGATACCCCCGCGACATAAGCAGGGATGCCGGACGCCAACGGTTGAGCTGTTCCGCAGGTTTGCTGACAGTCGATTTATCTGTGATCATATTGGTGACCACTGTTGTCGGTTTATCATAACCGTCGACCTGCCCCTGCGGAATCCTGCCGTTATTGTCATCGGCATACATAAGATTTGCCTGCCCGACCTGTTTGAGCTGATTCATGCACGATTTCGCTTTCGCCTGATTGCGGGATGACTGCAATGCCGGCAGCAGCATTGCCGCCAGAATCACGATAATGGCAATGACAACGAGCAATTCAATCAAAGTAAAATTCTTTTTTGCTCCCGCCGGACGCAGAAAATCATATTTTCCGGCATATTTTTCTGTAACAGTAAAATCCATATAATCACCTTTCAATTATTTATCTGTCTGTCAGATTTCAACCTCATCAAAACGTCCCATACCGCCGACCGGAAAACCGAGCGTGACAGTGCCGTATTTTTCCAAATCGCGGAATCCCAGTCCGGATTCAGAACGCACCGGACACCATGCTCCCCTGTCACCGCCTTTGCCTATCCGGCTGCGGCAGAAATTCGCCCGCAGAGTAACTCCCGGAACCGCTTCTTTCACCGCCAGTTGTGACCACGGTATCTGCGCGGCGACCGCATAACCGCCATCGGGCAGCTGACAACTTGTGACTTTTGCGCCGTAATATGTTCCTTCCGGAATGTCAACGTAACGCCCTTTGCCATCCACAGAGAGCTGAATAAGTTTTTTATCTGCCGTTTCCAGAAAAATATCCACACAGTCATTGGCATAGGGCAGTTTCGACGGAGTCTGCACCGCCCGGGCTTTTTCAGAGGCAAATATCACCAGATACAGATTTCTGTCATCGTAACTCAAATATCCGGAAGTGCGCTGGGTCAACTCCTCGCTCTCGCCGTAAGGCTGCAGAGCGGATATTTTCGCCCATTTGGCAAAATCAGATTCTTTCAAAGCCGCCGGGAACTCCCGGAGCTTCGGCAGATAAAGCGGCTCGGGAATGAATCCCGCCTTTTTTACATTGGAAACATCTCTGCCCCGGGCAAAATCCCCCGTACTGCGGTCGTTGAATTTCAGAATGGAAAGAGTAAACATCCTGTTGGCAAGGATATGGTTGTTACCGGCGGCAAAAATCACCGTACCATCCCAATTTTCCGGAGCATATTTCCGCAAATCCAGTGAAAATACGGTTTCCGGGCGTTCAAGGAAATTTTCCAGTCTGATGTAAGTGTCCTGTTTCCGTGCCGTTCCCCATTGCGGGAAGCGGTTTTCCAGATAACGTGTTCCGATACCCCAGGAGAAAATGACCCGCTTGGTGTATTTGCCATTTACCCGGTAATCAACTGTGATACCGGAAAAATCGACTTGGGATTTCTCTCCGCCGTCCCACACATGGGAAGCCGATGCGAAAAACGATTTGGCCTGCAGGAAGTTGTGGGTAAGTTTCAGCTGCACGCATTCGGCTCCGGTAAATTCAAAGCCGCCGTAGTGGTTGATGTCCAGCACGTCATTGCGGCGGGTGGTTCCGACGGTAATGATCAACTTTTCCGGGTCGGCTTCTGCCACAACCGGCGGCAGATTCTGCTGCAATTTGCGTAACTCCCGGTGGGCACTTATAAAAGTTCCCGCCCGGTGAACGGTCACTCCGTCTTTGACAACTCCGGATTTCTGCCAGACGGTTTTCGCCGGTATCAGCGGATACGGCCGGTGTACCACCGAACTGTTTTTCCCTCCGGTAAGAATCAAAACCGCACCGATGTCAAGTTGGCCCGCCCGGCGGATGCAATATGTCCCATCCTGAAAATGTTCCGGCAGCATCAGGGGAGATTTGCCGGTCAGACAGGAGAATCCGTCCCTTTCAACGACATACAATCCGCCTTTATCGTTTTTGACACTTATCCGGCGGCCTTCACGCTCGATCTGTATCGGCACATTTTCCGCCGCCGGCTGCCGGGGAGTGCGGCGGAAACTCAACTCATGTGTTCCGGCAGGCACGGTGATTTTGGGCATGAGCAGACCGTTGATGTCGGTATATTCCACCGGAACACTTTGCCCATTCAGACGAATATCGGTGAAATCGTCGTTTTTATCAGCAAAAATCACCTCTGCACTTGGGAGCGAAGAGGTTATTCTGCCGTCTTTTATCTCAACACCTTTGCGTTTGGTAAAAAGATACGTTCCCGGTTTGCCGTTCACTGCACACACCGCAACCGGCGACGGAGATATGACATACTGCACAAGGTCGTTTTTGCCGACATTCCGGAAAGTGTGGACAAATTTGCCGGTATTTTTGCCGGAGTAGAGCAATTCCGGTACGGCACTGTTCAGACTGAACCAGCGGTATTTGGCATAAACGCCGCGGAGCTCTTTGTCGCTTAAGATGTATTTCAACTCCGGTCCCTGCGGATAATTGGTGCGGTATGCCCAGATATTGATATCGGTTCCAACCGGATATGAGGGTATTTCAAGGTCGATTTCTGCATTCAAATCGCTGATTTTTCCGGTACGGTTGATAAAAGAAAGCACGATGTCATCTGAATCCAGACGGCGCACACTGTAAGACTCCCAGTTTGTTTTCGGGTCGCGTTTCCAATCCGGGGAATAAAAGAGCTGCTGCGGCAATGTTTTGCCCATTTCATACACCGAGCGCAGCAATGTGATCGTGCCCGGATTGTTGCGCGCGACATCCCCCAATGCACAAATCCAGCCGTGAGAGAGAGTTCTGCCGAAATAATCGGCTATATCGTTCATATAGAGCAGCGAAATCCGGCTGCCCGGACGCATTTTTGAAACCATTTCCAACCCCAGACCGACACCGGCGAAATCCCGCCACTCGCTCCCCTGAAGCATCCGTGCCGGACACTCCATGTAATTTATGTCAGCATAGGGATTGCCGCTGCCGTTGAAAAAGAGGAACTGTCCGTTTTTCAAAGCCCGGCGGCGGATGCCGTCCCACAGCGGTATCGAGTGGTCATCGCGGATAAGTTCTCCCGCCTGCCAGTTGATGGTGTTCTGGTATTGCGCCTCATCCTGATAAATAAAACCGATTTTGTAATCTTCTGCCATGGAACAGACTGAATCTATAAGAAAATCACGCACTTCCGGACGGTTTATCATCGTCTGGAAATTCGGCACCACGTTGGGGAAGTGGCTCTCTTTTTCACCGGTACGGTCACAGACCCGGAAATACTCCGGATGCTCCTGAAAAATCGGTGAATGTACCGAACCGGAAACCGTGATCGTATGAAATCCGCATCTGACCCGCGGAGAGACAGCTTTGGTCGCATCTATAAATTCCCCTATCTCCTCTCCGGTGATAAACCCGCCGGCATGGGCGTTGAAACCGTCTTTCCAGCGGTAGTCCGCCCAATCGGCGTTGATCATGGTCTTGTTGATTATCATGCCTTCATCGGATATTTCGCTCAAATAGCGGTTGTACGGTTCAAATCCCCAGTTGTTTTCCGCAAAAACATCCAGCACATCCGGCACGGTCGGCGGGATTTTGGCGTATGCCGCGGCGAAATCCGGGTCTTTGCAGTAAACATTTTCAAAAAATTCAAAAATATCGCCGGGGAAAAACACAAAATGGTCGGTGTAGACAAATCTGCCGTTTTTTCCTGCCAGATCAAGCGTTCCCAAAGCCAGCCGCCAGCCGTCCGGCAGATAATAGAGCCGGTCATTCTTTTCCCGGTAACTGCCGATGGTCGACTGCCACCACGGGAAAACCACGGTATCGTTGAGCTTCACCCGGAAATGGGCAAAACTGCCGCTTTTGCGGTCGGGATTCACCAATACCATGCCTTTGCTCGACTGGACATAACTTTCCACCCGCGACGGCACCCGGACGTCCGGAGCGGGAATCAGCGGTCCGAGATAACCGGCTCCGAAATAATAGGCATTGCGCTTGAATTCAGGAGCAAAACGGCTGTCGGTGAATACCTGCAGAAAACGTTTTTCCGGAACCGTGTTGGTAAACGTCATTTCCCGGCGCAGACCGTCATTGACCAAAAAATAGCGTTTGGTAACGGCAAAACCCGGCAGACGCGGATTGACACACTCGTAAACGAGGGCATCGCCGTCACGGTATTGTTTCACCACCTTGTCCATGCGGTCGGTGGATTTGCAGTCACCATTGCTGCTCAACAGAAAGTAACGGCTGCCGAAACCTTTCACCACCACACGGTTATCCGCTTTGCGGATGACTCCGGCAATGGAACCGGTAGCGTCATCAATGCGGTATATCGCACTGCTGCCGGACAACTCCCCGGCTCCGGCGGCGGCAGTGACAATAGAAATCAGCGTCAACAATATTTTTTTCATAATAAATACTTCTCCATTTTTAAGTACACGATTTTTGTCATCGGTAATATTTTACCACAGGAAAAGCATTTTGGGAATGGATTATTTTGCCAATGCCGTACAATTACGGGCGATATGTCCGTTTTCCTCTTTTTTTCCGCCGCCGGAAGCACTTTTCATACAGGCACAAAATATTTTCAAATGATTTTATACTGTGAAACTTGCATTTTCAGAAAAAATCCATATAGTAATTTTATGAAGTTCGTTCTCCTCTGAAATATTTTTATGGCAAAACGGCACATTTTTTACAGGCAATGTCCAAATAATCCATTCCGCTTACGGTGTTTTATGAGTATATTTATAGCATGACATCAGAAATGTTCAGCAACCAATATCAGAGAGAAAATATGAAAATCATTTCCGGAACTTTTATTGATGGTATCGCCTGGGACATTCCCAGCAACAATTTCACCGCCGCCGACTGGGCAAAAGAGTTTGATTCGCTGAAAAAAATGGGAATGGATTCTGTCATAATTATCAGAACCGGTTTTCTTGACCACGCGATGTTCAACAGTGAAGTGATCAAGCCGACGCTTTATGAATCGCCCGATCTGGTCGCGATCCTGCTGGATGAAGCACAGCGCACCGGATTGAAACTTTACATGGGGTTGTATGAGTCGGTAAAATATTCTGCCGTCAACGACTGGGAAAATGAAGCGGCAATAAATATCGACTTTGTGGATGAATTGCTGGCGCGTTACGGCACTCATCCGGCATTCTACGGCTGGTACATGAGTTATGAAGGCAATATCAGATTCTACCCCAACAAGATTTGGAAACCGCTCTGCAGCCACATCCGCAGTGTCGACAAGAGCCGTCCCATCATCGCCTCGCCCCGCTACTGCGGACGCAAATATTTCACCGATTACCCCGAACCGCCGGATGTCCATGCCAAACACTTTGACTATCTGCTCGGCGATATGGAAGGTCTCATCAGTGCCTATGCTTTTATGGATGGTCACACTGACTTCAAAGAGCTGGGCGATTATGTCAAAGCCACCTATGAAGTTTTTCAGAAACACGGGATCGCGTACTGGTCAAATGTGGAAACTTTTGACCGGGATATGCGGTGGAAATTCCCCCCGATAGAGTGGATGAAAATGCGTTACAAAATGGAAGTTGTCCAGCCGTACGTGGAGAAACTCATCACTTTTGAAGCCCCGCATTTCCTCAGCCCCAACTCGCAATATCTGTCAGCGCGCAATCTTTACCGCCGTTACATGGAATATATCGGTAAAGAAGCTTGAAACAAAATAAGGAAAGGAAAATTTTTATGAAGTTATTTGCTTTACTGCTCGCCGCCGTGATGTCAGCCGGGATGGTTCACGCCGCGGAAAATCTGGTCAAAAACGGCGATTTTGCCATGAACGGCAGTGAGTGGAAATCCCCGCAATACACCGGCGGCAGAAAATTTCACACATTCATCCGCAATCAGCTGGTCGTTTCCGGCAATTCCGCGGCGAAATACAACTCATTTGTCACCCTTGTCCAGCAGCTGCCGCAGCTTGACCCCGCCAAAGAATATCTGCTCCGTGCCGATTTTACCATCAACATTCCCGAACGGGCAAAAAAACACTTCCGCCTCGCCATCCGGCACGCTTCTCAAGATAATAAAACTCTGCTTTACTCCGACCTCAATCCGGATTTCAATTCGACCGGCAAACAGACCCGTACGATAAAATTCCGTCCTCACGCTTCAGGGGCAAAGTTTTACGTCTATGTTATTTCCATAAATCTTGCCGACAGCGATATTGTCACCGTTGACAACATTTCCGTCACAGAAGTTCCCGACTCATCCGGCAGCTCCGGCAATCTCGTGCAGAACGGCAATTTTGAATTCAGGAGCCTTGTCCCGTGGGAAACCCCTACCGGCAAAGCCCGGAACACCCCTTTTGCTCTTGTCACCGACCCGGAAACCGCCAATGGCGTACTGACTGTCAACGGAGATGAGCAAAACAAATACAACAATTTTCTGACGCTCATTCAAACGCTGCCGCAATTGAATTCAGGCAAAAAATATCTGCTCAAAGCAAAATTCAAAGCCGGTTTGACCGACACTGCCAAAAAGGCGGTCGCAGTAAGCGTCCGTGAAAGCGATTATGATAATATCACTGTCGTCTATGATGCTGTCAATGCAGATTTGAGCAACAGTGAATGGAAAGAATACTCTCTGGTTTTCATCCCCCGGGTCGAGGCTGACAAATTTCAGCTCTACATCCACAGTTCGCGTCTTGCCGACGGCGACAGGGTGCTGGTCGATGATATCAGTGTCACACCGGTAAAATGACACTTCCACCGGGAGCCGTTTGTATGAAAGACCTTCTGAAAATACAGATGTTTGCAGATACTTCTCTGCGCTTTGTCAGTTACACATTGCACCCGGTGCTGTTGGATTTTCAATCCGCGCAGGTTATCCAGGACGGCAACTGGGAACAGCACACTCACTTCAAAGATTTTGAACTTATCATCCCGGCAGACGGAACTTATCAATGCACGCTTGATTCTGCGGAACTGAATTGCGCTCCAGGTGAATTTCTGCTCATTCAGCCGGGGCAGCGGCATCAGGACTTTTTTTCGCGCGGCAAAAAGTTTTACGCCTTTCATTTTGTGCTTTTCAATCCGGAAAAATCCATATATATCAGCAAATTGCTCTCCGATGCCGTCTCTCCGGCAAATCAGGTGTGCAAACTGCCGGAAAATGATTTTGCCGGAGAAATCATCGGACTGCTCTTTCAATCCGGATGCCGCAAACTGCCTTTCCCGGTCAGCGAAGGATTGTTTCTGACGCTGTTCCGGCTGCTCATGGGGGCATTTCAGCCTGCATTGATTTCCGGAGATGTCAACGGCAACGGCAAAAAACACCGGTTGCTCCGGCAGGTGATGGAGATATTCAATTCGCATCTCAATTCCGGCGAATTGACTCCGGGCACGGCAGAAAAAAAGCTGAATATCTCGCAGCGCACCTGGCACCGGCTCTCCTATGAATTATTCGGTTCATCTCCCAAACACGCTTTTGAATACTTCCGCTTTTCGAGCATTTACAGTTTTATGCTCAAACACCCGGAATTGAGTGTAAAAGAGGTCGCCGGGCATTTCAACTTCAGTGACCCGTTTTATTTCTCAAGGGTTTTCCGCAGACATTTCGGCTATCCGCCGAGTGCCCTGAACGCCAGAAAAAAGAAGTAATCTGCAACCGTTACGGAAAAAAGAGAGGCGATTTTCCATGAAATCTCCTCTCTTTTTCTGAAGTACAGTATTTTGAAAAAAACGGAACTTACTTTGCGCCGGCAAGATATTCCTGATAACGCTTGTACAATCCGTGGGCCGCACCGTAAACGCTGTTGGGGCTCATAAAGTGGGAAAACTCAAACGTGATGCCGTTGGTATATCCGGCGCGCTCGGCAGCCCGGAGCTTGTAGAGCATCTTTTCCCACTTGATGGGCAGGAATTTTATCGGCATATCCCGGTCAAATGTTTCGCAGTTCGTCCAGCACTCCATGCCGAATTCCATACAGAGTTTGCGGTTGACTTCCAGATAGCTCTGCAGTTTGAAAATATCCGGATGACCATCCTGAAAACATACCAGATCGACAAATCCCTGCAGCTGACCGAGAATGATGCGCCACTCATTTTCATGCTCCAGTGCCGTGACTCCCTGCCCCTGTCTGACGGTCGTGGGGTCCCATGCGCTGTTGACTTTGTCGCCTTTCACCCAAGGAGAAATCATCACCGGCAGACCTCCGGAAAGCTCCTTGCAAAGACGGCTCAATTCGACGTACATATCGACATATTTTCCCAGTCTGCAGCTGATTTCGTGACTCAAATACCAGCCTTTAAAAGCCTTGCGGTGTCCGTAACGCGCCCAGATCTCTTTGACGACTTCCAGATTTATTTCGATTTCTTTATCCCACATACCGTGTTCGGGGTAATAGATTGAGCAGTAAGTCGGGAAATAGAAATCCATCCCATGCTTTTCAGCGAGGTCGAGAAACATATCCGCCAAATCCACTTCCGGCATTGCCGTATTGTGGTTTTTGTGCAGATATTCGCTGGGATAAGCCATCCAGCGGCCCAACCCGCTGCGTATCATCACGACCATATCAATGCCGACAGCTTTCATGGCGGCAAAATCCCTGTCCCACTCCTCATATCCCCAGTTCTGATGCGGAATATCCCAACTGATTTCATCCAGAAATGTAGCTTTGAGTCTGACCATGATACCAACACCTTTCATTAAAAATTTTGTGTTATTCTGCCCTGATATGAGCTTGTTCATAATTTACATCACGTTGATATTTAAGACAATGGATTTTTTAGCCAAAATATGTTTGTTTGCAGAAGCGGTTTTCAATTTTGTATAGCTTTGGCAAAAATATCCATTCCAAAAATGTTATCTGCGGTGTAAAGTAACTGCGTGACGTAAAAAAGTCACTGTTTTCTGCAATCGTAAAAAAAGGAGAACTTTATGAAAATCACTGTATTTTTTCAATGTCTGCTGGTATGTGCAACGGCAATGGCAGCAGAGCCGGTATTCAAACACGATGTGACTTCACAGAAAAAACCGTGGACACATGAAAAATTTCTCAACTCCCCGGATGAATTTTCTTTTGTCATCATCCCTGACCGCTGCGGCAGTGAACGCCGCGGGATTTTTCCGCAGGCAGTCAAAAAAGCGAATATGCTCCGGCCGGAATTCATTATGACCGTCGGAGATTTGATTGAGGGTCAGATGTGGGAATCCCGTCAAGACCATGAATTTCTGCGCGGACAGTGGCGGGAACTCAACAGCATCACCTCCACTTCCGAAGCACCGTTTTTTCACGTCGTCGGCAATCACGACATCTGCCGCACCCGTCCGGGCTTTCCCCGCGCCAATGAAACGACCCGGGAGGTCTGGGAGGAAAATTGCGGCACACACACCTATTACAGTTTTGTCTACAAAAATGTCCTTTTCATCTGCTTTAACTCCATGTCAGGCTGTGACAGCCGCTCACCGCAAATCCATATCACCCCGGAGCAGCTGGAGTGGGCAAAAAATGTGTTGAAAAATAATCCGGATGTCCGCTGGACGCTGCTTTTCATGCACCATCCCAACTCCTGGGAACAGGCAGCTTTCAAGGAGTTGGAAAAAGAGCTGGTCAAGCGCGATTACACTGTTTTTGCCGGTGACTGGCACCATTATGTCAAATTCCGCCGTCACAACCGCAACTATTATGTGCTTGCCACTGCCGGAGGTTGCGGTGACGGAGCAAACGGCTCCATCCGCGGCATGGAGTACGGCGAATTTGACCATATCGCGTATGTGACTGTTACCAAAAACGGACCGGTCGTCGCCAATATCCTGCTTGACGGGATTCTGCCGGATGATGTGATGACCTTTGAAAAAAGCAAAAACAAATACGGCGGCAACTTGAGTATTCCGCGCAACGTGTTTCAAACTGCGCCGGTTCAAACTCAACTTAAAGCACCGGCATCTGACGGAAAACCGTGGCAGATGGTTCTGGATGAAGCGGTTCTGAAAACCTGCAAAAGAAACGGTGAAGGCGTCTGGAACAACGGCGTTGTCCGCATCAACGGCAGCAACACTCCCCGCCGCTGGGAAAGGGTCGTGCTGCCGGTGCCGTCGCCTGCCGGTAAAAAAATCCGGATAAGTGCGGAAGTAAAGGCGCAGATTTCCAAAGGCAAATTCCAGCTGGCTCTGCGTTCATCCGACGCCAATGACACCACTATCGCCTACGACGGGCCGTTTGTTTCCGCCTCACAGGATTGGACTCCAGTGAGTCAGGTGGTCGAATTGAGCAAAGATACGGCTTTCACCATGATATATTTTCTCGGCTTGAATCTGGACGGCAACTCTTTTGCCGAAGTCCGCAATCTGAAGTTTGAAGAAATCCGCTGAAAAAACGCTGCTCCCATTGGCAAGAAAGCGTACAAACATTGAGGGCTGTTGCTCAACCTTTTTCAAGGTTTTGCAACAGCCCGTTGTTTCTTTCAAATGAGTTTATTATGCCTGGTCAGCGAAGCGGCGGATGCCGGAAAGGTCGGTGATTTTTTCAACTTTTCCGTCTTTTTCGACCACCAGTGTCGGAGCCTGCATGATATTCATTGCTACAGCTTTTTCCGGTTCCAAATCCGATACCACGACATCATAGGCGATGTTGGCTTTGTCCAGATATGACTTCGCCACCGGACAACGCGGACATGATGTGGAAGTAAAGAGAGTCAATTTTGCTTCACCGGCAGATGCCGCCAGAGTTGCCGCCGGAGCAGTTTCAGCGACTGCCGCCGGAGCAAATTCCCGTTTCACCGCCGCAGCAGCATTGTAAACTTTGCGGTCTTTATACTCCTGACTTTTGCCGTCATTCCAGTTCTGCACCGGGCGGTAATAACCGGTGATACGGCTGTAAACCTCGGTTTTGGTGCCGCAATCAGGACATTTGAATGCTTCACCGGCAATATAACCGTGATTATGGCAGATGGAATATGTCGGCGACATGGTGTAATAGGGCAGACGGTAGTTCTCTGCTATCTTGCGGACAAGATTCGCCGCGGCTTTCCAATCCGGCAGTTTTTCACCGAGGAAAGCGTGGAAAACCGTTCCGCTGGTGTAGAGCGTCTGCAGATTATCCTGAATATCCAGTGCCGCAAAAATATCTTCGGTATAACCGACCGGCAAGTGCGAACTGTTGGTATAATACGGACTGCCGTCAGCACCGCCGGCGGTGATTATATCGCCGAAACGTTTTTTGTCATGCTTTGCCAGACGGAAACTGGTGGATTCAGCCGGAGTCGCTTCGAGGTTGTAAAGGTCGCCGTACTGCTCCTGATAATCCGAAAGTCTGTCACGCATGTGGTTGAGGACGTTTTGGGTAAATTCCTGCGCTTCTTTATGCGTAAGGTCTTTGCGTATCCATTTGGCA
Source organism: Victivallaceae bacterium (assembly GCA_045586645.1). Taxonomy (GTDB): domain Bacteria; phylum Verrucomicrobiota; class Lentisphaeria; order Victivallales; family Victivallaceae; genus UBA1784. The sequence goes on from JAZNAR010000040.1 coordinate 17,559, forward strand.
TTGAGGCAGACTTCATTCATGCCGACCAGACCGATGGTGGAAAAGTGGTTGTTGAATTTGCCGAGATAACGCCGGGTGTAAGGATAAAGTCCCTCGTCGAGCAGTTTGGAAATAACTTCGCGTTTGATTTTCAAACTGCGGGCGGAAACATCCATCATGTGATCCAGCCGGGCGTAGAAGTCAGCTTCATCTTTCGCCAGGTACGCGATGCGCGGCATATTGATCGTCACCACACCGATGGAACCAGTGCTTTCACCGCTGCCGAAGTAACCGCCGGATTTCTTGCGGAGTTCGCGCAGGTCAAGCCGCAGCCGGCAGCACATGGAACGGATGTCACTGGGTTCCATATCACTGTTGACGTAGTTGGAAAAATACGGAGTGCCGTATTTGCTGGTCATTTCAAAGAGCAGTTTGTTGTTTTCCGTTTCGCTCCAGTCAAAATCGCGGGTGATGGAGTAAGTCGGAATGGGATACTGGAAACCGCGTCCCTGGGCATCGCCCTCGATCATGGTTTCGATGAATGCCCGGTTGACCATATCCATCTCTTTTTTGCAGTCTTTATACTTGAAGTCCATCTCTTTGCCGCCGACAATACAGTTGAGTTCTGCAAGGTCAGCCGGGACCGTCCAATCCAGTGTGATATTGGAAAACGGTGCCTGTGTACCCCAGCGCGAGGGGGTATTCACGCCGAAAATAAACGATTCAATACATTTTTTCACCTGCTTGTAATCCAGATTGTCCACTTTGACAAACGGGGCAAGATAGGTGTCAAACGAGCTGAATGCCTGTGCGCCTGCCCACTCATTCTGCATGATACCGAGGAAGTTCACCATCTGGTTGCAGAGCGTGGCAAGATGTGATGCCGGAGCGGAAGTGATTTTGCCCGGCACGCCGCCGAGACCTTCCTGGATCAACTGTTTGAGTGACCATCCGGCACAATACCCGGTAAGCATGGACAAGTCGTGCAGATGGATATCGGCATTACGGTGGGCATTGCCGATCTCATCATCATAGATTTCAGAAAGCCAATAATTTGCCGTTATCGCACCGCTGTTGGACAAAATCAGACCGCCGACCGAATAGGTGACTGTGGAGTTTTCTTTCACGCGCCAGTCATTGATTTTGACATAATCATCGACCGTCTTTTTGAAGTCAAGGATCGTGGACTGGGTATTGCGGAGTTTTTCCCGCTGGCGGCGGTAGAGGATGTATGCTTTGGCAACATCGGCATAACCGGCTTGGACCAGAACTGATTCCACGCTGTCCTGAATATCTTCTACAGCGATAAGACCTTCTTTGATTTTCGGCTCAAAGTCGGCGGTGACTTTAAGCGCGATAAAGTCGATAATAGATTGGTTGTACTGTTTTTCCTGGGCTTCAAAAGCCATTTTCACGGCATCGGAGATCTTCTTGAGATCAAATTCAATGTTCTTGCCGTCACGTTTCTGTACCTGATACATCGTCACACTCCCTTTCTTTTTCTGTTTTTAACTTTACATTACACTAAACCAAAATATTTCTCAAAAATTCTCATTGTCCGCGGATCGCCGCATTTCTGACAAAGGGTCTGACCGCCGCCAGAAACTCTGCCATTTTGCCGCTTTCCACACCATAATCATCATCCGGCACCAGCACATCACCGGACTCTTTGAAAGGCTGCAGAAAATAATTTTCCGCTCCGGAAATCCACTTGCCAATAGCGGTAAAATCCGCAGTTTCATGGAATTTCCCGGTCACAGTAGTCCGGAATTCATACGGGACTTTCCCCTGCAGCAAAAGGTCAACACTTTGCCGCACCCGCGCCAATTCCGGCTCACCGCCGGTGGTCAGAGCATATTTTTCCGGAGAATTTTTTATATCCATGGCAACGTAGTCCACAATATTTTCCGCAACGGCTTTTTCCAGACGGTCCGGAAAAGTCCCGTTGGTGTCAAGTTTCACTTTGAAACCGAGAGATTTCACTTTGCCCGCCAGAGCCAGCACCTCATCCCCGAGCAGCGGTTCGCCGCCGGTAAAGCAGACCCCGTCAAGAATACCGGTACGTTTTTTCAAAAAATCCAATATCCCGCCTGCAGAAATCATCCCGCTGCTTCCGGTGTTCCTGACCAGAGAGCCGTTGTGACAAAACGGACACCGGTAGTTGCATCCGCAGGAAAAAACCGTGCAGGCAACAGCTCCGGGGAAATCCAGAAGTGTCAGTTTTTGCAAGCCGAATTGCATTTATTTCACCGTAAAAACATGAACTTACAACATAAAAAATGCCGCCCCCTCTTTTTACGATGCACCACAACATATAGTATGGCTACCCGCTTGGCGGACACAATATCTTGTTGTTTCTCAATATAGCCGCAAAAAAAAATATTGCAAGTGCCAAAGCAAAAAAAAGTCGTTTTTTTCTTGAATGCCCCGGCACTGAAATTCCGGAAAAAAATATTGTCCCGGCGTGTGGGAAACACGCGAACAGGACAATAACAATCATAAAGGAGACGGATTCAGGGTAAAATGACGACGGCTCTCAATTTCCGGTTCCGGAAACGAGGATTTCCACTCCGGCATTCCCGGAAAAGATTTCTTTCAAGAGCGCATTGCACTCATTATAATCAAGAGTTTTCAACCGTTGCGTACGGGTCAGCAATTTTTCCGGCTCAAATCCGTAATACGCCTCCATTCCGGCGGTACGCAGCAGCGATTCCGGGGAGTCCAGCACTCTTTCCGCTTCAAAAACCGCCCCTGCCCTGGCGGCATTGAATTCATTTTCCTGCAATCCGTTTTCAGCGATGCGCAAAATTTCGGACTTCAGCAACTTCAACACCTTTTTTCCGGCTTCCGCCGAAGTCATAGCGTAAAAAGCAAAATATCCCCGGTGGAATCCTGCGGCGTAACTCATGCCGACGGAGTAACTCAATGCGTGTTTTTCGCGCACCGATTTGAATAAATTTGCCCCGAGCCCGTTTTCCGCCTGATAGAGTATGTCGCATACATCTGACAGTGCGGCATTTCCGGTACAGGATATCCCCGGCAGCAAATGCAATGCAACGGTCTGCTCCCGTGGCAGCTCATATTCGCCGAATTTATTTTCTTTTGAAAAAACAGGTTCTTCAGCCACTTCCGGAGCATCACTGCTCCACGGCAGAGCTGACTCCAGTACACGACTCCACTCCGCCGCTTCTGCGGCGGTACAATCCCCGCCGAATCCCCACACGCTCCGCGGAGCATAAAGAATTTTTTTGAAAAAACTCTTTCCGTCTGCCGGTGTCAATTTGGCAAATGTTTTCTCATCCCCGTACCCGTTACCGGCATAAGGATGTCTGCCGTACAGCAAATTTGCCGCCGCATCAAAAGCTTTTTTCACCGGAGCCGCCGCGCGCTCACGCAAAATACTTATATGCCGCTGTTTTTCTCTTTCCCAGGCGGCATCCGGGAAATCCGGGGCGCGCAGCACATCCGCCAGGAGTGATACAGCCATATCCATAGTGCGGCGCGGTGCGGAAAACTCGATTATCAATGAATTCAAACCGCCGGAAACTTCCATATCCATACCGGCTTCGTCCATTTTCCGCAATATATCCTCTTCGGGAACGCCGCCGTTCCCGGATGTCAGTGCCGCCGCCACCAGTTTGGTCAAACCGCGCTGCTCAATATTTTCGCAAATCGCCCCACCCGGCAATGCCATGAAAAAACTGCACAGCGGCAGCTCATCATCCGGCACATGAAGCACCTGTCCGCCATGTACAGAGCGGATTTTGTCTATACGCCGCCGGCACACGTTTTGCTGTGAAGCGGAACTCCGGTTGCAATTACGCTGAATGACATTGACCCATTTATCACTGGCAAGATATTTTTCTGCAGCAGATGCCACATCTGCAACGGTGCATTGCGCCAATTTTTCCAAATACACATCTCCGGCGTCAGGAGTGCCGCAAAGCATTGCTCCGCAAGCGATTTCACCGGCGATATTCACCACTTCACGCAATTCGCGCAACCGGTCGGCATATTGCTGGCCTTTTTCTCTCTGTACATCATCTGCGGAAATATTTCCGGCGGCGGCAAACTCCAGTTCCTCACGCAATCCGGCAAAAAAACTGTCGACTTTTGCCGGTTCACTTTTGCCGGAAATCACCGCCACACCGTTGCCGCCGAAAGAATAACAGCAACTTCTTATTCCGAGAGCCAGAGATTTTTCCAACACCAGTTTGCGGCTCAATACCGAACCGTCACCGGTTCCCAACACTCCGAAAAGCAGTTCCAAAGCCGGCAATTCATCCGCTCCGAAATGCGGCACCCGGACCCCGCACATGACCCGGGTCAACGGGTCATTAATAACGATTTCCCGGGTACGGGAAGCGGCGGGGAACGGCTCCTGCGGCAGACAGATTTCCGCCAGATTACCGCGCTCCCAGGTGCCGAGATACTCCTGAACGTATGCAAAAAATTCTTCCGGCACAACTCCCCCGACAGCGACAGCCACACACCGTGCCGGAGTATAACGCTGCCGGTGATACTCTCTTGCCATATCTGCGGTCACACCGGAAATCATCTCCCGGTATCCTATCACCGGATGCTGCAGCGGATGTGTCAGAAACATCTGTCTCATAAACTCTTCATACAGCTTTGAATCCGGATTATCCGCCCCCCGGTCACATTCACGGAGTATCACATCGCGCTCTTTTTCAAATCTTTTTGCCGGAAGTTCCGGAAACCTGACCATCGCCGAAAGCATTTCCACACCTTTGCGGAAACTTGCCGCCGGCAGCTGCATACGGTAACAGGTACGGTCATAAGTGGTGTAGGCATTGACATCACCGCCGAGTACATTCACTGTATCAGCTATCGCATTGCCGGGATAACCTTTGCACCCCTGAAATGCCATGTGTTCCAGAAAATGCGATATCCCGCATCCGAGAAAGCCGTTTTCATGTATACTGCCTCCGGCAATATGCAGCTGGATCTCCACAGTCGCAGCTCTGCGCGGCAGACAATATGCGCGCAAACCGTTATCCAGAGTAAATGATGCGGTATTGTGCAAAAAGCCCATTTCAGCCACCGTCATTCATCTATAAAGGGTAATTTATCACTTTTGCGGCGGACACACCGGAGTACGGGAGACTTCGGGAAAATCGTTTCTCCGGTATTGAAATCCTCCCGCCGGTCATCTTCAGAGGCTTTGAGCAGACCGACACCGATAAGCAGATAGACCACCTCCCCGGCATCGGAAGATGTTTTCACCCCCCAGGCGTTCAAAACCGCTTCTCCGGCGACCCCGAATTTCTCTCCGGCAAATTTGCGGATACCTTCCAGAAGCTGAAGTGCCGAAACGTGTCCGCGGCTCTTTCTGCTGCTGACGGTGAAATTCACCGCTTCTGCAACAAAATAATATGCTTCAGAAGCGTAACGCGGCTCTTTGTCAAGCAAAAGCGCGACTTTTCTGTCAAATTCTGTTTCCATTGGGAAATAATGCGGCAATATCAGTAGTTGCGAATCTGCCGCTGGACTTTCACTTTGGGTTCTTCGAGTGCCAACGCGTACCAGATGTCACCGAATCCGGAATTGCTGAAGTGACGGATTTTGCCATTGGTCAGGCGGTCGATGTTTTCCAGCAGCACCGGATTATCACTGGTGATCTTGGAGTCAATGAGAGCTTTGAGCGCAAGCTGCGGCTCATCCTGCCGGAGTTTAATCCAGGCATAGACCGAAGCCAGAAACGCCCGGTTGTCACCTTTGAAGCGGCGCACCCGCGACTGGAAAAATTTATCCATTTTGGCATCATTGCGTTTATACATCCGCGCCAGTTTTATCGCCACACTGTGAACATCAAACAACAATGCTCCGGGCAGCAATTCATCAACTTTACCATACTCTTTGAGCTGATAGTAAAGCTGGACTTTCATTGTATTTATCTGCTTGGGCAGAAGCATATTCCACTTGTAAAAAACTTTGAAGTTTTCCAATTCGGCAAGGGCTTTGCGAACAGCGTCAAACTGGATCTTTTCCACGATCTGACGGGCGGCTTTTTCGCTTGACGGCGGACGCCGCTGAAACATTTCCATCTGCCGGTTTACTTTATTCTGCGCCGTCTGCATTATCTCCTGGATTTTCTGCTGCTGACCGGCAATGCGTTTACGCAGTATCAATCCCAGCACCGCCCAGATGAGCAATGCCCCGGCGATACCGCAAATCATCCCCCAGACATTACCGAACTCTCTGGTGGCAAATGCTCCGGAAACGACCCCGGCAACGATTACAATAATAAAACCCAACATGATCAATCCATCCTTTTTTCAACGTTTCCGTTTACGCTGTTTCGCACGCTCTTTTTTTGCCAGCTTGGCAACTTTTTTCTTATGTTCCTGCGCTTTACGGCTCAATGCGGCAGGAGCATTGACAAATCCGCCGCCGGGGGAAAACTCCGGCATCACGCCGCTGGCAGCCATTCTGCCGAGCATACCGCCGGGACGCATCATTTTACGCATCATCTCAAACTGCTTCACAAACGAGCTGACCATTTCAGTCGGCACACCGCAGCCGCGGGCGATACGTTTGCGCCGCGAGAAATCAATAAGATCCGGATTCGCCCTTTCCTCTCTGGTCATGGACATAACCATCGCTTCCATCCGGGCAAACTGCTTGCGGTCGATGCCGGAAACGACACTGCTCAACTGTTTGGCTCCGGGCAGAAACTTCAGGATGCTCTCCATGCCGCCGAGCTTGGAAATCTGTTTCAACTGCAACAGAAAATCATTGTAGTCAAATTTGTTTTTCCGCAATTTTTCCTGCAGTTTGCGGGCATCTTCCTCGTCGATTTCCGCGGCAGCTTTTTCCACGAGCGAAACCACATCCCCCATACCGAGGATGCGTCCGGCCATGCGGTCGGGATGAAAGACTTCCAACGCGTCCATTTTTTCGCCGAAACCGGCGAATTTCACCGGCACACCGGTAACTTTGCGGATCGAAAGTGCCGCACCGCCGCGGGCATCACCGTCAAGTTTGGTGAGAATGAAACCGGAAAGCTCCAGCGCCTGATGGAAATGCTCCGCCACCGAAACCGCTTCCTGACCGAGGGCGGCATCTGCCACCAGCAATATCTCATCCGGCCCGACTGCCTGACGGATGCGGATAAGCTCCTGCACCATGGCGTCATCTATCTGCAATCTGCCGGCAGTATCAATGATAACACAGTCAAAACCGCCTTTGCGGGCTTCTGCCACAGCATCACTGGCGATCGCCGCCACATTGACACTGGTGCGTTCCACATGGACCGGCACATCTATCTCTCTGCCGATGACTTCCAGCTGGTCAATGGCGGCGGGACGGTAAACGTCACCGGCGACAAGCATGACTTTTTTGCCGTCTTTTTTCAGTTTCAACGCCAACTTACCGGCGGTGGTAGTTTTGCCGCTGCCGTGCAGACCGACCATCATTATCACAGTCGGACGGCTGCTGAAGTCTATTTCACCGGCTCCGCCGCCGAGCAACTCCACAAGCCGGTCGTGAACGATACGGACGACCTGCTGACCGGGGGTCACGCTTTTAAGTACATCCTGGCCGATACAGGATTCTTTGACTGCGGCGATAAATTCATCCGCGATACGGGCATTCACGTCCGCTTCCAACAACGCCAGGCGGATGTCACGCATCGCCTCGGCAATGTTGGGTTCGGAAATACGGCTCTCTCCACGGAGTTTTTTGAAAATCCCGTGGAGTCTGTCACTCAACGAATCAAACATTACAATTTTCTTTCTATATGATTACACCTATTATCCTCATTATTTAAATACAATCATCTTTTAATATACTTTAATCCGCCCGCCCCGTCAAGGGGTTTTTGCAACAAGATTTCAAAAAACATCAAATATGCACCATCTTTCATCCGCCACGCCGCTGCCGGACCTCATGATGCAACGATAGACCTCATCACAACAAACAGGACAATAATAATTATTTATGATTCATCAATGAATACACTTTTTCCGGCGTCACAATCAGATGGTCTTTCAGCTCTATATCAAATGCGGCAACGGCAGTTTTTATAAAGTATGTGGTATTAAAATCATTTTGCGACGGCGTACATACGCCGCTGGGATGATTGTGCGCGATAATAATGGACTTCGTTCCGGGTTGAAACGATATTACTTTCAACAGCTGCAGATGGTCGATTTTCACTCCGTCCCGATTGCCGTCGCCCTGCCATTGACCGATCAGACGGTCACGTTTATCCAGCAGCAGTACAAAAACTTTTTCGCGGGAATTGTCACCGGTGAGCAAACGCAGGTAACAGCTTAAAACGTCTCCGTCCGGCACGACCGGATTTGTCTGCATTTCCTCTTTGAAACATTGCAGAGCAAGCGTGAATGCCAGATTTATCAAAATCGCAGAATTCCGGCTTATTTCCGGCACCTGCATGAGATATTCCACCGGAGCAGTCATTACCCCGCGGAGCGAGCCGAAAGTTTTCAGCAGCCCGTCACTCATCTTTTTCACATCTTTGCTCCGGACAGAAAAAGAGAGCAGCAATTCCAGAATTTCCCGGTCGCTGAATCCGCCGGCTCCGGATTGAGAAAATATTGTCTTCAAATCAGTTGGAGCGTTTTCTGTTTTCATGCCGTACTCTCAATGTGAAACAGCAAAGACGCTCATCCCCCGGTCTGTTGCGGGGGAACAGCATTTTTTCTGTTTTGAATCCGCTTTATTCAATCAAGCTCAATGCTTTCACCCCAGGAAAGGCACTGCACCCTGCCGGCGCGGTAAGGCACGGCAAATTCGCGGAACAGCACCTCATAACTCTGGGTATTGCCGCACCCGGTCAAACCGAACACCCGGTGACTGAATTCCCATTCGTGAGTCGGGATATAACGGCACTGATGCTGTGCTTCCAGCGTTTCGATCGGCGGAGTGCCGCCGCCGGTGGAGTAGTGGGACATGAGCGCGTAATCTATATGGGCATTCCAGGAGCGTATCTGCTCCATGCACTCTTCAAAACCTTCTTTGTGAAAAATATCACCGCGGCTGAAAACCGTTTTGCCGTTGCTCAAAGTAAAAAGATACATCGCACAGGACAAACCGCCTGCCGCAGTGCCCTGCCACTTCATAAATGTCCTGCATCCGGGCGAAGCGAAATTATCTGCCGGAGTACCGTTTTTTATCATCCAGCGGCGGATGCACTCCGCCGGCATAACTATCAATTTGCCCTGACGCGCCATATCATCGGCAAGCTCCGCACTGGTGTGGTCTTCGTGGGAATGAGTGACATAATATTCCGTCAGCAGCTGTGCCAGAGCTTTTGTCTGACTACGTTTGAGTTTTACTGTCGTCCTGCCGAAAGGCGGAGTACAGCCGTTGTTTATATCCAGACCGATGATGCGTCTGCCGTCGCGGATGATGACTCCGGACGAATAAACTTTCCAGAGCCGCGGAGTTTTTCCGCGATACGCGGCAACTTCAGTGAGTGTGCGATCGAAACGTTCCCGGTAGTATCTGCCGGTTTCCGGCATGGTTTCCGAATCAGCCTCGCCGAGCAGAGCATCAAGCGCATAAAGAGCCGCTTCACGTCCGGCATCCATAGCAAAACGGGGAGGATTCGCCGCAAGTATGGCGGCAGCTTTGGTAAAATCACTGTATTTCATAATGAATGTTTTCCGTTTTCAAATTCAACGTATTGCTTTCACGACCTGTTCGGCAATGGCTTTCATTCCCGCCACCGAGGGGTGTCCGCTCTGCTTGGCGATATTTTTCAAATCTATGCAGGGCACATTGTAATGTTTGCAAATCTCATGCACCGATTCATTAATGACCGGTTTCAAGCAGTCATTGAGAATGAAATACACTTTGGCATCCGGATAAAGTTTCTTTATGTCAGCAAGCATTTTTGCCATCGCCGGACGGAAAGAAAAAAGTTCCTCAACTTTCCAATCCGACCATTTGTACTCACCGATGGGAGAATTTGCCCAGCTGTCATTGGTCGCTCCGCAAATGAGAATCAATCCGGGATCGCCGAGACGGCTTGCTCTGGTGACGAAACTGGATTTGGCGGCATTGACTCCGTGATAACCGGTATAACAGACGGTTGAACCGCTCCAGGATTCATTTTTTTCCAATTTGCCGTTGATGGCCTGAATCACGAGATACCACCAGCAATTTTCCGCTTTTTTGACATCATTTTTCACGTGGGGATACCAGACCGCATTCCCTGCCGGGATACAATCGCGGAATGTGGAATAACTGTCACCGAGGATGGAAACCCTCACGGCATCACTTCCGGCGGCACTCACCGCACTGAAAAAAACAAGAAATAATCCGGCAAAAATTTTTCTCATGGTCATACCCGCCTGTTTTTTGATTATAAAGACAAAAAAAATGGTAGCCCGGGGGGGAATTGAACCCTCGACCCACTGCTTAGAAGGCAGTTGCTCTATCCACTGAGCTACCGGACCACATCTTGTGTTTTATATAATATGACTCTTGAAAACGTTTTTTTCAAGTCATTTTTTCATTTTTCGGCGATTACTCTTTTACCGGAGCCACTCCCGGTGCCGTAAGACGGGGTTTTTCCTGAAGTTCCAACAGTGAAGATATATCAAAATGGTCTTCAACTTTGTTGCGGTTCAGAAACGACACGCCCAATATCACCAGAAATGCGATCACACCTATAGCCACCATTGCAATCACTGCCAGCAGAAATATTTCCACCCGGTGCAGAATTTTCCGGTTTTCGCTGTTTTCATCCGGAATTATGGTTCCCGGCAGATTTTCCGGGACCTCACGGGGAACCTGACGCCACGGACGCACCAGTTCCTCTTCATCGGCTTTGGAAATTTTATACAAACTGCACAGCTTTCTCAAGTATGCCAACACATACACCTGCTGCGGCAATTCGTCAAAATATCCCTCTTCCAGTGCCATGAGGAAACGGACACGTATCTGCGTTTCATTTTCGACATCTTCAGGGGTCAGACCGGCACGTTTTCTGGCGGCTTTCAACACCTCTGATGTTTCCAGTTTCTCACGCTCCATTTCTGCATCCGCCCGGCGTTTGCCCCGGAAAAACGGTGCGCTGCGCGACGGAGCAGGTTCCGGCGCAGACACAGCTTTTTTCTCAATATTCACGTCATGTTTTTCACTTCCGGCGTCAGCGGCGTCAACGGTCTGCGCCTCCGCGCTGACGGCTGCAGACGATTCCTCTCCGGCACTTTCACCGGAATTTTCTTCCGGAAGTGCGGCAAAAAGGTCATCCTCACCGCCCCGCTCCGGAGCAGCAGGCATACGGCTCCCGAAATCCAGCATATTCAATCCCTTCTATGTAAAAAATCAACCTATATCAATTCCGTCAAAAACCAGAATATCACGTTTATTGCCGCTGCCGGACGGCGGTCCGACAATCCCGCGCTCTTCCATAGTTTCAATCAATTCCGCCGCCCGGTTGTACCCGACTTTCAGACGCCGCTGCAAATAACTGGTACTGGCTTTGCGGTCAAGGATCACCACTTTCAGCGCGCGGCGCATTATATCATCATCCCCCGGACGCAGATATTTAGCTATATCAGCGCGGTCTTCATCATCAATGGGCAGCATTTCCTCATCGACATCTTCGTCACTGTCCTCTGTTTCAGCCAGTACCGTATCGTTGAAATGCTGCGGAGCCTGGTCAGAAACAAACTTGACCACGCTTTTGATATCTTCATCCCTGACCCATGCGCCCTGCACACGCTCGATTTCCATACTGGAAGATGTCATAACCAGCATATCGCCCATGCCGAGAAGTTTTTCCGCTCCGGGGGTATCCAGCACCACCCGGCTGTCTACCAGACTGCGGACCTGGAAACACAACCGTGTCGGCAAGTTGGCTTTGATAATACCGGTGATGATATTGGTACTCGGCCGCTGGGTCGCAACAATGATGTGGATTCCGGCGGCACGCCCTTTCTGGGCAATACGGGTGATATTGGTTTCCACATCTTTTTTGGCTTCAGTCATCATCAAATCGGCAAGCTCATCCAGAATTATCACCAAAAGCGGCATTTTTGCCGGAATTTCTTTGCCGTCATCATCAAATTCAGGTTCCGGCGGCACCGGGCGGCTGTTGAATTCGGAAAGTTTTTTCACCCCGACCTTTGCCAGCACATGATAACGGCGATCCATTTCGTTTGCCGCCCAGCGCAACGCGATGGGAACTTTGGCAGAATCGTTGATTATCGGGGTCAGCAAATGGGGCAGACTCTTGTAAGCGTCAAATTCCACGATTTTCGGGTCTACCATTATCAGACGCAACTCGTCCGGTTTGAATTTAAAGAGCAAACTTGTTATCAATGAATTTGAACACACACTTTTACCCGTACCAGTCGCCCCCGCCACCAGCATGTGCGGAGCTTTGGCAAGGTCGAGAATGACCGGTTTGCCGGAAACATTTTTGCCGAGCGCAAGCGGGATTTCCGCTTTGCTGCTGCGCCACTCCTCGCTCTCCATGATTGAACGCATAAAGACCGCTTCCGGCTTGCTGTTGGACACCTCAATCCCCACCACAGAGCGACCCGGTATCGGAGCCAGCACCCGGATACTGGTCGCCGCCAGAGCCATGCGGATATTATACTGGATCTGCTCGACTTTTTTCACATTGATACCGGGGGCAAGCGTTATTTCGTAACGGGTGACGCGCGGTCCGGAAACAAAACCGGTCACTCTGCCGGAAATCGCAAACTCTTCCAGAGTCTGCTGAATCTTATTCTGGGCAAGTTCGATGGCATCACGGCTTTCGCCGATAACATTTTTGCCTTCAGCGAGCATTGAAACCAGCGGCAGAACAAATTCTCCGTACTCACCGCGGAGCTTTTCGCCTTTGGTGACCACAGTCTGACCGACATCGGGTGTTTCCAATATTTTCTGCGCCGCAGAGGGCACAACTGCCGGAGCATCTGCCGGATTGGCGGCGGCAGCGGCAATACTGTTTTCCACCCTTTTTTCCGGCGGCGGCATATCATCAAGCGGCAATTCATCACTGACTCCGGCTTCACCGGCTTCTTCATCATCAGCAGCTTCCAGACGTTTCCACAATGAACTCAACCGTGATGAACGTCTGACCGGAGTATTCTCCTCAACATCCTCTGTTTCATCTTCCTCCTCGTCTCTGTCATCCTCATCGGTTTCGGCACGGCTTCTTTCGTACTCCTCAATACGGCGGCGGACATTTCCTGCCGCCTCACTGCCGGCAGACATAAAGCGGCGCAAAAGGTCATGCCAGTCGGAAACATAGAGCATCACCCCGCCGGAACCGACCATCAGCCAGCCGATAACCAGAGTCCCGACCGCCCCGATGAGATTACGCAAACATCCCGGCGGCAATTCCATATACGCCGGAGCGGCAAAAAACTGACCTATCAAACCGCCGGAAAGCACCAGCAGCGGTTCTTCCTGCCGCCCCAACCCCAGATTTCTTGCCAATCCGGCAAAAGGTTCGGGGGAAATCGCAAAAAGCAGGACAGCCCCGGCAGTCACCAGAGCGGAACCGCTGAAAAAAATCCCGCTGCGCCCTGCCCCCGGCAGAAGCAGACGGAACGCCCGCAGAAAATAAAGCAGCACCAGAATGTATCCGGCAAAACCGCAGTAAAGCAGTATGTTATGCGAAAAGCGCGCACCCAATACGCCGATCCAGTTTTCCGGAGCTTCCGGCACTCCGCCGCCGAAAGCATTCCAATCCTGCGGAGAATAGGAAATCAGCGACAGCAGAGCCAGCACCATCACAACACAGAAAAAAACATTCCGCATCCTGATACCGTGTTCACCCTGCTGCTGCGGTGTATTATCGACAGACATTCCCCTGATCAAAATATGTAAACTCCGTACTGCTTGTATTCAATATCAAACTGCCATTACGGTAATATAGTACAACTGCCGCCGATTGCAAGAAAAATCCTCACAATTTCCTGACTTTCTCACACGCCGGAAGCATCATGCCGCCCAAGGCGTTGCCCAGACTCATCCACAACACCGTCAACAGCGTATCCCGACTCCACACCGCCGCGGCGGAAAAATAGTACATATTGGCGATGCAGTGTTCAAAGCCGCTCAAAATAAATACCACCACACAGAGAAAAACCATCCCGACTCTTGCCGGTGACGGCAGATGCTCTTTTTTGAAAACATCCACCGCAGTAAACATCAATATCCCGCAAAAAAACGCCAATATCAGCAAACTTATCCGGTTGTCTGCAAGTTTTGCCGCACTCAACGCCGTCACGCGCTCCTCAATATTCCCGAAAAAGCGGGTAAAACGCATCAGCTTGCCCACCGCGAAACATCCGGCAAGATTACCGAGCCAGATAAAAATCAATTCGCAGAAATATTGCGGAAAATTGCGCCCCTGAATTGCCAGATAGCCGACTGCGCCGGTAAAAAGTTTGAAATTGAAAACCAGTATCCCCAGCAGACCGAATGCAAACAATACGGCTCCTGTCACCGGATTTTTCACCGACAGAAAAACCGTTCCTGCCACACCGATAAATATTCCGGCAAAAAGAGCATTGAGCCAGACTTTGCCGGTTTTTACCAAAAAATTCATTTCCCCGCCACTTTCTTTTGTTTCCTGCGTTGCGCCAAAACATTCCGGCGGTAAAAAAAATTCCCGCACCGGTCCGCAACAATCACACCGGTGTAAAAAATAGCCCACTCCGCGCTCAAATACAAGTGCAAAACATCATTTTTCCATTGATTTCACCCGAAATATCAGTGCGCAGAAGCAAATCCGGGAAATACCGCTCCGCACCGTTCCGTCAGAACAAACTTGACTTTTTTCCATATTATTTTATATTAATTTTCCGGAAAGGAGCATTTTGCCATGAAGCGTAATATTGCAAAAATAGACTTTGCCAGATGCGACGGCTGCGGAATATGCGTTTGGTGTTGTGAAGAAGGTGCGCTGGAAATTTCCGGCGGCAAAGCCATCCTGGCACGGGATTTCGCCTGTGACGGACTGGGCAGTTGTGCCGGGGAGTGTCCGCAGGGAGCTATCACTCTGGCTGAAACCGACTGCAATCCGTGTGACATTGCGGAAATCATGCAGAAAATAATCCCCCGCGGCACCCGGCACATCGCCGACTACCTGAAGCATCTGGAAAAACACGGTCAATACCAGCTGCTCGATGAAGCGGCGGCATACCTGCGCGCCCACGATATTCCGATACCGGTAAAATTGTATTGTTCATAAAAAGGAGTTGGATTATGGTCAAAAAAATATCTGCCGATGAGTTTGATGCGATTTCAGCACCGGACGGCAAAAACGTGCTGGTGAAATTTTTTGCCAACTGGTGCGGCCCCTGCCGGCAATTCGCTCCGGTACTGGAAAAATTTGCCGCCGCCCATCCGGAAATTGATGTTTACGAAATGGATATAGATTCTCCGGAAAACCTGGAACTGATTTCAGAATTGGGCGTCACCACCGTGCCGACGGTGATACATCTGCGAAACGGCGAAATGGTTTCCAGAGTCAGCGGGTTTCTCAATCTGCACGATTTGGAAAAACTCGAACTGTAAATCCGCACCGTTAAAAAAACTCAAACGTCAGAAACATTTTGTTGTTTCCGACGTTTTTTACTTGTTTTTTTGTCTGCCCCCCGGCAAGCCCATCCGCCGGCGGGGATAGGTTCCGGCGGATGGGCTTCATAATCACTCCTCACGCAAATAATTTCTTCACATTGTAAACTATAACATAAAAACACGATTTTTCAAGGCTAAAAATAAAAAAAAGGTTAATTTTTTAACAAATATAAAGCATTATAACAAAAAAACATCAAATCTTCCGGGAGCGGCACGATAACAAAAAAGCAGCGGTCAGCTGCCACCGGACAACAGCAATGCGAGAGCAAAAACAAAGCCTTATGCGGGGCAATTTCAATCAAAATTTACTGCGGCAGAGATACAACACTCCTGCAAAAGAGATGATTGCAAGAATAAAGAACAGGATTTTTACAAACCTCTGGACTCCCCGGTCTGCGCTGACTTTGTCTGCCTGCCAACCGAACAAACCCGTAAAAATTTCTGCAATGATTTCAATGAGGAAGTTCATTGCTTTTGCACCTGTTTTTTCTCTGTGCGGCGTTTTGGGGACAGGTCGGACAAGTCAGACTGGTCGAACATCCGGTTCTCAGCTGGCAGGTCTGCCGCTTCAAAAACTTCTCCGGTTGCTGTGTTAACGATTGAAATCTTATCTGTTTCGTGAATTCGCAGATAACTTAAATCAACATTGCTCTCAATATACCACCCAATAATGGTTTTCCGGGGCGGATATCGTTTTACCCGTTTAAAACGCTGCCGCAGTATATTGCCGTCTTTTATTGAAAAAATGATAAGAGTTACATCAACCTCATTCTTCTTGGTTTTATACTCGTATGTTATCCAGCGGTCACTGTTGGGTATTGGAATAGCCGTTTTTACGCGTGTCCACGCCAAACTCGGGAAATGCTCCATTGACCATATCGCTTTTTCTGAATCTTTTGTAACTGCCACATAGCGGGAATAACCAAAATAATCAACAATTTTTCCATTCGGCGGAAAGCCAATCGCAAAAAAGTTCAACTTTTTATCGTAATGGATAATTTGCTCGTATGCTTTGCCGTTGGCATCAGTGCGCACTCCAATGACCTCCTGCGAAGCAGTTTCATAACAGTAAGGCACAATAATACATCCGCTGTCAAACAGCATAAGCATTGTCGCAATTGCGGCATATATCATTTTTCCTCCGGCGTTATTCATTAATTTTCCTCTGTTTTTTTCAAAATTACCATGTAAGTTCATACCATGTCATAAAATAATACCGTAAAAATCAAAATTCAAATAAGCAAATAATATTTTTATAACTTCCAAGAGTTATTTACTTGTAAATAACGTAACTTTGTGTTATGTTATTGCTAAAGTATATTGCTGGGAGTAATAAATGATGATTGCTGAAACAATTATTTTCACGCTGATTCTTGTGCTTGCGGGAACTGCGGTATTGTATTGGAGGCATAAATCTGCTTCATCTTCGGTACAAGTTGTGAATCTTTTTCTTACGATGCGGCTTAATCCTGAAGAACAAAAGGAGATTATTCAATGGCTCAACCAGCGTTTTGCCAAGGATGATCTCGGACAAATCATCGCCGACGAAGGAAGCGGTTACCTGACCAATCAAAACGGGGAGAGCATTGCCTGTGACTTTGATATTCAGCACCCAAAGATGAATAAAGCTAAATTTGAAGCAATCCTGCAAAACTTGAATAAAGTTTCATTTTTCACCAAAGGCTCGTACTTGAAATATCAGGATAAAAAATATCCGATCGGAGATGCAGTCGTGTTGGCAGTTTATTTGAAAAAGCAGGATTTTACCCCGGAAGAGTCTTCAGATCAGGCGTTGAATACTTTGATTGAAAAACTGTGCAATGCGCTTGATAAAAACTGTCGGTATTTCAGTTCCTGGCAGGATGGTAAAACTACGGCACTCTACTTTTATGGCAAAGACTATGCTGTTATGCAGCAGGCAACAGCGAAATTACTGAATACTGAAAATCTTTGCCGGAATTGTAAAGTTATGCAATTGCCTGAATACGGAGGAAAAATCTTGCAAAAAAATCATTATCCGGCTTGCTTTTTTTCCGGGGGTGCAATATAATAGAGAGATGACAGAAATCCCCGTTAAAATCAAGGAAAATCATGCTTTACTATCTCTCATTTCTCAAAGATGTTTTCGGTCCGTTCCGATTGTTCGACTATGTTACTTTCCGCGCCGGATGCGCGGCGGGAACGGCGTTCCTGATCGTTGTCCTTGCCGGAGCGGCATTTGCCCGGATGCTCCGCAACTTCAACATCCGCGCCGCGTCACGGTATGACGGATTGATTCCCGATGAATTGCTGGACAAAAGAAAGAACAGTACTCCGTGCATGGGCGGCATACTGCTCATCGGAGCTGTCATTGTTTCGGCGGTCCTCTGGGGCAGATGGGATGGCGCAAACGGAATAATCGCGATCCTGACCTGCGGGACAGCCGGATTTGCCCTGATCGGATTTCTGGATGATTTTCTCAAAGTTTTCTGTCAACGCCGGGATGGATTACCTGGGAAACTCAAACTTCTGGGACAATTCATCATCGGTTCGGCGGTGTTTTACTTTTTCTGGCGTCAGCCGGCACTGCACGGATTGATGAGCGGATTTTTCATTCCGTTTTTCAAACAGCCGTTTTTCACCGGTGCCTGGTGGATACCGGTATTTTCTGTGGCAATCATTATTGTCGGCTCTGCCAATGCGGTCAATCTGACTGACGGTAAAGACGGTCTTGCCACCGGATGTACCATATTCTGCGCGCTGGCGTATGCGGTGCTCACTTACTTTATGGGACACAAAATATTTGCTTCATACCTCAATCTGCCGTACATCAACGGTATTGAAGAAGCTGTGGTTTTCGCCTCGGCACTGGGCGGAGCGTGTATCGGTTTTCTCTGGCACAACTGCCATCCGGCAGCGATGTTCATGGGGGATACCGGCAGCCTGGCTCTCGGCGGAGCAGTGGGAATGCTTGCCGTGCTCACCCGTCAGGAACTGCTTCTGGCTCTGATAGGCGGTGTTTTTGTCATGGAAATCGTTTCTGTGATGCTGCAGGTGGCTTCATTCAAACTCACCGGCAAACGGATTTTTCTCTGTTCGCCGATACATCACCATTTTGAACGCAAAGGCTGGACTGAAACGCAAATCGTTGTCCGCTTCTGGATTCTTTCAGGAATTTTTGCGCTGATGGCTCTGGCGACATTGAAACTGCGCTGAACTCTCATTCCGCGCTCAAACCGCGCCGGTTGTTCCGGCTGCCGGTGATGTGATAATAGTGCTGGGCGTCGCGTTCGATGAGCAGTTTCAGCTCAAGTTTCATCAGCGTTGCCAACAATCTGCCGGTATCCATATCGGCGGCTTCCCGCAACTCTTCCAAATCGGCATCGCCGTTTTTGAGCAGACCGTAGATTTTGGCGCAATCCGGTTCCAGCTCTTCCGAGCCGACTGTTTCTCCGGAAGAAACATCCAACTGCCCCGGACGCAATCCGGCGCACAATGCCGACATTATATCATCAAAATTTTCGGCAAGCCCCGCGCCCTCTTTGATAAGTTTGTGGCATCCCTGCGCCTGCGGATTATCCACCCTGCCCGGCAGGGCAAAAACATCTCTGCCGATTTCAGCCGCCAGACGCGCCGTTATCAAAGCACCGCTTTCCACACCGGCTTCAATGACCATCGTCGCCCGGCTCAAAGCGGCAACGATGCGGTTGCGCCGGGGGAAATTAGTCCGCATCACCGGAAAATCCAGCGGAAATTCACTGATAACAGCACCGCCGCCCTGAACCATACGTCTTGCCAGCTCGATATTTTCTTTCGGGTGCATATGCATCAGACCGCCGCCAAGCACTCCGACAGTCTTTCCCGCCATATCGACTGCGGCGGTATGCACTATGGTATCCACGCCGATTGCCAGACCGGAAACGACAGTGAAACCGCAGCCGACTGCCTCTTCGCAAAAGAGCTGCGCCATCTTTTCTCCATACGCAGAAACCCGCCGGCTGCCGACGATAGCCAGTGAACGATCCGGAGTTTCCGGCAATTTGCCGCGCACATAAAGCACCAGCGGCGGATCATAAAGGTCACGCAGCATAGCCGGATAATTATCATCTGCCAGAGTGATTATCCTGACTCCGCCGCGGTCGGCAATGGCAAGTTCCCGGGAAAGTTCCGCATCCCAGTCAAAATTCACGATTTTTTCAGCAAGCATTTTGCCGATACCATCGACCTGCAGCAAATCACTGCGTGACGCAGTACGGATGTTATCAGCTGAACCGAATCTCTCCAGCAGTGCCAGATATTTCACATAGCCGATACCGGAAATCATGTTGAGCGCGACACATCCCTCTCTGTCAGTCATCATGCCGCTCCGTTGTTACGACTTCTTACTGCTTCACGCAATTTGCGGTAACGTATGACCAGAAATCTTACCAGAAAATAGGTCAAAGGCGTCATTATCGCCGCCCAAAGCAATCCTCCGGCAAAAAACGCCGCAACGATATCTCCGCCCATTTCAGCGAAAACCCGCCACTTGTCCGTGAATGACAGAGTGTCATCGGTGAAAACTTTCAACACATTTTTTGCCGCATCTGCCGACAGATTGCCGTTGATGAGCTTGTTGCCGACCCATATTTGCACCGGATAAATAAATATCGCCGTCGGCGGCGTGGTGATGAATGTTCCCAGAGCCGCCCCGATTTTGGAACCGCGGATAACAAAAGAAAGCGGCACAGCAACTATCAGCTGGCAGAAAATCGGCACCACACAGCCGACAAACATTCCCAGCGACCAGCCGCGGGCGATATAATCCGGCGAACCTTTGCCGCGGACGATTTTGGAATAAAGATATTTGACAAAACGCCACAGGGATTTACGCGGACGCTTTGCCGCCGGAATATTTTCCTCAATGATTTTTTCTCCGCCGACGGCAGAAAATTCCACTGTTTTCACCCGCTGCCATTTGCCGGCGGGATCAAGAAAATTCAACTTTCCGTCAGCAGAAAGCGCGTATCTGCCGGAAGCAAACGCATCCGCCACACGCGGCAGTACCACATGGTCGCCGCGGTATTTGAGAGTTTCGATATTCAACTTTGCCAATTGGCGCAGCTTGTCATCATACGGAGCCTTGCCGCGGTTGGAAAATATCTCATTCAATTCAGAAACCGCATTGCCCTGCCAATCGACCGGTACCGGCGCAGAAATCCCCAATATCGGGCCGCCGTCAATCTCACAACTGTCATCCTGCTGCAAAGCCTGCACCAGAATAACGCTGCTGCGCAGAACGGGATTGCCGTCAAGCAGAGCTCTTTCCACAGGCTTGAAGTGCAGCCCGGCGTAACGCCGCACATGATCATTTTCCACGGTCAAATCACCGGGATGCACATTCAGACACGGCAGTTTTTCCGGCAGGGAATTGAGCGGCACAAAACCGGCAAAAACAGCGAAGTCGGCATTATATCCGGCAAGCAGCTGCCAAACTTTTTCGCTCCACAAACGGCGCAGTTCCCAACGGCGGGGAGAGTTGAGCCGGATGGAAGTTTCACCGTTTTCCGCATAAAATTTTTCAATATCCAACGTTTCCACCGGGACATTGAATTTTTCCCCCAGAAGAAAAGCCGCACCGGTTTGCGGAGCATCTGTAAAAAGTGCCGCCACTTTGAATTTGCTCTGCGCCCCGGAAGCGTGTTCGAGCAACACTTTGGCATTGCTCCCGGTTCCGCTCAAACAGATGATAACAGTCGCCGGAAATGATATTTTCTCCGCCGGCAATATATTTATTTTTTCACTCACGTTACTGAATACCCTGATGCAAAAAGTTAAAAAATTTCACAGTTCCGGATGCTTAAAGTAATATCGCAAGTCGATTTTTTCAACTTCACCAAACGTTTTTTTGCTCATATTTTGAAAAAACTGCGACGAATATGGTTAAAAAAACGTTTTTCAGGTTGCAATAAAGCAATTCCGGTGTTATATTGCCTTATGTGTAATTAAATATATGAAAACGCCTTACCGGCATCAAACAATGGTTGAAAATCATGGCTAAAAACCCGAAATTCACAGTTTTGTACGAAAAACTCCGCGGACAAAGTTTTGAAATCGATCAGGAAACAATGAGCATCGGCAGACGGGAGAGTGCCGACATCTGTCTCGCCGACGGCAGTGTCAGCGGACATCATGCCGACATCATCCGGAGTGAAGAAAACGGCAGAGTCTGCTATATCCTCCGTGACAATGACAGCACCAACGGCACCCGAATCAACAATGAGCCGGTGAGTGAAAAAGTCCTGCAGGATTCCGACCTCATTACTTTCGGCAGCGTTGAAGTTCTGTTTGACAGCGGCGACAACCGGGCAAGTGACAACCAGTTCACCCATACCATTGATCTGCGCAATACCGAACTCAACACTGCGACCACCCAGACACTGGTGAATTTCAATCCGCTCGCGGAAACTGAAAAGAAGAAAAACGCCGTCGTCGTCAAACTGGTCATCGCCTGTGCGGCTCTGCTGGGTCTGGTTGCTCTCTATCTGGCATCGAAAGCACTGTTTTTCAACTGACCCGATGCACTTTTGCTTTCAAATGACAACTTGCGGTGCCTCAACAGACGGTACCGCATATTTTTACCGAGGTTACAATGAGCGAATCTGAAAAAAAACACCCCGGGAACGGCAAATCGCCGGCTCCGGCCAAAAAAGGCAACGCCCCCCGGCACGGGGAACCGCCGCGGCGCACGTCCCGGGCGGGGATCGTGTGGCTGCTGATAATGATCATGCTCGGCGCGATGCTGATGTTCAAAACATTCGGTCCGGAGCAGCAGAAAGAGCTGACTCAAAGTGCCTTTGAACAGCATCTTGCCGCCGGCAATATCACCTCCGCAGAGATGATTCCGGACGGGAACAACGTTTTCCGTGTCGAAGGTGAGATGAAAAGCAGTGCAGCGGAAAATTCCGGCAAAAAAACTGTTTCATCCCGCAATTATTACGTTACCAGAGTTATCATGTCCGATCATCTCGGCACGCTGTTGCGCAATCCGCAGACAGCAGTGACCGTGGGCAGTGACGGTTCCGGATTCTGGAACTTCATGTTTGCCAGCATATTGCCGGTACTGCTCATCATCGGAGTCATCTACTTCATCTCCATGCGCCAGATGAAAATGAACGGTCACGGCGCGATGGATTTCGGCAAAAGCAAAGCCCGGATGATACCGCCGGATGAATTGAATGTGCATTTCAGCGATATTGCCGGGGCAGATGAAGCCAAAGAGGAGATCGGTGAAATCGTGGAATTTCTCAAAGACCCGCTCCGTTTTCAGCTGGTCGGCGGCCGCATTCCCAAAGGCTGTCTGCTGGTCGGCGACCCCGGCACCGGGAAAACATTGATGGCGAAAGCTGTTGCCTGTGAAGCGGGAGTGCCGTTTTTCTCAATAAGCGGCTCTGATTTTGTGGAAATGTTTGTCGGTGTCGGTGCCAGCAGAGTACGCGATATGTTTGACCAGGCGCGCAAAAATATGCCGTGTCTTATATTTATTGACGAAATAGATGCTGTCGGCAGGTCACGTTTTTCCGGTTGGGGCGGCGGTCACGATGAAAGAGAACAGACCCTCAATGCCATGCTCGTGGAAATGGACGGTCTGGAAAGCCGCAACGGAGTGATCGTCCTTGCCGCGACCAACCGTCCGGATGTACTTGACCCGGCATTGCTCCGCCCCGGACGCTTTGACCGGCAGGTGGTCATGGATCTGCCGGATATAAACGGCAGACGTCAGATATTGGATGTACACGTCAAAAAGATAAAGGTCAGTGCAGACATCGACCTCGATGTTATCGCCAGAACGACTCCGGGCTTCAGCGGTGCGGAACTTGCCAACCTCTGCAATGAAGCCGCACTGCTCGCCGCCCGCAGAAACAAAGAATCTGTCGGCCAGAGCGAACTGGAAGAAGCCAGAGATAAAGTCAGCTACGGCACAGAAAGACGCAGCCGCAAAATGAGCGACCGTGAACGCCGCCTGACCGCATATCACGAAGCCGGTCACACATTGATAGCTCTGCACAATGATTACTGCATCCCGGTGCACAAAGTCACTATCATCCCCCGCGGTCAGTCGCTGGGTGCGACATTCCTCATGCCCAAAGAGGATACATATACCAAGAGCAAACTGGAGCTTCAGGCTGACATGGCGATGTCTCTGGGCGGCAGAGCCGCTGAAGAGATCGTTTTCGGCGACATAACCACCGGTGCAGCGGCGGATATTCAGCATCTGACCGGCATTGCCAGAAGAATGGTATGTATTTTCGGTATGAATGAAACCCTCGGTCCGGTCAAACTCGGTGATTACACCAGCCATCCGCATATGCGTATCGACGGTCCGCCGCCGGAAGGGATTTCCAACGAAACCGCACGCGAAATCGACCTTGAAGTCCGCAAACTTATTGATACGGCGTACAATGAAGCCAAATCGTGTCTGCTTGCACACCGCGATGAATTGGATAAACTCGCGGAAGCATTGCTGGAAAAAGAGACGCTTTCTGTGGCTGAAGTCAAAGATTTGCTCGGCATGACTCCGGCGGCTGAACCGCAGAGTGATGATGTGCCGCAGATGACAACCGGAAGTGAAGTCGAAGTCACCGATGCCGGAGAAAACAGCGATGTCTGACTTCTGCAGTTGCGATTCATCCGGCAATGTCCTGCTGAAACTGCGGGTGCATCCGGGCGCAAAACGCAGCGGCATAAACGGGAAATTCGGTGATGCGCTGAAAATTGAATTGCAGACACCGCCTGTGGATGGCAAAGCCAATGCTGCGCTGATAAAATTTCTGGCAGAAAAACTTGCTCTGCCCAAGAGTGCGCTCTCGCTCAAAAGCGGTGAGTGCAGCCGGGACAAAGTAATCCGAATAAGCGGAAAAAATATTGAAGAAATAATCTCTTTACTGGATAATTGAAAAATGAAAGATTCACCTAAAGCCATAATTTTTCTGCCGGACGGCATGGCAGATGACCCGTTGCCGGAATTAAACGGCATGACCCCGCTGGAATACGCCCATACCCCGGCAATGGATTCCATTGCCGCCAATGGCGTAAACGGCACGTTCCGCACCCTGCCTGCCGGACTGCCGACCTCATCAGATGTGGCAAATATGTCTGTACTCGGATTTCAGCCGGAAAACAACTACCCCGGGCGCGGTCCGATCGAAGCGGCAAGTCAGGGGATCGAACTTGCCGCTGACGATGTTGCCTGGAGATGCAATCTTGTCTACGTTTCAGATGACGGCGTTCTGCGCGATTATTCCGCCGGACACCTTTCCGACACCGATTCAGAAGTTTTGATGGCGGCTCTGAAAGCGGAATTTGACTCGGATGAGGTCACTTTTCATCACGGTGTCAGCTACCGCAATCTGCTGGTGCTTCACGGCGAACAGTTTTCGGATAAAATCGATTATCAGAAACCGGATTCATCGCAGGATATTCCGGTCGACCAATTGCGCCTGAAACCGCTGGATGACTCTCCGGAAGCGGCTTACACGGTGAAATTTCTGGAGGAGCTTTCTGCCAAAGCGGCAAAATTTCTTGCCGCGCATCCGCAGAATGCCGGCAAAAAATCTCCGGCGAACTGGATTTGGCCGTGGAGTCCGGGATACCGTCCGCAGATGCAGCTTTTTTCGGAGCGTTACGCCGGACGTTCCGGTGCAGTCATCAGCGCAGTGGATGTCATAAAAGGTCTGGGCAAATGTTCCGGCATGGAAGTAATAGACGTGCCGGGCGCAACGGGTTTTCTGGATACGGACTATGCGGCAAAAGTTGCCGCCGCACTGCAGGCGATAGAGAAACACGATCTGGTATATCTCCACGTTGAAGCGATAGATGAGTGCTCGCATCTGGGTGATTTGCAGCTCAAACTCCGTGCTATTGAAGAGTTTGACGCCAATATCGTTGCTCCTGTCATGCAGGCGTTGCAGGGCAGAAACTGCAATTTTGCCGTACTGCCCGACCATCCGGTGCCGATAAAATTACGTAAACACACTACCACTCCGGTGCCATTGGCGATTTGCGGCAGAAACTTTGCTCCCGATGCGGTCCGGAGTTTCAGCGAAAAGCTCTGCGTTTCCGGTTCACTGGGTCTGCTGCAAAAAGAAGAACTTGTCCGTAAACTGCTGGAAATTTGAGCCTTATGCCGAAAACTCCGCCGGATGCGTTTGAAAAAGCGATCCGTTTTCTGGCTCTGCGCCCGTTGAGCGAAAAAGAGCTGCTGACCAAATTGCTCCGCGCCGGCTTCCCGGATGACGAATGCGCCCGGGCGGTTGCGGAGTGTCACAAACGTCACTATCTGGACGATGAATTGCTCGCTGTGGACAGTGTTTCTGCTCTGCGGCAGCGCAATCTCGGCACGCGTCAGATAAAATTCCGCCTTGCCAGACGCGGGTTGGATATGGAAACGGTTTCCGGATTGCTCGCCGATGAACCGCAGGAGGAATTGGCTGCCGCGATACGGGCAATGCAGAGCAAATCACGTCTGCTGCGCAATGAAACAGATGAGCGCAAAAAGCGGGAAAAACTTTTCCGTTTTATGATTGGACGCGGATTTTCTCCGGAAATAATTTCCCGGGCACTCAAATCTGCCGGAGAAAACGGGGAGTGACTTTTTTTCAGCTGTGAATGTCTATCACTGTACCGGAAAAAAGGTCAACGATTTCTGCCACCGCCGGATTTTCGGTCACGATCTGACTCAACGCCTGCGGATTTTCATTGGCGATACTGCGCTGATTTTTCTGCGGGGAGTAGTCTGATTTATTGGCAGATATTTTAGGCTCTGCGCCATCTTTTGTCAGCGGCAGTGAAAAGTTTTCAGAGAGCAACATTGAAGCCGGTTCGCCTATTTCCCCGTCATCGCTGCTCTCATCTGCATCATACACATCAACAACAGATACATTCTCTGCTGCCGCCGGAAAAACAGAGGGGGCGGCTTCTTCCGCGGGAGGCTCCGGTATTTCTGCAACAGCAACGCTTTCTGTTCCGGCAACAGGCATTTCCGTTTCTGCTTCAGCACTGTTTTCAACTGCAATTGCCGGCATTTCCGCTTCCGGCTCAATTTTTTCTGCAACTGGCACAACAGTTTCAGCCGGTGCAGACACCGGCGGCGGCTCAAGCTGCGGCGGAACGACCGGACTCACTGCTTCCGGCGCGATGTTTTTTTCCACGACCGGCAATTTATCCAGAAATTGCAATTCACCGGCGGAACGCAACTGGTTCAAGCGGGCAAGAATATCACCTATACGCACAGCGTGAGCCTCACGCATTGCTTTCAACAGAATCGTTTCGAGAAAAATCTGTTTATTGAGCGCATCATGCAGCACTCTGCCGACAGGTGCGACCGTTTCCAGCAAAATCTGCACCGTTTCAGCGGAAACAGTCGTTGAAACCTGACGGAAACGGGCAATATTTTCCGGAGATTCATCCAGGATTTCTTCCGGATTTGGCAAAATCGCACACATTTGAATCGCTCGCAACGCCGCCAGTAAATCATCAAAAAGCGTTTCCAGATTTTTGCCTTTTTTGGCAAGACCGCTGATCCGGCTGACAACCTCACCCGGTTTATTCTGCAAAACCGCATTCAGGATCGCATAAAGGTCTTCCCGGTCAGTCAACCCGAAAAGCGACAACACCTGCGCTTCGGTGATCTGCGAACCATCTCCGGAAGCAAAAAATGCGATCATCTGGTCCAGCAATGACTGGGCATCGCGCATACCGCCTTCTGCCGCACGGGCTATCGCGGATACAGCTGCCGGATTTATGGCAACTTTTTCGGTATCGGCAATAAGCTGTAAACGTTCAGCTATCTGACGTGTTGGGATAGGCAGCAAATCAAAACGCTGACAACGCGAAATTATTGTCGGCAGAACCTGATGCACTTCGGTGGTGGCAAAAATAAACTTGACGTGCGCCGGAGGCTCTTCCACTGTTTTCAGCAAAACGTTCCACGCCTGTTTGCTCAACATATGAACTTCGTCGATAATGTAAATTTTGTATTTCCCGCTTACCGGACGGGTCAATGTATTGTCTGCAAGTTCGCGCATATCCACAGTGGTATTGCGGCTGGCGGCGTCAACTTCCATAACATCCAGACTGCGTTCCGCGGCGATTTCCCTGCAGCTGGCACACTCGCAACACGGTTCGCCGTCACGGGGATTTTCACAATTCAGAGCCTTGGCAAAAATACGCGCCAGAGTTGTTTTGCCTATTCCGCGCGGACCGACAAATAAATACGCGTGCGCTATTCTGCCGCTGCGTATGGCATTTTTAAGGGTTCTGACTACGTGTTCCTGACCGACCACATCGCCGAAAGCCTGCGGCCGCCATTTGCGTGCGATGACCTGATATTCACTCATCTGACGCTCTCCAACGCTTCACGCTGCATGGCAAATATCTGTTTAAGACCGTATTCAGCCAAATCGACCAATTCATTCAAACGCGCACGGGAAAACGGCGCACCTTCAGCAGTGCCCTGCACTTCCACCAGATTGCCGGATTCAGTCATTACCACATTCATATCAACTTCCGCACGGTGGTCCTCATCGTAACACAAATCCAGCATCGGCTCACCGTCGATGATTCCGACACTGACTGCAGCGACCAATTCGCGGAAAGGATTATCCGCCGCCGGATAACGGCGTTTGCACGCCGCCGCCAACGCCAATGCAGCACCGGTAATGCTGGCACAGCGGGTGCCCCCGTCAGCATCAATGACATCACAATCCAGATAAACGGTACATTCGCCCAATCTTTCCAAATCCACAGCCATACGCAATGACCTTCCGATAAGACGCTGTATCTCAACCGTTCTGCCGCCCTGTTTCCCGGCGGAAGCTTCACGCTTGCAGCGTTCTCCGGTGGCAGCAGGCAGCATACCGTATTCGCAAGTGACCCAACCGCCGGAAACTTTCTGATTTTTCATCCACTGCGGAACTTTGTCTTCAAACGTGGCAGCGGTCAAAACTTTGGTCATTCCGCAGGAAATCTGCAGTGAAGCAAGCGGATGAGAGAGATAATCCATCGCAAAGGATATGCGCCGCAATTCGTCGCAGGCACGGCCGTCGATTCGCGTAACACTCATGGGAAATACCTTTATTGTAAATAAAAATGCTGTGAAACAGATTACCTATGGCCTGTCGGAAATCGCGTAGGGCTGCTTGGTTCCCCACCTGACCCGGTTGGCGTTTCAGACAACACACAGGGTCCGTTTCACAGCAACACTTAACTTACATCTTTTTCTTGAAAATTTCAAGTAAAAAAGCCAATTCTTTTCGTAAATTTTTTCTTTCCACCACCCGGTCTATCAATCCGTGGGCGAGCAGAAACTCCGCAGTCTGGAAACCTTCCGGCAAAACAGACTTGGTCGTTTCCTGAACCACACGCGGACCGGCGAAGCCGACCATTGCTCCGGGTTCGGAAAGAATAACATCGCCAAGTGTGGCAAAACTGGCTGAAACACCACCGTAAGTCGGATTGGTGATAATAACTATGTAGCCCAGTTTCTTTTCCCGGTGACGGGCAAGCGCGCCGCTGGTCTTTGCCATTTGCATCAAGCTCAAAATGCCCTCCTGCATACGGGCTCCGCCGGAAGCTGTGACCAGCACGACACTCTGTTCACGGGCTGTGGCACGCTCGATCATACGGGTGATCCTCTCGCCCACGACCGACCCCATAGACGCCCCCATGAAACTGAAATTCATCACCCCGAGCGAAAACGGGATCTCATTCAATGTCGCATGACCACAGCAGACAGCTTCAGACAT
The DNA here is from genome assembly GCA_045586645.1 of Victivallaceae bacterium. Taxonomy (GTDB): domain Bacteria; phylum Verrucomicrobiota; class Lentisphaeria; order Victivallales; family Victivallaceae; genus UBA1784. The sequence goes on from JAZNAR010000040.1 coordinate 46,901, forward strand.
TCCGGATTTCTGCACATTTTCCTCAATACGTTGGACGTAACTTTTGGAATCCACAAAATGCAGCCGGTCAACAGAGCGCAATTCAGCATCCTCTTCCCGGAAACTGCCGGGGTCAGTCAATGATTTGATGCGGGATTTTACACTCAACGGCATATGATAATTACAGCACCAGCAGACCTGCATATTATCTTCAAGGCGTTCATTGTAAAGCGTTTGACCGCACTTTTTGCATTTGACCCATGAACCGTCGGGAATAACCATTTTGCGTTTGACCCCCGACCGTAAAGTCGAATATTTGCCACTGTTGCTGAAAATAGCCATTTTTTTATCCTTGTTACTTGATTAGCGCGGAAATCGCTTTGAAATGCGGATTTTTCGCATCACGCATCAGCATAAATATCACTGCTTCGCTGCCCAGCACCGTTGCTCCGGCATTGCGGGCAGTTTCCAACGCCCAGTCACGTTCACTGTTTTTGCGACTGCCGACAGCATCTGCCACAACGAATACCTCATAACCCGCAGCGCGGGCATCAAGCACGCTCTGCAGCAGGCAGACATTCATTTCCACTCCGGCAAAAATCAGCACATCCCGCCTGCGGGCGGAGAGCGCAGTCATAAACGAGTCTGCTTTGAATACTGAAAATGCGGTTTTTTCACACACCACCGCGCTGTCCGGCAGCCAGGTGGCGATTTCCGGGACCGTACTGCCCAACCCTTTGGGATACTGCTCGGTAACGGCGATATCCACCCCGAGTTCAGCCGCGGCACGAACCATCAGAGCTGCTCTGGCGACGATGGATTCAGCATCGCTCATCGCCGGCATCAGTTTCTGCTGCAGGTCAACCACGACCAGAAGGGAATTTTCTACGGTTGGAAAAAGCATTCTCTGATTCCCTGTTTTATTTTTCACCGCACAACTTGCGTACAGCCGCCAATTTCACGCAAACGCAGAAAAGCTTCATCGCTGTCCGCAATTCATCATCGGACGGATAGGTCGGAGCAATACGGATATTGCTGTCCGCCGGGTCTTTTTTGTAAGGAAATGTTGCTCCGGCACCGGTCATCGTGACACCGGCATTTTTCGCCAGTTCCAAAGTTGCTTTGGCACATCCGGGCAACGTATCAAGCGACACAAAATATCCGCCTTTGGGGGAGTTCCAACTGGCAAAACCGTTTTCCGCCAGTTCGCCTGTCAGTGTTTCCAGCACGATGTCAAATTTCGGACGGAGAACATCGGCGAGTTCCGCCATGTGTTTTTTCAGCGTCGGAGCATCTTTCAGCACCCGGAGAGTCCGGAGCTGATTGAGTTTATCGCTGCCGATGGTCTGGATACCCATGCGTTTGAGGATCTCCTGACGTTCTTTGAGCGAACACGCCATCATCGCCACCCCCGCACCGGGGAAGGTGATTTTGCTGGTGGAAAAGAAATAGTAAGCTCTGTCCGGATTGCCGCCGGCTTCGCAAGCAGCAAAAATATCTGCCAGTTTGGTTTCGCCGTAGAGGTGATGCACACCGTAAGCATTATCCCAGAAAATTTTGAAATCAGGCGCGGCGCACTTCATTTTTCCCAGCCGGCTGACAGTTTCATCACTGTAACAGATGCCCTGCGGATTGCTGTAAAGCGGCACACACCAGATACCTTTTATACCGGCATCTTCAGCAACGAGTTTTTCCACGATATCCATATCCGGACCGTCGGCAGTCATCGGCACAGGGATCATCTCAAAACCGAACTCCTGCGTGATGGCAAAGTGACGGTCATATCCGGGGCTGGGGCAGAGGAATTTGCGATTTTCAGTTTTGCCCCAGGCGGGGAAACCATTTGTCCCGAAAATGACCAGTCTGGCGATAGAATCATACATCAGCGTCAAACTGGAATTGCCGCCGACGATTATTCTTTCCGGGTCAAGTTCCAGAACTTCGCCGAAAAAGCGGCGCATTTCCGGCAGGCCTTCCAGAATTCCGTAATTCCGGGCATCAGTGCCGTCGGCGGCATAGGGATTCTGCAATGTTTCCAAAACAGAATCATTGTGGTCAAGCAACGCTCCGGACGGTTTGCCGCGTGCCATATTCAACGCCAGATTGCGTGCAGCATATCCGGCATATTCCTCTTCCAGAACCGCTCTCAATTTTTCAAGTTCATTTTGCTGCCAATCAGCAATGTTTTTTGCCATATTCCAATCCCCCTGCCGGATATCCGGCATTATTAAACATAAAAACCAACGCATAATATAGCATAATTGCCATATTTTTGCAATATGTTGTTGTTAAAAAAGCTCGGGTTGTTCTGTTTCAACGGCTGTTTTCAGCGGTGAAACAGATTTTTCCGGTTCCGCGGAATGCGCTTCGGCAAAGGCAAAAAGGTCATCAGGCGGGAGAATCGGCTCTTCCCGGGGAAGTTCAGGCAATTCTTTCAAAATCGAGTTGAACTGGTTTTCCCGGCAGATATTTGCAATCAACTGCCAATCCGGAGTTTTTCTTTCCGGCAGAGACATATTTTCCCATTCCGGCGGCAAATCGGTTTTCAATTTTATCAGCTGCCGGTTTTTTGCCAGTGTATCCAGGTGGGGCAGAAGTTTTTTGGCATATTTGCTCTCTGAAATTTTTTCCGGCACACTCAACCACTCTGACGCCGCACCGTAAGTATTGAGCAAATCAGCCGCACTTTTCGGCCCGATCCCCGGCACCCCCGGGATATTATCCGATGCGTCACCGAGCAGTGACAGATAATCGACCATCAACTCCGGAGCGACACCATATTTATTCACGACTTCCGCCGCACCGCGGAGCTCAAAACTGTTGGTTCCGGGCACCAGCATCATCACACGCTCATTTATCAGCTGTGAAAGGTCCTTGTCGGAACTGACAATACGCACCGGCATATCGGAAAACTTTTCCGTCATGCCGCCGATAAGGTCGTCAGCTTCCCAGTTTTCATGCTGAAACAGCTGCCAGCCGAAAGCCTCTGCGATACGCCTGATAAGCGGGATCTGACTGCGCAGATCATCCGGCATCGGCGGACGGTTGGCTTTGTATTCCGGCAGTATTTCACTTCTGAATGCGACTTTTCCGCAATCAAAAAGCATTGCTCCGGCAGATGACGGATGCTCTTTTTCCAGTTTCAAAAGCAATTTGGTGAAAACAAATGCCGCATTCACCGGTTCCCCCCGGGAATTGGTCAGCATCCTGATCGCATAAAATGAGCGGAATATCTGACTGTACGCATCAATAAGAAGCAATGCTTCTCCGGCAGAAGAGTTATTCATCACGCTCACTTCCCGGTCATTTTTTTCAACATAGCCGGAAAATTACTGTCCGCGACCCCGCTGTGACCGTTCTGCGGAGAGATCGACATCTTTTTCGGCGTATCTGCCGGCAGACTGTTGTACGCGGCATAAACACTTGTCGGCACGCAGACCGTATCCAGCAAGCCGGTACTCATGGAAACCGGACATTTTATTCTGCGGGCGAAATAACAACCGTCATAATACGCCGCACATTCAGCAACTGCCGGAACATCCGGCTTGCCGTCAGCAGTACGTTTGTACAATCTCGGCCAGCCGCTGGAACGGGGAATGGCGGAAAGCACCCCTGAATGGTCATTCATCGCCGGCACCCCTGCCCGCATCAATGTGACATCTTTATCCAGCGCAGCGGCGGCGATCGCCTGCGCTCCGCCCTGACTGGTTCCGGAGACGATCAGATTTTTACCATCCCACTCCGGCAGGGTCTTGACATATTCCAACGCCCGCATCACCCGCATATACATTCCGCGGAAATAAAATTTATTACGGTCATTTTTACCCCAGTGTGCATAGCGGTCATCGGGATCGCCATTGCGCTGGGGATAATAAACTTTGCGGCGCAGTTCCTGATAAAACTCCGGATTTTTACCGTTGACAATACCATGGGCATTGACGTCAAGAGCGATAAACCCGCGGCTGCCGTAATCAAGCTGTTTGCGGGCGGAAACGACACCGGCACCGTGAAATATCACTATTGCCGGACAGCTTTTGACTTCAGCATTGACAGGCATGGTCAAATATGCGGAAACCGGTTTTTCTCCGGCGCAGGCAACTTTTACGTCAAAAATTTTCACATCCTTGCTTTTGACTGCGACCGGGACTCTTTCCAGCTCTTTGACCGGCACTGCTGCCAGCTCTTTTTTCACGCCGTCCCAGAAACGGTCGAAATCGGCCGGTTCGGCTTTCGCCGGAAACAGTTTTTCCGGTTCGACCAGCACACCGATGCCGTCTGTCACCGGACGGTTCACCGTTTTTCCCCGGTATTTTACAGGCTGTTTCGCCCGTTTGCCCTTGCTGTCAAGGAGATAAACGTTGATGTACGCCCAGCCGGGGTGCGGCATGGACATTTCGTACTGCCACGCTTTTTCTCCAACCGTAAAAGTACCTTTTTTGCTCAAATTATTATCGCCGCTCAAAACGTATTCGACCTTTGTACCGGCGGCAGCTTTGCCGTCAAGGAGCAGCTGTGCGGAAAAAACTATTTTTTCACCGGCTTTGAAAACAGATTTTCCCCCGGTTGACAGCTTCCACGAATATTTACCGCCGGCAAAAACGGCAACACCACAGAGCATAATTGACACAAGAATAAATTTTTTCATTATTTCGTTTCCTTTTTTTAATTTGGATAAAGAGCTGTTAAAAAAAAAGTTCAAAACCGGACAACTTCCCCCGCCTTGAGGAGTAATTATGAAGAGGAGAATTTTGCGTACAAAGCAGTAGAAATCCTCCGGTTCTGAACCATTTATACTATAATTCAACTTTTTTATTATTGCAAATCATTTCCGGCAAAAAGTCACATTTCAGGGGCTTTCCACAAGGTGAATCCCGGTTGCTCGTGCCACTTCAGTTTCCGGTAGAAATTTTCTGTCCCCGGTTCTCCCACCAGAGCGACCCAATTCACTCCGCGCCGGTGCAATTCAGCACACAGCAGCTCTATCAATCCGCTGCCGATGCCCCTGCCCCGGCACTCCGGAGCAACGACGACATCCTGAATATAGCCGTCAGAACATCCGTCTGAAAGCACTCTGGCAACACCGCACAAATTCCCGGCTTCATCAAATGCTCCGGCAACAAGAAATGAGCCGCGCAACGCCGGGAGCAGAAATCCGGTATCATCATCCGCACTTATCCATCCGGCTGAAACGTAAAAACCGGCAATACGCTTGAGCATATCGCCGGAAAACTCTTTGAGCAAACGGAACTCCGTCATATCAGAGCAGCCCGGTTGCCTCATCCACGCCGAAGCGGATATTCATGCACTGGATCGCCTGTCCCGCTGCGCCTTTGGTCAGATTGTCGATACAACTGGTGACGATAACTTTGTTGGTATGTTCATCAAAGAAGTAGCCGATTTCACAGCAGTTTGTCATAAACACATACTTGGTATCGGCACAGCGTTTCGGGGGCAGGACCCGGACAAACTGTTCATTGCCATAGGCTTTTCCCAGAGATTCGCCGACTTTTTCCAATGAACATCCCGGCATGGCGTTCATAACAATGGTGGAATTTATGCCGCGGTTCATCGGAGCGAGATGGGGGATAAAGTTTATTTTCACCTCCGGCACACCGGCTCCGAAAGCCATTTCCTGCTCGATTTCAGGCAGATGCCTGTGACCGACCGGAGAGTAAGCTTTTATACTTTCGTTGCATTCCGGAAAAATATAGGGCAAATCGACCTTCCGTCCGGCTCCGGTGCACCCGGAACAGCTGGCTACAACGATACCTTCCGGAGAAACCAGTTTGTCCCGGAGCAGCGGCACTGTCGGCAGAATACTGCTGGTGGGATAACATCCGGCACACGCGACCAGATCTGCACTGCGCAGCTGTTCACGATACAGTTCCGGCTGACCGTAAACCGCTTTGGCAAGCAGTTCCGGTGCGGGGTGATCAGCTTTGTAATATTCTTTATATTTCGCGGTGCTTTTCAAACGGAAATCCGCAGAAATATCAAAAACTTTCACATTTTTTTCCAACAGCGGAATGGCGAACTCGGTCGCCAGCCCGTGCGGCAGAGCCAATATCGCGGCATCGAAATCGCACTTTTTCATCGCTTCATCCGGAGCGACGAAACTCAACGGTAATCCGGTAAAGCGGGGAAACACATTGGAAACCGGCTCTCCGGCGTTTTTTCTGGACGTGATCGCCGTGATTTCAGCCATATTGTGCCGCAACAACAGCCGGAGCAACTCCTCACCGGCATAACCTGAAGCACCGAAAACTGCAACTCTGATTTTATTCATTTTCATTCACCCTGATATTTACTGAACTTTTGTGTTACTGTTCCATAAAAAGATTCCGGCTGGTAAAGACCGGTTCACTGGTCAGATTTATCCCCAGTTTGCGCAATCCGGTCTCATCTCCGGCAGGCGGGATATGGCTGATGTGCATTTCACAGCCGCGCAGTTTTTCCAGTTGCGCCAGAGCCAGTTCCGCCGCCGGATTGGAAGGCGAACTTACGCTCAATGCGGTCAGCACTTCGCCCAGAGCCAGAGATATCTGTCTTTCCGAAAAAACCTCCTGCTTGAGCTTGCCCACGGATTCAATGACCTGCCTGGAGAGCAAATGCAAATCATCCGGCAGTCCGGCGAGATATTTCACTGCATTGATAATACAGCTTGATGACGCGTGAAGCAGCGGCGAATTTTTACCGGTGATTATTTTGCCGTCGTGCAGCTCCAGTGCCGCTCCGCAGAAAACGTTGTCATGCCCGAATTTTTCCGGATGCCGTGCCGCTTCGGCGGCGGCATTGCGCGCCGGAACAACGACTTTGCGGTCAGTTTCACTCAAATGCTGTGCCGCCATCAATGCTTTTATTCTTTCCGGCACACAGGCGTCGACTTCACCCTCGACATAACCGCGCATGGCACGGAAATAACGGCGGATTATTTCCTGACACGCCGCCGCCCGGACAATTTCATCATCACTGATGGCAAATCCGATCCGGTTGACACCCATGTCGGTCGGCGAAACATATAGCTGTTCCGGTTCCATTATGCGCGCACAAATCTGACGCACCACCGGAAAAATTTCCACATCACGATTGTAATTCACCACCGTTTCGCCGCGGGCTTCAAGGTGAAACGGGTCGATCATATTCACATCACCCAAATCAGCCGTTGCCGCCTCATAGGCAACATTGACCGGGTGGTCAAGCGGCAGATTCCATACCGGAAATGTTTCAAACTTGGCGTATCCGGCTTTTATTCCGCGCTGGAACTCGTGATAGACCTGCGAAAGACAGGTCCCCATTTTGCCGGAATTCGGTCCCGGACCGGTCACAACGACGATCGGACGGTCGGTTTCGATATATTCGTTTGCGCCGAAACCTTCACTGCTGACCACAGCCTGCACATCAGACGGATAGCCGGTCATCGGGCGGTGGGTATAAACTTTGATGCCGCGCCGTGAAAGACGTTTGATAAAGCCTTTCACCGCCGGCTGCTCCCGGTAACGGGTCACGACCACAGCTTTTACATCCAGCCCCCAGTTACGCAAATCGTCGATGGTCCGCATGGTGTCAACGTCATAGGAAAGTCCGAAATCAGCCCGTATCTTTTTTTCTTCGATCGCGCCGGCATAAATGCAGATGACTATGTCAACTTTGTCTTTCAAATGCTGCAGCAGTTTTATTTTGGCATCCGGGTCAAAACCGGGCAGCACCCGCGCCGCATGAAAATCGCAAATAAGCTTGCCGCCGAACTCAAGATACAGCTTGTCGCCGAATTTTTCCGCCCGCTTCAAAATCGCAGCAGATTGTTCTGCAAGATACTTCTCACCGTCGAATCCATTTTTCAGCATAATATGTTCCAGACCTCCATGTTTTATTTAAAATACCACACCCCCGCATCCAATTCAATCCCGCAAACAAAAAAAGCTTCAGGAAATATCATCCCGCCGGAGAAGTCATCTTTTTATTTTTCCATGCACAGCGGCATCCCCCGTGTACACAAAAACACAGACCGACTGCCGCCGGTCTGTCTGCAAATGTTTTGTTTCAAGCTGCTCCGTGCACTCAAATGCCGAGCAGAGCGGCAAGTTTATCGTGTTCACCGCCCCACGGCTGCGGCCACAACGCGGCGAGTTTTTCTCTGACACTGCCGCCTTCAGCAAATTCCGCGGCGGCGATTTTTGCTCCTTCAGCGAATTCCGCCGGCACTCCGCCCTGACTCAAAACCAGACGCATCGTGCCGATGACCCGGTCATCCCAGCCGAGCTTGCGCTCCGGGTCGCGGACAATGCGATCGATGGCATCTTTGAGAAATGGATTGGTCATGCGGACAAGCAGACCGTCCACATATTCTTTGAAACCGGCTTCTGTAAACAACTCATCATTGAGTGAAGCATATTTTTTCACCAGCGCACTGCCGGATTCTTCAAAAAACGCTTTACGCGCCTTTTCTATCAACTCCGGATATGCCCGCACTTCATCCATGGTCTGACATCCTTTCTGTTTACCGAGCGTGGCAAGCAAAAAATGAGTGGCATTGTGACCGTAGAGTTTGGCATCTTCAAACGGGAACAGGTCATCTTTGACATAAAGAGATCTCACCTGGCGTTTTTCGATACCGGGACAGCTGGAAATATAAATCGTATTGAATTCCTCGACCAGATGACCGTTCTCCGCCGCAGGGGCCAGAGCGGGATAAGCACCGCCTGCGGGAACAACTCCGCTCATTTTGCCGATCACAGTATTGAGATACCAGGTATTGGGGAATTTTTCCCCGATGGCTTTTTCCAGTTCTTCAGCGGCATGATTGTTGTTTTCTGCAGTGTAGAAAAATCTTGTTCTTTCCGGCTGCATGGCGAAACCGGCTTTGAGCCACGGCGCACAATAGGCGTAAAATTTCACGCTCGGCAGAGCAGTAGCCAATTCAGAAGCCTCTGCGGCAGCCAGAATGAGTTTTTCCAGATCCGCCGGGTCATTGGGATTGTAGACCTCAACATTTTCATAGACTTCGGTGTAAACCCTGTCTGCGGCGGCGATATTGACGGTCACAGAATGAACCGCATTGACGGCAGCTTTGAGTTTATCATTGACTTCAGCGATAACGATGCGGTCAAAACCGCCCTTTGCCGCACCGGCAAGAAAAATTCCGGTCTGGATAGGTCCGAGACCGATTCCCACAAATGTACTCATTTTTTCAACCTTTCAAAAGAATTATTTGGCAAAAGCATCCACACCGGCAATAAAGACGTCGTGATGTTTTTTCAACTCATCAATAGTGTAATCGTCCGCCAGCAGCTGTCCGGGGGCATTCATTTCCGTACCGGCAAGCAGCGGCAGACCGCGTTTGACTGCGGCGGCGACAAAACGGTCAAGTTCAGCGACCAGCTTACGGCTCTTTTCCGGGTCGGCAGCGCGCCAGTTGCGATCGGGAATAAGTGTCGCCGCGCCCGCGCCGTAGCGGATATGGGTATCAAGCAGGGCATCGACATCATTTTCACCGGCAGAGAGACCGTTGAGCCACGCCAGAGTCGGCACAGCTCCGCAGGCTTTGATAAATTTATTCATTTCATCAAGCGTCGGAAAACTTTCCGGATCGGCTTTGACATAACCCACGCCGCCGGACTTCATGGTTTTAGAACGGATAAGAGCTTCCATTTTCACCGGGTCGGCGTCAAACGCGCCGATTTTTTCCTGCCAGTATGCCTCAAGCTCATCACCGGAAAACTTTTTCTCCGCCGCCACGCGGTAAGCACAGCAGACATGACGCTCGGTAACATTGCCGCCGGGAGTGTATTCTTTGGCAACAGTATCGAAATCAACGGCATTTTCAGTAAGCAGAGTGTTGACCTTTTCCACCAGCACCCGGGTGCGCTTCTGCGCCCGGAGCTTGAGGTCAGCGGCAAAGGCTTTCTGGGATTCCGGTACACCGGAGGAGGTGAATCCGCAACCGAGATGGTAAGCGATACCAGGCTCACCCGGAGAGTTTATTTCCTTATCCGCCATATCCGGCACAAAGACCCGTGTTTCCATACCGGCGGCGGCTTTGACTCCCAGCGCACGCGCCGCAGAGAGAAACTCATCCACGCCGTCAAGCACATCAAAATCCACCAGCATAACCCCGCGCCAGTTCAGCTCTTTGGCAAGAGCCGCCAGCATACTCGGGGAATAACCGTAGCCGTTGTAAGAATAAAAACTGTGACAGTGCATATTGAATGCGTTGTTCGCCTTGCGGAAACTTTCCAATGCTCCGGCACGGCTTGCGCTGTCAAAAGAATTCAATGCCTGCAGTAAAACGTTATCCATTTTTTCTCCTTACCGTCCCATGACTTTACGGACTGCTTTATCCAGTTCGATCTGGAACTTTTCAATATCTTCCTGTGACGGTTTTTCACCGGCGAGATTTTCCAATCCCAGCCGTCCCATGTTATCGACATACCACTCGGCAGTCGAACCGGATGCAAACTTCACACTTCCGGAAAGCATCATGCCCGGACGGGCGATTTTGCTGACTTCCACGATGGTATCTCCGGAACTTTCAGCATTGTCAGCGGGGAGAGTCTCTTCATGAAGCGGTTGATTTTCAACAGCTTCACCGGTATTTTCAGTTTCCGGAGCGGTTTGTTTTTTGGCATTGGGGTCAAGAGCCTGCCAGTCGACATCCAGAGAGGAAGCCAGAATGCGTACATCCATGTAGGTCATATTCAGCTTGAATTCCGCATTGATATGATTCTGAATATCAGAGAGGGAAATCCCCTCTGCAAGTTCCTTTGCCACAAACGCTTTTATTTCGTTTTCCAGATTTTTATCCATAACACACACCTTGAAATAAGATTATTTACCGTTTTTACTGCCTGTGCGCCTGATGCTTTCTATTTTTTTGGGACGGGCGCAAACTTCCAGTTCCAGCGGGATACCGTTCAGAGGGAAACTTTCCCGGATACGTTTTTTCAGGAACGCCAGATAATTTCCCGCCGCCGACTCGACCCGGTTGACAAAGAGCTTGACCCGCGGCGGACGCACTCCGGCAAGCGAAGCATAAAAAAGTTTCAACGGCACACCTTTGATGACCGGCGGGGGTGTCTGCTCAAAAGCATTGGCAAGCACCCGGTTCAATACGCCGGTAGTGATTTCGGTTTTCAAATTCTCTGCGACTTCAGCGATGCGGCTTTCCAGTTTGTGCAGATTGGTCTTTTCTTTGGCACTGATGAATGCCGCCGGAGCAAAGCTCAACCCCGGCAGTGCCCGTTTCAATTCTGCCGCCAGAGGTTCGACTTTGCTGTCATCGCAGAGGTCGCATTTGTTGGCGGCAATGACGCAACTGCGTCCGGATTGTTCGACCAGAGCGGCGATTTTCCGGTCCTGGGCGGTTATTTTGCCCAAACCGGCTTCCAGAACCATGATGACAAGGTCAGCTCTTTCAATGGCACTTTTGGCACGCATGATACTGAACATTTCCACCACGTTGTCAACTTTGCCGGTTTTACGCAATCCGGCAGTATCGACCAGCTGTACCGGAATAGCATTTCCTTTGCCGTCCGGAATTGAGAACTCTATTTTCACCGCATCGCGGGTGGTTCCGGCGACCGGACTGGTCATCAGACGCTCTTCACCGAGCAACGCATTGACCAGACTCGATTTGCCGACATTGGGACGCCCGACGACGGCAATATTGAGCGCAGCTTTTTTCACCACTGCGGAAACCGGCACATAAGGACACTCTTTCAGAGCCGCCGAGATAAGGGCATTCACACCGCCGCGATGGGTGCAGCAGGTCGGATAGATATTTTTGAATCCGAGCCGGGCGAACTCCGCCGCATGATTTTTCCACTCATCACTGTCGCATTTGTTCGCGGCGACAAAAACCGGTTTGTTGAGCTGTCTTATTCTGCGGGCGACATCAATATCCAGCGGAGTCAATCCGCTCTGGCTGTCGCACACCAGTATCAGTACATCCGCATCTTCCATGGCACACTGCGCCTGGTCTGAAATCCCGGCATCCCAGAAATCCACATTTTTTTCCATGCCGTCCAGCGTATTCAAGCCGCCGGTATCTATCAACGTGAACATCTGTCCCTGCCACCGGATGTCGGCACTGACACGGTCGCGGGTAACTCCGCTCATTTCATGCACGATCGCCAATTTTCTGCCGACGACAGCATTGAACAAGCTGGATTTGCCGACATTGGGACGGCCGACAATGGCTATCACCGGAGGAACGGCGTTTTTTTCTGCTGTATCACTCATAAATTTCTCATTTTTCAACGGTAAGAGTTGATCTGGTCACGCAGAAGTTTTGCCGCTTCGCCGGCGGCTTCCGCGTAATTTTCACCATTTGAAGCATAAATTATCCCGCGCGAAGAGTTGACGATAATGCCGAGTCCATCCGCACTGCATCCGAACTTCACGACCTTTTCCACATCACCGCCCTGGGCACCGACACCCGGCACGAGGAAGGGCAGTTCCGGGCAGAGCTGACGCAGCTGACGCAACTCTTCCGGATAGGTCGCGCCGATAACGAGAGCCGCATTTTTATTGCCGTTCCACTTGTCGCGCACCAATTCCGCCACATGAACATAAAGCGGCTTGCCGTCGGAAACCAGATTCTGCAAATCGCCGGAATGCGGATTGGAAGTACGGCACAGGATGATGACACCTTTATCCGCATAATCCAGAAACGGCTTCACCGCATCATACCCCATGTACGGATTCACAGTAACAGCATCTGCCTGATAACGGTCAAACGCCTCTTTGGCGTACCATTCAGCGGTCGAACCGATGTCACCGCGTTTGACGTCGAGAATGACGGGAACATCCGGAGCGTTGGTTTTGATATATTCAATGGAAGCTTTGAGAGCTTCGTCACAATCCTGTCCGGCATAGTACGCCGCCTGGGGTTTGTAAGCGCAAACATAACCTTTAGTGGCATCGACCAGACGGCAGTTGAATTCATATATTGCATCGGGACGCTCTTTCAACACTGCCGGAAGTTTATTCAGAGCGGGGTCCAGCCCGACGCAGACAAGAGAGTTGTTGCGCCGCATGGCTGAAGTGAGTTTTTCCATGAAATTCATAAGTCATTCTCCCTGATTTAAGACACTTGATATATCAAAAGGATAATATATATGAGAATTTCACTTTGTCAAGCGGCAAATGCCTCATCTGCGCCCGAAAATCCACCCGGAAGCCGCTGCGGTGAACGGCGCAACAAGCACCAGAGAAAAACTTCCTATCAACGTTTTGACGATTTCAGATGCCACCAGCGGATTATTCAGGAACGCCGGTACCGGCACTCCCTGGGAAGCAAACAGCATCAGCAGGGTAATATATCCGCCTGAATACGCCAGCAGCAGCGTGGTCGTCATCGTCCCGACCACGCTCCGCCCGATGCGGATACCGGACATCATCAAATCCCTGCGGGGAAGTTCCGGATTATGCCGCTGCACCTCCTCCACTCCCGAAGCTATATCCATTGCCAGATCCATCACCGCTCCGGAACTTGCCAGTATCATCGCGCCGATAAACAGATCCCGGATATTCAGAAATTCATATCCCCCGTACAGCAGTGCCTGCGAACAGGGCATGACCGCGCCGTTTATGTGCATCAATCTGCTGAATATGTGCGCCATCAGCAAACCGGCGGCTATTCCGGAAATCGCACCGGCAAACGCGGCAACAGCTTTGCGGGAAAAACCTGCCACCAGAAATATTATGACCGCCGTCAGCAGACACACCACTGCGAAAACCGTCCATGACGCCGACCAGCCGTGAAGTATCAGCGGAATAACCAGTTTCCAGATCGCCAGACAGCTGAAAACAAAACTCAACAACGCTTTCATCCCCGTCCACGCGCCGAACCAGCACAGCAGAATACAAAATCCGGCGAAAAGCGCAAATATCCAGAAGTTGCGGTAGTGATCCTGGGCGGTCAGGACGCTGTTTTCCGGAGTGTCACCGGGATTCATTATCACCACTGCCGTATCACCGGCTTCAAAGAGCTTATCCAGCTCCATCTGGGAGCGCAATTCGTTGTTGGCGGTAAATATTTTGCCATTGATTTCCACGGAAATCCTCTGGGAACCGTAAAGCAGCAGACCGTTTCTGACCAGTTGCGAATTATCCACAGCAACGACTTTGCCGGTCACGCGTTCGCCGCTTCCGTCGGCAAGGCGGGGGATTTCCGGAATACACCACAATGCCGCGCACAGCACACTCAACGCGGCAATGAACAATAAATCTTTTTGCAATCCGGCAGATATTTTCATCAGAGCAGCGATTTTATCTTTTCAGCGATAGCGGTATTTTCATAAAATCCGGCAAAAATTTCCGCTTTCACCCCGCTGCTTGTGGTCAGCACCGGCAATGCGGTATGTCCGCCGGTAGTCCAGCCGATTCCGGCTTTGCCATTCATCACCACGCGGGCGGCATCGTGCAGTTTGTCTTTTGCAAATCCGTCGCGCAGGATTTTCAACTCTTTACTGTTGATTGCCATTTTGTCGCTGCTTTTTTTGAAAATGAAACCGAATTTCTCTGAAAGCATCTTTTGGGCATCTTCAAAGGAAAAGTCCGGATTCTCTTTGCGCGCTTTGGCGAGCTCTTTCCGGAAAACTTCCACAGATATATTCTGGCATCCCAAACGGGTGAAATCCATTTTGCTTCCGGAACCGGCAACACCCATGGTCATTCCGCCGGTTTCATGGTCGCCGGTAACGACAATAAGCGTTTCGTCCGGATTCTTTTTGGCAAATTCAAGTGCGACTTTGACCGCTTTATCCAGTTCCAGCACCTCAAACAGGTTGCTTGCGGCATCATTGGCATGACCGCAGTAATCTATCAGACCACCCTCAACCATCATAAAAAATCCTTCCGGATTGTCCAGCAGTTCGATTCCTTTAGCGGTGAATTCAGCCAGCGTTGGCACATCAGGAGCTTTGTCGATACCATACGGCAGAGCGGCATCATTGCCGCGGGCAAGAACTTTGCCTGCACCGGGACGCAGCATTTGAAATTCTGCTTTGTTTTTCACTACTTTGTATCCGGCTTTGGCGGCAAGGTCGTAAATATTGCCTTTGTATTCCGGAGATTTTTTATCATTGGGGTTCTGCACCACCCCTCCCCCGAAATAATCAAATCCGGAAGCAATCAAATCCAATGCGATCTCATAGTACTGACCGCGGCTGGGACGGTTGGCATAAAATCCCGCCGGTGTGGCATGATTTATGGTGACGCTGGTCACAATGCCGACTTTTCTGCCTTTCTTTTTGGCGACTTTGGCAACTGACTCAAGTTTGCGTTTGCCGTCGGCAGAGACACCGATTTTGCCGTTGCCGGTTTTTTCACCGCAGGCGATCGCCGTGGCGGCGGCGGCGGAGTCAGTTATCACATGGGAAGCGGAACCGGTTCTGGTCGTGCCGTGATACTGCAAAGAGTTTATCGCCAGTTTGCCGCGTCCGGTTTTTACCGCAAATTCCTCTGCAACCATCCGCTGGGGAACTGACATACCGTCTCCGATAAACAGAAAAATGTATTTTGGAGCTTTGCCGTACAGAGAACAGAGCGACAATGCCACAAGCAGAGTAATAAATATCTTTTTCACAGCTTCACCATATTTATTGATTTTTCAACAGGAAATCTGCAGAAATATACCATCATAAAAACTTTTTTGCAAATATTTTATTGCTTTTTTACAAAAAAAATCCCTCCGGATACAACCCCCGGAGGGAATCGGTAATGTTACGAACTTCGTAAAACTTATTTTTCCGGAAGTTTCCAACCGCAATCAAGTAGAAGTTTCTCAAATTTCCGTCCGTAGGAAACGTAATTGTTGTAACGGATCTGCTCTTCGCTGTCGCAGGCGTTGCCTTCATGGAACACACAACCGAGATGCGGCTCCATGGAAAATCCGCCGTCATAACCGTTTTTGAGCAAATCTTTAACAATGGCGCGCACATCACCGGTGCCGTCACCGGCGTAGGTGAATTGAGCTTTGGGACGGACACCGTCTTCCCGCGGCAGAGCCACCGCATCTTTGATGTGCACATATATTATGTGTTCACGCACGTTGCTGTAAAATTCCCATGATGACTGCAGCGGGTACGGAGCCGTACCAATACGGCGGTAGTTGAAACACGGATTACCGGTGTCATATATCAGTTTCAGATTGTCATGGTTGACTTTTTCGAGCAGCTGCAGTGTGTGCAAATGGCTGTAACCGCCGTAATTCATGCAGTTTTCATGGCCGTAAACGATACCGTTATCGGCGCAAAGTTCGACGAGGTAACGGACTTTGCGGAAAATCATTTCCTGCAGTTCCGGGGAATCGGGATCTTCATCCGTCGCCATGCAGAAACTCATACCGCGCAACAGTTTCGTACCGAGCTTGTGCATTCTGGGAATTGCGGCTTTGACCTCATCGATGGACATCTGGAAATCCTCTTCTTTGCGCGGATGCCGCGCCCAGTTCGCAACCGCACTACCGTAACAGTTGATTTTGATACCGGCATCATCAAGTTTGGCGCAGAATTCATCGAATTCGGCATCGCTCAATGTGGCAAGAGTTTTATCGCCTATCTTGCGGGTTTCAATATATTTCCAGCCCAGTTCTCTGGTTGCTTTGATCTGCACATCAAGTGCGGCACCGGCTTCATCGGCAAATCCGGTCAGAAACATAATAACTCTCCTGTTTTTTTGTTTTTTGCGATATTTCCGGCACCACCGGCACACTGCAGTGTACCATTCAGAATTCGCGCCGGATATTTTTATCTGCACTTATCATTATAATGTATATCCGGAAAACGCTTTTTGCCAACACTTTTTTTATTTTACCGGCAACAAACCTGACCTAATGACTTATTTAAACATACTGCCGCCGCCCACGGAATTTTTTTCACTTTTGAATACGCCGCGCCAGCATAAGACCGCATTCAAAAAGCAGCCATCCGGGCAGAGCCAGCATCAGCTGACTTACCACATCCGGCGGAGTCAATATTGCAGCTATGATCAATATGACCGTCACTGCATACGGACGCTTTTGAGCCAGAGAATCAGCTGAAACCACTCCGGCTTTCACCGCCAGAAGCACCAGCACCGGCACTTGAAACACCATACCGGATGCCAGCATCAACCAACCGGTAAGCTGCACAAAATTGGCATATCCGTACATCGGCAGCACTGTTGCGCTGGCAAATCCTGCGGCAAAACGCATCAGCAGCGGCAGAACGAAAGCCGCACAGAAAACAGCTCCCGCAACAAAAAGCAGCGCAGAAAAAATTATCCCTGCCCGCAGTGACTTACGCTCTCTCCGGTAGAGTGCCGGCAAAATAAATTTCCATACAAAAAAGGCGTTCAAAGGATAGCCCAATGCCAACGCCAGAATCAATGCCAGTTTCAACTGCACCCAGAAAACCTCAAGCGGCGCAAAATAATGGAGATTTCCGGAATTTTCCGGGAAACACCTGTTAACCAGAGCGTCAATAATGTACGGAGCGAGCCAATATCCGACGGGAAAGAGTATCGCCGTCACCGCCAGACAGCTCAACAGCATCCGCCGGAGGGCATCAAGATGACCGATAAGTTCGGGAGCAGGCTCATTTTGCATTTTCTGAATCTTCAGCTTGCTCCGGAGAATTTTTCCGGTCTGCCAATTCAGCGTTTTTTTCGGCACTGGCTATCAGTTCTTTGCTCTCATTTTCCAGAGCGGATTTGGCTTTTTTGAATTCATAAGAAGCCCTGCCCAGAGCTTTGGCAAGTTCAGGGATGCGCTTGGCTCCGAAAATTATCAGTATAAAAATGAGGATGACCAGAATTTCAGTAAATCCGATTGCCATAATTTGCTCCTTTCTGTAAAAAACCGTTTCCGGAGGTATACTATAATTCAAAAGCTCACCGATTGCAAATTGACAAGCTCTTTTCTCCGCAAAATAAATCTTTTTTATCAAAACAAAGCAGGCGTAAAAATCAAAACCACCGGTTTTGCCGGTGGTTTGATTTGCAACAGAACAACTTCAGCGTCTGGCAGGCTGTGAACCTGTGGTTGAACGTCGAGGCTGCTGTCCGGGTTCCTGTTCGTTTCCGGCGGCAACAGCTGCATTGCTCCGGTTTGGTGTAGAGAAAGTCTGATTTCTTGGTCTGCCGTCACGTACTGCTGACGGAGTGGCAGTTGTTGCAGGTTTTGCTGCAGGTTTGCGGAATATCTGATTGTTTCTGTTCCCGTTGCGGTTCGGCTGTACCGCGGACGGACGGGTCGGCACCGCAGGTTTCGTCACCGGTTTTGCCACCGGTCTTGAAACAGGCTTTGCCACCGGTTTTGCCACAGGTTTCACCACCGGTCTTGAAACAGGCTTTGCCACCGGTTTTGCCGCAGGACGGCGACCGGAATTATTGTTATTGATAATGACTGTCGGCGCAGGTGCGGGAGCCGTCACTGCCGGTGCCGGTTTGGGTTTCGGGCGGTGCGCCGGACGGTGATTATGAGAGTTGTTATTGTTCATCACCACGACCGGTGCCGGTGCAACAACCACAGGTGCCGGCGGCGGCGGGGGCGGAGGAGATGCCACAACCACCGGTGCCGGAGCAACAACCACAGGTGCCGGCGGCGGCGGAGGAGGAGGAGATGCCACAACCACCGGTGCCGGCGGCGGCGGAGGCGGAGGCACCACATATCCCTGTTCCGGCGGGAAAAGGATGTAATCAAGATTGCAGAAAAATACATCTATTCCGCCGGGATTATCACCGTGGTCGATACGGCGTCCGGGGACATGGGTGCTGTAACAGGTACATCCGGCAAGAAAACATCCTGCCAGCGTTATCAATAAAAATTTCACTTTATTTTTCATAAAACTCCTATTTTCCTGAATTGCTGAAACAGTATTCAGCAAACCGGCAGCAATCAAACGCGGTTGCCGCCGGTTTTGCCATTGTTTTGTTATTGCGCTTTCCTGGAGTTCAGAAATCTGACTATCGTACCGATACCGGGCAACAGATTTCCCAGATTCCATACCGCACTGAGGAGAGCACCGATAATGCCGAGTCCGATGATGCCGAGGATGACAGAAACGATTCCCGCAGCAACAGAACCTGCGACCCAGACCGCGATGTAGTAAATCAATTCCTGCTGCGTGGCGGTACCTTCAAAGCAGATATATTTATTTTTGACGATGCTGAGGTAAGTTTCTATAATTTCTTTGATGTTCATGATCTATCTCCTTTTTACTGTAATTTACTGCGGCATCTGTGCACCGTAATCTTTGACTGCTCCGAAAAGGTTCAAAGCCTCTTCCCACGGATAGCGGTTGGCATACATATCACAAGTCGTGGTGATAGTACCCTGAAGCGGCAGACCGAGAACACTGCGCAGAGCATTGCATTTGCCCGGGTCAAGTTTGGTCTTTTCCGAATACTTCATGGAAAGGAACGCATTGAGATACTGCGGATTGATGCGGCCTTTGAAAATCGCAGGATCTTTCAGGTCGATATTGCCTTCAATGGATTCAATACCGTCAACACCTTCGAGATCTTCAAAACCGTCGACCCGGACTTTGGCTATCGACGGCGACACCGTCATCTGCACATCGGATTCGCGGTTCAGGAAAAAGATGTTGTTATCCAGTTTCGTGGTTTTCTGTTTCGGGTTGCCCTTGGTGTTGTCAAAGCCGGTCAGAACGTTCAAACCGATGATGTTGTTGTGGATATTGGCATTGCAATTTGTATTGTTGCGGATGGCGAACCCCATATCGGCGAGGTCGTTGAGACGGCTCCAGGTAAACAGAACCGTATTGAAAGCGCACTCCCAGTCAAGTTTTTCACGTCCGTTGGAACAAGTCACATTTATTGAAATCATGCGGTTGTTGCAGAAAACATTGTTGACGATGGCGACTTTGCCCTTGAACCAGTTGACATTCACCGCATAATTGGAACCGTTGACAAAGGTGCAGTTGCGGATGGTCAAATCGCCCTCCCCGCGTGATGCGGTTGCCGAATAGATGCTGTAACGGTTGGCACTGGGGAATTTATCCACGGCTTTATTCATAGCCGGACCTTCGAGCCACATACCGGTATCGAACCCGGCGGGTTTGCCTTTGGTACCGTGGAAGCTGGAAGCAAAACCGTCATCAAAAATAATGCCGTCTATGACCATGTGGAAACCTTTGGGCGCGCGGGCGGGACTTTTGTCAAGTTCGATATGCAGCAATCCGAGTGCGCCGGATTTCTTATCGTTGTTTTCATTTTTGGGCTGGAACATGGTTTTGAACTTCAACGGGTCACGCCGGGTAAAATCGGCTGAATATCCGCCGAAAAGAGAGACCGGTTTTTCCAGTTTGAACCAGCCGCATTTCATCCTGCCGGGATAGTTTCCTTCTGCGATGTGGATGACATCGTTGTCTTTGGCAACGCTCAAAGCTTTCCAGAGATTTTTGTACGGAGCTTCTTTAGTTCCGGCGTTACCGTTTTTCCCGGTCGAAAGCGACACAAAAATATCTTTTGCCGTCAAAGTTGCAAATGCAGCCAGAGCAAACAGCAGCAGCGAAATTTTTTTCAGGATATTCACTTTTTATTTCCTTCCCGTTATGAACAAAGATTTTGCTGAAAATTTTCCGGAAAAACAAAATTCATCCCGGGTTGAAATGGCTGCTTTCACTGCTCATATATGTTTCCCCATCACCGGTTTTTGCATGATGCAAAACAAGCATAATAACAGCGGCATAGAGCCGTCTGCTTTCTGTCCTCTGATATATTATAGTCAACAACTCATGCAATGTCAACAGCAGTAACGTAATTTTTTTTATAAAATTTCCGGATTCAGGCAAAAAAATACTCCCCGGACATCAGTCACAGGGAGCATTTTTGTTATTTTCCGGCTGTTTTATTCAGCGTGAACCTCTCCGGCGTTGCCGCCGTCGACAACGGAACCGTCGTCGGAGTCGTTCTGAACAGAGTTTTTCAGCGTTATGAAAAGCCTGACCACGTCAACGATTCCGCCGATAAGGAACCAGACTGTACAGCCGATACCGAGAATAAGCGTGAAGTAGACTTTGAAATGCCACAACGCCAGCCACTGAGCATTGGAAACACCGCAGATGAAGTGCTGTGCCGTGAACCAGATGAAAAACACGAACCAGAGCAATGTCCAGAATACCGTCGCGGCATAGATGACTTTATCGCCGAGAGTAAACTCTTTGGTGACACCGAATTTACGGGCGATCCAGCCGACAGAGCTGTTTTCAATATGCTCTTTGGCGGTGTCATATTTGCCGCGGTGCAGCATTTTATCCAGATTGAAGTCAGGTTTACCGATCACATAATGTTCAAAGAGAGATATACCGATGTAAAGTACGATACAGGCGATCATGCAGTAAAAATGTATCCACTGCCCATTGATCGGAAATTTGACCAGCACTTCGGTGCCGGCGACAGAGTGTTTCGCCGCCGCCTGTGCGATATTGTTCTGCACCCACTGCCAATCGGTGTTTCTGGCAAGCCAGTGCACCAGACCTTTGCCCTGACCGAAGTCCCACACCTGATTCAGGATAATGCCGCAGACTGCCATCGTTGCACCGACGATATAACTGAACCATGCCGCCAGCGTACCGCCGCGTTTCCAGTAAAGACCGCCTATAAGTGCCGCACCGGCTCCGGTCACGATAGCACCTGTGATCGCAAAGAACATGTAGACATACTCGGTCTGACGGAAGCAGAAACTGAATACCCAGCCGAATATACCCACGAAAACGATGGACAGACGCAACGCCCAGATGTGCTGTTTCGGGGTGAAAGGTTTCTTTTTGAAGGGCATGATCACGTCCTGAATGAAAATACTGCCCCAGCTGTGCATATAGGTATCATCGGTGGAAAGCATCGCCGCAAACATGACCGCGACAAACAATCCCAGCAGACCGGACGGCATGATAAGCGACAACGCCGTAGTTACCAATCCCTGCTCCTGGAGCTGGGAGTTGACGCCGCTGTGAGCGAGGGTCGTTTCAATGGCTGCTTTCAGAGCTGTGAAATCCGGATGGCTCATAATGACGATGACCGCCAGCGGGAAAAGCATGATCATCAGGCCCTGCGCCAGACCGCGCCAGGTGCCGAGGATGCCCGCCATTTTGCCTTCATGCGGGTTTTTCGCCGCCGCAGCATAGCCCATACTGCCCTGCCACGCGCCGCGTCCGTAAATCGAACCGAGAAGACCTATAAGGAAGTAGTAAATATCAAATTCGCCGATACGGTTGGTATCAAACGGGTTGATCTGGGATTCACCGGCTGCCATGGAAATACATTCAGTGACCTGTTTCCACGAAACAAAACCGCCGGAAGCATCCCATTCGCCGAGTTTGAAAATGAAGAAAATAAAGATAACAAATGATATATTACAGAGTATCCCCTGAAAAAAGTCCGTGACCATAATGGCGATCTGACCGCCGCAAGTGGCGAATAACACGCCGAGACCGATGGCGACAAAAAGCAGAACTCCGTAGGTATTCCAGTTGACTCCGAGAAAATCAAAATGGCTCGGGAAGCGGCAGAAAAACATAAAGAAACGCACCGACACTGCCGGGAAAATACCGTAGTTTACCACACCGGACACCCAGGTAAGGATACCGGCGGCGACCCGGAATTTGCGGCTGTAACGCACTTCGTAGAACTGTGCCAGCGTCAGACAGCGGGTTTCGCGGAAACGGTATGAGACCCACGCCACAAGCGACAGGATAAGACCTATCGGACTTGAGAGCATACTCCACCACTGCGAAGCAAAACCGGCTTTGTAAAACATTTCAAACGTCGCCACCGAGCTTACCACCGCGAATCCTGCCACCCCTTGCGAGATACTCAACACATACCGTCCGGCACAGCGGCTGGCAGCGAGAAAGTCCGCGGCATTGCGGGTGTAACGGTTGCAATATATCAGTATTGCAACCAAAAACGCAATCACGCCGACCACGATGACCCAGTCCAGAGTCTGCATCCCGGCGACGTTTATTCCGACCTGCCGCATTCCGGCACAAAACAAATCAAACATTTTTACAATTTTTCCTTTCTTTTGTTCTATTTTGTTTTATTGATAAAAAATATTTATATAAAAAAAAACGCTGTTGTTTGTTTGAAAATAACACCTGTAAACAAAAAAGTCAAGCCTTTGTAAACAAAAAAACGGCGTTATCAGCATTCTGCCACATATAACGCGGTAAAAAAGTGTTTTATTTCATCCGGGCACCGGATTTTCACGATTTTTGCAAAAAAAACGCCTTTTTACCGTGAAAAAAACGGAACAAGGGGTTATATTATGTTTCATTATGAAAGAATACAAATCATCCCAAACGTTGTCGCCGGAAAAATGCCGCGCCCAGAACCGCCTGCTCAACGATGCGGCGCGCAAGGTGCTTTCATCCGGCTTTGCCCGCAAAATGCCCTCTGACCGGGCTCTTGCTTCGTACTTCCGCCAGAATCACCGCTGCGGTTCACGCGACCGGGCGTTTATTTCGGAAACTGTTTATGCCATGCTCCGGTACTGGGGTTTTCTGCGCCTTTATCTGCCGTCTGAACGCAGAAGCGAAATAGAATCCGGTTCCATCCGCCTGACCGACAGAGAACTTTCCGCACTGCTGGCGGCGGCAGCTTTTATCAACGGCGATTTTCAGGCGGCGGATATGCTTACGGCGGTAAACAGCATGGAGCGTCTGCCCAAAGCATTGAATAATCCGACTGCCCGCGCCAATCAGATGGCTCTTTATTTCGGCTGTGAACAGAAAATTTCCGACAATGACCTGCTGCCGGAGTGGATAAAGGATATGCTGCCGGAAAACCTCGACCGGGCATCATTCATGCGGCTCCTGCCCCTCCGCCCGCCCATGTGGATCAGAGTGCAGAGTCAGGATGCTGAAAATATTGTTTCCGAACTTGCCGCCACCGGCGGAAGTGTTGAAAAGCACCCTGTTCTTGCCGATACTTATTCCGTGCGGACAAAAACCAATCTTTTTTCTCTGGAGTCATACCGCAGCGGCAAATTTGAGATTCAGGACCTCGCCAGCCAGTGCGTCAGTATCATCGCCTCTCCCCTCCCCGGGGAAAGATGGCTCGACCCGTGTGCCGGCGCCGGAGGCAAAACACTGCATCTGGCGCAGCTGATGAACCGCAAAGGCAGTGTCACCGCCGGTGATATCCGGGCGCACAAACTTGATGACCTCCGCCGGCGCGCCCGCCGTGCCGGTTTTCCCAATATTATGACCAAAGCCCACAACGGCGGGGTTTGGAAGTCGCGGCATCTTTTTGACGGTATTCTGGTCGATGCCCCGTGCAGCTGCTCCGGCGTCTGGCGGCGCAACCCGGGAGCGCAGTGGAAACTTTGTGCAGACGATATTGCAGAATTGGCTTCGACCCAGGAGCAGATCCTCAATAATTATGCCGCCGCAGTGCGTACCGGGGGAGTGCTGGTGTATGCGACCTGCTCGCTTTTTGATGCCGAAAACTCTGCAGTCGTCCGCCGTTTTCTGGATACTCACGCGGAGTACAAACTTGACCCGTTTGTCCATCCGCTTTCAGGGAAAGTCGTACCGGGAATGGTCCGTATTGACAGTGCCGACGGCGATTGCGATGCGCTTTTTATCGCCAAAATGCGGAAAGTGAAGTAATTTATGGATGCTCCTTTCAATATCGTGCTTTTTGAGCCGGAAATCCCGCAAAATACCGGCACCATCGGCAGACTTGCCGTGTCAACAAACAGCAAACTTCACCTTATTGAACCGCTGGGATTCTCTCTGGAAGACAAATATCTCAAGCGTGCCGGATTGGATTACTGGCAGCACCTGGAGCTTTTCCGTTATGCCGACTGGCAGGAATTTCTGGAAAAATCTGCTCCGCAGCGGATGTTTTTCATTTCTACCCACGGCGAAAAATCTTTTTTCGATGCGGAATTTCAGCCGGGGGACTATCTGGTTTTCGGCAAAGAATCCGCCGGACTGCCGGTCGATTTCTACGAAAAATACCATGATGATATGCTCCTGATCCCGATGCCGGGAAAATTCAGCCGCAGTTTGAATCTGGCAAACGCCGCCAGCATAGTGCTTTATGAGGCACTGCGGCAGAATCCGGAAATGTTGAAAATTTGAAAAAATATACTATTGGTGTTATTTTATAGTAATGTGTTGCCCGCAACACGACTTAATGTGAATTGAAATGATTTTTTGCAATCAAGGAGAAAAAAATGTGTAAAAAACTTGAAAACAAAGTCGCCATCGTCACCGGCGGTGCCCGCGGTATCGGCAAAGCCATCTGCGCCCGCCTTGCCGCCGAAGGAGCCAAACTTGCCATCGTCGACATTCTGCTGGAAACCGCCCAGCAGACCGCAGACGAATTCAAAGCCGCCGGAATTGATGCCCGCGCTTACGCCGCCAACGTGGCAAAAATGGAAGATGCCGAAGCTACAGTCAATGCTGTCATCGCGGACTTCGGCAAAGTCGACATTCTGGTCAACAACGCCGGGATCACCAAAGATACGCTGATGCTCCGCATGACCGAAGAACAGTGGGATGCGGTTCTTGCCGTCAACCTCAAAGGCACATTCAACTTCACCAAAGCGGTCGTCCGCCCGATGATGAAACAGCGCGCCGGCAAAATCGTCAATATCTCTTCTGTGGTCGGACGCATGGGCAACGTCGGTCAGGCGAACTATTCCGCCAGTAAAGCCGGTGTGATCGCGCTGGCGAAAACCACTGCCAAAGAGTTCGGTGCGAAAAATATTCAGGTCAACGCGGTCGCTCCGGGGTATATTGAAACCGATATGACCGCCCAGCTGCCGCAGGCGGCACGTGATGCGTTTATGACCATCATTCCCGCCAAACGCGGCGGCAAACCGGAAGATGTGGCAAACGTTGTCTGCTTCCTCTGCTCACCGGACTCCGACTATGTGACCGGTCAGGTCATCAATGTCGACGGCGGAATGCTGATGTAAAACGGTATTTGCTTCAGAACGGTACAGGCTGCTGCTCACCATTCAAGGCGGGCGGCAGCTTTTTTATACCGTTGCAAGCAAGATATCAATGCGTTGTTTTTTACGGCTGGATGACTTTGATTGAGTGGAAAAAATTGACTCCTTCAGAAGCAACGATGCCCACTCTGTATTTATCAGGGAAATCCGCCGGCAGCGTTCAATACACGCTTTTGTCGACAAAAAAACGTTTAACAGGCGGGATGTATTCTGCAGAGAACAGACTCTTGTTTTCCGGAAAACCTTCCCAGTAAATTCCTGCAGCATCACAAAGTGTCCACAACGCTTTATCCCCCTGCAGGGAAGAATTCAGATTTTTCTTTCCCGCCCGGAGCATTTGCTGATTTTTTATGCCGTATTCAGGTGAATACCACATTAAAAAGGGAATTTCATAACATGCTTTGTTTTTTGACACAGCGGAGCGTCTGGCAGCAGAATTATCAATGTCTGCACATTCGCCGTGATCGGAAAAATACAGCATAAATGAAACCGGTTTGCGTTTTTCCAACAGGGAAATAAGTTGTTCAAGCACATGGTCGGTATATTCGATGGAGTTGTCGTATTCATTGGTGATTTTCCGGTTACGTGCCGAATTTATACTTTGATAAACTTTATCGTTGCAACCGGTGAAACTTCCGAATGATTCCGGATAGCGTCCGGCATAGTCGATATGACTGCCTTGCAGATGCACAAAAATAATTTGAGGCTCTTCTGAATCCAGCAGTTTTTCTACAGGTTTTATCAATGCTTCATCGTACTTTTGAGAGGGTGCGTTTTTGTGCAGATAAAATAAACTGTGGCACTTTAATGCCAGAAAAGTTGTAGCTGATTCATATCCGCCGAGTCCCCATGCCGGTTGATTTGACACCCAGTGAGTTTTATATCCGGCATGGTTGAACAGGTCTATCAGAGTGTAATCCACGGTATCCGGTCTTTCCAGAACGGCATCTGTCAGGAAAAAACGGATTGATGTCGGAGTCTGTATATCGGCAGATATGACATTGTTCCACGCCAGTATAGAATCTTTACGTTTCAGTAAATTCGGTGTCGTATTCCGTGAATAACCGTAAATACCGAGATGTTTCCGCCAGGCAGATTCGCCGATAACGATTATTCCGGTGGTGGAATCATTGCGTTTTTTGATATGTGGAGCCGGCAGAAGCGGAGTTTTGGTAAGGTCTTTCATGTTTTTTTCAAAACGTTCTTTGAATACAAAATATTGCACTGCGAATTTCCCGAAAGAACCTCTTTCCACGGCAAGTGTTATATTGCGTTTTTTATGATGATAACGCAACAGGGTAATGCTTAATGGCATCAGCAGAATGATTCCGAGTAAAATATTCAATACGGAAAATTTCCATTGCAATTTCCGCATAAAAAATATACATGATGCCGCAAATGCAGTACACATAACTGTTATTAAAACATTTTCCCAGCGCAGCAATGTCATTGTAAATTCTGTTGCTTCCTGCAAATGAGTATTGAATATCAACATATAACAATCGCCGGAAATAGGCAGATTGAACATGTGCAGCAAAATCAATGATGCCATTGCAGTAAAAGTTAAAATAATTATTTCTACATAGAAATACAATTTTCCGAAAATTCCCGGAAGAAAAAATGCCGGAGCAGTTAAAAACAGATATATCCGCAGCGTTTGAATGTAAGGCGCGACAAAATTTGGCAGATGCCCATATAACATCAAACCCAAAATGTCAGGGATCGCAATAATACATACCGATATTATGACAAATAACCCACTGAAAATAGATTTCTTATGTTTTTGCAAATATTTTTTCACATAATCATACTTACAACGACAATATTCTTTCAATGTCCGGTTCATTTTTTCTCCTGTTTGTCAATAAATTGATAATGTAATTGAAATTATTGGAAAACTGTTTTGAAAATAAGGTTGAAAAAAAGACCGCGATGTCCCATTGCTGGACATTGCGGCTGTAAGGTCGGATTGATACAGTTTGTCAAGACACAAAGATTCTGTGTTTTGAAAATCAGAAAAAGAATGAATTTGATGCTCTTGTCGCGGCGTAAAGTCGCTCAGCGACCGAAGCCGGATGCTTGCTCTTGTCGCGGCGTAGAGTCGCTCAGCGACCGAAGCCGGATGCTTGCTTGCTTGCTTGCTTGCTTGCTTGCTTGCTTGCTTGCTTGCTTGCTTGCTTGCTTGCTTGCTTGCTTGCTTGCTTGCTTGCTTGCTTGCTTGCTTGCTTGCTTGCTTGCTTGCTTGCTTGCTTGCTTGCT
>JAZNAR010000041.1:0-11914 GCA_045586645.1 Victivallaceae bacterium
ATCAGATCATCGGTGTTGCACAAGCTGTCAAAGCAGCAGGAGCACAAATACTCCGGGGTGGCGCATACAAGCCCAGAACATCTCCATATGCATTTCAGGGTTTGAAAGAAGAAGGCCTGCGACTACTGACTGAAGCCAAAAAAGCAACGGGAATGCCGATCATAACTGAAATCATGAATATCCGCACACTTGAACTGTTTGAGGATGTGGATATTATTCAGGTCGGAGCCAGAAATATGCAGAATTTTGACCTTCTTCAGGAACTGGGAAAAACCCACAAGCCGATACTTCTAAAACGAGGCTTGGCCAATACGCTGCAGGAGTTGCTTATGAGTGCGGAATACATCATGGCTTCCGGCAATGAACAGGTGATGCTGTGCGAGCGCGGAGTACGCACATTTGAAACGTACACCCGCAACACGCTGGATATTTCAGCGATACCGGCACTGAAAACACTCTCGCACCTGCCGGTCATCATCGACCCCAGCCATGCTGCCGGGATCGCCCGTTTCGTTGCGCCGCTTTCGCTTGCCGCCACCGCCGCCGGTGCAGACGGTCTGATCATTGAAGTCCACAACAATCCCGCGTGCGCCAAATGCGACGGTATGCAGTCGCTCACTCCGGAACAGTTCGATGCGCTGATGCAGAATATCGCTCTGGTGAAACAGGCACAGATGTCGTGCAGATAAAGGGAGTTGACTGAAATGAAGAATCTTGCCAATGCCAGAAAAGAGATCGATCAGATCGATGCTGAAATACTTTCACTTTTCGCCCGCCGCATGGCTCTGGGCAAAACCATCGGCAAAGTGAAAGCCGCCAACAATCTGCCGATAAACAATCCGGAGCGGGAACGGGAAATACTGCTCAATATCGCCCGTTCCGCCGGACCGGAACTCAGTCACAGTTCCCGGATACTTTTTTCCACACTGTTTGAATTGAGCAAATCGCTGCAGCGGCGGGATATGGTCATGGATTCGGAATTTGCCGTCATGCTGAATGGTGCGCTGAAAAATACCCCGGCACTTTTTCCGAAAAGCGCAAAAGTCGCCTGCTGCGGAGTCCCCGGAGCTTACGCCCAGCTCGCCGCCGACCGGATGTTTGAACTGGCGGATATAACCTATCTTACTGATTTCGCCGGGGTATTCAGTGCTGTGGAAAAAAATCTGTGTCAGTACGGTATTCTGCCGATAGAAAATTCCACTTCCGGAACCATCGACCAGGTCTGCGATTTGATGCTCGACCACAAATTCTATATCGTGCGCAGCTGCCGGTTGAAAATCCGTCACTGCTTGCTGGGTAAACCGGGTTCATCTCTGGAAAACATCAAAGAAGTCGTTTCCCATGAACAGGGGCTTAAACAGTGCAGTGCATTCACCGCCACTCTCAACAAATGCAAAAAGAGTTCTGCCTCTTCCACGGCGGCGGCGGCAAAAATGGTGGCTGAATCCGGCCGCAGTGATATTGCCGCGATCGCCAGTCCGGAGTGCGCCGGAATATACGGATTGGAGATTTTGCAGGAAAATATCCAGAACCGTGATGCCAACTTCACCCGTTTCATCTGCATTTCCCGCAAGCCGGAAATATATCCCGGGGCGGACAAAATCAGTATTATGGGTACTCTGCCGCACCGTCCGGGGGCTCTTTACACACTGCTGTCACGTTTCGCTGTGCTGGGGGTGAATCTGACCAAACTGGAAAGCCGCCCCAAGCGCAAAGAGGAGTTTGAATATATGTTTTATTTCGACTTTGAAGCTTCTGTCGCAGATGAAGATGTGCGCGGATTGCTCTGCGAACTGGTCGCTGACGGCGGTAAATTCACCTTTCTGGGCAACTATTCAGAACGTTGATGCCGGAATCAGGCATAAAAAAGCGGGGACGGATTTTTCCATCCCCGTTTTTTTATTGCAGAAGTTTAATTTTTTTACAACAAACGGACAAAAGCAAACTATTTGCCGGAGTTGTAACGGATGAATTCTGCACGGATTATGCGCTTGAAGTTGTTGGAACTGCCGGCAGTGGTGTTTGATTTGTTGCGTCTGGTATTGACGAAGTTGCGGTCAACGTCCCGGTAGAGCTGACTCCAGTTCTGATCGCTGTCATCGTAGTCAAATGCGGTCATAAAAACCGGATTGGCAGATGATGCAGATGTACCCGGCACGACCTGCTGTTCCACGAGCAGAATGGCATCTGCACCGCAGTTTTTTGCCTCTTCCCGCAATTTTTTTATCATCCTGTCCCGGCTGACATCCTGATAATTGCCGGAAACGACCGCTGTTCCCAGTACGGTATAAGCCTTGCCGATTTTGGCGGAATCGCTGAATACGGCAATTTTCGCATCTCCCTGCCGCGGCGGCAGTTTTTCACCGGTGTATTCCATGGAAATGCAACCGCTTGTCAGCAATAGAGCCGCAACGGCGGCAAAGAGTGAATTTTTCATAAAAAAGACCTTGTTTTGTTGTGAAATTTCTTCTCTGATACATAATTTAATCCGGAGAAACATTTTTTTCAAGTTATTTAACGGATTCAGATATTGATTTTAGATGATAATGGTATTATTTTATATGATGTGGTACTGTAAAATACTAACTTTAAAATATATCATCGAGGTAATATTATGATCCTGCAAGGCGTTTACACCGCTCTGGTCACTCCTTTTTGCAACGGCAAAGTCGATTACGATGCCCTGAAAGCCCTTCTGGAACGTCAGATCGCCGGTAAAGTCGCCGGAGTCGTTCCCGTCGGTACCACCGGGGAATCTCCCACGCTCTCAACCAGCGAACATATCGAAGTCATTGCCCGTACGGTCGAAATCGTCAACGGCAGATGTCAGGTCATCGCCGGCAGCGGAGCCAACTCCACGGAAGAGGCAATTTATCTGACACTTGAAGCCAAAGCCGCCGGAGCCGATGCCTCCTTGCAGGTGACACCCTATTACAACAAGCCGACTCAGGAAGGCATCTACCGCCATTTCTCTGTCATTGCCGAAAAAAGTGCCCTGCCGGTCGTGCTTTACAACGTGCCGGGGCGTGCCGGAGTGCCTATCGCAGTTGAAACCATCTCCCGTCTGGCAAAAAATCCGCTGATGGCGGCGGTGAAAGAGGCCGGCGGCAGTGTGGACAGAGTTTCTGCAATCAAAGATTGCTGCGACATTACGGTTTTGAGCGGCGATGATTCGCTCACACTGCCGATGATTTCCGTTGGCGCAACGGGGGTTATCAGTGTGGCATCAAATATTATACCGGGAGAGCTTTCGGAAATGGTGGAGCTCGCTTTGCAGGGTGATTTCCTCAAAGCCATGCAGCTGCACCGCAAATATTATCCGCTTTTCCGTGACCTTTTCATTGAGAGCAATCCGATCCCGGTCAAAGCCGCCATGGGATTTACCGGTGATATCACTCCCGAATACCGTCTGCCGCTGTGCGAATTGAGTGACGCTCACGCAGTAGCACTGCTGGAAACGCTGAAAAAATGCGGTATCGTGGAAGCGTGAAAATAACTTTCAGACGTTGACCGCACTTGCAAAAGTGCGGTCAAAATCTTTTACCGTGTCGGGGGAAAGCCATGTTGGTGCGCGTTCTTGCTTATTTTGTGCCGTTTGCGATAAATTTTCTCAGCGGCGGTTTTTTCTTTATTACCAGTTACCGTTTTGCCCAGGCGGGGTGTCCGCGGACGGTGGTGAGTGCTGCCATTGCCGCATGGGGGATCGCCTATTGCCTGATGACCGCAGTGGTCGGCAGGATAGTTTCAACTGCCAATGCATTGCGTTTGATCCTGACCGGCGGTGTGCTGCTGTCGCTCACATCGGTCGGATTTCTGGTGTTTGACGGCTTGTACACCCAGTTTGTCTGGATGGTGCTTGCCGGTTTCGGCGCGGCATTTTTCTGCACTCCGTTTCAACTGCTTGCCAAAGAAATCGAATCCGGCAGCAGAAGTTCCGGTACTGTAAGTGCGACGGCGTTTTATACGCTGACCTGGAGCAGCGGTCTGGCATCGGGACCGTTGGCGTTTGCCGGATTGACTCCGCAGTGCGGATTTACCATAACACTGCTCCTGGCTCTGGCTGTGACCGGCAGTGTGATGCTCATTGCCAGATTGCGTAAACCGGCACAGAGTGCAGACGCTGCCGGAAATGCCGGTGCCGGAAGTGTGCCGGACGTACTGCCGGAAAAAAGCCGTACCCGTCTGGCATATCTGGGGTGGATAGTCGGCGGTCTTGGTACTGTCACCGTGTGTCAGATACGGGCATTGTGGCCCAAGCTCGGCAGTGAACTGCATATCGAACAGTACCACATAGCTTATATCCTCGCGCTGGTCAGTTATTCCCAGGCGTTGACCGCACTGGCGTTGTGCCGGAGCAGAAACTGGATGTGGCGCAGAGTGCCGGCTCTGCTTATGAGTGCGTGCGGCATTGTTTCACTGCTGGGATTTGTACTGGTTTCCCAGGTGGCATGGTTTTATTTCTTTGCGGCTCTTTACGGGGTGTACAGCGGATGTTTTTACTACTATCTGGTATATCACTCTCTTGCCCATCCGGTGCGCAGCGGATTTTTTGTCACCGGCAATGAGATCATTGTCGGAGTAACGAGTATTGCGGCTCCGCTCGTTGGCGGATTTCTGGCCGATTGTTCCGGAAAGACCGGAAGTGCATTCGTATTCGCCGCCGGAGTGACACTGCTGGCACTTGCTGTCCAGATAATAATGTTGAATCCGGCAAAGCTTGCGGAGGAAAAATGAAAAAGACAACTCTTTTACGGCGTTTGCAGGAACACGTGGTGATATTTGACGGTGGTTTCGGTACGGAACTTTACCGGAAAAACTTTTTTGTCAACACCAGTTATGATGAACTGAATTTGAGCAATCCGGCGGCAGTCAGTGATATTTACAACTCTTACATTGACGCCGGGGCGGAGGTGCTGACCACCAATACCTACAATGCCAGCAGCTGTTGTCTTGCCCAGTTCGGTCTTGCCGACCGGGTGCGGGAAATCAACCGCGCCGCAGTGGCATTGGCGCGCAAAGCCGCCGCCGGAAATCCGGAAATCCTTATCGCCGGTTCGATCGGTCCTGCCGCCGCCGGGGAAAATAATATCGCGGCGATGACAGAACAGATCAACGCACTGGTTTCCGGCGGAGCGGATTTTCTGCTTTTTGAATCTGTTGACACTCTGGAGAAATTGCGCTGCACTCTGAAAGCAGTGGAATCGTGTGAGTGCGAGTGGGTGTTGAGTTTCACCTTTGACAAAAATGCCCGTTTGAATGACGGCGGCTCTCTTGCCGAGATAAAAGAGCTGCTCTGCGGGAAAAATTGCACTGCATTCGGTTTGAATTGCGGAACCGGACCGGAAACAACACTTGCCGCATTGGAACTTGTCGCAAAAGAAATTGATTTACCGCTTATCGTCCAGCCGGGTGCCGGAGTGCCGAAAAATGTGGACAACCGTTTCGTGGCGATGACCACTCCGGAATATTTCACCACCTACTGTATGCGTTATATTTCGCTCGGTGCCGCCGGTGTCGGCGGCTGCTGCGGGATAACTCCGGCGCATATTGCCGATATGGTGCGTTCACTGCGGCCGTTGACTGCCGGCAATAAAAGCGATGTACCGGCAGTGGAAGTGAAAGAGGAAAAACTGCTTGAACCGCTGCCGACTGCGGAAAAAAGCTCTTTCGGGGCAAAACTCGTTTCAGGAAAATTTCTCAAACTTATAGAAATGACTCCTCCGCGCGGTTTCGACCTTGATTCGGTCGTCGCCAAAGCTCTGCTCTGCCGCGATGCCGGTTTTGATGCGATAAATATTCCTGACGGTCCGCGGGCAAGCTGCCGTATCTCCCAGGTCGTGACCGCGATTGAGATCCAGGAGCGCGCGGGGATCGAAACCGTCATCCACTGCTGTTCGCGTGACCGCAACCTGATAAGCCTGCAATCCATGGTACTCGGGTGCATGGCGAAAAATCTGCGTAATATCCTTTTCATTACCGGCGACCCGCCGAAACTGGGCGATTATCCTTTCAGCAGCGGAGTTTTTGATGTGGATTCCATCGGCATGGTCAAATTGCAATCCCGCCTCAACCGCGGCGTGGATGCAGGGGGATTTCCGCTGGGCGATAATGTCAAAACGGCAATCGTTTCCGGCGTCGGTGCCGACCCCAATGCCATTGACCCGGAGCGCGAATACCGCCGTCTGGCGGAAAAAATCGAAGCCGGTGCCGAATTTATCATCACCCAGCCGGTCTTTGACCCGGAAGTGCTGTTGAAATTTCTGGCAAAGATACGTCACTTCAATATCCCGGTGATTGCCGGAGTCTGGCCGTTTGCCAGCTACCGCAACGCGGTGTTTATGAAAACTGAAGTGCCGGGGGTGGTCGTGCCGGAGTGGATCATGGAGGCGATGAAAAACGCCGGTGATAAAGATGCCCAGCGCGCAGAAGGTATCCGTATCGCCCGCAAAATACTTTCTGAAATCCGTTCTGAAGTGCGCGGAGTCGCCACCAGCGCGCCTTTCGGCAATGTCAATACAGCTATCGAAGTTTGCAAAGATATATAAATCAAGGAGATGTGCCGTATGTGGAAACAGTATATCAATAAGTATGAAAATGAATTGCTCAATTCCGTGATACCTTTCTGGGAAAAAAATTGTGTCGACCGGGAGTTCGGCGGCTACTTTACCAGTCTGGACCGGGACGGCTCGGTTTACGACACGACCAAATATATGTGGATGCAGTGGCGTATCGTTTATATGTTCGCAGAAATATATCTTGCCGGATATAAGAAAGATGAATATATCAGCATTGCGGAAAAAGGATTTGATTTCCTCTGCAAACACGGCAGGGATGAAGCGGGCAGATATTATTTCGCGCTGAACCGTGAAGGTGTCCCGGCGATGGCACCGTACAGTCTGTTTTCAGATTGTTTTGCAGCAATGGGTGCGGCGAAACTCTACAAAATCACCGGCAAAGATATTTATGCCGCCGCCGCCAGAGAGGCGATGCATAATTATATCACCCGTGCAGAGAGCGGTAACAGTGCTTTGCAGTGGAATAAATCTCTTGCCGGTAAAACGCCGTATCTTTCACTCGGGCACTACATGATGATGGCAAACCTCGGCTTGATTATGAATGACTGCCTCGGCGGGAATGAGTTTTCCGGAGCGATGGATACTGCCGTGGATATGGTGCTGAATAAATTTTATTCGCCGGATTTCGGGTTGGTTTTTGAAAATATGCCGGAAAATTCCGATAAACCCGACCTTTCAAGCAGTATCGGCAGACAGATGAATCCCGGTCATGTGCTGGAAGCGATGTGGTTCCTTTTGAGCTATCTGGAAAATGTCCCCGGTTCTGAAGAAAAAATCGCCGGTATCTGCAAAATAATCCGCAACACGCTGGATTTCGGCTGGGATAAAGAGTTCGGCGGGATATTCTATTTTATGGATGCTCTCGGCAAGCCGCATCTGGAATTGCAGCATGACATGAAACTCTGGTGGGTGCATAATGAAGCGACACTCGCCTGTCTGTACGCCTATGATATTTCCGGCGCAGCAGAGTTCAAAACGTGGTTTGAAAAACTTGACGCCTGGGTGTGGGCGCGTTATCCCGACCCGGAATACGGCGAGTGGTTCGCCTACCTCAACCGCCGCGGCGAAGTGACCCACTCGCTCAAAGGCGGCAAGTGGAAAACATTTTTCCATGTGCCGCGCGGATTGCTTTTTGCCGTGGAAAGAATGAAAAAGATTTCCGCCAACAGCAACCGGTGAGCGTTTGAACCCATCCGACACCGGATGAAGCTGCGGGGCAGGGTACAGCATATTTCAAAGTGTACCACTGCCCCGCGATGTGTATTCTCCTCTTCATACTCCGTTGGTCAGCGGGAATATTTTCTGTAAAGCAGTGCCATTACGGCGCAGGCACCGAAAAGAAATCTGAACATTTTTCACCTCCTGTGGTTGAGTTACGGGTATAATATATTTCACGCAGGTGGACATTTTGCGTCCACTTGTTTTACGGATGGTGAAAAAAAGAAATTTTCCGGAAATTTTCCCGGGCGGAGTTGCAAATTTTTTCTTTCTGTGCTATGCTATAACACCGGTCGCCGGAAAAGATTTTTTCACAACAAAAATTACAAGAATCAATAATTATAGATAATGTCTTAAATTTTGTGAAACGCATATGTGAATTTTGGTGACACATAAAATATAACACTTGCGTTGTTATTTGTCAAAAACATAAAACGATTTGACTGCACACGGCTTGCCGGGGCATAGCCTTGTGCGGCGACCGGTGGATGCAGCGTGCGGCAATGTCGGGTTTTGCGCCGAGTACGGTGCGGAAGTGTACAGACGTACTCGACCGCACCGGCGCAGAAGCAAGGCGCGAGAGTGCCCGCGATGCGCCACCGACGGTTAGATGGTATCACAACAAATCAAACAATAATTAATTATATACTATAGTACAGGAAATATCTCCGCTGATGAGACAGAAAATATATGAGTTCGTGCAGAGCCGGATTTCCGGTCAGAGAGCATTGCTGAAAGGGTGGTATAAAAATTTTACCGGATGTTTCAACTGGAAATTCTGGAGTGTCGCCGGAGGATATTTCCTGCTGCAAATGATATATTTCCACCTGATGCTGCCCTCGCCACGGTCGATATGGCAGGATATTGCGGTGTCACATTTATTGCTCGTGCTTTTTGCTTTTGTGCTGCCGTTTTTTGTGTTTACGGCACCTCTGCGGAAATTTCTCTTTTATTATCTTCTGCAGATATTGATTTTGGCGGCAGAGATCGTGAACTTCAAATTGACCTCCCAGTTTGAGGTGGAACGATCTTTGCGTTACGGCATGACGGTCACACTTTGCGCTTTTCTGATGGATTTTGCCCAGACGGCTTTTTTCAGCAGTTTCAAATTGAAAAAATGCGCCGCACTCATTTCTCTGGTACTGCAGATATTGTTTTCGGCGGTTTTTGTCGGCGTGCTGGTGCGCAATATTATTGACGGCAAAGTGCTTGAAGTCGAATCTGTGACGGCGGTATACCAGACCGATTTATCGGAAACGCTCTCTTTTATATGGCTTAATAAAGGCATTCTTACCGGCGTGATATTGCTTGCACTTTCGGCATTGCTGCTGGGGTGGTACTATATTTCTCTGCCGCCGGTTGCGATCCCCCGCTCTTACGGGTGGGTCGTGTTGGTGGCGGTGTTGAGTCTGCCGGTTTTTTATATGGGGTATTCCGGGGCGCGGCGTTATTTTGTCAAAGGCAAAGTGCGGATATTTTCCCTGCTTGTCAACGGAAATGCTTTCCGTACTGCGCTGGCGAAATTCAATTCTGAAGCGGCACAGTGGCGGGCGGTACCGCTGACTGAAGCCGAAGCGGAAAAAGTCCTGAAAAAAGGCAATGACGGCAGATTTATTCTCATTATCGGGGAATCCAACAGCCGTGAATATATGGGGTGCTTCGGTTACAAGGAGAATACCACGCCGTTTTTGAGCCGCATGAAACAGGATAAACGCTTTACCTTTTTCCCGGAAGTTTATTCCAACCATGTCCATACCACCAATTCGATACAGCAGATGCTGACCGAGGAAAACCAGTACGGCAATAAAAATTCCCTGACGGTCTCGGTTTTTGATGTACTGCGTCATTGCGGTTACCACACGGCATTTATCAGCAACCAGTATCTGTATGATAATTTACGCTCTCCGGTCAGTGCGATTTCCCAGTCGGCGGATGAAATATGCTATATCAACAGCGAAATGGATTTTGTGATGCGTAAAAACCGGCTGGATATGGATGCGGTGGAACATTTCAGCCAACACCGTGGGAAACCGCGTGAACTTACAGTTATTCATCTGATGAGTTGTCATGCCCCGTATCAGGTGCGCTATCCGGCGGGGTTCCGCAGTGATTTGAAAAGCGATTACGAAAGAGCTGTTGCGTATTGCGACCATGTGCTGGAAAATCTTTTTCAAAAAGTTCTGTCAGACCCTTCTGTCAAAGGCGTTGTTTTTATTCCCGACCACGGCGAAGATGTCGTGCTGGGCGACCATGACAGTGCCGGATTTACGACAGCCATGATAAAAATCCCGATGATATGTTACTTGAGCGATGATTATATCGCCGCCAATCCGGAACTGTTCCAACGGGTGAAAAAGGCGCAGAACCGGTGTTTTACCAACGATTTGCTTTTTGATATGCTGCTGGATCTCATGGGAATTGAAACGGCATTCAATCCGCCCGGACTCCATTTGTTCAATGATAATTACGCTCTTGATTATGCCAAGGGCAGAACATTGCACGGTAAATCCACGCTTGACGGCAGATTTCTGACCGGAGAGAAGCCGCGCCGGAATCAGTAGGCTTTGAGCATTTTCTGCAGTTTGCTTTTGAGTTCGGCTCTCAAACCGGCAGGCTCAAGGAGCTGCACATTGCCTTCCTGCGACAGAATAAAGGGAAAAAGCACCTCTTTTGCCACTGCCGGGATCTCTACTGTGCCGTCATCGTGAATGATTTGATGAGTGTGCAGCGGGGATGACTTCAAGCGGTCAAGGGCGTAACTTGCGGCTTGGAGTTTTACATTCCGGATTTTTTCAAAGCCGAGAAAATCATCGGGATTGACCGAGGCAATGATTTCTTTATCCGGTTCAAAGTCGCCTTTCAGCAACTCCGCTTTTTTTATGCGCCGCAGAGAGAATGTCCGGGGTTGATTTTTCAGGTGGCAAAGAGCTTTGGTGTACCAGGAGTTGTTGAAAAACACAAAAGTGTGCGGTTCGATGATACGCTCCGTCAGTTCCCCCTGCCAGTCGGCGTAGGCGATTTTTACGCAGTGATTGGTTTGCCACCCCTGAAAAAGGGTTTGAAAAATTTCCGGGTCAATATTGGCGTACAAGCCGGAAAGAATGTTCAGACTTTCCATATTGGCAGTGTCCAGGAAATCCGGATTATTGTTCTGCAAAAGGTAATCCACGGCGTTGCGGATCTTGTTTTTCAACGGTGCCGGAAAAATCTCT
The DNA here is from genome assembly GCA_045586645.1 of Victivallaceae bacterium. GTDB lineage: Bacteria > Verrucomicrobiota > Lentisphaeria > Victivallales > Victivallaceae > UBA1784. Next base: position 11,006 of record JAZNAR010000041.1, read on the forward strand.
TCCGCGATCCGCGCCCCGATGACAGCGGCAAGCATTTCGTTTTCGTCAAGCAGGGCAGGGGCAATAAAATCCCAACCGTGGTGCTTGAGATAATAGCCGTTCCGGGCGCGGTCAAAGGCAAGCGGACAGCCGAATTCATGTTCCAAAACTTTCATGTCCCGCAGAATCGTTTTCCTGCCGCAGTCGATTTCCAGCTCCTCTTCAACGGCGATGCGGCGGAACTCTGTGACCAGCGTTTCGGAGTTGGGATAGCGGTTTTCTTTCAGCAAAGCGGCGATCCGCATTAAGCGGTGCATTCGGGATTTCTGCATCGGCATATTACAAACCTCAAAAAAATCAAAAAATTTTCGCTCTCATAACAAGACCGGACACAAAATGTCCACTTGCCTGTAATATATTACAGGTAAAACAAAAAAACAACTGCAGAAACAGGAAAGGGAAAAGAAAATGTTCAGATTTTTATTTGATGCTGCTGCCGTATTTGCTCTGCTTTACAAATGGAATACCAAATAAAACGTCAGGAGGTGTCAGTATGTTGAAAAAAATCATTGCACTCTTTATCCGTCCCGTTCCGGAAAAGCCGCATACTCCGCCCCGGAGGGAGTTTTATTATCAACCGGAATTACCGTTCAATTAGAGATTGTGAGTGAAAAGTGATGGAATTTATCGTGTACATGGCTTCACTGCGAGGCGTTTGCTGCCGGGCGAGCTTTTTTTGCAGGGGCTCACGACGCCCCTGCAAAAAAAGCCTGCAGACTGCTGAAAAAGAGCATCTTACGGGCAATCTTTCGCGCGCGCGAATAAATTTATGTTGCGGAAAGCGATTTGAGTTTGATGGCAAAAAAGGTAAAAAATTTGCATTTTCAGGTGATTTCGGTTTGCAAAGTTTCTTTTTGTGTGATATATTAT
>JAZNAR010000042.1:0-29997 GCA_045586645.1 Victivallaceae bacterium
ACTTTGTCTTCCTAAGACCGCTTGGCCTCCGACTTGCAGGGAAATTACAGGCGTGGAAACCGGAACTGAAGCCGGAGTCACCGGAACGGGGATTTCAGCCTTTTGAGGAGTGTCTTTCAGGAACTCCTGCCAGGCTTTTGAGTCGGGCATACACCGTCCGGAAGAGCCGGTTTTTGCGACCGCAGATATCAACTGTTCAAAAAATTCGTTGTTTGGCATAGTAAAAACTTGTTTATCATCACTTTTGGCGTTATATTTAATATAGCCCGGTTTTTTGTGTCTTGCAATGACATAATTCCGGATAGAAGTATCAAACCGTAATCTTTAACATAAAAAAAACGGAGAAAGACGGAAAATGAAAGTAGTCGTCGCTTATTCGGGAGGTCTTGATACCTCCGTCATCGTCAAGTGGGTCAAAGAGACTTACAATGCCGAAGTTATCTGCTACTGTGCCGACGTCGGTCAGCAGGAGGAACTCGACGGTCTCGAAGCCAAAGCCATCGCCACCGGTGCCAGCAAATGCATCATTGATGACCTCAATGAAGAGTTTGCCAGAGATTTCATTTTCCCGATGCTCCAGGGCGAAGCCATCTATGAAAACAACTATCTGCTGGGTACTTCCATCGCCCGTCCGCTGATCGCCAAACGTCTGGTCGAAGTCGCCAAAGCCGAGGGTGCCGATGCCATCTGCCACGGAGCGACCGGCAAAGGCAACGACCAGGTGCGTTTTGAACTCAACGCCGCCGCGATAGATCCTTCCATCAAAGTCATTGCCGCATGGCGCGACCCCAACTGGAAATTCACCGGCCGCATGGATATGATCGAATACGCAAAAAAATACAATATCCCGGTTTCCGTTTCCGCCAAAAAACCGTACAGCATGGACCGCAATCTGCTGCACATCAGCTTTGAAGGCGGCATTCTGGAAGACCCATGGAGCGAATTCCCCGAAGATATCGCCGTGATGACCGAGCCGCTGACCAAAGCCGCCGACACCCCGGAAGATATCATCATCTCCTTTGAAAAAGGCATCCCGGTCAAAATCGACGGCAAAGAGTACTCACCCGCCAATATCATGCGTACGCTCAATGCCATCGGCAAAAAACACGCCGTCGGCAGAATCGATATCGTTGAAAACCGTTTCGTCGGCATGAAATCCCGCGGCGTTTATGAAACTCCCGCCGGTACCATTCTGCAGGCGGCGCACCGCGGTCTGGAAGAGATCACACTCGACCGTGAAGTCATGCACCTGCGCGACAGCTTGATCCCCCGCTATGCGGATATGATCTACAACGGCTTCTGGTATGCTCCGGAAAGAGAGATGCTGCAGGTGATGATCACCGAAAGTCAGAAGTTTGTTTCCGGTGATGTCCGGGTCAAACTTTTCAAAGGAGCCTGCCACGTCACCGGCAGACGGAGCGAATTCAGTCTTTATGACGATGAGATCGCCAGTTTTGAAGGTGCCGAAGCATACGACCACAAAGATGCTTCCGGCTTCATCCGGCTCAACGCGCTCCGGCTCAAAGTTCTGGCACGCAGTAAACAGAAACGTTACTGAGTTGGTTCCCGGCCCCCGGACGGCAAGATCCGGGAGCCGGAATTTGCTTTTTTGCCGGAATAACATCTGAACCGGCATTTGTTGAAAATCGTGTTGCATATATACGTATATGAGTGTAGAAAAAATCCCTTCTCTGCTCCGCAAACTTGAGCTGACCCAGGAATCCACACCGCTGTTGCGCGAAGCCATCACCCACCGGACATACGCGGTGGAGCGCGGCTTGAAATACGACAACCAGCGTCTGGAGTTTCTGGGCGATGCGGTTCTGGAAATAATCCTCACGGAACACCTCTACTTTCTCTATCCGGAGCTTTCCGAGGGGGATATGACCAAAATTCGTTCCGCGCTCTCCTGTGAAAGCACGCTTGCCGGATTCGCCCGGGATTTGACTCTGGGGGAATATCTGCTTATCGGCAACGGCGAAAAAGAGTGCTCCGGAAATGACCGCGACTCCACGCTGTGCGACCTCTTTGAAGCGGTGCTGGGGGCATTTTATTTGAGCGCAGGTCTGGAAAAGACCCGCAAATTCATACAGAATATCCTGAATAAAAAATTTCCCGACCCCGCCCGGCTTCTGCTTTCGCTCAACCCCAAAGGTCAGCTGCAGGAGTTCGCCCAGAGCAAATGGAAACAGGTGCCGACATACAGATTGTTCCGGCATCAGGGACCGCAGCACTGCCCGTTTTATGAAGTGGAAGTGTCGGTATTCCGTTTCACCGCACTCGGCAGCGGTTCCAGCCGCAAGCTGGCAGAGGTCGATGCCGCCGGTAAACTCTGGCTCCATCTGCATCACCGTTACGGGGAGAAAAGTCGATGAAATACGAAACTGTTCTGCCGTCAGACATCCGCTTCGGCCGGGGTATCCGGCACAAACTTCCGGAAATCCTGCCTGACGGGACGGTGCTTGTGATTTGCGGCAGACACTCCGTTGAGCAGATACGACATGAGCTTGTGCCGCATCCGGGAAACAGAAAATATGTTTTTGCTCCGGCAGTTTCTCCCGAATTGCCGTTGAGTGAAGTTGCTTTGATAACAGAACTTGCCCGGAGCGTCAACGCGGTTGGTTTCATCGGCTGGGGCGGCGGCAGTGCGATGGATTGTGCCAAAGCTGTTGCCGCATTGACCGGAGCGGCGGGAGATGCAGTTGAATATTTTTACAATCGTGCTGAAGTGCCGCAAAGAAAAAATTTTCTCGTTCTCGTGCCGACTTCCGCCGGTACGGGGGCGGAAATAACCGCCAATGCCGTTATCACCGACAAAGATACCGGCATCAAACAATCGCTCCGCGCTCCCGGAATGACTGCCGACTGCGCGCTGGTCGACCCTGAACTTCTGCAGGATTCGCCGCCGCATATCATGGCATCAAGCGGATTTGACGCTCTGACCCAGGCGTTGGAAAGTTTCCTGTCGTGCAAAAGTGATGCGCTCTCCCGGCAGACAGCATTGAGTGCCGCGCAGAATATATTTGCTTCTCTTGCCGGAGCGTGCCGGATGGAGCGCAGTGCATTGACCGGCATCGCCAGAGGCAGTATGCTCGCGGGGATAGCGTTTGCTTCATCAGGATTGGGGGCAGTCCACGGTATCGCTCATCCGGCAGGCAGTATAATGGGCATCCCGCACGGAGTGTGCTGTGCAGTGTTGCTGCCGGCGGTGTTGCAATACAATCTGCCGGCGTGCCGGGAAAAATTTGCGGAACTTGCTGCCGGATTGGATTTCGCCTCTCCGGAAGAGCTGATTTCTGAAGTGATCCGTCTGCGCCGTGAACTTGCTCTGCCGGAAAATTTCACCTCTTTCGGCTTCAAAGAGGAATACATACCTTTTATTGTAAAAAACTGCCGCTCCGGAAGCATGAGATGCAATCCGCGTGAGCTTGCCGATGCGGAAGTTGCTGAAATCGTCAGGAGTTTGACATGATGGATAAAATTTTGGTGCTGGGCGCAAATCCGGCATGGCAGAAAACGCTCTTTTTCCGGGAGTTTGTTTACGGTGAAGTCAATCGTGCCGGAAAAATGGCGCAGTTTCCTTCCGGCAAAGGGATAAACTTCTGCCGTGCCGCGGCGGTCTGGGGCGGGGTGCCGGCTCTGCTCTGCCAGTTTGCCGGCGGCACCAACGGGAGCCGTTTGCAAAATGCGCTTGCCGCAGAAAAAATTTCTGCAGTCACGGTTCCCGTTGCCGGTGAGACCCGCTGCTGTACCACCTGTCTGGATGAAAAAAATCAGGTGATGACTGAAATCATTGAGCCTTCATGCGCGGTTTCCGCAAGTGAAGCCGACACATTGCTGGCGGAGTTCAGAAACAATTTGTCCGGTGCCGGAGCGGCGGCGGTCTGCGGAACTTTGCCCGACGGCAGCGATTACCGCATCTACCGCGAAGCGGCAGAAATGGCTCATGCCGCCGGAGTGCCGCTGCTTTTTGATGCCTGGAAAGAGCTGGAACCGTGTTTGAAAAGCGGCAGAAATTTTCTGAAAATCAACCGTGAAGAGCTCGGCAAACTGACCGGGAAATCCGATTTGCGCGCCGGATTGAAAGCTCTTTTTGCCGCCTTTTGCATTGAATTTGCCGCGATCACTGACGGTGCGGCAAAAGCATTTGCTTCTGACGGCAGAAATCTTTTTTCCTACACCGTTCCGCAGGTGGCGCAGGTCGTCAATCCGATCGGTTGCGGAGATACCGCCAGCGCAGTGATGACAAGTGAAATCGTCCTCGGAACGCCGTATGAAAAGGCATTCCATTTTGCACTGTGTGCCGCCAGTGCCAACTGCATGAACGCACTGCCGGGCAGTTTTGACCGCACAACGGCAGAAAAATTTGCCGCACAGAGTTCGTTTGAATGTGAAAAACTTTGAGAAAATATATATGGATATCGCAGGTCTGGGAACTGATATCGTGGAAGTCGCCCGCGTAGCAAAACTTCTGGAGGAGTTCGGGGAACATTTCCGGCAACGGGTCTGCTCCGCAGAAGAACTGCTTCTTGCGGAAAAAAAAGGCGGCGGTGCGACCTTTTTCGCCGGACGCTGGGCGGCAAAAGAGGCGGCGGCAAAAGCTCTCGGCTGCGGGATCGGCAAAAACTGCGCTTTGACCGATATAAGCGTACTCAATGATGCTTCGGGAAAACCGGAACTGCACTTTTCCGGAGCGGCGGCGGAAATGGCGGCAAAACTCCGCGTCACCGCGGCAAAAGTTTCAATAAGCCATGAAGTTTCATACGCCGTTGCAACTGTTATCCTCTGCGGGAAAGATTGAAAACTTGAAAAAATTTATTTGTTATGCTATCTTATATGGCGGTACAAAGCCGCTGAACAACAGGATTTTATTATGAAAATATTGCTTCTCAACGGACCGAATCTGCAACTGCTCGGCACCCGCGAACCGGGTATCTACGGCAGTATGACCCTTGACGGGATCGTTTCTGAAGCCGTCGCGCTCGGCAGGGAACTGGGTTGCTCGGTGGAAGCGTTTCAATCCAACAGCGAGGGCGATCTGGTTTCATGGATCGGCGAAGCCCGCAGCAAAGGTTTTGACGGCATCATTCTCAACGCCGGGGCGTACACCCACACTTCTGTGGCTTTGCGCGACGCGATTTCAGCTGTGGCACTGCCGGCGGTCGAAGTGCATTTGAGCAACACCGCCGCCCGGGAGGAATTCCGTCACCATTCGTACATCGCGCCGGTTTGTGCCGGAGTTATCACCGGATTCGGCAAAGATTCTTATTTACTTGCCCTGCGGGCACTGGTTTCCCGCTTGAGTAAAAAATAAATAAAAAAGGATATTTATCATGGATTTTGAGGAAATTCGCAATCTGGTCAAATTGATGGGTGATTACAACCTCACTGAAGTTAAAATCGAATCCGATAATTGCAACATCTGTTTCAAACGCGGTGATGACCGTGCTCCGGCGGCGGTGATCCCGGTGGCAGCGGCTCCGGCGGCAATTCCGGCAGCAGCTCCGGTCGCACCGGCTCCGGCGGCGGTCCCGGCAGCGGTCCCGGCGGCTCCGGTCAAAACCATCGACTCTCCGCTGGTCGGCACATTCTACCGTGCCGCCAGTCCCGATGCCAAACCTTTTGCCCAGGTCGGCGATACCGTCAATGCCGATACCGTGCTCTGCATCATCGAAGCAATGAAAGTGATGAATGAGATCAAAGCGGAAAAAAGCGGTGTCATCAAAGAGATCCTGCTCGAAAACGGTCAGCCCGTGGAATTCGGTCAGCCGATGTTTGTTCTGGAATAAAACCCCTGCCGCGCAACAGCGCAGAGGAGATTAATCATGTTTAATAAAGTAATGATCGCCAACCGGGGCGAAATCGCCGTGCGGATAATCCGCGCCTGCCGCGAACTCGGTATCAAGACCGTGATGGTCTACTCCAAAGCCGATGCCGACAGTCTGCCCGTCAGAATGGCTGACGAAGCCGTTTGTATCGGCGCGCCGCAACCGGCGGAAAGTTATCTGCTCATTGAAAGACTGCTCACCGTAGCAGCGATCTGTGATGTCGATGCCATCCACCCCGGATACGGCTTTCTCTCGGAAAACGCTTATTTCGCTGAAGCCTGCCGCCGGCACGGGATCGCATTCATCGGTCCCACCCCCGAAGCCATGCGTGCCCTCGGCGATAAAAATGTTGCCCGCGAAACGATGAAAAAAGCCGGAGTTCCCATTACTCCCGGCAGTGACGGGCTTATCAAAGATGAAAAACAGGCACTGGAAATGGCGCACAAGCTGAAATATCCGGTGATTGTCAAAGCTGTCGCCGGCGGCGGCGGCAGAGGTATGCGTATCGCCCGCAATGATGCCAGTTTGCGTCAGGGATTCCATGCCGCCAGAACTGAAGCGGAAAACGCTTTCGGCAACGGCGACCTTTACATGGAAAAATTTCTGGAAAATCCCCGCCATATCGAAGTGCAGGTGCTCGCCGACAACTTCGGCAATGTCATCCACCTCGGCGAACGCGACTGCAGTGTGCAGCGGCGCAACCAGAAGCTGATCGAGGAAACCCCGTCTCCGGCGATTTCCCCGAAACTGCGGGAAAAACTGGGGCAGGCGGCAGTAAAAGCTGCCAAAGCCGCCAATTATACCAGTGCCGGCACAATCGAATTTCTGCTTGACACTGCCGAACGGGATAAATTTTACTTTATGGAAATGAATACCCGTATCCAGGTAGAACACCCCGTTTCTGAAATGATAACCGGCATCGACCTGGTCAAAGCCCAAATCTGCATCGCCGCCGGAAACCGGTTGAAAATCCGGCAGAAAGATGTCGTTTTCCGCGGTCATGCCATCGAATGCCGTATCAATGCCGAAGACCCCGATTTCAACTTCGCACCGTGTCCGGGAAAAATCGATTTGTTCATCCCCGCCGGCGGTCCCAATGTGCGTATGGATACCCACGCATTCAGCGGATATTTCATCCCCCCGTATTATGACAGTCTCGTCGGCAAACTTATCGTGTGGGGACATGACCGCGCCGAAGCCCTTGCCACCTGCAACCGGGCGTTGGATGAAATCGTGGTCAAGGGCGTGAAAACCACCATCCCTTTCCAACGCCGCATCATAGGACATAAAAACTTCGTCGAAGGCAAATACGATACCGGCTTTGTCGAAAATGTCATCCAGAAAATCAAAAAAAGCACCCCCAAGGAGAACGTCAAATGAAAAACGATGATGCTGAAAACAAAAAAATTGAAAAACATGAAACCATGGTTCTTGATGATACTGAACTCGGCGATATTAAAATCCATGAGAGCGTGATCGCCTCCCTCGCCCGCCGTGCCGCATTGTCCGTGGAAGGCGTTTCCCGTCTTGCCGGCAGTTCGCTGGTGGACAATATCGCTGAAATGGTCGGCAGCCGCCGGATGCAGTCCCGCGCTGTGACCATCTCTCTCGGTGAAAAAAACGATGTTTCTGTTGAGCTGAAAGTCATCCTTTCATTCGGGTGCTGTATTCCGGAAGTTGCTTCGGATGTGCAGAAAGCGGTCATTTCCGATATTGAAAAGACCACCGGCATGAATGTGACTTCCGTCGATGTCCTGGTGCAGGAAATCGAGGAGGAAAAGAGCGAAGAGGAGTTTGAAGAAGCCTCTCTGCCGCTGGATTGAGTCCCTGTAAAAACTGCTTGCAACAGTGTTTTTTTGCATTTGCAGTGGAACAGTGCCTTGCAAAATATCTCCGGCAGTGCCATATTATACCCCGTAAGTTTTTGTGGTCTGTTATCGGATAAAGTTGCAAAGGAGTCCGCTGTGAAAGCTGTCATCAGTGTTGTCGGTAAAGATGCTTACGGCATCATTGCCAAAGTCAGTTCCGCCTGTGCCGCAGAGAGGGTCAATATTCTGGATATTTCCCAGACTGTGCTGCAGGATTATTTCTCCATGATAATGTTGGTGGATATATCAGATATTTCCGTGCCGTTCACTGATTTCGTGGACAGCATGAGCAATATCGGTGTGGAAAACGGTCTTGAGATCCACACCATGCACGAAGATATTTTCAACGCCATGCACCGCATTTGAACCGGAGATTTTTTATGCCCAACCGGAACGACATTTTTGAAACGATAAACATGATCCGTGAGGAGTGTCTTGATATCCGCACGATCACCATGGGGATTTCGCTTTTCGACTGCCAGAGCGATGATGAAAAACGGCTCTGCACCAAAATTTACGACAAAATAATGTTTCATGCCGGCGATCTGGTGCAGACCGGTGCCGATATCGAAAAAGAGTACGGCATTCCCATTATCAATAAAAGGGTTTCTGTCACGCCGGTCTCTCTGATGTGCGGCAATGTTTCGCACGACGGAGCCGTCGCGATCGCCCGGACTCTCGACCGCGCCGCCGCCGAACTCGGGATCAACTTCATCGGCGGTTACAGCGCATTGGTGCAGAAAGGCTTCACCAACGGGGCAAAAACTTTGATAAATGCCATCCCCGAAGCACTTTCGGTCACAGAAAGACTCTGTTCCTCGGTCAATGTCGGTTCGACCAAAGCCGGTATCAATATGGATGCCGTGGCATTGATGGGCAGAATAATCCGCGAATGCGCCGACCGTACCGCTGCCGCCGATGCGATCGCCTGCGCCAAGCTGGTGGTCTTTGCCAATGTGCCGGAGGACAATCCTTTCATGGCGGGAGCTTTTCACGGCATGGGCGAACCGGAAACCGTAATCAATGTCGGGGTTTCCGGTCCCGGAGTGGTCGCTTCAGCCATCCGCCGTGCCGGCAACTGCAATCTTACTGAAGTCGCTGAAACCATCAAGCGCACGGCATTCAAAATAACCCGCGTCGGACAGTTGGTGGCAAAACTTGCCAGTGAAAGACTCAATGTGCCTTTCGGCATAGTCGACCTTTCGCTGGCACCGACACCGGCGATAGGGGATTCCGTGGCGTATATCCTGGAATCCATCGGTCTGGAAAAATGCGGCTGTCCCGGTACCACTGCGGCGTTGGCGATGCTCAATGATGCGGTAAAAAAAGGCGGCGTGATGGCATCGAGCCATGTCGGCGGACTTTCCGGAGCGTTTATTCCGGTTTCGGAAGATGCCGGTATGATCGCCGCCGCCAAGTGCGGCGCGCTCTCTCTGGAAAAACTTGAAGCCATGACCGCAGTGTGTTCGGTGGGGCTGGATATGATAGCCATTCCCGGGGATACTCCGGCGGAAGTGATTTCCGGCATCATCGCCGATGAAGCCGCCATCGGAGTGGTCAACAGTAAAACCACTGCGGTGCGTCTGATACCCGCCGGTAAAGCCGGGGATATGATATGTTTCGGCGGTTTGCTCGGTGAAGCACCGGTTATTCCGGTTTCGCGTTATTCCCCGGCAAAAATGATTTCCCGCGGCGGCAGGATTCCGGCTCCGCTGCAGAGTTTGAAAAACTGAATGCACTGGGGGAGTGTGACTTATGGCATCTGATTTTGTTCATCTGCATTTACATACGCATTACAGTATGCTTGACGGTGCGTGTACGGCATCGGGGCTGGTCAAAATGGCAAAAGAGTTTGAAATGCCCGGTATTGCCATCACCGACCACGGATACATGGGCGGCACAGAGGAGTTTCACCGGAAACTCGTCAGCGAAAATCTCACTCCCATAATCGGCGTCGAAGCGTATGTTTCGCCCACCACGCTCACTGACCGCAATCCGGCGGTGGAGTTTATCAAAGGTTTCCATTTGGTACTGCTGGCAGAAAATCAGCAGGGTTATCACAACCTCTGCAAAATAATGAGCGAATCGTGGCGCAACGGTCTTTATTACAAAGCCCGCTGTGACAAAAAACTTCTGGCGCAGTACCATGAAGGAATTATCGCGCTTTCGGCATGCATTGCAGGTGAAATCCCCCGCAAACTCTATCAGGGCAATATCGCCGGAGCGGAAAAATCTCTGGATGATTATCTGGAAATTTTCGGGCCGGAAAACTTTTTCATCGAGCTTATGGACCACAATATGCCCGAGGAAAAAGAGGTCAACCCCAAACTTATCGACCTTGCCCGCCGCCGCAATATCCAGCTTGTTGCCACCAACGACGTCCATTATATGCGGCGGGAAGATGCCGAGGCGCACGAAATCATGCTCTGCATCCAGACCGGCGGCAGAATGAGCGAAGACCACTTCCGCTTCCCCGGACCGGAATTTTATTTCAAATCTCCGGAAGAAATGCACGATATATTCCGCGATGTACCTGAAGCCTTGAGCAATACCAAGCTCATCTGTGAAAGATGTGCCGCCGACCCGGTGAAATTTGATTACAAAACCAGCCATTATCCGGTTTTCTATATGCCCGACGGCAAAGAAGCCGACCGCAAGGTGCTCTTTGATGTGTGCTGTGCCAATCTGCCGCTGCGGTATGACTTCACCTATACGGAAAATTGCGAACTCACGGAAAAGCAGCAGCAGATAATGCAAAGGCTCAATTACGAGCTGGATGTTATTGAAAAAACCGGATTCTGCAGTTACTTCATGGTCGTTTCCGACTTTATCCGCTGGGGCAAGGAGCACGGCATTCCGGTCGGTCCCGGGCGCGGTTCCGGTGCCGGCAGCGTCGTGGCATATTTGATGCTGATAACTGACATCGACCCGCTGCGTTACGAATTGCTCTTTGAGCGTTTTCTCAATCCGGAACGGGTCAGTCCGCCGGACTTTGATATCGACTTCTGTGAAAAACGGCGCGGCGAAGTTATTGAATATGTCCGGCAGAAATACGGCTTTGACAATGTGGCGCAGATTTGCACTTACGGTCAGCTGAAAGCCAAAGCCGTGGTCAAAGATGTGGCGCGGGTGCTGGACTTCCCCTTTGAAGCCGGCAACAGATTGACCAAAATGATTCCGGAAGATTTGAAAATGACCATTCCCAAGGCCATCGAACAATCCAAAGAAATAGCCGGACTCATCGCCACCGACCCCAAAGTGGCACAGGTCTTTGAATATGCCAAAATCCTGGAAGGTCTGAACCGGCAGGCAGGTGTCCACGCCGCCGGTGTCATCATCGGCGACCAGCGTCTGGACAATCTGGTGCCGCTTTCGCGCAGTGCCACAGGAGATATGGTCGTGCAGTATCCCAAAGAGCCGTGCGAAAACCTCGGCTTGCTGAAAATGGACTTTCTCGGCTTGCGGACACTGACCATCATCCGCAATGCGATGGATATGATTAAAGAACAGCACGGCGTGGATATAAATCTTTCCAAACTGCCGCTGGACGACCCCAAAACCTACGCCATGCTGCAGCGGGGCGACACTATCGCCGTGTTTCAGCTTGAGTCCGGCGGTATGCAGGACCTCTGCCGCAACCTCGGAGTGGAGACCATTGAACACATCATCGCTCTGGTCGCACTTTACCGTCCCGGCCCGATGCAGTTCATCCCCCAGTATATCGCCCGCAAAAAGAATGAGGAAGTGACCATTTACGACCATCCCAAAATGGAACCCATCCTCAAAGAAACCTACGGCATCATGGTCTATCAGGAGCAGATCATGCAGGTCGTGCAGGCACTTGCCGGATTCAGTCTCGGCGGAGCGGACATCCTGCGCCGCGCCATCGGCAAGAAAAAGGTCGATGTCATGGCGGAACAGCGGGAAAAATTCATCGCCGGATGCAAAACAGCCAGCAATATCGACGCTGAACTTGCCGATGCGATTTGGGAAAAAATCAAAATTTTTGCCGGATACGGTTTCAATAAATCCCACTCTGCCGCATACGGAGTGGTTTCCTATCAGACCGCGTATTTAAAAGCCAACTATCCGGTGGAGTTCATGGCGGCGGTACTCTCTGCGGAAATCGAAAACGCCGAAAAACTGGCGTTTCTTATCAGTGCCTGCCGCGATATGAATATCGACATACTGCCGCCGGATGTCAATACCAGCGGGATCAACTTCTCTGTGGATAACGGCAGAATACGTTTCGGTCTGGGGGCGATCAAAGGCTGCGGAGAAGCGGCGGCGGGCAAAATCATTGCCAACAGACAATCGGACGGACCGTTTACAAGTTTTCTGGATTTCTGCGAAAGATGCGGCGGCGACGTCAATTCCCGGATGCTGGAGTTTCTCACCCGCGCCGGAGCATTTGACTCCCTCGGTCTGCGCCGTTCCCAGATACTTGCAGTGGCGGAGCCGATGATGGCGTTTGCCGCACAGAAAATCAAGGATAAGCAGAGCGGTCAGGGGTCGCTTTTTGATTTGCTCGGTGAAGCCGACAGCGGTGAAGCTGATTCCGTGCCGATCCCGGATATTCCGGAATTTGAGTGGCAGGATCTGCTGAAAAGCGAAAAAGAGCTGCTCGGCTTCTATGTTTCCGGTCATCCGCTGCAGCCGCGCAGTCACTGGCTCAAAGCCTTTGCCACGCCTCTGCGGGAGCTGGCGGAAATAAATCAGCGCATGAAAGAAAACCACTCCGACAGCGTATCACTCCGCCTCGCCGGTATGGTCACAGGCTATACCACCAAAATCGGCAAACAGTCACAGAAACCATTCGGTGTGCTGGCCCTGGAGGACCTGGATTCAAACTGCGAAATAATGCTCTATGAACGGGCGTTGAAAATGCTCCGGGAAAACAATATCACTCTGGAAACCGGCGACGAAATCATCATGGAAGTCACCGCCAGAAAAAATGATGACAGCGAAAAACCCCGGCTCATCGTGGAAAAAATCCATCCGCTGCACCGGGCGGCGGAACTCTTTGCCGAAGATATATATCTGCACATCTATCAGAATAAGATTTCCGGCAGCACCCTGCCGGCACTTGCCGACCTGATCCGTGCCAAACGCGTTCCCAGAGGCGCAAAAGGAGCAAAAATAATCCTCTGCGTGGTGACAGATGACGCCAGAACCGTTTTTGTGGAGTCACATCTTGATCCGGTATGCGCCGATGATGGATTTTTCCGTCAGGTCACAAAAATCCTCGGTGAGAAAAAATATCAGATCAAAGCCTGTGAAGTCGCTCCGCCGCCGCGGCAGTGGACTCCGCGTCCGGCGGAAAAGAAAGAGTAACGTCAGCAAATGTCAGGCGGTCTTGTCATCGGCATAATCAGTGCCGTATTGCAATCTTTTTCCTATGTGTTTTCCCGGAAGTTTATGCTGAAATACGCGTCATCGGGAAAACTTGCCGTCTATTCCCAGATATGGATGATGCTCATGGGCGGGATCGTACTGCTGGTGATTTCGCCGTGGCAGAAAATAAATTTCACTCCGGCGGTGTGGGGATTTGCCGTCGGCAGTGTCATTTGCGCGCAGTGTGCATATTTCTGCTTTTTCCGGGCATTGCAGGAAATCGAAGCCAGCCGGTTGAGCGCATTGCAGGGATTGAAAATGATCGCACTTGCCGGATTGAATGCCGTACTTTTCCGGGAATATCCGTCAGCATGGCAGTGGGCGGCGATATTGCTCGCCTCATTTGCTGCAGCGGGGATGAATTTCAGCGGCGGCAGATTGCCGTGGCGGGGATTGCTCTTTCTGGGTGTGGCACTGTTCTCTTTTGCCGGAGCGGATATTGCAGAATTCAAACTGACCAGAGTTATTACCGGCAGTGAACCGCTGCTGCGGGCATTGGCGGCGACGGCATTTTCGTTTTTCCTGCTGGGAATAAGTTCATCCCTGACGCTGATAAAAACCGGATTCGACCGCAGGGAGTTTGTTTCGGCACTGCCGTATGCCGCGTGCTGGTTTTGTGCAATATCGCTGCTGCTTGCCTCGTTTGATATGCTGGGGGTGATGCTGGGGGCGATAATCCAATCCGGCAGAGGGATATTCTCGGTGCTTATAGGTTATATTTTGCTGAAATGCAATGCAGCCGGTCAGGAACCGCCGGTCCCGGTCAGGACATGGTGCCGCAGAGCCGTGATGGCAGCGGCAATGATTCTGGCGATGTTTCTTTACATGAAGTGAGATAAAAGGATTCCGGAACCAATTTCAGCGCGAAGCGGTAAAAGTGATTCCGGCAAGAGTGATGCGGGGGGAAAAGCCTTTTTACAAAAAAGTTTTTCCCCGCAAAAATCAAAGATTATCTTCCATCTGCCGGTGCAGACGTTTCAATGCCTGATTCTGGATTTGTCTGACTCTTTCGCTGGTGCAGCACAACGTTTCGCCGACGTTTTCCAGTGTCATCACCGGTGCGCCATCCAGACCGAAGCGCAGTTTCAGAACCTGTTTCTCCTTTGGCGGCAGAGAATCCAGCAGCAGCAGCAGCTGTTCGACATCTTCGCCGCGGATGAGTTCCTTATCCGGTGCGGCAGAATTTTCATCAGCGAAAAAATCCTGCAGTTCCACGCCGTCATTATCATCCGAACCGATGAGTTCATTGAGCGACTGCATATCCACCTGCCGGGTGTTCCGCAATCTCTCCACGGTCGCCATGGAAACTCTGGCATCGGCGGCAACTTCCTCATTGGTCGGTTCGCGGTCAAGTTCCAGAGTCAATTTCCGCACCGAACGTTTTATCCGGCGGGAATTGAGCTGGGTGCCGACCGGGACCCTGATCGTTGACGTCTGCTCCGCCAACGCCTGCCGGATCGCCTGTTTGATCCACCATGCGCTGTAGGTGCTGAATTTTGCCCCGACATCGGGGTTGAAACGGTGCGCGGCAATGACCAGTCCCCGGTTTCCTTCGGAAACAAGGTCATCCCACGGCAGACCACGACCGAGAAAATCATTGGCTATTTTCAAAACCAGCCGCAGATTATCTCTGATAAGTGTGTCTGCCTCAAGACGGTGACGATTCTCCTCTTTTCTCTCCATCGTCATCTCTCCTTTTTCCGGCGGGGTATCAGAGAAGCACCCCGCCACACAACCGGGCAGATCCGTTACGCAAAAACCGGATCTGTTCTCTTCCCGGTCACACGCGGTCGAGTGTCTTTTTGTAATTGCTCAACAGCGCGTCCAACTCAAGTGTGCAACCGGCTCCTCTTCCGGATGCCTTGAGGAACTTATCATTGGTGACTTTGCCGATTTCGGCGAAAACCACGCCTTGAAGCATGGCTTCAAATTCAGCTTTTTTATCTGCCGGCACGGTCGCGATGAAGCGGCTGTTGGATTCAGAGAACCACGCTTCAACGGCGGAACAATTTTCGCACGGGATCTTATCCAGATCGATTTCCATACCGAGTCTGCCCGCCATCGCGCTTTTTGCCAGAGCCACAGCGATACCGCCGAGAGCCGGAGTTATCAGGGAATTGACCAGACCTTTTTTAGTCGTTTCGCTGATTTTGCGGCAGATTTCCAGAGAAACTTCTCCATCGACTTTCGGCACATTGTTACCGGTGAATCCGAGCATATTGAAGTATTCGGAGCCGCCGAGTTCCGGTTTGGTCAGACCGATGACGTAAACACTGTCGCCGGCTTGTTTGGCATCAAACGAAACCGCGCGGGAAACATCATCCAGCCGGGAAATCACACTGAAAAGCAGTGAGGGCGGAATCGAAATTTTTCTGCCGCCGCGGGTGGAGTCGTTTTTCATGGAGTCTTTACCGGAAATACACGGCACCAGATACTGCCGGGTGTAATCGCTTATTGCCTGATTCGCGCGGACAAGCTGTGCCAGTTTGTATTCGCCGTCCGGAGTTTTTTCACTCTGCACCGGGTCGGGCCAGCAGAAGTTGTCAAGTCCGGCGATCATGCTCAAATCACCGCCGACAGCGATCACCCGGCGCACTGCAAGGTCGATGCAGCTTGCCGCCATGTGATACGTGTCGATGTCGCTGTAACGCGGCAGAATCGCAGAAGCAAGAATAACACCGTCTTTGCTCAACGGTTCGATCATGGTCACTGTGGCATCGGCAGCAACATCTCTGCCTTTGCCGGCAAACGGTTTCAACACGCTCAAGCCTTTGACTTCATGGTCATACTGCCGGGCTTTGTATTCATCGGAACAGATATTGAGCGCACCGATAAGTTTGAGCGTATCTTCGCCGAGATCCCTGCCGTCGAGTGCCGGTTCGGGGAATTCCGGAGTCTGCCAGCGTGCTTTGAGGTGCATTTTGGGCAGACCGTCGTGCATGAAACTTATATCCAGACAGGCAACGGTTTCGCCGTTGTAGAGCATGTGGAACTTGCCGTCGTCGGTAAATTCGCCCATGACAGAAATTTCCACGTCACGCTCATCGGCAAGCCGTTTGAATTCATCGATGTTTTCCGGCGGCACGGCGAAACTCATTCTCTCCTGCGCCTCGGAAACCAAAATTTCCCACGGCTGCATACCGGCATATTTCAGCGGAGCCTTTGCCAGATCCATGCGGCAGCCGTTGCATTCGCCCGCCATTTCGCCAACGCTGGAAGAAAGTCCGCCGGCACCGTTGTCGGTGATAAAGCGGTAGAGTCCGCGGTTGCGTGCTTCCATGATGAAGTCGGAAAGTTTTTTCTGGGTGATGGGGTCGCCGATCTGCACCGCCTGCACGGGACTGTCTTTGTGCAATTCTTCACTGGAGAATGTCGCTCCGTGGATACCGTCTTTGCCGATCCTGCCGCCGCCCATGACGATCAGATCGCCCGGTTCGATGCGTTTGGAACTGCCCGGCACACCGTTGATGCTTTTGGGCAATCTGCCGACAGTACCGCAGTAAACCAGCGGTTTGCCGATGTAACGGTCGTCAAAATATTCCCAGCCGTTGCCGTAGGGGATACCGCTCTGGTTGCCGCCGTCGATAACGCCTTTGTGGACACCGTCACGCAGACGGCGCGGGTGAAGCAAACCTTCGGGGACATTGCTCTCATCGGTAAACGGCGAACCGAGGCAGTAGCCCCAGACGTTGATAAGCAGTTCTGCGCCCTGTCCGGTACCCATGGGGTCGCGGTTGACACCGACGATACCGGTCATTGCACCGCCATAGGGATCGAGAGCCGAAGGGCTGTTGTGGGTTTCTACTTTGTAAACGATGTCGCAATCGTCATTGAATTTGATAACACCGGCGTTATCTTTGAAAACCGAAACGAGCCAGTCGACTTTGCCGGCGATTTCTTTGGTGCTGTCTTTGATAAAGGTTTTGTAGCAGCTGTCAATGAGAGATTTTTCGCCGGTTTCTTTGTTTTCGTAATCGATTTCCGCGCTGAAAATCTTGTGTTTGCAGTGTTCGCTCCAGGTCTGGGCGAGGACTTCGAGTTCCACATCGGTCGGGTTGGAATCCAGACCGTATTTTTCTCTGCCGGTGGCGGTGCGGAAATAGTTCTGAATCGATTTCATCTCCTCCAGAGAGAGCGCGAGGATGCCTTTTTTGCTCAACTCGACCAGCTCTTCATCGGAAACCTCAAGGTTGTATTTTTTAACCTGAACTTTTTCTGAAGTGCTGACATACGGCAGATTGTGCGGGACGTTTTCGCTCTCACTGCCGGGCAGGACAAGCGAACTCTGGATAAGTTCATTGGCAAGCAGTTTGCTGCCGATGGTGCGGACATCATTTTCAGAAACTCCGGCACCGGAAATCAGATATTCCGTGGAAGAAAATACATATTCGTCTTCGCGCAGTTTGCGGCCGAGGATATCCGCCGCCGCAGTGCGGAACGTCCGGCTGACGTTGTCCGTCACCCCCGGTTTGAAGCCGACACGAAGCAGATAATCGCATTTTTCCGCCGGAACAAAATTTTCTGACGCGGCACTGCCGACGCGCCACATCTGCAACACCGGATTATAGAGCAGAGCGGCGATTTTTTCCGCTTCGGCATCGGTGCAGTCGGCGACCAAAGTGTAGACATCACGGGTCATCACCCGGTCAAGTTTGATACCGCAGACAGATTGCGCCTGGGCAGTCACGGCTTCACCGCGGGCATCACGCCACACGGGCAGAGGGGCGAGTTCGATACGGTAGGTTTTCATTCGGAAACACTCCTGATTTTGGTATGTTGTATGTTTTTACTGATATTTTTTATGATTTTCCGGTATTTTTCTGCCGCTGCGCCGTAAGCGAGATTGTATCTTTCGGCGTTTTCTCTGCTCAAATTTTTCACGGCGTAAGAGCGGTAACGGACGATACGGTCGTGGTAACGTACAAAGGCATCCCCGAGCTGGGCAAAAAGATTTTTACCGATAGTGCCCATTCTGTCATTGAGCCGGGATAAGTATGCCGTATCAAATTCTGCATTCCCGGCGGCATCAGAGGTCACAGCATCTGCCATGCGCCGGGAAAGGCGGGAAAAATCTGCCAGAGCTCCGCTGATTTCAGCAAGTATCATCACATGATTGAGCAGTCTGGTTTCGCGGGTGCGGGTATCGGGATTGTTGAACATCCCGATGGTCGCGTTGCACGCATCGGCGGCGTCACGGAACATCTCTGCCATTGCCGGAGCGATTTGGGAAAAGAGAGAAAATTCCGGCTCCGTGCCGCAGAGCAGAATGAGTTTTTCCGCACCGGCAAGTGCGGCATCCCGCAATCCCATCAGCGGCGGCAGATTGACTCTGACCAGGGCTCCGGCATGACGTTTGCGGGCGTGCAATGCCCCAGAGGCACTGTTCTGCCCCTGCGGAACGTCTGCTTGCTGGTGCTTGAATCCGGTCAAAAGATTTTTCTCCGGTTGAAAGAGTGCTCCGGTGCGGAAGTCCCGCACCGGAACAGGAAAGATTCACAGATACTGCCGTCAGCCTTCAAAAGAGAAGCTGAAAGCTTTGTCTGCATTGACCGCTTCGCGGATTTTGGCGACCAGCATTTCCGGCACTTCCACATTGGTGGTGATGACACACAGTGAACGGCCGTTTTTGGTATCCTGCGGAGCGCGGATGTCCACGATATTGATATTTTTTTCACCGAGGATACCGGCGATCTTACCGATAACACCGGGCTGGTCGGCATATTCGACAAAGAGATGATGACCTTCGGGGTTGAAATAGAGTTTGTCAAACTCATCCAACCGGGAAATCATCGGATTTCCTTCAGTGATAGTGCCGCGCGCACCGGCCTTGAAAATAGCACTGCCGCTGCCGGCGAAAAGGTCGATAGTCATTGCTTCGCCGTAATGTTTGGAGTTGTCGACCATGCGGTTGACCAGTTCCACACCGGCATCTGCGAGGAACTGTTCGGCTTCTTTCGGACCCTGCTCGACGGCGAAGTCGCTGGCGATGGCGGCAACGACCGGCGGCACGAGCCATTTGGCATAATCAGCGAGCTTGCCGTAGAAACTGGTTTCGATACGGGTGGGATTGCTGCTGCCGAGGTAGGCTCTGGTCAGACTGGTCAGGACATAGGCAAGTTTCTGATAACCGGCATCCAGACCGTCGGGCAGAGCTTTGTTGACCACACAGTTGGTGATGCCCTGTTCAAAATAAGCGATGGTCTGTTCGGCGGCGCGTTTGGCGGCGTTGAAGTTCGCTTCAAAGGTGTTGGCACCGAGGTGGGGCATCATGATATCCGCGACATCGGCGACACTTTTGGGACCGGCGGCATCTTTGGGATAGACGTCGTTGCAGTAGATGATTTTCTTTTCAGCTTTGACAGCGCGGAGATCTTCCTCGTTGATGATACCGGCGCGGGCGCAGTTGACCAGCATGGCACCGGGTTTCATGGCTTCAAAAAGTTTGCGGTCGATCATGCCGCGGGTCTCTTCGTTTTCGGGGATGTGGAGCGTAATGCAGTCAGCTTCAGCGAAGATTTTTTCCACCGAGCAGAGTTCGGCACCGATCTCTTCAGCGCGGGCGGGGGAGATCATCGGGTCGTAACCGAGGACTTTGACCTCGAATCCGGCGAGGCGTTTGACCACCAGCTGACCGATGTGGCCCAGACCGAGGATACCGATGGTTTTGCCGGTGAGTTCGTGGCCCATGAATTTGCTTTTTTCCCATTCACCGGCGCGGGTGGAAGCGTCCGCCGGCAGCAGATGGCGGTATGCGGCAAGGATGAGTGCGATGACCTCTTCGGCGACGGCGTTGCTGTTGGCTCCGGGGGTATTCATCACATCGACGTTGCGTTTTCTGGCGTATTTGATGTCGATGGTGTTGTAACCGGCACCGGCACGCACGACCAGTTTGAGGTTCGGCATGGCGTCGATGATTTCTTTGGTGACTTTTTCACTGCGGACGATCAGCACTTCTGCGTCGGAATGGCTCACGGCCTGTTCTTCCAGCGCGGTGGCGGGATCGAGGATGACGGTGTAGCCTTTCTGCGTAAGCATATCGGCGGCGAACTTGTCCAATTTGGTCGGGATCAAAACCTTGTGCATTTTCTTTTCTCCGGTTTGGTTGCTCCTGAAACGTTGTTTGGATAATATACCATTTGTGAGCGTTTTTTGCAAGTGCTGCAACTTGATTTACCGCAAATGTTCATCTATATTACATACCGTTGCATTGTTTAACAAAAGGATTCCGAATCAATGAAGCGTGATGAACTGGTGAAATTTCTGGATGATGTGCTTGAACTGCCCCGTTTCAGCGGCGATGTTTCCAACAACGGTCTGCAGATCGAAGGTTGTGATGAAGTGAAAAAGCTCCTCTTTGCCGTCGACGGCTGTCAGGAAGTTTTTGACCGGGCAGTTGAAGAGAAAGCTGACTTCATCTTTGTTCACCACGGTATCAGCTGGGGCGGCGGCATCAAACGGTGGGTCGGTATGGATGCCGTAAGGTTCCGGACGCTTTTCGGCAATGATATTTCGCTCTACGCCGCCCATCTGCCGCTGGATGCCCATGCTCTTTACGGCAACAACGCGGTGTTGAGCGATCTGCTCGGGTTGGAAAAACGCGAAGAATTTTTTGTTTATGACGGTGTGCCAATAGGATTTCACGGTGTACTGCCGGAGCCTGCTCCACTCTTTGAAATCGCTGAACTGCTCGGCGGCGCACTGGAAGTCGAGCCGCTTCTGCGCGGAGAGCATGACCGTATCATCCGGCGTGTGGCAGTAGTTTCCGGCGGCGGCGGAGTCGATTCGCTCCACGCCGCAGCCGATGCCGGGGCCGATTTGCTTGTCACCGGCGAAATGGAGCATATCATGCACCATGCCGCGCGGGAGCTCGGTGTTGCCGTCATCGCACTTGGCCACTACGCCAGCGAAACGACCGGAGTCCTTGCCATGCAAAAACTTGTGGCGGAAAAATTCGGGATCGATACTATCTTTGCCGAAGTTCCCACCGGCTTGTAAGGAGCAGAAAAAATGGCAAACAGTTTTGTCTGCAACATCTCTCCGGCGCAGGCGGAGGAATTGAAGCATCTGCTGGATTTGCGGGGGTGGGAGTTTTCCCAACTGCCCTACGCCCGTTTCAAAGCCGCCGGCAACAAAGTTTCCGTGGTCGCTTACGAAAGCGGCAAACTGGTCGTGCAGGGTAAGGAAATGGAGGATTTCATCCTCTACACGCTGGAACCGGAAATACTGCACACATTCACCTTTCAATCCGCGGAAACACCCGCCGTTGTTGAAAACATCTCTCCGCACGGCGGCGTGGATGAGAGCGGCAAAGGGGATTTTTTCGGCCCGCTGGTCATCGCCGGAGTAGCAGTCACTCCGGAAAGCGGCAGAGCATTGCGGGAACTCGGCGTGTGTGACTCCAAAAAAATACACTCGTCAGCCAAAATAATCACTCTTGCCGAAAACATCCGCAAAATCGTTCCGGGAGCATTCACCACCGTGACGCTGATGCCGGAAACTTACAACCGTCTTTATGAAAAAATCGGCAACCTCAACCGTCTGCTGGCATGGGGACACGCCAGAGTCATTGAAAATCTGCTGGAATTGTGTCCGGAGTGTCCCCGGATGCTTTCAGATAAATTCGGCAATGAAAATCTCATCCGCAGGGCATTGATGGAGCGCGGCAGACAAATCGTTATGGAACAGCAGGTGCGTGCTGAAGCTGACGTCGCGGTGGCGGCGGCAAGTATTCTGGCGCGGGAAAGCTTTCTGCGCGGCATGGATAAACTCGCCGAAACGACCGGCATGGAACTGCCCAAAGGTGCCGGGCCGGGGGTGAAATCAACTGCCGCAGAGCTGTTTCAAAAGCGCGGAGCGGAAATTTTCCGCACTTGCGCCAAGCTCCACTTTAAAACCTGGAATGAAATATCCGGGATGTGACGCAAATGGAACTGCTCTCTCCTGCCGGAAATCCGGAACTTGCCCTCGCCGCTTTTGACGGCGGAGCTGACGCTGTATACTGCGGACTGGGCAGATTCAACGCCCGGGAACGGGCGGAAAACTTCTCCCCGGACACACTGGGCAGAATGATCCGCTTCGCTCACGGCAGAGGCAGAAAAGTCTATGTGACTTTCAACACTCTCGTTTTTGAATCCGAACTCGGCGAGATGTTTGAAAATCTCTGCACTCTTGCTGAATTGCAGCCTGATGCCGTTATCGTGCAGGACCCCGGCGTGACGGCAACAGTAAAAAAATATTTTCCGGAACTGGTTCTTCACGCTTCGACCCAGATGGGGCTTCACAACTCCGCCGGTTTGCAGTGTGCGGCGCAACTCGGATTCAAACGGGTCATTTTAGAGCGTCAGATAACGCTGGATGAATTGGAAATAATGGCAAAAACTTCTCCGGTGGAACTGGAAGTTTTTCTGCATGGCTCGCTCTGCTGTTCGCTTTCCGGCAGATGTCTGCTCTCGGCAGAGCTGTGCGGAGCTTCCGGCAATCGCGGTCAGTGCCGTCAGCTCTGCCGCAAACTTTACACCCCCTCCGGCGCAGAAAGCGGATTCCATCTCTCTCCCGCCGACCTTGCCGGAGCACAGCTCATTGGCCGTTTGCAGCAGTGCGGCGTTGCCTCTCTGAAAATCGAGGGCAGATTGCGGACACCTGATTATGTCTGGAAAACCGCCAGAGCCTACCGTATATTGCTGGATAATCCCGGTGATGCCGGTGCAGCTGACGAAGCGCGCACTCTGCTTGATTCCGCCGTCGGCAGAACTCCCGGTACAGCTTTCTGGTTCAAAAAAAACTGGCAGACGCTCATAGACCCGGCACAAAGCGGAGTTTTCGGAGAAGCGGCGGCAACGGTCACGCGCGTGCTGCGCCGGGGAATACTGGCAAAAGTCACCGCCTCTCTGCATCTGGGCGACCGTCTGCGTGCCGGAGCCGCCGGAGAAAGTTTTTCTCTGACTGCCATGGAAAAAGAGCGCGGCAGAAAACTTTTAAAAGCCCGGAAAAATGACACCGTTTTCATCCCCGGCACTTTCAAACTCCAGCCGGGATGCACTTTGCTGCGTATCGGTGAAAACGGTTTTGATTTCTCCCGTCAGGCAGCGGCATTGCCGGAATTTCAACGGCAGGTGAAACTGAATATTTCAGCTGCGGCAGATAAATTTTCCGGCATGGTGGACGGCATGGACGGCTGTTGGGAAAAACAGACAAACTTTGCTCCCGCAGAGCGGCATCCGCTGGATGCGGAAAAAATCCGCGAAGTTTTCTCCGCAGGTGCTCCGGCGGGGTTCACTGCCGGGGATATGGAAATCTCGGTCAACGGCAACTTTTTTGTCCCGGCGGCAGAGTTGAAAAATCTCCGGCGCGAATTCTGGGATTTCTTTGCCGGCAGACTCTCCGCCGCCTGTGTGCGGCAGGATATTCCGGAAAAAATGGCCCGCTTTGCCCTGGAACATCAGCAGATTTTCAGCGACAGCACACCTGCCGTGCACCCGGATAAAAACAGTTTCGTCATCCCGCCTTTTGTCAGTGAAACGGAGCTTCCGGCACTCCGGAACGCCGTGAGAGAAGCATACCGGTCGGGAGTACGCGATTTCACCGTGACCCACTGGCACGGATTTGCTCTGCTGCAGGATTTGCCGGAAATAAAGCTCCATACCGCATTCCCGTTTCCCGTCACCAACTCCCGTGCCGCGGCACTGGCAGCCGGATTGGGAGCAATTTCAGCTGAATACGCTCCGGAAACGCCGCCGGAAACAGTGGAAATGATGCAGAAAAATTCCCCGCTGTTTCTGCGCCGTCATCCGGAAAAATATCCTCTGCTCGTCACCCGTCTGCCCCTGCTCCCGGGCGCGTGGCTCGATGGGGAAAAGAGACGTTTCACCGTGGAAAACCGCAACGGTTTGAGTTATCTTTTTTTGAAAAACAGCTGACCCCGGTTCATTCCGCCGCAGAAAAACGCAACACGGCGTATCCGTAACTCTCCGTCACGTCAACAGTCAGAAACGATTCT
Organism: Victivallaceae bacterium; assembly: GCA_045586645.1. Lineage (GTDB taxonomy): Bacteria > Verrucomicrobiota > Lentisphaeria > Victivallales > Victivallaceae > UBA1784. The sequence continues at coordinate 24,087 of JAZNAR010000042.1, forward strand.
CCCTCAAGCTGACACTCTCTGATTTGCAGTGACGGGCTTTTTTCCACCACTTCCATCGTGCATCCGGCACATCCGGCGGGCAACCGGATAACTTTGCCGGCAAGATTTTTATGGAAATCCATGGTCAGGAGCAAATCATCGTTTTCATGGTGATAATAAAAACTTGTCGCATCCGGTTCAGCTGCCGGGTCGAAATAGTTCCGGTAGGCAACGGTATCCGTCTGCCAGTTCGCCGGAGGATTTTCCACATAATAACTGTGCGGATACATTTTCCACGTCGGGGCGAACTGATATATCCGGGGGCGGTATTTCCCCCAATCCGGCTGCGAACTCAAGCCGTTTATCAGCGAATATCCCACTGCCACGCCCAGTTCGCGCCGCTTTTCATTGCCGCTCAAACGGATAAAACGGTCGGGGGTGTCCGCAGGGTCTGCCGCATCAGCAGCAGTGATATGACCAACTGCCGGAAATTCTCTGTCAAAACGGACAACTCCGGCAAAATCCATCACTTCACTTTGTCCGTCACGGGCGGTCACGGTGACAGGCTTCACTTTTGGGATATAAAACTCCTGCACCGGTGCTCCGGCAAATTCCCCGCTCCATATAAACATCACATCCAATGCCTCAAGCGAAGTCAGCGGACTTTTCACTTCAACATGCCGGTATGAAACACACGCGCCGGCTTCATGGCGCATTTTCAGTTGATAGCTCAAAAGTGCCGGCAGTTTCCGGTAGGCATCATAAGCCGGGTCATCCCTACTGCCGGACAGATCGGTCATCGTCCGGTTCAATGTGAATTCCGGCAGATGCGCTCTGCCTCTGGCGGCGATGACCATATCCACCAGCGCGGACGGCATGACCACGTCGTAATCCAGGATATGATCCAGAAATTCACATTCAGTCAGCTCTTTTTCCGCCAGCGGCGTTTTGCCGTCAACCAGAAACTTGCGGCACGATATCCGGTTGGAAGGATACAACTGCACCGGCGCAACATCAATGACCGAAATCCGCCGGTCATTGTAAAAGAGTGCTTCACCTCTGTAATCCGCAAAATCCGGATGTATATCGTCACCTTTTTTCAGCGGATGGATAAGCAGATTGTCCCGGTCGCAAATTTCCATCAGGCAATATTTGCTGCCGTTTATATCTGTGAAAATTGCTCCGAGTTCCTTTTCGCCCATGCCGTGGTCAAAAACCAGCAGACGTCTGGCAAACGGTGAAGCGTGATTGCCGCTCAATGTGCCGTATTCACCGGGGAAACTGGCAGGGAAATCATCCGGCCCCAGATGTATCTGTCTGCCTTTGTCAAAATCCGTTATCGGCATATCCGGCGTTATCAGCCACGCATTTTCATCGGTGACATGCCACAATTCGACCACAAGGTCATACTCACTGGAAAACCTGCTGCGGATCAACACCCGCCGGTTTTCCTGCCACACCTGAATTTTTTCCCGCATATCCCGCCTCTGTTTGTTGAAACTTTTTCCGGCAGACTGATTTATCTGTATCCGCGCTTTTTTTTGCGCCGGTCATACGCATACAGCTGCATTGCGTTGTATGAATTATGCCACGCTATATAAAACGTCAGTGCCAGCGCGACCAGCGGCGAAGCGTATGTCAACGCCAGATGGATGGTGAATATCGTGTTTTTCTGCCCCAAAAGCTGACTGGATTCCCGCCGCAGCCGCCGGGATGAGATTTTTGCGCCCAGATAAAAATTCACCGCGCAGAATATCAGTGATACCGTGCCGTAAACCACCGTCTGATGCAGAGATTCCCCGGGGTTGGCGATGAAATACTGCCGTGCAAGTGCCGCCATAATAAAAATCGATGTCGACCAGAGCGCAAGCGACACCATTTTCAGTTTCGGCACCAGCTGCAATATTCCCGGAAAATATCTGCGGCACAGCTGCGCCAGTATGATGGGAATGGCGATCACGACCAATATCGTCTGCGCCACTGAAAAACAAAATTGCGCAGTGAAATTTCCGGTCGTGAAAGGCAGCAGAAAAAGCAGTGCCAGCGATATACCGACATTCGATATGGCAAATCCGGTCAGTCCGAAGCCGACCCTGCCGTTCAACAGCGAAATTATCACTGATGATGCCGCCGCAGTCGGAGTTATGCCGATGAAAAACAGTGCCAGTGCCAAATCTTTATCCGCATGAAAAATGTATTTCGCCGCACAAAACGGCAGCACGCCAAGCAATATGTTGGCAGCAAGCAGTTTCCAGTGTTCGCGACAGGGGCGCAGATCGCTCACTTTTATCCCCAGTGCCGCCATAAAAATCATAAAAAACAGCGAGATCCGCACTATATTATACGGTGCATACGCCAATGCCCCTGCCGCAGGAAAGAAAAATCCGATAAACAGCGGCACCACGATCATCGCCGGACGCAAAAGTGTTTTCAACATATTATTTTCCCCCGTACCTTATACTTTTCCGTCATTGCGGAAGCGGTATATTGATTGCATTATCCCCAGCGTCCCCATGCTGGTCAGCGTAAAAGAGCCGCCGTAACTCACCAGCGGCAGCGGCAGACCGGTAATGGGAGCAATACCGATATTCATTCCGATGTTGATGAATATATGACAAAACAGCATCGTGCCGATGCCAATGGCAAGATACCTGCCGTAAGCCGCCGTCAGAAACGCCGTCCGCAATACACTGTAAAGCAGCAGCGTATACATCAATATCAGAAAAAACGCCCCCGTAAAGCCGGTTTCTTCGGCAAGAACCGAAAAAATAAAATCGTTGTTGGAAACCGTCTGCGGCAGAAATCCCAGCTCATTCTGGGTCCCTTTGCCGATACCTTTGCCGGAAATCCCCCCCGAACCGACCGAATTCATCGCCTGATACGCATTGCTGCCCCGGTTGCGTTTATCCATTCCCGGGTTGAGAAATATTTTTATCCGGTCGACCTGATAGCTCCGGAGCAGTATGGGGTCTTTCATAACAAAGCAGTCATTCAGCACCGCCCCGATGCCGCATAATATAAATATCAGCACCAGCAATACATAACGCCACTTTATACCGTAACAAAAGAGCATCGCACCGAATACCGGCAGCAAAATGAGCGCACTGCCCAGATCCGGCTCTATTGCAATGAGTATGAATGGCACTGCGACTGCGGCAAGCGCGAACAACTGGATTTTCAGCGGGGTTTTCCGCAGTCTGACTGCCGAAAATATCGACGCCAGCACACATATCAATGCCAGCTTTGCCGGTTCAGACGGCTGCAGGCGGAATCCGCCTATATCAAGCCAGCGGGTCGCCCCGGAAATCGTCCTGCCGAAAAACAGCACCACGGTCAGCAGCACCAGCGATACGCCATACGCACCGAAAGCCATAAAACGTACCGGCAACGCCCGGTAATCGATCAGCGCAAAGAAAAAATAAACCGCCAGCCCCGCAGCTATCCATTGCAGCTGTTTGCCGAAAAATGCCCTGCTGGCATCGGTATCCACCTGTACCCCGGTCGAGTAGATAAAGGTCAGCCCGACTCCAAGCAAAACAAGCATAACGCCGAGCTGCAAATAATCCAGCCCGGCGAAAAAAGCGGCGAATCGGGATTTTCCGCCGGCATCGCGCATGATCAGCTCAACGCTTCAACGGCAAATGTCTGATCCCGGCGGGGACCGACTGAAATGATCCCGATTTCGGAATCGACCAGTTCCGCCATACGCAAAAGGTAGTTTTTGGCGTTGACCGGGAGTTTTTCCGGAGAATCAACTTCACTGGTGGAACACTTCCAGCCGGGCATATATTCATAGACCGGCTCGGCAGCTTCAAGTTCCGCCACAGAAGCGGGAAACTCGGTCGTCATCACTCCGTTTACTTTGTACGCCACGCAGATGGCTATCTCATCAAGCTCATCCAGACAATCCAGCTTGGTCACGGCAAGTTTGTTGATACCGTTGACCATACAGGCATAACGGGATGCCACGGCATCGAACCAGCCGCAACGGCGGGGACGGCCCGTGGTGGCACCGAATTCTCTGCCGACCTGACGGAGTTTTTCACCGGTATCATCAAAAAGCTCGGTCGGGAAAGGTCCTTCACCGACACGCGTGGTGTACGCTTTGATGACTCCCCACACATCACGCACGCTCTGGGGCGGGATACCGCCGCCGGTACAGGCTCCGCCGCTGACGGTGTTGCTGCTGGTGACAAACGGATAAGTGCCGTGGTCAATGTCGAGCAGTGCGCCCTGGGCACCTTCAAAAAGAACTTTCTTGCCTTCTCTGACCGCGCGGTTCACGGAATAAACGGTGTCGCAGACCAGCGGAGCGAGCCGTTTGGCGGCGGCGAGAACTTTTTCCAATTCCGCTTCAACATCCAGTTCCGGAACTCCGGCGGCGGCAAAAATACGGTTGTAACGGGCGCACTCGGTGCGGAACTGTTCAGCGAGGCGTTCCGGGAATTTCAAATCAATGGCACGGATACCGGTACGGCGCATTTTGTCCATGTAAGCCGGTCCGATACCTCTGCCGGTGGTACCGATTTTGGTGGTCGCGCCGCTTTCATTGAGTGAATCCGCCACCCGGTGATAGATGAAAATCATCTGGGCGCGGTTGCTCAACTGGACATTGCCTGTGGCAAAGCCTTTTTCCTCAATGCCGCGCAGCTCTTCATCCAGAGCAACGGGGTCAACGACCAGACCGTTGCCGATGACACAGACCACATTGGGGCGGAAAATGCCCGACGGCACCAGATGCAGCACATAGCGTTTGTCACCGATTTCGACCGTGTGACCGGCATTGTTGCCGCCCTGAAAACGTACCACCATATCCACATCACGGGTCAGCACGTCAATGAGCTTACCCTTACCTTCATCCCCCCACTGGGTACCGATCAAAATATCCGCAGGCATAATTTTCCTCCTGTAAAAAACAAACTTAGACTATACTTTACATGTAATTTTCAAAAAGTCAACCAATAAAACTTTTATGACGGAAAAAAACAACGGGGAGAGCCTTCCGGCACTCCCCGCAAATCGCCGATCAGTTCGGCTCAGTTGCTGAACCGCCCGTCCTGGGGAATCCCATTCGCAACCGCAACCTTTTTGGAATAAGGCGTCCCATCCGGATTGATCAAACGGCAGGTGAGAAAAATCAGCAAATACCGCTTATCCGCATCCGTATATCTGCTCTGGAAGAAACGGCCAACCAGGGGCAGATCGCCCAGAATCGGAATCTTGTCATCCAGAATAGTGGCGGTATCATCCACCACACCGCCGACCACGATCGTCTTGCCATCGCTGACCGTAACTTTGGTCTTGATCGTACGCTCTGCCAGAATAGGTTTGCGCATCTTTTCGATCGTCCCGCTGAGATCCTTATATTCCCAGTTGAGCCAGCCCACCTGGGTAACTACCCTGGGCTCCAGTGACAACGTAACCTTGCCTTGGGCATAATCCACTTCCGGCAGAACATTCATGGTAATACCCAAGTCCGTGGGATCCTGAAAACTGGGCATCGGGCCGACCTCCGTGTATGTCTGAACCGCATTTCCACTGCTGTCAACAGTGTCGCTGCCACCGGTAGACTGTTCCCCATCCTCATACTCATCCACAAACGGCACACTGCGCACCATCTTGATAAGAGCCGGGGTCCCCGGCAAAGTAATGATCCGGGGCGATGCCAATGCATCCGAGGAGCTCAACTGATTCAAAGCATTCACATTCACAGTATAATTCAAGCCGTCCGTCCCGCCGGAATTGCCATTGATCATGATCAGACTGCCGTTATTACTGGTCTCACTTGCCCGCAAAAGCCCGCTCGCCGCATCCGAAAAGGACAAACGCTTGGAGCTGTGCTGACCGGACTGACTGTTATAAGGCGCATTGATAGAGTTGTAATTGAAGGCATACTGGAAACCCAATTCCTTCAGGTTGCCCTGTTGGACTT
>JAZNAR010000043.1:0-9224 GCA_045586645.1 Victivallaceae bacterium
ACCGGCTGAGGGAAACTCTTCAAAGTTTGATGATGCGACACAAAGACATGCCGCGTGAAAATCGGGACATTTATCAACTGCACACTCAACGCCAAGGATGCAGAATCACAGATAAATTGCTTACAGCGTTACCAATATCATGAAATCAGAATCGAGAAACATCCACTGGCTATGGCACTTGATGCAATCCACAGCGAATCATACGAGGGGGCATCCGGATGCTTCAACATGAGACCACGGCTGAAGGTGAGTTATGCCATTTGTGCGTCAACCCCAACGGTTGAAATGCAGAAAAATGCAATTGCCAAATTTTCAGGAATGATTTCAGCAGAAAGAGATGAGGACGGCAACGCTAATTGGCTGTGCAACAGTTTTGAATTGGAGCAGTGTCAACTGGGCAAAGATGCGGTTTCATTCATCGGAAAGATCGGCAAGTACCACGAACCGTTTGAAGACATTCAAATTTTTTGATGAGGAAAACGGAAAGACTTATCAGTTTATTACCAACAATTTCCGCATTGCGGCATCTTCAATCGCAGAAATATACAAGTAACGGTGGCAGATTGAACTATTTTTCAAATGGATCAAGCAGAATTTGAAGATCAAAAGCTTTCTCGGGACAAGTGAAAATGCAGTAATGTCTCAAATCTGGGTGGCAATGATTCATTATCTGCTGATTGCCTATCTCAAATTTATGCATGGATTCAAATTTGGGATGACGGAGCTGACCAACCGTATTCGTGATACCTTAATGCAAAATCAGTCTCTACTGGAAGTCTTGTCGCTTGATCGAAAAATCCTTGAAAGGCCGCCGAACTGGAAATTGCCAGTCCAAGAGGAACTTTTCAGCCCCTTACTGCTCTGAAATTTTTACCGGACAGCAGTGATGCAAACAGATTATTATAAATAAAACCACTATTATTTTCCAAAATACCCGCCGTTTTTTGGGGCTCCGCGAAATGTAATTTGACCGGTACTTTTGAGTCTGCTTAATTCGCGCTGAAGTGTGCGCAACGGGATATTCAATGCTTCGGCAATTTGATTGGAACGACGCCCGGGATGTTTGAGTATGAAATCCAGCACCGGGTTGTCGCTTTCGGCGACATCGCCTGTGGTGTGCTGTTTCAATGCATTCAGGATTTCGTTAAGCATAAAGTCAACGAAAATCCCACAATCATTTTTTGCACTGCTGGCGTTGATTGCCCGGTAATATTCCATTTGCCTATCATGCACCATCGTTTCAATGGGCAAATGTTGAAACAAAGGATGCAATTTCGTCAAAATCAATGACTGCCACAATCTGCCCAGTCTGCCGTTACCATCGGCAAAGGGATGGATGAATTCAAATTCATAGTGGAACACGCAACTTTTTATCAGCAGATGATCCGGAGCTGACTTCAACCATTTGAAAAGGTCTTTGATCTGTCCGGGAACAAATTCTGCAGGTGGAGCAATGTGAACAGCTTTCTTTCCGTCAAAAACGCCTACCCCGCCACTTCTGAACTTGCCAGGTTCGTCGATCAAAGCGGTCATCATCACCTTGTGGGCTTTCAGCAGATCTTTGGTTGAATACGGGTCAAGCTGATTAAAAAGGTCATAAGCAGCAATAGCGTTCTTTACTTCCTGAATTTCCCGTAAAGTAGCAACTACTTTTTTTCCGTCAAGGATGTCGGTCACTTGCTTTACCGAAAGGGTATTACCCTCGATCGCCAGAGAAGATTGAATAGTTTTTATTTTGTTGGCACGGCGCAGTTTCAAAGATTCGGCGGCTTCCCGGATAATGGCATAGCGTTCGATCAGTGCTGAAATTTCAGCGACCATTAAGATCGCTTGTGCAGAAACGGTAAAATTCGGTTTGTAATCCATACTCTTCTCCTTCGCCATTAATATAGCATTTACTCCGCCACTTTTCAAGATTACTCCGCCAAAACGTGGCGGAGTATTCCGGTGTAAAAGTTCTGGTATTTTAATGCGGGCGACCTGGCCAATCACCTGTATCTATGATATCAGCAGGCATTTCGCTGTCTGAATCATATTGCTTGCGGTAAGCAAGAGGAGTGACTTTGAAATATTTTTTGAAATTACGGTGCAAACTTGAAACATCATCAAAGCCGCATTGCTCGGCAACATGCGGAATGCTTTCATTGGAAAAACGCAATCTGGCAGCAGCCAGCCGCATTTGATACGCTTTGCGAAGCTGTTGGAATGTATATCCGGTTTCCTCTTTTACCACATGGATCGTGCGCGGTACGCTCAAATAAAGTTTCCGGGCGAGTTTTTCCAACAGATCCCTCTGATCACAATATTCACCGACAAAACGGTGAATGACCTCTTTGCGGGTCGGAGATAATTGCTGTTGTTTTTCCCGGATGAATTCCCGCAGATCGTGAATCATTGTTATTGACAGCATCCGCAAGGCTTCCATGATCTGTTTGTCTTTTTCCCAATCAAAATTTTCATCGCAAACCAATTCATGTTCGAGTTCCGATTTCAAAAGCGGATGCAGATTTTTCCAATCCACCGGCGGCTTTACAGCTCCGGCAAAAATAATTCCGATCCGCTTTCCGGAGTCGGTGACAGGCATGACATATTCCAACAATCCTGCATGGCAAATTTTGTAACCGCAACGGTTGAAAGCCCATACTTCATTCTGTAAAATTTGAATATCCACAGAACGGCACAACTTTTCGGCATGCTCTTTCTCTTTCCGACACAACTGATGGCAATGAGCGAAACGTTCCTGCGGCAAAATTGTCCGGATCTTACCGGTAAGATCATGTACCGTTACCGACAGTTTGCTCCAGTATTCAAAACAGCGGATGGTATTTTCCAGTTTGTTTTTCATTGAAACGCCTTGATTAAAAATCAAAATATCCAATCTTTGATAAAATAGCACTTGCGCAGATTAAAGCGATACAAAAAATCACTTATTTTTAATAAAATAGCATCTTTTGCAATTTTTTCAACATGTTTGCTGATAGTGTTTCGTTTTGCAGTGGAGTATATTATTTGAGAGAGTTAAAAAGGGACTTTATCAGTAATGAAATCTTTCAATTACAACATCAACAAACAAGTAGAATTCGTTTATCAAGCTCAAGTCGTCGTTGTCGGAGGCGGTCCAGCAGGATTGTGTGCGGCACTGACCGCTGCACGAATGGGATGCAATACTGTGCTGGTGGAAAAAAACGCATTGCCGGGGGGGATGACTTATGCTGGAGAGGTTTCTCCATTCATGCTTAATCATCTGGGCGAAAAGAGTATGGATCACCCGCTTTATAACGAATGGGTCACCCGGATGGGAGAATATCACTCGCACAATACAGCGGCCTATATTCAGAAAAAAATGGGCCCCAAATGGGGAAAACTTTACATCAATAAATTTTACGCGGCATTGAGTGCTGAAGATATGCTCAAAGCTGCCGGCGTTAAAGTTTTGTATGAACACACCCTGTTTGATACGATCACAGAGAACGGCAAAATTTCAGCATTGATACTGCACAACCGCAGCGGTTTGACCGCCGTTTCAGGAGAAGTTTATATTGATGCCTCCGGAGATGGGGTGCTTGCCGCCCAAGCCGGATGCCGTATTGAGGTCGGTAATGATGAAGGTCTCTGCCAGCCGATGACCTGGTGTTTCAAAGTCGCTCCGGTGGATATTCCCGATGAAGATTTCTGGCGTGGCGAATGGAGGAAGGAGATCCAGCAGGCGTATACAGAAGCAAAAGCCGCCGGAATATTGAGTTGTCCCCGGGAAAATGTGTTGATGTTTCAAAGTACCTCACCATCCACAGTTCACTTCAATACCACACGGGTAGTTCTGCACGACCCGTTGGATGCGGCGAGTTATCAGGAAGCCGGAGAGATCGCCAGAGAACAGATCAGGGAATTTCTTTTCTGGCTCCGGGACAAAGTCAGAGGCTTCAAAAATGCGGAAATCGTTTCAATGGGTCAGCAACTGGGGGTGCGGGAAAGCCGTCGCGCAATGGGAGATTTCAGTTTGACCGTAGATGATTTGATAAATAAACGTAAATTTGCCGATGCCATTGCCAGATGCAATTACCCAGTGGATATTCACTCTCCCACCGGCAGTGGAACGACTTATTCCACCGCAGCGGATTACAGTGATTATTATGAAATCCCCTATCGCTGTCTGCTGCCGCATGGATGCAAAAATTTGCTGACGGCAGGAAGGATCATCTCATCAGACCATGCCACCAACAGCAGTTTGCGGATCATGCCGGTTTGCTGTGCAACCGGGCAAGGTGCCGGTGCCGGTGCGGTGATTGCCATAGAAAAACATTTGTTCCCCGCAGAAGTTGACGGTGCAGAAGTTCGGAAAAAATTGATCCGTTTCGGTGCAGAATTATAACAATTATTTATTAATACTGGTGACAAAAATGAAAATTGTAAAAAAATTCACGCTGATTGAACTGCTGGTAGTCATCGCTATCATAGCGATTCTTGCGGCGATGCTGCTTCCCGCTTTGCAAAGTGCCAGAGCCAGAGCGCGGGCTACATCATGTATTAATAATTTAAAAAGTCTGGGTACATCCATGACCATGTACGCTGAAAGTTATCGAGGGTATGCTCCATCTATTTCAGGGAAATACCGTCTCCCGGAAAAAACCAACGATTGCAACTGGTCTTACGCACTGGTTATGCAAAAATATCTGCAGGAAGGTGCCGGAACTTTTTATTGTCCTGATGCCGGAGTTACCAGTAAAGCAATGGCATTGGCAAAAAACAGTTCGGAACAATCCTGGACGTACTATACATACGGTATGCGGATGAATAAAACCAACGCTTTGGGATTCAAGATTTTAAGCTCAAAAATTGAATGTGCCGATGCCGGATATGGCCCTTATGACCCAAGCAAGTTTTTCCTTTTCGGTGATAGTATTCTGGCAAATGACGCAGATAAAGCCGGAACAGCTGTGCTGCATCCGTTTGCGACTGCCGCAAATGACAATTACAAAATAGCCGGACGGCATACTAAAAAGGCTAATTTATGGTTCGCGGATAATTCCGTGCGTACTTATGGTGCAGAAGATATGGAAGACAGATTTGATGTAAAACTTCTGCAATTTATGAAATTATAAAGGCAATCCAGTTATGAAACAGCACATTATTATCGGATCATTATTTGCAGCGGCACTGTTTTTCACCGCAAGCGGAGCCAATATGCTGCCGAATGGCAGTTTTGAAAAACTGGATGAAAACAACTTCCCTCTGCGTTGGAAATTCTATCAGAAAGATGCTGATAAATACGAAGTGCTCAGCAACAATGCCGCCAGCGGTAAAAATTTCATCCGTATTACCCGGAACTCCAAACGTGACGCTTTTGTCCGCAGTGATCTTTTCCGCATCCGTCCGGGCAAGTACAAAATATCCATGCAGTTGCGCGGCTCCGGAGCAGTTGCCGTAACCTTGTCCATGTATCACCCGGTAAAAACGGAACAGTTATCACGGATTATTTTGACTTCTCAATGGCAAAATGTAACTTTGGATGCAGAAATCCCATCCGGCAAAAGTCAGATTTCGTTGGGATTTCGAGCCAGCAGATGTGCCGACATTGACGATGTGCAAATCGTGCCTGCCCATGCCGCTGAAAACAGTGATGCGGTACAGGTGGTAAATGCAGGAATTCCCGGAAATAACTCTTTCGATCTGATGATCAGATTGACTGATGATGTTCTGGCAGAAGATCCGGATACGGTGATTTTGATGTGTGGAACCAACGATATGCTCAATTCCCGCAAAGCTGTACCGTTTGAGAGATATGCCGGTAATATGTCGCACATTATTTCAACTTTGCAGAAAAATAATGTTAAAGTCGTGCTGATGACCGTTCCGCCGTGTTATGAGCCATATTTGCTGAAACGTCATCCGGCAGAATTTTTTACCCCGCTTGCGCCGAATCAGAAATTGGAAAAACTTAACGGGATCATTCAGGATCTGGCGAAAAAATTTCAATGCCCTATGGTCGACATCTGGACATTATTTTCAGAACAAGGCAATATCGGTACCGGCAAATCCAGCTGGCTGCGCAATTTTGCCAACGGCAAAAGTTTAGACGGTATTCATCCGGTCGGCATCGGGTATCTGCACATTGCGCAAGCCGTTGCAGAAACTTTGAAAAAAGCCGGACTATCCCCCAAAAAAATCGTCTGCTTCGGTGACAGTATCACCAATGGTATCGGTGCGGCAAAGGCAGATGAAAATTATCCGTCAATATTGCAAAAGGCGTTAAACAAATGACCTTCACGAGCTTTATTAAAAATATCTTTGCATTGATGGTGTTGTTTTTGAGCAATGCTGTCGCGGCAGATATTTTACCCAACGGGAATATGGAACTGCTGAGCGACACCGGTTTTCCCCGGCATTGGAAGTTCTATCAGAAAGACGCTGATAAATGCGAAGTGCTCAGCAATAATGCCGCCAGCGGTAAAAATTTCATCCGCATTACCCGGAACTCCAAACGAGATGCTTTTGTCCGCAGTGATCTTTTCCGCATCCGTCCGGGCAAGTACAAAATATCCATGCAGTTGCGCGGCTCCGGAGCTGCAGCAGCAACTCTTTCACTTTATCACCCGGTGCGGACCCAACAATTATTCCGGCAGGTTTTGAGTGATAAGTGGCAAATGTTTGCGGCGGAGTTTGAAGTTCCCCGTGGAGTGGCTCAGGCATCTCTCGGTTTCCGGATCAGCAAATCGGCAGATATAGATGATGTTAAGCTTGAATTCCTTGGAGTTCCGGAACACCTGGCAGAACGACCAGCCGCAATCAAAAAGAATCCGGTAAAAACAGTTTATTCATTCGCCGCAAAAGAGTTGACGGTAACTTTTTCCGGAATGGAATCAGGTGCGGCAGTCACCGGTATTGTCAATAAAAACAAACGGCAGTTTATAAATTTTCCGGTGGGGCGCGGTTTGTGGTCTGTACGATTGAAAAAGATTTCGCCGCCGACCGCAAATTTACCGAAAGTAACGGGCATATCCTGCGATCCGGAAATGGATGATTCCGCTGCAAATATCGGAAAAGATGGTGAAGCTACCGATGATATTGTACTGGACAGTATGAATTTGAACAGCGGTAAATATTCAGTTACCAGAAACAACAACAATATCATTTTCAAATGGCGCAATATCAATATCAAAGATGAGCATGGTGCTCTGGATGTTACAATCACAGTTTCCCGAACTGTTCAACACGGAATCCGGTTTGACGGAGAAATAACCAACCGTTCGGAAAAATATACGGTCTTCTACTTCAATGCTCCGCAAATTGACGGAATGGGCAAAATTCACGGTGACGGCAGTGAAGATTTCCTTGCCACGCCGCACTATCTGGGACGTTTGATCAAAAATCCGGCAAGCGGCAAACTTTTCAAAGGAGAACGGCATTTCCGCAGTAATAACTCCGGACACTCCATGCACTTCGATGCACTTTACAGCCGGAATGAAGGCATATTTTTCGGGGTGTGGGATCCCCGGCAAAACAGTAAACGCTGGGATCTGGGATCTTCTGAAAAACACGGATTCTCATGGAGCTGTGTCAATATTCCGGATAATATGAAATGTAAGCCGCCGCAAAAATATAAAGTCCCTTATCCGGTGGAGCTGCGCTCTTTTTCCGGAGATTGGTACGATGCTGCACAAATTTACCGTCAATGGGCAATTCAGCAGGAGTGGTGCAGCCAAGGTACTTTGACCCGGAGACGCGGAACAGATATTCCGGCGTGGTTTCTGGATACCACATTGTGGCTGCACGTTTCTGTCAATGATATTCTGGGAGCAAAAAAGAGCGATTGCGAACGCTTTTTCAAAGATTTCAAAGATCACCGGATCGGCATCTGGCTCACCCATTGGGGGTTGGATAATTCCAAATACGATTTCCCCAATCCGGATCGTTTTCCGTTGACAGATAATGACCAAAAGGTAATAAAGAAACTTCAGGATTCCGGATTCCCGATTTCAGCATATATCCAGTTGACCGCCTGGACACGTTCCATGCCAAGTTATCAGGCATATCCGGATGCAGAAAAAAATCTGCTGCGCAACTTTTACGGGCAGATCCTCTCCTGGGGCGGCAGTGGTTTTCGTAAAGATTCCATGCTTGCCTATCCGGGTGAATTATGGCAGCAGGTTTTGACCGGATTCACCAACCGCATGGTCCGCACCGGTTTCAAAGTAGCATATCTTGATTCCGGAAATCATGGCGGAACTCATTTGAATTTTACTCCGTATTGTACGAAAAATTCCGGAGGTGGTTCCGATTACGTTGACAATAACCGCAAATTACTGACCCGCATCCGGCAGGAAGGCAGAAAAATCAATTCTGACTTCTGCACTACCACCGAAAGTTTCTGGGAGGGCAATTTGCATTGTCTGGATGCGGTTTTGTGTGTCAACAGTCCCAGTGCCTATCTGGAAGAAGACCGGGTTACTGCAATCCCGCTTGCACCGGTTGTTTACAATGATTACGCCTTATTGTTTGCCACTCATTACGGCAGAGGGGACTTGACCGGTCAAGCGCAGGGGTTGATTGCCAAAACCGCCCAGGCGTTGCTCTGGGGCATTATGCCCGGTTGGGAACTGCCGCATTCGATGTACCGTTTCAGTGATCCGGAACGGGTGAGACGTACCAGTAAACAGCGCATGGAAGCATTTGATGCCGGACGGAAATTTTTTGTTTACGGCAAAATGCTGCGTCAGCCGGAAATAATATCTGATATTCCGGAATTAATGATTCCATGGGGCATCGGCTGGAGCAAAAACGTTTATGAAGTCAAATCTCCGGCAGTGCTCGCCAGTGCATTTGCGGCTCCAGACGGGACATTAGGGATCATATTGTATAATTTGGATGAAAAAGCCCACCGCATTTCTGTAAAACCCAACATTGGGGAATGTCAAACGACCAATAAAAAATTCACCGTTGTTTATCCGGCAGAGCTGACAATCAACTGCAAAAAAGATGCCTTGGATCTGATCATTCCGGCGCAATGCCCGGTAATTATTGAAAGTAAAGGAGAATAAATGTATGGAAAATATTTTCACCACCACCAAGTGCCTGCACCGGCACATACAAAATCCGTTGCTGAGTGCGGATAAAATGCCATTTGAGGCATCCTTGATTTTCAATGCCGGAGTTGCCAAATATCAAGGCAGATATGTGATGCTGTTCCGCAATGATTACGGCGCAACCGAAGCAGATTTTCTGGCAAG
>JAZNAR010000044.1:0-1749 GCA_045586645.1 Victivallaceae bacterium
GGTACTGTTTTCGTCGGTACTTATCAGGGCGACACCATCGCCAGTGGCAACAACCACCTTATCTGCAACGTTGTAACAAGCGCGTCACCGTACTCCAATGGTAAATTTTACCTTTACGGTTGTACATTCAACGGCAGCAGCAACACCACGCTCAACGCAAACAATGGCAGTACGTTTTATATCAATGACACTCTGTTTGATACCGGCGTAAACAGCAACAACTATGCTTTCCGCACGCAAAACAACAATTCTCATGCGGTCATCAGCGGTTCCACATTTGCCAAAAGCAATGACCGTATCGGAATGCTTGACGGCACGCACTCCATCACATTCAAAAATACCAACTATATCAATGCCAGCATGATAGACGGCAAAACCGGCGGTGCCGGATTTGTGCTTGCCGATGGAGCAACGCTCGTTTTCGGCAACAGCAGTGCCATTTCGATTGCGGATTTGAATTTTGCCGGCAACAACACGCTCAAATTCACCGGCAGTGGCATGGTGACATTTGCCGCGAACGAGGATTTTACCGGAGTCACGCTCAAAAACGCGGATGACAAAGATATCGCTCTTAAATCAGATGTCCTTATTTACGGACCGATTTCCGGTGCAACCGCTGGAGCTTCTCTGAATATCTATATTCCCGGTTCAGAAACAGTGGCATCAGGAACATACCAAGGAACTGCTTCCGGCTCCTTGTATAACGGAAAAATATTTAACTCCGGCTCCTCTTATGTGGTTGTAAACTCAACATTTTCTTACTTTTCGAATGAAAATGGAACTTCCAAAGATGTAACTGTTGCCAACTGCTCTATTGCCAATACTGACACAAAAGAGTCGTATGGCGGCATGTGGCAAATGCGTTCCGGCGGTATATTCCGCATGTATGATACCACAATAACGAAAGCCGCGTCTGCCACAAAAGCTTACTCCGGACATATGCTGAACACAATCGGAGGAACTGTTTATATCGCTGATTCCGTCATTCGCGATCAAAAAGCTACTGTCGGCGGAGCAATGTCATTTGAGGGAGAATCACGTGTTGAAATTTCCAACACGACGTTTTCCGGCAACGTGGCAACTGCCGGTGGACACGGCGGTGCTTTTGAAAACAACTCCGCGTCAACAGTCACTGTTTCCGACTCAACATTTGAAACTTCCTCCGACACAATCAGCAACTACGGTACTGTCAATTTTTCAGGAACCAACTATTTCAATGCGTCCATTGTCGGAAATGGAGAGGTTTTTAAATACAATCTCGCTGACAATGCAAAACTCGTTTTCGGCAACAGCGGCTATGACATCTCGGTCGCAGCATTGACTTTCGGCACCGGCAACAACCTCACTCTCGCCGGCACAGGCACGGTCGGATTTGCCAACACCTCCGATTTTTCCAACGTCAGCATCACGGTCGACGCTTCAAAACTTGATACATATACTCAAAGCTACACGCTGGCAACCGGACTTACCACTGCCAACGCTGAAAACATCACGATTGTCAACGACACCAACAATCTCTGGAGCAAATCTTTCAAAGATGGTACACTGACTGTTACAAACAATGCGACCATCGTCACAAACGTTTACGGTCCGGCGAAAGATTTCGTTGCAGTTGACGGTTCTGCGGAAATAACCGCAGGAACCACCAAAGTCAAATACACTGCGGCAGACGGTACTGTTTTCGTCGGTACTTATCAGGGCGACACCATCGCCAGTGGCAACAACCACCTTATCTGCAACGTTGTAACA
>JAZNAR010000045.1:0-51007 GCA_045586645.1 Victivallaceae bacterium
ACACCATGAGCAACATTGAAAAACTCACCATCGGTGAAAATTGCACGCTGACGCTCGGCAATGCCGCAGACATTGATGAAATCGTGTTTGATGCCGATGGAGAGTTCGATTGGACCGCATTGAGTGCCGACAATCTGGAAACAGCTTTTGCCAGTACGGTATTCCGTATCGGAGACGCCAGTTATGAAGGTCTGGACGCACTGATTGCTTCTGACTTCGCTGATTTCGGCGAAAATAACAAGTCCATCATCCTCAAAAAAGGCACACTTGCTTAATAGAACAACAAAAAGGAGATAAAAAAATGAAAATCGATTACCAGCAGCCCACGCTTGAAGAAGCGGACTTCGGTAAATTTATTGCCGGAGCCAGCGACCCCAATCAGGGAAATACCGATTCAGACGATTCGTCGTTTTAATCCGTCGTAAAAAAACACCGCCCGGAACGTTGCGCAACGTTCCGGGCGGGTTCTTTTTTAAAAGATATTATTTCAGAAATCCGGAAACACCGTCAAAAATTATCTGCGCCGCCAGCGCAACGATGTACATACCGGTAAGTTTGCTCAAAATACGCACGCCTTTGTCTTTCAGCACCCGGTTTATCGCATCCGAATAATAAAGCACTGCCGCGATCCCCGCTCCGGCAATGATGACAAGTACCAGTTCCACCGCAAAAAATACCCAGCGCGTCACCCCCATTTCGCCGGCACGGGTCACTGCTGTAGCTCCCATGACCAGCAATGTGCCTATCGTACCGGGACCGACCGTGGTCGGTATTGCCAGCGGCACGACCGACGGATCGCTGCCGTCAGATTCCTGCGAACGGTTCTTCGGCAGAGAACTGCGTACCATATCTATTCCATTGAGCATCAGCACTAATCCGGCACCGATGCGGAACGCGTTGAGAGAGATACCCAGACATTCAAAAATTATCTTGCCGAAAAGATAAATTATTGCCGATGCACATATCACCGCAAAACCGGTTCGCAATGCCAGCTGCCGCCGCGGCTGCGATTCCATGCCGTCACAATAAGTGACAAAAACTGAAAGAATAAAAAACGGTGTCAACAGCAAAAAAAGTTTGACCCCCAAACCGATAATGTAAGACGGCGACATAGTATTTTTCTCCTTGTTATTATTGAAAACACTATTTTCTTAATATAATTTCACCTTATGCAAAAATCAAACGTCCGTGCTGACAGATGAGCAGATATTTCACCTTGAAAAAGAACAGGTTGAAAAAATCGCATTCCGGGTGTATATTATATGAAGTTTCAGGAGTTCCGGGGATTTTTCTGCAGGAAGGCTTCAAAAACGCCGTCATGCATGAATTTTCCGGAAATTTTTATCACAGAGGTAATTGTTCATGGCTGAAAACACTATCGTATCCAAGACCCTGACGGTCAGCAATGAGATGGGACTCCATGCCCGTCCGGCGGCACAACTTGTGCATATCGCCGGTCGTTTTCAGTCTGATTTGAAACTTGTCCGCTGTGACAGTCACGCTGAAGCAGACTGCCGCAGTGTGCTTTCCATGCTGATGCTGGCAGCAGGAAAAAATACCGTGCTGGAACTGCGCGCCGCCGGTGTTGATGCCGCCGAAGCCGCAATGGCTATGGAGTCATTCTTTCAGCGCAACTTTGATGAAGCGTAATTGATACAGGATATTTTTATGCAAAAAGAGAGCCGGATAATCCAGGCTGTGCCGGTCGCGCCTGGAATTGCCATCGGCAGGGTCATGCTGCTGCATAACAGCAGTTCAGGCAATGTGCCGGTCACAGGAATATCTCCGGATGAAATAAATGCAGAACTGCAACGTTTTCATCAATCACTGCTCAAGACCAAAAAACAACTTCAAGACCTGCACGGACAGCTCAAACGGCGGTTAAGCGAACAGGAAGCAAGAATTTTTGACGCCCATTTGCTGCTGGTCGATGACAAGACCATGGTCAATGAGGTGGAAAAAAATATTTCAGAATCGCTTTTCGGCGCGGAATACGCCGTACATATGGCTGTCGACAAGTTTTCTGCCGCTTTTGCCGCAGTGCCGGATGAATATCTGCAGGAACGCGCCCTCGATGTGCGTGACGTCGGAGCAAGAATCATCAGCAATCTCTCTGAAAACGGCACCCCGCTGCCCGAATACAATGAACCGAGAATCGTTGTTGCATCGACCCTGACTCCGTCTGAAACTGCCGCAATGGACAGGGAAAAAGTCCTGGCTTTTGCCGTGGAAACCGGCAGTACCACCAGTCATACGGCGATATTGGCGCGTTCATTGCAAATACCCGCAGTCGTCGGCATCCCCAAAGAGCTGCTGGATACGCTTACCATTGCAGACAAACTCATTGTTGACGGATTCAGCGGCAAAGTGATAGTCAATCCGGATAATGCCACGCTTGAAGCATACCGGCTGAAAAATTCCCAGGCACAGAAAATCTACCGTCTGTTGAGCGAAGAAAATGATTTGCTGCCGGTCACAAAAGACGGGTTCGTTATTGAACTTGCCGCCAATGTTGATGCGGATGAAAATTATACCGCCATCCGCCGTGCCGGAGCCGCCGGTATCGGACTTTACCGGACAGAGTTTATCTTTATGAACCCGCTGCGTCTGCCCACGGAAGAGGAGCAGTTTGAAATTTATAAAAAATTACTGATTTCTGCCGGCAACGACCCGGTAACGATCCGCACACTGGACATCGGCGGTGACAAACTCAACAGCAGCATACTGCGCAGTGAAGAGCAAAATCCTTTCCTCGGTCTGCGTGGCATAAGACTCTGTCTGCGGGAACAGCGGGAACTTTTTGCCGGACAGCTGCGGGCGTTGATGCGCGCCGGTGTGCATGGCAATTTGCAGATAATGATTCCAATGGTCAGCTGCATGGATGAAGTGCTGGATACCAGAAAAATGATTCAGGATATCCAGCAGGAACTTTCAAATGCCAATATCCCTTTCGCAGAAAACATCCCGCTCGGAGTGATGATTGAAACTCCAGCCGCAGCAATGATTGCCGGTGCATTGGCGAAAAAAGCTGATTTTTTCAGTATCGGCACCAATGATTTGATTCAGTATACCATGGCGACCGACCGCAGCAATGAGCGCGTCGTTCACCTCTACCGCCCCGGTCATCCGGCAGTATTGCGCCTGATACAGGAAACGGTAAAAGCGGCAAAAGCAGAAAACATCCCGGTAACGGTATGCGGTCAGACTGCAGAAGATATATTTATGACTCCGCTGCTGCTCGGACTCGGAGTAAATGAATTGAGTATGCCGGTGGGGTCGATGCCGCTGCTGCGGCGCACCATCCGTCAACTGACCATGAGTGAATGTATCGAATTGACAGCCGAAGCGTTGAAATGTGAATCAGCAGCCGGAGTAATGACTCTTGCTACCGGAATGATACACCGTTGCGTACCGGAGCTGGCTGATATATGATTATGAGAGAAAATATGAAAAAGATCTATCTTTCCGGACCGATAATGGATGAACACGCCGGATACGCCAGAGAGTGGCGCGAAAGTGCCAAAGAGCTGTTGGGAAAAAAATTTTATCTGCTCGACCCGATGCGGCGCAAATTTGTTGACCGTCAGGTCGACAGTGCCAATGAAATCGTGGAGTTTGATTTGCAGGATGTGCGCGATGCGGATCTGATACTGGTCAATTACAATAAACCGAGCATCGGCACGAGCATGGAGGTCTTTTACGCGGCGCACAATCTCGGGAAATTCATCGTTGCATTTTCCCCGTTTGAATTCAAAGATTGCAGTCCGTGGATGGTGCGGTATTGCACCAAGATATTACCAGACCTGGAACAGGCGGCAGATTATATTCTGACCCATTTCGCTGAATGATATGAGCCGCAGGAGTTATTTTGATGGGTATGTTTTTTTACAATCTCTTTTTCCCGCTGGGATTTCTGTTTTTTCTGCCGGAATTGATCGTCAAATACCGCAGCCGCGGCGGGTGGAAAAGCACTTATTGCGAAAGATTCGCCCGTTACGGTGAACGTGAAGCCGAATTGAAACAATTCCGCGGAGCGATCTGGATACACGCGGTAAGTGTGGGCGAAACCGTGGTGGCTCTTTCCATGATACGGAAATATCTGCGCCGTTATCCGGATAAAAAATTCATCCTTTCCACCACCACGACCACCGGTCAGGATGTTGCCCGCAACAATGTACCGGAAAATACTGCGGTCATATTCTGCCCGATAGATTTTCCGTGGATGATACGCAAATCGCTGAAGTTGCTGCAGCCGTCAGCTCTGGTCATCTTTGAAACAGAGATATGGCCCAATTTGATTTGCGGTGCGGCAAAGCGCAATATCCCGGTGTTTCTGGTCAATGCCCGTATGTCAGACCACTCTGCCAAAGGCTACCGCAAACTGGCAAAAATCTTTTTCGCACCGCTGCTGCAGAAATTCACTGCGGTTCTGACCCAAACTGAAAACGATGCGGCACGTTTTCTTTCTGTTTCCCCGCAGGCGTCTGTTTCCGTCAGCGGCAACATGAAATTCGACCAGCCATCCCCTGCCCTGCCGGACGGCAACATACTGGCGGAATATTTCGGTACTTCCGATGGTTTGCAGGTCATTTTCGGAGCCAGCACCCATCCCGGAGAAGAAGCACTGCTGACTGATTGTTTCCTTGCCCTGCGTCAGGAGTTCCCGGATTTGAAACTGGTGCTCGTACCGCGCCATGCCGAGCGCGGTGATGATATTGCCCGTATGCTGAATGAAAAATCCCTCTCTTTTGCCAGACGCAGTCAAAACTCTGCTCCGGAAGGCGAATACGATGTACTGTTGGCAGATACCACCGGAGAAATGCTCAATTTGATGTATCACGCCGACATTGTGGTCATGGGAAAAAGTTTCGCCGGACACGATGAGGGACACAATCTTATTGAACCGGCACTGCTGGCAAAACCGATAGTCACCGGCACACTGCTGCGGAACTTCCGTTATATATTCAAAATTCTTGATGAACACAACGCTTTCATGCCGGTTTCCGATGGCGACCTGACCGGAACGTTACGCAAACTCATCAGCGACAGCGAATTACGCAAAGAACTCGGACAGCGGGCATTTGAAGTGATCAACGCCAACCGCGGCGCAGTTGACAAAACGATTGATATTCTGGAATCAGAAAAAATTTGCATGGATTAACAGAGGACTCCTGCTTTGAAAAAACAAAATATGAATAATTCCATACCGCGGACATTTATCAGCGGTCACCGGAATCCTGACATCGACAGTCTCGCGGCGGCAACCGCTCTGGCAGTTTTGCGCCGGCGTCACAATGAAGGTGAATTCATTCCCATCTGCCCCGGAGTATTCCCCGATCGGGCAAAATATCTTTTTAACAGATTCAATGTCACACCTCCGGTCAGCCGCAATGATGTCTATATCCAAATCGGTGATTTGATGACCGCCATCCCGGCTGTCAACGGTGCGACCTCGCTCTTTGCGGCGGTATCGCAACTGCGCGAAACCCGCCTGCCCCGCCTGCCGGTGGTTGACAACTCCGGAAAATATCTGGGGATGTTGAGTGCCCTCACACTTCTGGACAATCTGCTCTGTATCAGCAGTGATGCTGACGGCGGCAGCGGTTTGACCGGCCGCAGAGTGTACACATCGACCGGAATGATGCAAGATGTGCTTGAAGCGGAAGTGCTTGCGGGCAAAGACCTTGTTTCGGAACAGGATTTTGAGGTCTATGTTGCCGCCATGAGCGGTGACACCTTTGAAGCGCATCTGCCGGAACACGGCGAAACTCTGGCGATTCTGGTCGGTGACCGTCCCGACGTGCAGATGCGGGCGGTGGAAAGAAAAGTCAAACTCCTTATCGTCACCGGGAATTGTCCTGTCAAACCGTGGGTGCTGCGTCAGGCGTTGGAAAATGATGTAACCATTATGGTCACGCCGCTGGATTCAGCTGCGGCTATCCGCCGGTTGAAATTCAGTCTGCCGGTCTACCGCGCCGTGGAGTGTGAAGAAAGCGGTATGCCGCTTGCTCCCGGCGACCGTTTGCGGGATGTGAGAAAAAATATTCTGGAGTGCCGGGATGATGTCATTCCGGTCGTTGACAGCAGCGGCAAGCTCGCCGGAGCGGTTCTGAAGCAGATATTGCACGAAACTCCGCCTTACCGGATGATTCTGGTCGACCACAACGAAATCGACCAGAGCCCTCCCGGTGCAGAGGAAATTCCGGTCGTGGAAGTCGTTGACCACCACCGTATCGGCATGATGCCGACAGCCACACCGATACGTTTCACCGGCGATGTCGTCGGCAGTACCTGTACGCTGGTGGCGATGATGTACCGCAGTGCCGGAGAAAGAGTGACGCCGGAAATCGCGGGAATACTTCTCGGCGGAATAATTTCTGACACACTGTCGCTGAAGTCACCGACGACTGCCGATTCCGACCGCAAAATGTGTGAGTGGCTGGAAAAGATTTCCGGAGTGTCCGGCGAAGAACTCATGGCGGAACTGTTGCGTATAGATTCACCATTGGCGGTGAAACCTGCTTCCGAAGTTATCAACGGCGACCGCAAAGATTATACTGACGGCAAAATACGCTTTGCCCTTGCCCAGGTGGAAGAAAGCAATCTGGAACTCCTCCACCAGAGGCGCAATGAACTTGCCGCAGAAATCAGAAAAACTGTGGAAACGGAAAAACTGGACTTTTTCGGTCTGCTTGTCACCGACGCCGTGCGCGGCAACTCTGATTTTCTCGCGCAGGGTGATGCGGGCATACTCCGGAATCTGCCGTGGCGCAAACATGATGACAGCGGAGTATTTTCACTGCCTGGGGTGTTGAGCCGGAAAAAACAGCTTCTGCCGCAGATACTTTCAATCACCGCATCATTGCAGCAGAAATAAGGTTCCCATAAGATTATTTCTGTAAAACCGTTTTGCTTCCGGCGCGTTCAACGTAATAGCTGAACCACAGCAGTGCCACAGAAACGATTCCGACGATAAGCTCAAAGCAATACATTTGTGCACTCATTTTCACTGCCTCTCTGCCGCACAAAAATGATTGCATAAATGCCGCACCAAGAATCAGCAGCTGCTGTACGGCGGTAAGGAGCAGCAAACCGTGATGCGGGACTCTTTCCATGCGGTCATGTTTCAGGTCGCTGACGATTTTGAGCCGCAACGCCAGGTAAATAACCGCCAGCACTGCCGCCGCCGGAGTTGTCCAGAGAATGAAACTTTGCATCCCGCCGGCTTCGTTTCTGAAAAACCAGGCAAACGCCAAAGCTCCGGCGACATAGAGAAACACTGTTATATCCCACAGCATAACGCCGATTTTCACCGGTTTGACTGCGGCATTCACTACTTCGCTGTTTTCCATTTCTTCAAACTTCTTTTCCGACCACGGCGCGGGAGCGCGGTAAGAGGTGGCTCCGCCGAGTTTCTGCCATTCGCGGTACATCAGATAGAGGAAAAACAATCCGGCAGCAGTCCATGCCGCGCGCCATACCCACAAAAAACGGTAGACAAAGTCGCCGCCGCCCAGCAATACTCTGCCCAAATCTATACATCCGCCCAAAACCAGCCCCATTATCAGCACCAAAATCGACCGGAACATCGCACCGGCAGAACTGAACTGCCCGAAACGGGATTTCGGGAATATACGCATCAACCGCGGCATTCCGGATATGCCGACAACGTAATTTACCGTCAGCAGTACGATTTCATTGACGAGATATATCCAGAAAAAATTCTGCGGCGAAGGTGTAAAAAAAATCCATTTCAAACCGACAATGGGAACCAGCAGCATAAAAACCCGCGCATAAAAATTCACCCGGAACGGATGCCAGCGGTCAACAAATATTGCTCCGACGGTGGCGATTCCGATACTCAAAAACATCCCGACGATACCGGCAATACCGCTTATTTTGCCGATACCGGCAAGGTCGACACCCATTTCCATATAGAAAAAGAGCAAATATGTATTTATCGCTGTAGCCACACTCCAGAAAGCATCACCGACAAAACCGTACCAGTAAAAAGGGTGTGAAAAACTTTCCCGCATAAATGTCAGCACACCGGCACCGCCGTTGCTCTGTTTTTTTTCTGTTTCGGTCAGCGGCGGCAAAACCGGTTCTTTCACAAAAAAGCACATCACTCCGACTCCGACGGCATAAACCACCGCCGCCGCGACCAGCAGCACCGTGAAATAATCTTTGCAATAATGGAAAAACCAGAAGTTGAATATCGCTCCGGAAGCAACTGTCACTACCTGCACCGCACCTATGACCCGCGCCTGAAACTGCTGCGGGATAACATCATTGTAAATATAGTAAATGACCGATGCCACAAACATCCGGTAAAACTGGTACATGACCATCACCAGTGCGATGACCCCCAATGTCACCGCCGCCGGGGAAACACTTTTTACTTTACCTATCAATACGGCAAGGCCATCACCGATGTACCCGGAAAAACCAAAGAGCAGCATCGCCGCGCAGAACATCGGCAATGTACTGATAATGAAGTATATCCGCCGTCCCCAGCGTTTACCGCGGTAACGGTCGCTTTTGAAACTCACCGCCGGACAGACAGTCATATTGAAAACTCCGGCGATCGTCGTCAAAATAATCGCCATCAGAGTATCCGATGCGCCCAAAGATTTCACCCGCAATGTGACAGCATTTGTCACCACGGTTGCGGCGAAACTGTGACAGAAAAAACCGAACATTATCAATGCACTGGTCAAAATCACTCCGCCCAGCGTATAACGCAGGGTGCCGCACTCATAAATTTTGCGTTCTCTGTCCATAATAATATTCCCCTTTTTGGATTTTTGCGTTTGCGCTAAAATAGCACGTCTCTCCGGCAAATACAACGATAAAAAAAGAATTTTAGATATAATTTGACAGAAAATACAAAAAACGCCGCCTTTTTTACAAAAGCAGCGTTCAAAAGAACAGACTTACCGGTCAAATGGTGCTTTTGACCCAGTTGAAATAAATGGCGGCACACCAGAACGATGCCAGCACAAACCAGAGTATCACTCCGTGGATCACCGGCTTTATACCGAGTTCTTTGAGTTTTTCCCGGCTCAAATTGGCTCCGATAAGAAACAGCGTGACTATCATCAGATATTTGGAAATCTCTTTCACAAATCCCCCCGGCACCTGCAATACCGGAACGAATGTCACCAGTGCCGCGGCAAGCAGAAATCCGGGAATGAACCACGGAACTTTCAGCTTGAGCTGACGTTTTTCCCCCTCCTCTTTCCCGGCAATGAACCAGGAAATAAAGAGCGTCACCGGCACAATCCACAATGCCCGTGCCAATTTCACCACCGTGCCGACTTCCAATGCTTCAGGACCATACTGAAATGTTGCACCGACCACACTGCTGGTATCGTGTATACCCAGTGCCGCCCAATAGCCGAACTGCACCTCGCTGAAGCCGAGCTTGTGTCCGATAAAAGGAAATATCAGCAACGCCACGGCATTGAGCGCAAATACCGTCACCGAAGCCATTGCCACTTCGTGCGCTTTGGCTTTCAGTGCCGGGGCGGCGGCGGCAATGGCACTGCCGCCGCAAATCGACGTACCCACGCTGACCAGACAGCTGACGTTTTCCGGCAGGCGGAGTTTTTTGCCCAACAGCATCCCCAATCCCAGACCGGCAACAATACCGATAAGTGTATAAATAAATCCGCTGGCTCCGGCGTGAAGCACCTGAATAAGATTCATCCCGCACCCCATACCGACGATAGTTGCTCCAAGCATGGGGGAAGTCAGTTTGCCGGTGAATTTGGCAAAGGGATTTCCCCAAACTACTGCAAACACAATGCCTGTCAGCACAGCGATACCAGGAGCCCAGTCCCGTGCCGGACTCCACAGCCACGGCACAAAGAAAAACGCCGCGGCAAGCAATATGAAAACTGTTTTTTTGACCATTTTCTGTTTTCTCCGACAAAAAAGCACCGGAATTGAATTCCGGTGCTTTTCATCAATAACCATCAAACCGATTACAGGTTTTTAAGCATATTGAGCAACACGCCGGCGGCAACCGCAGAGCCGATAACACCGGCAACGTTCGGTCCCATGGCGTGCATCAGCAGGAAGTTGTGCGGGTCGCTTTCCTGACCGACTTTGTTGGCAACGCGCGCAGCCATCGGCACAGCGGAAACACCGGCAGAGCCGATAAGCGGGTTGATTTTGGTTTTGCTGAAACAATTCATCAGCTTGGCAAAAATCACACCTGTAGCTGTACCGATGGAAAATGCCACCGCACCGAGGAAAAGGATTCCCAGCGTCTGCAGAGAGAGGAACTGGTCCGCAGAGAGTTTGCTGCCGACAGCAATACCGAGGAAAATCGTCACGATATTGATAAGCGCATTCTGGGCGGTCTGATTCAGACGTTCCGTCACACCGCTTTCACGGAGCAAATTGCCGAACATGAGCATACCGATCAACGGAGCAGCATCCGGCAGCAGCAGCGCGCAAAGCAGAGTAATCAAAATCGGGAAGCAGACTTTTTCGATCTTGCTGACCTGACGGGCAGTCGTCATGCGGATCTTGCGCTCTTTTTCAGTAGTGAGCAGACGCATGATGGGCGGCTGGATGATCGGCACCAGAGCCATGTAGCTGTACGCTGCGACCGCAACTGCGCCGAGCAGTTTCGGAGAAAGACGGCTGGTCAGATAAATACTGGTCGGACCGTCGGCACCGCCGATGATACCGATACTGGCAGCATCTTTGAGGTCAAACATATCGCCGAGGCAGAGCGCACCGAGCAGTGCGGAGAAAATACCGAACTGGGCGGCACCGCCGAGCAGAGCAGTTTTCGGATTGGCAATCAACGGACCGAAGTCTGTCATCGCACCGACACCGAGGAAAATCAGCAGCGGAAACACTCCGCTGTTGATACCGACTTCAAAGACCAGCCCCTGCAAGCCGTCCGGACCGGAAATACCTGCAAGCGGAATATTCGCCAGCATCGCACCGAAACCGATAGGCAGCAGCAGCAGCGGTTCAAATTCTTTGACAATAGCCAGATAAATAAGCACCAACGCCACAAGCATCATAATGACACGACCCAGACCGAGAGTCCAGGTTTTGCTGAAATCAGCAGTAGTCTGACTGTAAAGGTCATAGATACCGGTGCCTTTCCAGAGCGAAACCAGTGTTTCGCCCCAGCCGCTCATTTTGCCTTTGAGGGCACTGCCGGCAACGGCACTCTGGGCGACTTCAACTGTTTCAAATTCACCGATAACACATCCGGGCATGATGGTACCGGAATCTTTGACGCAATCAGCCAGTTTGACTTTTTTGATCGCAACAGTGGATTTGAGTATACCTTTGCTGTAGCCTTCCGGATGATACATCATCATCTGACGGCCGGGATTGCAAACCCCGTCATAGGGGATGGTCACCGTGTAGATGACCGCCGGTTTTTCAGCGACATATTTGATAAAACGTCTGCCATCGGCAGTTTTGTACCACTGAAAAACATCATCACTGTTGTTTTTGTCAACGACAGCGGAAAGCGGCATATCAAGACCTTTGCACGCCGCTTTGTCGCACTCGGCGGCAGCGGCGGAAAATACCGCCGCCACTGCAAAGATAAGCGCGAAAGAGAATTTTTTGAAGTTACTCATTTTTACACACCCTTATCCGATGGTCAACAAAGAGTCGCCTTCCGCGACAACTGCGCCGACAGCGACATCGACAGAGGCGATAACGCCGTCTTTGTCAGCCGCGATCGGAGTTTCCATTTTCATAGCTTCCAGCACGATCACGGTGTCACCGTTTTTGACCTGATCACCGGCTTTGACCAGAACTTTCATAACCGTTCCGGGCATCGGGGCAGTCATCGGGGAAGCATCACCGGCGGCGGCAGCCGGAGCGGCGGCAACAGCGGCAGCACCTTCAGCCAGTTTGACGGTGAAGTTTTTGCCGTTGACTTTAGCGGTGTAGCTGTCGCCCGCGGCATTGACTTCGACTGCAACATTGACGCCGTCAACATTGGCGGTGTACGCCTGGGCACCTTTGGCGGCAGGTTTGGCTTCTTCTTTGTAACGGATGCCGAAAGGTTTGTCGCCTTTGAGGAAGTTGATGCCTTTTTCACCGCAGGCAGCGGCGATGAAGATGTTTTCTTCGGTGACTTCCAGGCCGTTTTCTTTCAGAAGTTCAGTATTGTAGGCGATGCCCAGTTTCGGATTGGCATCGTTGAGTTCGACGACCGGTTTGTCGGTCGGTTCCAGACCGAGCTGTTCGCTCGCCCATTTGACCAGCTGCGGGTCGGGAGCGACCGGAGTCTTGCCAAAGTAACCGAGAACCATTTTGCCGTAACCGTTGGGGTCCATTTTCCAGGAGCCGTCGGGATTTTTGCCCTGCATCGCGTTGCGGAACGCCTGCTGGAAGTAGAACTGACTGACCGGAGTCACGCTGGTACCGAAACCGCCTTTGGCGACGACTTCGCGCATTTCTTCGATACATTTGTCATATTTGTCCAGACATTTGTTGTCGCGCATCATCTGGGTATTGGCAGTAAGCGCGCCGCCGGGCATGGGGGAGAAGATGATTTTCGGGGAAACCTGCATTGATTCCGGCGGCATGAAGTATTTATCCATGCATTTTTCAAAGATTTTCTCAACTTCGAGGATTTTTTCCGGATCGATGTCAAGAGTGTAATCAGTGCCGCGCAGACGCTGGTACATCACGAGGATGTCAGCTTCGCAGGTGCCGCCGGAAAGCGGGCTCATCGCCAGGTCGATAACATCCGCGCCGCCTTCGATAGCCGCCATGTTGCAGGCGACCGCCATACCGGCAGTGTCGTGGGTGTGGAACTGGATCTCTTTGGCACCTTTGCCGAAGTTGGAGTCGAGCAGTTCACGCGCCATTTTGATGGTTTCGTAAACAGTCGCCGGAGTGCTGGTACCGGAAGCATCTTTGAAAGCCACGCTGTCAAACGGAATACCGGAAGCGAGGATCTCATTCAGACGGTCGATGTAGAATTTCGGAGTGTGGGCATAAGCTTCAGTCAGGTTCGGAGCAAGCCCCATCATGGTCACAGTGACCTGATGTTTCAGACCGTGTTTGGCAATGGCACGACCGGAAACTTCGAGGTTGCGGACATCGTTGAGCGCATCAAAGTTGCGGATGGTGGTGATGCCGTGTTTTTTGAAAAGCTTGGCATGAAGGTCGATGATGTCGGATGACTGGCTGGAAAGACCGACCACGTTGACACCGCGGGAAAGAGTCTGCAAATTGACATCGGGACCGACGGTTTCGCGCCATTTGTCCATCATTTCAAAAGCATCTTCCTGGCAGTAGAAATAGAGAGCCTGGAAACGGGCACCGCCGCCGATTTCAATATAGTTGATACCGGCTTTCACCGCGGCATCGAGAGCCGGCAGGAAATCTTCGGTTTTGACGCGGGCACCGAGGCAGGACTGGAATCCGTCGCGGAACGAGCAATCCATGAATTTGATTTTTTTCATTGGAACACCTTATTTTTATATATTTTTATAAAACTTGTTTTTCTCTTTTTACCGGCGGCCGGCGGCAACCGCAGCAACGGCAGCGGCAACACGCGCCACATCATCGGCAGATGCGGAAGCAGCAGGTTTGGCTTTGGCCTGCTCTGCAGCTTTCTGACGGGCGACGATCGGCTCAATAACTTTTGACATCAACTTCATACAGATAATCATAATGATAAGGAATACGTACACCATTCCCATACCAAAGACCATCAGCTGAAGTCCCGCGAGGAACTTTTCCATAATGCTCCCTTTCTGTTTTAATGTTTTTCAGTTATATATTTCTTTTTCAAAGAATTGAAATCAACCAGCGAAGTGTCGATTTTTACATCTCCGCAATCAAAACAAAATTCATCACCGTTATCATCGCGCAGTATCATCGCTCCGGAATCAGCTATCCCGGTAAAAACACCGCTTTTACGGATTCCCGAAGGCATATCAAGCACCAATTTTTCACCAAGCAAACGGTTTTCTCTGCGCCACAATGCCAATATATACTCCGGGTTAAATTGGCACATAATATAATACTTTTCCACCTTTTTTGCAAGTTCCGAACGCAATTTTTCCAAAAAAAACGCCGTTTCCGCCACCTCGGAAAGAGAAATGGCAGAAACAGAGTTTTTCCGCAATTCTGCAGTTGAATTATTTACGTTTATCCCGATGCCGGAAACGACTCCCTGTAACTTGCCGGCAGAAAAAATCCCTTCCGAAAGGATGCCGGCAATTTTGTATTCATCACAATATATATCATTGGGCCATTTGAAATAGGTAAAAGCTGACGGCACACACTCCCGTATCAGCTCCAATCCGGCAAGTCCGACAACCACTCCGGCATGAAAAGGCTGAACCACTTTTTTGCACACGGCACTCATCATCAGCGACAAATCGCGACCGGATTCCCAACGCCGCCCCATTCTGCCGCGTCCGGCACTCTGCTCTCTGGCAAAAACTGTACTGCCATCTGCCAGAGCTGCAAAATTATTACGGGCGTAGGTATTGGTGGAATCAACTTTATCCAAAAGTATAAACTGCGCCCCTGACATACTTCATCCTCGTATGTTTCAGGTCAGTTGCGGTCGCCGCCGACGGCTTCCCGGTTCAGGAAAAAGAGTGCCGCCCACACCGCGCCGAGCGTGCAGTAGAGCAGCGCGTATCCCATGCACCACCAGATGTAATCCAGCGGGATGGCCCGGTTCACAGCCATGGCATCAGCCATCCAGAAATATTGCCAGTTGGGTATCAACGCATAAAGCAGACCGGCCAGTGGTCCCCACACCACTCCGGAAGCATCCCGGAACAAATATGATGACACCAGACCGGCAAAAAACAGCACCGTACACACACACATCGCCGGTACCACATCCATTCTTGTGGAGAAACCAACCGCCAGCACCGACATTATCATCACTGCCGGAGCAAGCAGCACCAGTGCCTTGCCCAAATCACTCATGGACACCGCCGGATGCGGCTGAAACTTGAGACAATAAAGCATCATGCCGCCGATAAGCACCGCTGAAGCATAAGCGGAATATTCACTGAAAGATGCGCCGCGCAAATAATTCATCACCATTCCGGCGACACTGCTCAACGCAAGCAGTGCGACAAAGCATCCGTAAAGTCCGGTATTCATGCGGAATTGATCCACTGCCACATAGACCGAAATCACCGATGCACAGGAGCATATCAGCAAAAAAAGCAGTGATGCCGCCGCAATCCCGAGAATTTTGCCGAAAACAAAACTCCATCTGGAAATCGGCTTGCTCAACAAAAGCAGCACCGTGCCGTTGCGGATCTCCCGCGACACCGTACTGCTGGCACAGAGCACACATACCGCAAGCGAAAAGAGCATCGTTGTCGCCATTGCTCCATCCACGACCAGTTTCAACTGCTCAAAAAAGACAAAGAGCGTCATCCACGGATAGTGACCTATCAGCAACAGTGCTCCTGCCAGCATCAGGAAATAGACCGGCTCACGGATCGACTCCCGGAAACTGTTGGCGGCAATGCGGTAAATGTGTGACATATCGTTTTTTCTTATTTTGCAACCGGTTCAGCCACCGGCAGTTCCTCGGCGACCGGAGTCGCTTCAACGGCAGTTTCCTCTGCTTTCACCGCACTTTTTTCTGCCGCCGGCACATCGCGCAGACGGGCATCGGTGAGCTGCATATCGTAATAGTTGCGGGTGAAATTGCGCGTAAGATTGCCGATATTGAGCAAATCGTCAAGTTCTTCAGCGATGCGGGTCCAGTTTTCACCGTAAATACGCAGCACCGGAATACGGCGCAGATTGATTTTACGCAGATTCATCTCATCTTCTCGGGAAACATATTTCTCATCACCGAGAATGACGACCCGTTTCGGATTGAGGCGGTTGATATAGACATCAAGTTTGGCTTTGGGAACTTCGATGGTGTTTTTGCTCATCACAATGAAATAACGTCCTTCACTGGAAATGAGCAAATAGGGCTGCCGGGTCAGACCGAGCATGGTTTCCGCCATCAACCGGGGGGTTTTGTAGTTTCCGATAACAGTCAGGGTTTTGACTGTACGGCGGGCGTTGTGGGAAAACCACGGTGCCGCCTGCAAAGCAACTCCGGCAAAAATCAATGCCGCGACCAAACCAACTTTTCTGCTGAACATTTTAACTGATCCTCCACTATGATTTTATCAAAAAACTGCCGCACATACGCGTTCATATAAGATAATATAAACGCATTTCTCATTTTACGCAAGTGGATAAACTGTAAAAGCTCTCTTTTCTTGCAGTAAAAGAACAATTTTCAAATATTTCCCGTCATTTTTTGCAACAGAGGTGGATTTTTTGAAATTTTGCGCTATATTACTGAAATGTTGACAGCGCAGTCCCGTGGTGTAATGGTAGCACAAGTGGTTTTGGTCCATTTAGATTAGGTTCGAGTCCTGGCGGGACTGCCATTTTTTTGCTTATTCCGTTTTTGAAGCCTATCTACCGGTACAGGAGAAGTTCTCAAATGAAAAAACTTTCCGGATACAGAGATGACCTCTACAATTTTGCGGTCGGATTTTTTATGGGCGGTGCCAATGTCATTCCGGGAGTTTCCGGCGGCACTATGCTGTTCATCATGGGGGCGTTTGCCAAACTTACCAATGCCATCAGGGATATTGCCTGCATGGAAACGCTCAAGATGCTCTGCCGCGGCGATTGGCGGGGATTGTACCACCGTATCCAATGGCGTTTTCTTGCCGGGGTCGGTGTCGGTGTGCTGTTTGCTTTTGCCACGCTTGCCAAAGTTTTCGTCTGGATGCTGGAAAAACACCAACAGCTGACATTTGCCTTCTTTTTCGGTCTGATCGCAGCAAGTATCATCACTGTCAACCGCCAGATAAAAAAATGGACCGCCGGAGCGGTAATCAGTTTCATCATCAGCACAGCAGTGGCATTCGGCGTGGTCTCTCTGGTTCCGCTGGATGGCGGGACCCAGTGGTACATGATGATCCTCTACGGTGCAATATGCATTATCGCAATGATACTGCCGGGACTTTCCGGCTCATTCCTGCTGTTGATTTTCGGACAGTACCAGCGGGTATGGGATGCGGTCGGCAATCTGGTGCATCTGCAATTTCATGCAGAGCAGCTGTTCATGCTCTGCTGTCTGGCTCTGGGAAGCATTCTCGGGCTGGGTGCCTTTGTCCATCTGCTCAATTTTCTTATGAAAAACTTTTACAATGCG
Organism: Victivallaceae bacterium; assembly: GCA_045586645.1. Lineage (GTDB taxonomy): Bacteria > Verrucomicrobiota > Lentisphaeria > Victivallales > Victivallaceae > UBA1784. The sequence goes on from JAZNAR010000045.1 coordinate 17,216, forward strand.
ACAGTTGCGGCACTCATCGGCTTCATGGTGGGGGCGATCCCCCGCTTATGGCCGTGGCAGCATCAGACCGCAAGCGGACGCCTGACATACGATGCTCCGGATTACGCCTCTTTACTCCGGATACTTGCGGCGGCGGCAGCCGGTCTGGCCCTGGTGATGATAATCGAATTTTTTGCCCGTAACAAAAAACAAAGCGGAGAATGACCTCATGTACCCGATAGCTTTGCAAATCGGCTCTCTCTCGATCAGATGGTACGGAGTAATGGCGGCGGTCGGATTTCTGACGGCGGCATGGATCCTGGAACGCAACCGCAAATATGCGATGATGAGTAAGGACCAAAGCTCCAATGTGCTGTTGCTCGGATTGCTTTTCGGCATACTCGGTGCGAGAATATTTTATGTGGTACAGTTTTTTGACCATTTCAGAGATGATTTGAGCCGCATCTGGCGCATTGACCAGGGCGGATTGGTCTTTTACGGCGGATTTCTGCTGGCATTGGTGGCAACAGTCATCTACACCAGGATGCAGAAACTTGATACCGTACGGGTGCTGGATGTACTCTCCCCGGCTCTGGCGGCAGCACACGGCTTCGGCAGAATAGGCTGTTTTCTCAACGGCTGCTGTTTCGGCAGGGCGACCGGAGCATTCTGGGGGGTGACACCGCCGCCGGGCAGTGAACTTGCCCTGCAGACCGGCAATCTGCCGCTGCATCCGGTGCAGTTGCTGGAAGCCGGAGAAAACTTTCTGCTGGCACTTCTTTACTGCTGGATGCTGCGTCACACCCGGCGCGGAGTGGTGATTTCGGCATTTATGCTTATCTACGGCGTACTGCGTTGTTTCAATGAAACATTGCGCGGCGACAATGTACTTTATTTCCATTTGACCCCGGCGCAATGGATAGGCGCACTGCTCATTCCCGCCGGCGGCGGTCTGCTCTGGTACTTTTCCCGCAAAAATGAAAAACATCCGTGAATTCACCATCTCTCCGGAACACGCCGGATGCAGGCTTGACCGTGTGCTGGCGGAATTGATTCCAGATTCGTCGCGCACATTTCTGCAATCGCTTATAAAAAACGGCTCTGTCACATTGGATGGCAGAACCGTAACTGTACCGCGCAACGCAGTTCAAGGTGGCATGTCCATGCGTGTGGAACTCCCCGAAACAACGGTAACAGAAATTTCCCCGGAACCTTTTAAGTACAATATTCTTTTTGAAGACGAACACTTTATCGTCATTGACAAACCCGCCGGTACCGTTGTCCATCCGGCAGCAGGAAATCCGGACGGCACCGTTGTCAACGCCCTGCTCGGCCGCTATCCCGGCATGGAAAAACTTTTTCCCAACGCTGAACGCCCCGGCATCGTCCACCGGCTGGATAAAGACACTTCCGGCTGTCTTGCCGTGGCAAAAACTCCGGACGCGCTCTACAAACTCGGAGAAGCATTCGCTGACCGCAAAACCGCCAAAACTTATCTGGCGATCTGCTGCGGAGTACCCAAAAAAATGAGCGGGGAATTGAAAACTCTCATCGGCAGACACCCCGGCAACCGGCAGAAAATGGCAATCGTCGACCGCAACGGTAAAGAAGCTCACACCGCATACAAAATCAAAGCCCACAAGGTTATCAACGGTATTCCGCTGACATTGGCGGAAGTACGCATATTCACCGGCAGGACCCACCAGATACGGGTACATCTTGCCGCCGAAGGATTACCGATCGTCGGTGATACCGTTTACGGCAACCGCAACACGGTTTATCCGGGAGTGACCAGACAGCTGCTCCACGCATGGCAGCTTGCCCTGCCCCATCCGGCAACCGGAGAAGTGATGAAATTTTCCGCGCCGCTCCCGGAAGATTTCCGGCAGATAAAAGAGCTTATTGAAAATTGAAACGGGGTGCCGCGAACCATTTCTGCAGCACCCCGCCTGCTCTTATGCTTTACCGGCTGAACCGAAAAATCTGATTTTTTCCCGGATGACCTCACGCATCGCCGCATCCGGTTTCTGCCGCAGGACCCCGTGCCACGCCGCCATGTGCGGCAGCTGCTGTAATTCATTGAGCATGGCACTGTTCCACGCCGTGAGCATCTCGGAATAAATATTGACTTTGCTTATGCCGTTGGTCACAGCCGCGTGCAGCTGTTCAGCCGGAGTGCCGGAACCGCCGTGCAGTACCAGCGGGATGTCAGAAGCGGCAGTTATTTTCTGCAGGAGTTCAATATCCAGCTGCGGAGCTTTGATGTAAACACCGTGCGCGGTACCGATGGAAACCGCCAGTGCATCAACGCCGGTGCGCTCCACAAATTCGGCAACTTTATCCGGTTCAGTGAGCATATCCGGCCCGGATTCACTGCCCTCACCGGAACCGACCCAGCCGTTGCCGACATGACCGAGTTCAGCTTCAACTGAAATATTTCTGCCGCTCAACGCATCGACCACTTCAAATGTCCGGCGGATATTTTCCTCAAACGGCGACGATGAAGCATCGAGCATGACCGAAGTAAATCCGGCCCCCATCGCCCGCATGACCTCGTCAAGCGTGTTGGCATGATCCAGATGGATGCAGACCGGCACGGCGGCTTTTTTTGCCGCAAGTTCCGCCAGCGCAAACCAGTATTGCAGACGGTCGCCGACCAAATCCGGGGCAAGTGCACCGAGGATGACCGGAGATTTGAGATTTTCCGCTTCCTGAACCACCGCCCGGATCATTTCCAGATCCGACACATCGAACATCCCCACGGCATATTTGTTTGCTGAAGCGTGGGCGAGCATTTCGCGCATATTTACCAATGACATGATATTTCTCCATTACCTTGAAATATGTTAAAGGACATTGAAATGTTTCAACAAAACTTTTTCGGCATCCGCATTCCACAGCCCGCCGTGACGTTCACAACAGCGGGCAAGTTCGGCAAAAAGCGGTTCAGCTTTGCCGAGTTCCGCAAAATCAGCGATCGCGGTCAGCGGCATCCGGATTCCGGGATATATGATTTTTTTACCGCCGGGGATTTCCGGCAGACGCATTGTGGTGTCGATAACGGCATCCAGACCACCGATATGGGTGATCATAACTTCAGGATGGATTTTTTTATCCGCCATAAGCTGCAGTGCGATTTTCAAATCATTGACCGTGCCGCCGGAAGTCCCGACGACATGGGTGGAAGCATAGTGGACATTGTAAAAATTGAACTCCGCAGAAAATTCAGAATCCATCGGACCGGCGAAAAAATTCAGACAACCGTCACGCGTCAGAATACGGTCGGCAAGTTCCACCGCCCCGCGTACCGGTGCCATACACATAACATCGTCAAATCCGGTGCCGGAACAAATTTTCTGCAGCATTTCCGCACCATCACCGCCGGAAGTATTGAGAAAATGCAGTAAAATCCCGTCTTTGGCAGCTTCGGCAGGAGAAAAAATCTTTTCCGCCCGTGCCAATCTTTCGGCATTGATGTCTGTCACCGCCAGCACCGCCGGACGCACCGGACCGTGCAGCGCATAATCTATCGCTCCCAATCCCATGGGGCCGGTACCGCCGATTATCGCCATTTTGCCGCCGGCACGGATGCCCATTTTGTGAGTATACTCTTCTTCTCCGCTGTGATATGCCGCCCGGAAACCGCCGACGATGCAACTCATCGGTTCAGCCAGACTGCCGCCGGCAAATGCTTCTCCGGAATAAGGCAGCAGACAACCGGCAGAAATTATTTCATCCGGAATGACCACCAGTTCCGCATCACCGCCGACAGAGGCAAACGAGTATCCGATAGTGTCGTAACTGCCGGAAGGATTCACCACCGGCTGAACGGCAAATTTATCACCTTTGCGGAATTTATCCGCCCACTTTTTACCGACTTCCAGGATCACCCCGCACAGTTCATGCCCGATCATGACCGGATTGTCCGCAACATTATCGGGAACCCGTTTGTGTGCCGCGCCCTGCTCCACGGTTTTGAATGTGGACATACATATACTGTCGGAAATGATTTTCGCCAGAATGTTGTCATCTGCAAGCGGCGGCAATTCAAAACTTTCCAGCCGCAAATCCCGTTTACCGTACAAACGTACTGCTGTTGTCTGCATAATACTTCTCCTGATAAATCTGTTTTACCGTGAAATCCGGTCATAAAATACCCTCTGCGCTCCCGCAATGCAAGTGCTTTTGAGCAAAGTCAGAGTTTCAATCATTTTTTTGAGCGGAATCAGGTTGAAGTAATCATATTTTGTGATTATATTATTTAACCGGAGGTCAGTTATGGGTATACATTCACGGCAGAAACAAATTTTGGAATATTTATCTTCCCACGAGAATCTTTCAGTCAAAACAGCCGTCGAGCTTTTCCGCGCCAGTCCGGCGACAATACGGCGGGACTTCGCGGAAATCGCGGCATCCGGGGGAGTTTCGCGTATCCGGGGCGGCATCTGCCGTAAATTGAACCGTTTTGATGAACTTGTTCCTCTGGCATTGCGCGGCAGCTGGTATTCGGCTGAAAAGCGTTTTCTGGCATTTCAGGCGTATCAGTATTTAAAAGAGTGCCGGGTGATATTCATTGACGGCGGCAGTACGACCGCACATCTGGCGATGTTTCTGCGCGACCCGAAGCAGGTCATTATCACCAATTCCCTGCCGTTGTGCAATATGTTTTCGGAAATTTTCCCTTCCGGAGGCGGTCCGGAAATCATAATGACCGGCGGCTCGTTCCATCCGGAAAGCGGTCTGCTGCTCGGTGCCGGTGCGGAATCTTCCGTTGCCGGTTATCATGCCGATGCGGCACTGATTTCTGCGCGCGGAGTAAATGCCAACGGAGTTTACAATCACAACGGACTTATTGCCGGGATCAACCGGCGGATGATTGAAAATGCCGACCGGACGCTCCTGATTGCCGACCACACCAAAATCGGTGCCGCGGCAATGACCGAAGTGTGCTCATTGCGGGAAATCGAAGCTCTTTTCACGGTTTCGACTCCGCAAAATCAAAAATATTTGAACGAAATAAGCGACGCCGGAGTGAAAGTTTTCGGCGATTGTCCGTTTGAAAATATCACCGGGTAAAGCCGGAGTAATGCGGAGCGCACCAGAACTCCGGACAAAAAATGGTGCGCCCGCACGGACTCGACAAGGAGGATACGACGAAGAGCCGAAACAAAATGTTTCGGCAACCGTAGGAGAGAGGACGGGAAAAAATCACAAGATTTTTTGTTTGAGGTGAAAACTCAAACTGCGGGAGCAAAAAAATTTTTTGTGAATGGTAATTCAACAAAAAATGGTGCGCCCGCACGGACTCGAACCGTGGACCCAGTGATTAAGAGTCACTTGCTCTACCGACTGAGCTACGGGCGCACATCAATAAAACGCGCTTGTTTCCTATAATATATCTCTCAACGGTATTTTTGTCAAGTAAAAAACTTGCAATTTTGCTGCAGAAACAGTATCTTAATAGCATTATGAAAAAATACACTTACATATTTATTCTGCCGGTAATAACCGGTCTTCTGCAACTTACCGGTTGTTCCGATGAAAAAATGCCGCAACGCATAACAGAGGCATTCGGCGTCATGACCGGCATCCCGAATCCGCAAAAAAAGATATTTTTCAGCCGTGCGGCACAGTGGCACGGCATAAACGGCGAAGTGGAAGTATACTGTACGGGGAAAACATATACTGTATGGAAAATAGATTTTGTCACCGCAGAATCATCACCGGCGGCACTACGGGATGCCGTCAGAAAGCAGTGGCACTGCGAATTGGATTCCGATGCCCGGCTCACGCTGCCGCAAAGCACCATAACGCTGCTTCCGGAGTACCGCCGCGGTCCATCGGGAATGCGTATAAGCATTACCGACCATGCGGGTGCGGCATTGGAGCAACAGGAAAACGCCATGCCTGAAATTATTCTCGCCCGCAAGCAGCGCAGAGCCGTCAACGATATAATGATTCTGGAAGAGGCATTGGAAAATTATTTCACCGACACCGGGAGCTATCCGCGCATACTGCCGGAACTCACAGAAAATCTGCTGCAACACCCGAAATGGGATGGTCCGTATGCTGAAAAGATACCTCTTGACCCCTGGCGCAATGGTTATCATTACCGTGCGGCTCCGGACGGCAAAAGTTATGAATTGTTCAGCGGCGGAAAAAATAACAGAGATAAAATACGCTGATATTGCTTAATCACGCAAATTGTGTTATATTATAAGGAAGGTGATTTCAAAATTCCCGGAAATTCTTTAAATTACCTCTGACAAACAACATAAAAAGGGTTGAAAAATGAAACTGTTTCTCTGTGGTATGCTGATATTGGCAGCCGGATATTTCCTGTACGGCAAAGTTGTGGAAAAAATCCTTGCGCCGGATGACCGTCTGACTCCGGCGGAAAAGAACCGTGACGGGGTTGATTTTCTGGTTCTGCCGAATTGGAAAAATATGCTTATCCAGCTGTTGAATATCGCCGGCATCGGACCGGTCATCGGCGTAATAATCGGTATACGGTTCGGAGAAATCGTATTTATCATCATTCCGGTCGGCTGTCTGCTCATGGGTGCGGTACACGACTACATCGCCGGAGTGATGTCAATGCGTCACAATGGCGCGAACCTGCCGGAACTGGTACGTCTGACGACCGGCAAACACGTTTACCGTGTATTTTCGCTGTTTCTCTGTCTGGCACTGCTTCTGGTGGTGGCGGTATTCATCAACGTACCGGCAAAACTTGCCTCCTCTTTGATGAGTGTGCCGCACAGTTTCCTGCTCACGGTGGCAGCGATATTCATCTATTACATTTGCGCCACACTGTTTCCGGTGGATAAAATCATCGGCAGGATATATCCTGTTTTCGGCGGTCTGCTGCTTATCGGCACCGGCGCATTGCTGCTGATGCTGCTGGTTGAATCCGTAAAAAATCCGTCGTTTCTGGTGGAAAGTGCCGCGTTTCAGGCAAAAAAATTCACCTCTGACAACAATATGCCTCTGCTGCCGATGCTGTTTGTGACGATAGCGTGCGGAATCATTTCCGGATTTCACTCAACGCAGGCACCTATTGTCGCCCGGACGATAAAAAGCGAAAAACAGGCATTCGGCGTGTTTTTCGGCATGATGACTCTTGAAGGTGCGATCGCCATGATATGGGCGGCAGGCGCATTGGCTGTCTACAACCGTTTTCCGGAACTTATCGGAACAGACCCCAACGGAGTGCTGACCAGAATCGCCCAGACGTTCCTGCACAAAAACATTTCACTTGTGGTCGTGTTAAGCGTAATAGTCCTCGCCATCACCAGCGGAGATACCGCGATGCGAAGTCTGCGTTTGAGTCTGGCGGAAATGTTTCATTTTGACCAGAAGTCCTTCCTGCGCCGCATAGTGCTTGTCCTGCCGCTGATTGCCGCGACCGGAGCATTGCTGATATGGAGCAATGCCGACAGCGGCAGTTTTGCCAAGCTGTGGACATATTTTGCCTGGAGCAATCAGGTCATTGCGGCATTTGCACTTTTGGCCGGTGCGATATATCTTTTCTCACTGAAACGTCCGGCATTCATTGCTGTAGTTCCCGGAATGTTCATCACGTTTATTGTGACCACTTACATATTGTGGATATCTCCTGCCCACGGCGGTCCGCTGGGAGTGGGATTGGAGCTTGAATATGCGTATATAATTGCCGGTTTTGTCGCCTTTGCATTGTTTGCGTGGGCGAAAATGCGGGCAAATTCAGTAAATATGAATAAATAAGATTATGCTGAAAGATTCCAAAGTCGAAGCAGATTTCGCTTCCAGCTACAAAGATTTGAAAAAACTGCCGCGCCGGTGGTTTCCGCTGTGGACGCTTGACGGTTATGTTTTGCGTGAATTTATGATAAAATACTCCATTTTGATGGTGGTATTTATTGTGCTGTTTGTTTTAAGCGACATATACCGTGATCTGGATGATTTTCTCTCTGCCGGAGTGTCATGGCGGATAATAGTGCGTTATCTGCTCTACCGTCTGCCCGGAAATATCAGATTTGTGCTGCCGATCTCAATGCTGCTCGGGTGTATGTGGACAATGGCGACATTCGGTAAAAATCTTGAAGTGACAGCCATGCGCGCTTCAGGAGTTTCATTATTCCGGTGCGGCGGGGCGATTTTTGCCATGGGAATAGTCGTCACCTTTGTCAACGTGTATTTCAATGAATTGCTTATTCCGGAAACATCGGTAAAAGCCGATAAATTGTACGATGCAGAAGTTGACGGCTGCTATTCGGTTCGTTCACTGCTCACTTATAAAAGCGACGATGACCGCAGACGCTGGATGTTTCAGGAGTTTGTCCACGGCGAAAAACAGAGTGACGTAACACTCAAAACCGAATGGAGCGAAAAGCTGCTCCCGGTGCTGCTGGGGGAATATGGCACTCCGGAGTTTGAAGCCGCGCTGAAAAATGTTCTGGGCAGCCGTTTCTCTGAACTGCCAGACAACGGCAACAGTGCGGAACGTATCAATGCTGCCAAACGGCTTCTTATCGGCAGAAAAATAGATTTCACCATCAAATCTCTGTATTATGACTCTGCGGAGGAAAAGTGGATATTCCATTCCGGCAGTTACGTCAGTTACGACCGGGTCAATGAAACAAAATTCACCGCCTCCCGCGGCACGATGACTCTGCACAATGACACCCCTTTCAAAAATCTGATATTTTCCAGCGAATTGATTCCGGAAAGACCGGATGACATCCTCAATGCCGTGCAGGAAAAAGACAATCTCTCCACGCCGATAATCTGGCGGATACTGCGAAAACATCCGGAAATGCCGGAACGGGCGAGATGTATTTATGAAACGGTGCTTTTTTACCGTCTGGCATTTCCCTGGAGCTGTTTTCTGGCGGTATTTCTCGGCATTCCGCTGGCGACAAAAAATGAACGTACCGGCAGTATGCTGGCAATTATTTCCGCAATTGCATTGATTGTGGTGTATATCGTTGTCGCTGAAATATTTCTTATGCTGGGGAAAAGCGGTGCGCTGAATCCGGCACTGTGCGGTCTGGCTCCGACAATAGCATTTATCACCGCCGGAGCGATAAAAATAGTTGGCGACCGGAATTGAATGTGACATGGAACTTTTTGACACTCATTTTCACTTTGACGGAGAAAAAACTCCGCAGGAATATCTTGCTGATATCCAAAACGGTCTTGCGCTGGTCAAAGAAAAACTCAACATCGCCCCGGAAAGACTTTATCTGCTCTGTGCCGGCGGCAGTTTCAGCGGTTCGGTAAGAGCGCAGGAGTTTGCCCATGCCGCTGATGATCTATTTTTCTCTGCCGGAGTCCATCCGCACGATGCGGGGGAGTACCGGCAAAACGGTGAAGATTTCTCGTTTTTTGCCGGAGATGCCAAACTTGTTGCCGTCGGAGAGATCGGTCTGGACTATTTTTATGATTATTCAGACCGCAAAGTGCAAAGAGATGTACTGGCAGAATTTCTGGAATTGGCTCTGCAGTGGAAACTTCCGGCGATGCTTCATCTGCGGGATCAGGAAAATGTTTTTACTGCATACGATGATGCTCTGGCAATGTTGCGTGATTTCAGTGCCGCCGGCGGCAGATTTGTCATCCACTGCTATGCCGGGAACGGCGAATATGCGGAAAAATTCCTTGAACTCGGAGCGTTTTTCGGCGTGACCGGATTGTATACATTCAAAGCCGCGACCAATATCCGCGACGCAGTATCTCTCATTCCGACAGAAAGATTGCTCATTGAGACCGATTCGCCCTACCTTGCACCGGTGCCGTTCCGGGGCAGAGTCAACACTCCCGGTCTGGTGGGGCTGGTTGCCGCGGCTCTCGGAGCTGACCGGAATATGACTCCGGAAACGGCTTGTGACATATTCACTGCCAACGGGAAAAATTTTTACGGGATAAATTAAAATGCTGATAAATATTTCTGAAGCGTTGTTTTCTGCGGTGGTGTATGCGGTGTGTGCAGTTGTTTTTCTGCGGACAACTCCGGAAAATCTGCCGCAGAGAGAAAAATTGTGCCGCAACCGCATAGCCGGATTGCTCCTGACTCTGCCGTCAACATTGCAATGTGTGCCGCTGGCATATCCGGTTTCTCCCGGATTTCTCCAACCGCTGCTCCCGGTGCTGGCGGTAGTTCTGCCGGTATTGTGTTATTTTTATATTGACTTTTACGCGGCAAGAGCTCTGGCATTGTGGATGATCGTTTCGGCATACGGCATGATACATACCGCGTTTGATTACAATTTGCCGGGATTGGCTATCATTGCAGTTACGGCATGGGCAGCGGGAATTGCCGGTATATGGCTGTCAGCCAGACCGTATTTGCTGCGGGATTGTTTCAGAAAAGCTGCAGCCGGAAAAAAATTCCGGACAGTGTGTTGTGCTTTTGCAATAATAATGATGCTTGCCTCACTCGCAATCGGTGTGCAGGCAATGCTTTAAGGAGAATGAAACCATGAAATCATATTTCCGTCCGGAAATCGACGCCATCGCCGGATATGTCCCCGGCGAACAGCCGAAAATGAGCAATCTCATCAAGCTCAATACCAACGAAAACCCCTACCCTCCCTCACCCAAAGTGGCGGAGGTGCTGAAAAATTTTGACATTGCCGCATTGCGCCGTTATCCCGACCCGACAGCGGACAATCTGCGGGATATGTTTGCCGCAGACCTGAAAATAAAAAGAGAAAATGTCATTGCCGGAAACGGTTCAGATGATTTGCTGACGATGATATTCCGGGCTTTCACCTCTCCGGAACATCCGGTGGCAGTTTTTGAACCGAGCTACTCACTCTATCCGGTATTGGCGGCAATGCAGGGTGCGCCGGTTTACCGCATTGCTCTTGACGCTGAAACATTTGCCTACCCCGATGATGTCGTAGCACAGGCAAAAAATGCCAATCTGCTTATCATCACCCGTCCAAATGCGCCGACCGGAAACTGTGCTTCCAAAGAGCTGGTACGCGAGATTTGTGCCGCATTTGACGGTATCGTACTGATAGATGAAGCATACAGCGAGTTTGCCGATGATAATTGTGAAGAGTTTGCCACCGGATTTCCCAATGTTCTGGTGATGCGGACATTTTCCAAATCCGCTTCGATGGCAGGCGTCAGACTCGGATTTGCATTCGGCAACGCCAAACTCATCGACGGCTTGATGAAATTAAAGGATTCATACAATCTCGATATGCTCTCTCAAACCGTTGCCGCAGTAAATTATGCGGATAAAGCGTACCGGGCGGAATGTACCGCCAAAATCCTTGCTGAACGCAGCCGGGTCAATTCCGAACTCGGCAAACGCGGTTTCAAAGTCATCCCCTCCCAAGCCAACTTTCTCTTTGCCGCACCTCCGGACAGAGATGGCGCAGGATGCTTTGCCCTGTTGCGCGAAAACGCGGTTATTGTGCGCTATTTCCCCGGAAAAATCACCGGCGATTACCTCCGCATCACCATCGGCACTCCGGAAGAAAACGACCGTCTGCTGGAAGTTATAAGTCAGAAATACCCATGCTGAAATATATTCTCCTGCCACTGTTTATGCTGTTCACCGCCGTTTCAGCTGCCGCGGCGGCGGAGTTGCACATAACAGATGCCGCCAACGGTGCGCCGGTGACAAAAATTCTGCGTGATGCCGCTTTGAAACTGGTATTTTCCGGCGATGCCGTAAGTATGAAAAGAGTGTTGCCGTCAACAGGATCTGTGCAAACCATTCTGCGCGGTGAAACAGACATTCTGGTAACAGACAGACGTTTTCTGCCGGAAAAAACAGATGATATTGAAGTCATCCCGTTTGCCGCAGAAGCATTGTGTCTGTATATCCACCCCGGCAATCCGACCGGTTCTCTGACTCCCGAAAGAGTTCTGGAAATATTGACACAGGAGCGGCCGCGCTGGAAAAACCCAAACCTGCAAAAAATTGATATTCAACGCATTATGTTAAAGCCGGAAATTGATGGCACAGGCGTACACCGGCGGATATTCGGCGAAAAAAATTATGCTTCAGAGGTTTTCCGGGTCAGTTCTCCGGAACAGATTTTCACATTTCTGACTCCGGCGGCACTCGGCATCGCTCCTTTTATTCCCGGCACCTTTATGCAGGTGGAATTTCTGCCGGTAAATGACATTGTGCCCACTGCCGGCAATATAATTTCCGGTAAATATCCTCTGACGTTGCAATATGTACTGATTTGCCGCCGTCAAGCTGCTCCGCATATCCGCAAATTTATTGATTCGGTACTCTCCGACGAAAACCGCCGTCAACTGCCGGAATATGGCGGCATTCCTTTATGGGAGAAAAAACCGTGAAAAAACAGCGCAAACAGAGGTTGAGACGCCTTGCGGAACGGGTTCTGGAGCGCAAAAGACGCAAACAGGTCAATGATGTTTGCGGGATCATCCGGATAACGGTCAACGGTTACGGTTTTGTCACTCCGGAAAGCAATGATGATGATAACACCGTGCAACCGGAAATTTTCATCCCGGCGAAGTTCACTCTCAATGCCCTTGACGGCGATAAAGTCAGGGTTCACCTTCTGCCGCCGCGCAAAAACCATCCGGAAGATTTGGCAAAAGGCGATGTCGGCAGAGTTGAAGAAATCCTTGAACGCAGCCGTGACGGCTTTGTCGGGGAACTGCTTGCCGGTTCGGTGGTGCGTCCGCTCAATCCCCGGCTGCCGGATGATGTGGAAATACACGGTGCGCGGCGCGGAGCCAAACGCGGCGACTGGGTACGGGTCAGATATGACTTCGGCAAATATGATTCCCCCGGCGGCATAATTACGGAAGTGATCGGCAGAGCGGGCAATATTTCAGGTGATCTGGATGCCGTCATGGCTGAATACGCTCTTGTCGGCAAATATAATGAAAAAGATGATATCGAGTCATCCTCCCTCCCCCCCCGGGAAACCGCCCGCGAAGATTACCGCAATTTGGCAGTTTTTACCATTGACCCGGCAAACGCCAAAGACTTCGATGATGCACTCTCAATAGAAGTTGAACCGGATGGAACCAGTATAATAGGTGTCCATATTGCCGATGTGGCGGCATATATCGTGCCGGGAAGCAAGTTTGACAAAGCGGCAAGAGTGCGGTCATTCAGCTGTTATCTGCCCGGCAGGACACTGCCGATGCTGCCGCCGGCATTGACGGCAAAAATAAGTTTGACACAAAATAAAGAGTGCCTTGCCCATTCAGTGTTTCTGAAAATCGCTCCCGAGGGCAGAGTAGTTTCCGCCCGCCGCGCCCACACTTTGATAAAAGTCCGCCACCGTCTGGATTATGATGAGGTTCAGGATTTTCTTGAAAACGGCATCACCGCCGCCCGATGGGACAACTCTCTTGTTTCTGCGCTGCAGCAGCTTGCAAAAACTGTACGCCTGATGCGAAATTTCCGTGCCAAATATGAAAAATTCATTGATTTGCCGCTGCCGGAAGTAAGAGTCGTCTGTGACGAAAATACTGATACTGTTTCCGGTCTGGAAAAACGCTTTCCCCGGGAGTCTGAACAACTTGTGGAAGAGTGTATGCTCGCAGCCAATCAGGCTGCCGGTTTGGAAATGTCCCGCAAAGGTATCGCCGGTATTTACCGGGTGCATCCGGAGCCGGAACCGGAAAAAACCATGGAATTTGCCGATTTGATGTTTGAGGATTTCCGCCTTGCCTCCGGAGATATTTCCGACCGCAAAAACTGCCGGGATTTTATAGCTTCACTGCCGGATGACGGCAAAAAGGAGATTATTCTCAATCTGCTGCTCCGCTCCCTGCCCCGCGCATCGTATGCGGCAGAGGGCAAACTCCACTTCGCGCTGGGCAAAACATTTTACGCGCACTTCACCAGTCCGATACGCCGTTATCCGGATTTGCTCGTACACCAGCAGTTGTGGAATTTTGACCAAAAACTCCGCACCCGCAGCAGTAAAACTCTGGAACTCGCCGCTTCATGGGCTTCGGAACAGGAAGAAAACATCGATGCCGCGTGCTTTGCCGCCGCTGACCGGTTGAAACTCCGGCTGCTGCAGGAAATCATGGAATCCCATCCGGAAAAACTTTACGACGGACGTATCGTAAAACTCACCGCTGCCGGATTACAGGTCGAAATAAATGAATTCGGGATGTACGGCTTTGTGGAACGTGACCGTCTGCGGCCGCAACGCTCATCCGGTATGCGCCCGGGCGACCCGCGTAAATCCGGATGGAAAACCGGCGATTACATCTGTCTGCGGCTTACCGGAATCGATTTTGCCCGCGGATGTGCCAATTTCATGCCGGCACGGTAATATTTTCCGCCAGCATTTTCATGATAAAAAAGCCCCCCGCATTGCTTGATGCGGAGGGCGATTTTTTTATCTTTTGCAGATAATCACTTATTTCTGATGATAAGTGGTGTGCAGCAGATGATGCGCTTTTTCGCTGCCCGGTTCGCCGAGATATTCAGCGTAGAGTTTCTGAATATCCGGGTTTTCATGGGAGAGACGGAGCGTCTTTTGCTCATCTTCGCTGTAAAGACCTTTCATGCGCTTTTCAAGCAACGCAGTGTCGCCGTGCAGGAAAGGCTGACCGCCGCCGTTGATACATCCGCCGGGGCAGGCCATGATTTCAATCGCCTGGAAACGGTTGGGGTCTTTGCGCACCATTTCCAGTACGGTTCTGGCATTGCCCAGACCGGAGCAGACGGCAACGTTGATGCTCTTGCCGGGAGCGATCTGAACTGTCGCTTCTTTGATACCATCCAAACCGCGCACCGCACGGAAGTTGATGGCATCGCCTTCAAGATTTTTGCCGTTGAGCATGAAGTAGACAGAGCGGCAGGCGGCTTCAAGCACACCGCCGGTAACACCGAAAATATCGGCGGCACCGCTGGATTCACCGAGCGGGCTGTCAAATTCTTCATCATCGAGGTTGGCGAGGTTGACACCGGCTTCGCGGAACATTTTGCACAGTTCGCGGGTGGTGACGACGTAGTCGACATCACGCACACCGTTGGGGGCAAACTCCGGACGGGCGGCTTCGTATTTTTTCGCCTGACACGGCATGATGGAAACCACGATCAGGTTTTCCGGTTTCACGCCGATTTTTTCCGCATAGTAGCTTTTGGCGACCGCGCCGAACATCTGCTGCGGAGATTTGCAGCTTGACGGGATGTGGAGCAGATCCGGGAAGTTATGCTCGATAAAGTTGATCCATCCCGGACAGCAGCTGGTCAGAATCGGCAGGTCTTTGTTGTTTTTGATACGTTCAACGATTTCGTGACCTTCTTCCATGATGGTCAGGTCAGCGGAGAAGTTGGTATCGAAAACTTTATCAAAGCCCAGCGCACGCAGACCGGCGGCAAGTTTGCCGGTTATCGGAGCACCGGCTTCAAAACCGAACTCCTGACCGACCGCCACGCGCACTGCCGGAGCAGTCTGCACAATAACAGTTTTGGCAGGGTCATTGATCGCGGACCAGACTTTTTTGACATAGCTGATACCGGTGATCGCACCGACCGGACAAACGTTGACGCACTGTCCGCAGAATGTGCAGTTGGTATCGGCAAGCGGAATCAGGCTGGCGGTACCGACTTTGGCACCGAAACCGCGACCGTAACCGGTCAGCGCACTGACGGTCTGAACTTTGTTACAGACTGTTTCGCAGCGGCGGCACATGATACATTTGGAAAGATCACGCATGATCGCTTCGCTGGAATCATCAACTTTGCAGTTGTTGCGTGCGCCATTGAATTCGACTTCACGGATACCGAATTCAGCGGTCAGTTTCTGCAGTTCGCAATCCTGATTCTTGGCACAGGTCAGACAGGTCTGCGGGTGGTCACTGAGCATCAGTTCCAAAACGGTACGGCGGGCGTTGAGCGCACGCTGGGAATTGGTGTGGACCACCATTCCTTCCATGACCGGAGTGGCACACGCCGGAGCAAGATTGCGGCGGCGTTCGACCTCGACCACGCAAATACGGCAGCTGGCAGGCTGGTTGGCGATGCCGCAACCGAGTTTGTCGCAGTAGCAGAGAGTCGGGATGTTGATATTCAGCTGTTTGGCGGCATCCAGAATGGTGGAGCCGGCGGGAACGGATACCGCTTTACCGTTGATTGTAAGATTTACTCTGTTCATCTTTATACTCATCCTTTGACAATCGCTTTTTTCGGGCAGCCGTCAATACAGGCTCCGCACTTGATGCACTTGCTGGCGTCGATCACGTGAAGCTGTTTGAGTTCACCTTCGATCGCATTGACCGGACACATACGTTTGCACTTGGTACAACCGATACAGGCGTCGGTGATTGTCAGCGTGAAAAGTTTGCGGCAGGTGCCTGCCGGACATTTTTTGTCACGCACGTGAGCAAGATACTCATCACGGAAGTAACGCAGGGTGCTGAGAATCGGGTTCGGCGCAGTCTGACCGAGACCGCAAAGCGCGGTATCAGTGATGGTTTTCGCCAGACGTTCCAATTCATCAAGCATCTCTTCAGTACCGTTGCCGTCGCAGATTTTTTCCAGCATTTCCAGCATACGGCGGGTACCGATACGGCACGGAGTGCATTTACCGCAGGATTCATCTTTGGTGAAGTCCAGATAGAACTTCGCCATCGCGGGCATACAATCGTTGTCAGAAAGCACGATCATACCGCCGGAACCCATCATTGAGCCGATTTTGGTCAGATTGCCGTAATCAATGGGGGTGTCGAGGTCTTCTTTGGTGATACAGCCGCCGGAAGGACCGCCGGTCTGCACCGCTTTGAACTCTCTGCCGCCGGAAACACCGCCGCCGACGTCATAAATGATTTCGCGCAGGGTAGTTCCCATCGGGACTTCAACCAGACCGACGTTGTTGATCTGTCCGGCCAGAGCAAAAACTTTGGTACCGGCACTGCCGCTGATGGTACGGACAAAATTACCTTTTTCATCAAATTCAGCCTGCCAGTTACCGATTTTGCTGTACCATGCCGCACCCTTGCGGATGATTTCCGGGATGGAAGCATAGGTTTCAACGTTGTTCACGTTGGTGGAGCAGCCCCAGTAGCCGCCGCCGATGTTGGCGGGGAACGGCGGTTTGGTGGTCGGTTCGCCGCGCTGACCTTCCATGGAGTGGATAAGGGCAGTTTCCTCACCGCAGACGAATGCACCGGCACCGAGTTTGATTTCAATGTCAAAGCTGAAATCGGTTCCCATGATGTTGTTGCCGAGCAGACCGCATTCGCGCGCCTGTTCAATGGCACCGAGCAGACGGTTGACAGCGAGCGGATATTCCGCACGGATATAGACCAGACCGCGCTGGGCACTGATGGCATAAGCACCGACAGCCATGGCTTCGATGATGCTGTGCGGGTCGCCTTCCATAATGGAACGGTCCATGAATGCGCCCGGGTCGCCTTCGTCAGCGTTGCAGACGATATATTTTTCATCAGCCTGCACACCGGCGGCGATCCTCCACTTCAAACCGGTGGGGAATCCGGCACCGCCGCGGCCGCACAGACCGGAGTTGAGGACTTCCTGCACGACATCTTCTTTTTTCATATCAAAGAGACATTTGGCAAGAGCCTGATAACCGTCATTGGCGATGTATTCTTCGTTGCGTTCCGGATCGATAAGACCGCAGTTGCGCAAAGCGATACGCTCCTGTTTGGCATAGAAGGACATTTTGGCATAGTCCTGCACGCGCTCTTTGAGCAGCGGTTCAACGAAAAGCAGACGTTCGACAAGTTTTTTTCCGACGATGTGGCTTTCCACGATTTCTTTGGCATCATCCGGAGTGACCTGGACGTAGAAAACGTTATCCGGCATGACTTTGACGATCGGACCCTGCGCGCAGAAACCGAAGCATCCGGTCTGCACCACGCGGACGTCATTTTCCAAACCGTTTTCTTTGATGTATTTATTCAGATTGTCCATCAGCTCTTTTGCGTTGGACGCATGACATCCGGTACCGCCGCAGCAGAGGATATCTTTTTTGGCGGAGTTGATGTCGTGAGCTGCAGCACAGCGGAGAGCAAGCTCGCATTTGCAGGAATTGAAAGCATCGAGCAGTGACTCTTTGGAAACAACTTTATTCATGATCAGCCCAGCTCCTTGTATTCTTTGATAATCTCTACCGCTTTGGCGGGAGTGACTTTACCGTAAACTTTGCCGTTGACGATCATCACCGGGGCAAGACCGCACGCACCGACGCAGCGGAGCGCGGAAATTGAAAACAAACCGTCCGGGGTGGGATTGGTGTCTGCTTTGATTCCGAGCACGCGCTCGATTTCGGAAAGGACTTTTTCCGAACCTTTGACGTAGCAGGCGGTTCCCATGCAGACGTCAATGCAGTATTTGCCTTTCGGCTCGGTGGTGAAGTAGTTGTAGAAACTGACCACACCGGAAACCTGCGCTTCGGTAAGATAAAGTTTTTCTGCGACATGGATTTGCACTTCACGCGGCAGATAACCGAAAATCCCCTGCGCCCGGTGCAGTACCTGAATCAGCCGACCGCGTCTGCGCTCATCATTGCGGTCAATACCAAGACCGTCAATAAAGGCATCAAGCTCCGCAAATTTGGCGGCTGCCCCTTCTGATAATTTTTTGCAACACATTTTTATTCTACCTCAAAAATGTTGTAAAGTAAAAAAACTATGCGGCATCCGTTGCCGGATGCTGCTTTCCGACCTTAAAAAAATAAAATGCGCAATCCTCCCCGTATTGCCCCCGCCATACTATTTATGAAACAATCTTTTACGCACACTTTGCAGCAATTTGCTGCCGGAGCGGCTTTTTTCCATTTTGCGCCGGACTGCCAGCATAGCGAGCCCTCCGGCGATAACTTCCCGCTGAACGACAACTTCCGGAGGAACTTTCAACGAAACATTGGCAAAGTTCCAGATATATTTTATCCCGCACGCCACCAGATGGTCAGCGACCTCCTGGGCGGCGGCATTGGATACGCAGATGACGGCGATTTCCGGGCGTCTTTCCTGAAAACATTTTTCCATATCGCGTATATCCAACACGGTTCTGCCATAGACATTGCGCCCGATTTTTTCCGCAGAAGCGTCAAAGACCCACTCTATGCTGAAACCGTAATGTTCAAAATCATCGTATCCGAGCAGAGCAGTCCCCAGAGAACCGGCACCGACAAGAACCGCCGGGATGGTATCTTCCCAACCGAGATAGGCTTTTATGTAACTGATAAGCTCATTGACATCATAACCGACGCGCCGCTGCCCCGAAATCCCGGTCAGAGAAATATCTTTGCGGACAACTATCAGCTCGATATTCATATATTCAGCCAGTTCTGTCGATGAAACACTAACCTTGCCTTCGGCCTGCATTTTCAGCAATTTATGCAAATAGGTAGGCATCCGGCGGATCGCCGGTATATTGAGGATTTTTTCCTGACGCATAAAATGCCCGCTTCCTTTCCACAAAAAACCAAGTTGCATGTATTCTCTAAAATATACCACAGCAAAAAGCAAAAAGCAAATATTTATTGATATAAAAATAGCATTTCCTCTTTTTTTGTACCTTTCCGGGATTTTTCCATTGATTAAAATTTGCAATCTGCCTGCGGCGGGGCTATATTTATAATATGTATAAAAAATTCAGGATATTTCTGCAACTATGGATCACACATTTGTCAAACGATGGCGCGTCGCGCCGACACGATATTGACTGCCGCACCGTAAAGGGCGGCTGCTTTTCCGGCTGTTCCTGCGGGAACAGGTGTGATTTTTTTCATTTTTCTGCAATTCATTTTTAAGGAACTTTTATATCATGGACTACAAACGTTATTTCCGGGATTATCCCGACCAGAATGGTTTTTTCGGACCTTACGGCGGCATGGAACTGCCCGCTGACCTGGAAAAAGCCTGCAAAGAGATCGACCAGGCGTACCGCTCCATCTGTCAATCATCCAAATTCATCAGCGAACTCCGCCGCATCCGCAAAGAGTTTCAGGGCCGTCCGACACCGGTGTACCACTGCAACCGCCTCTCCGAAAAGCTCGGCAACTGCCACATCTATCTGAAACGGGAAGACCTCAACCATTCCGGCGCACACAAACTCAACCACTGCATGGGTGAAGCTCTGCTGGCATCCTACATGGGCAAAAAGAAAATCATCGCTGAAACCGGTGCCGGTCAGCACGGAGTGGCTCTGGCGACCGCCGCAGCGTATTTCGGTCTGGAATGCGAAATCCACATGGGCGAAGTCGACATCGCCAAACAGGCTCCCAATGTCGCCAGAATGCGGGTGCTCGGCGCGGAAATCGTACCGGTTTCACACGGATTGAAAACCTTGAAAGAGGCAGTTGATTCCGCATTTGCCTCCTACGCAAAACAGTATAAAACCGCGATTTACTGCATCGGTTCCACCCTCGGACCGCATCCTTTCCCGATGATGGTGCGTGATTTTCAGTTCTGCATCGGCGAAGAATCCCGGCAGCAGTTCCTGGAAATGACCGGTCATCTGCCGGATGCCGTCTGCGCCTGTGTCGGCGGAGGCAGCAACTCCGCCGGCAGTTTTGCCGCCTACCTTGCCGACCCGGTCGACCTCATCGGCATCGAACCTCTCGGTCACGGTCCCGGATTCGGTCAGCACGCCGCCAGTATCAACTACGGCGAACCCGGCTCCATGCACGGATTCAAAAGCTACATGCTCAAAGATGAAAACGGCGAACCGGCACCGGTGTACTCGATTGCCAGCGGTCTGGATTATCCGTCAGTGGGACCGGAACACGCTTTCTGGCATGACCTCGGCAGAGTTCAGTATGTGACAGTTGATGACAAAGAGGCGGTCGATGCCTTTTTCAAACTCTCCCGCTACGAGGGGATCATTCCCGCTCTGGAAAGTTCCCATTCCATCGCCTACGCCATGAAATGGGCCAAAGAGCATCCGTACGGCTCGATCCTTGCCACCTGCAGCGGCAGGGGCGATAAAGACCTTGATTATGTCATCGAAAATTACGGTTTCGGTGAAGACCACAAATTCTGATTTTCCGGAGTAAAAAAAATGCCTTTTGACCGCGGTTCATTATCTTTTACCATGTTCGAGCTTCCGGGGGAACTGCCGGAAGATTTTGCCAAACTTTTTCAGCCCGGCAAAGCCGGAACTCTGGACTCTGTCACCTCTGAAGTCCAGACAGGATGGGTGACAGGCAAACATCTGCTGGATACAAACATTGACGAAACCACCATCGTTCGCGGCGGAGCTTATACGCTTACTCTGCGTCAGGCTGTCCGCAAAATACCCGCTTCTCTGCTCAATGCCCTCTGTCTGCGCGAGGAACAGGCTTTCCTTGCCGCCAATCCCGGCAGGGATTATGTTTCCGGCAAAGACAGAAAGAAAATCAAAGAAGATGTTCTGGAACGGCATATCAACAAAATGCCCCCTGCCCTTTCCGGCATCACCATGGTTATCGAACCGCACACCAAACTGCTCTATCTCGGCGCGACCAGTCAGACCCAGATCGACCTCTTTGTCGACCACTTTTACCGTGCCGTAAAAATGGAACCGCTGCAGCTGACTCCGGCTCTGATTCTGGAAAGAGAATTCCAAACCGTTCCGTCACAGCTGCCGCTGCTTGAACTCACCGGAGCACCGGTCGCGCCGCCGGAACAGCAAGTGGGCAGAGATTTCCTGACCTGGCTGCTCTATTATGCGGAAAAAACCGGCAAAATAACCATCGGACAGAATGATTTCGATATCATGCTCGAAGCTCCGCTGCTCCTTGCCGGTGACGGAGAAGCTCACGGTTCGCAGGAAGCTTCCATCAAAAACGGTGACAGCCCCCTGCGCAGTGCCGAAGTCAAAGCCGCTCTGGGAGTCGGCAAAAAGCTCCGCAAAGCAAAAATCGCGCTGACCCGTGATGACAATTCGGTCTGGAGCGGCACGTTTGACGCGGATAATTTTGCTTTCGGCTCTTTCAAACTGCCGGAAAGCGAAGAGATGAACAGCGACGAAGTCTTTGCCGACCGCGTCCGTGCGCTCGGCGACTTCCGCGAGGCCTGGATTGAGTATTTCAAAATATTTGCCAAAGCCATGCTGGAAGATTTTGAAAACACCCAAAACGCTCTGCGGCAATGGATAAAAGAGCGGGAGGCTATCTGATATGGCAGCGCATCCGGAAGACAACCGGATAAATATTTTCACCGGCGTCTATCAACACTTCATTCCTGCCGCCCCGGGAATATCTGCCGAATTGGATATGGGGTGCGGTTCCGGCAGTTTCACCATCGCTCTGGCGAAAAAATATCCGGAAAGAAAAATCATCGCCGCCGATGTGATGCTCGGCCGATTGCGTAAAGTCGTCCGCAAAATGGAGCGCAACAAAATAGAAAATATGGATATTCTCCGGGTGGAAGCACGTTTTCTTATCGCACAGATGCTGCCGGACTCCTCTCTGGAAAGGATTCATATCCTCTGTCCCGACCCGTGGCCGAAAAACCGGCATCGCGGCAACCGGCTGCTGTGCAGTGATTTCACCAGTCAGCTGCACCGGGTGTTGAAAACTGACGGTATCTTTCACTTTTCCAGTGACGATGAGACGTATTGTGATGCGGTGAATAAAGTCATTTCCGCTTCCGGGATATTTGAGCTTTGCCCCGAAGGCATCGCGGATTTGACGGGCGTGCGGAGCGATTTTGAAGAACGCTGGCTTGCTGAAGGCAAACAGGTCCACCACCGGGCATGGCGCAAACTGCCGCTGGAGCAAAATGTTATCGGACACTGACACAAACACCATATACGGGGTAAAACAATGAATATATATCAGGAACTTAAAGCACGCGGTTTCATATATCAGGAAACCGATTCAGCTGCCATCGAAAAAAATCTTGCCAACGGCAAAGTGGTCTTTTACTGCGGTTTCGACCCCACCGGTGACAGTCTGCACGTCGGACATCTGCTGCCGGTCATGGCAATGCGTATGCTGCAGAAAGCCGGTCACATCCCGACCGTGCTCGTCGGCGGTGCCACCGGAGCCATAGGAGATCCTTCCGGACGCTCCACCGCCAGAAATATGCTGACCATGGAAACTGTCGCTGCCAACGTTGAATGTCTGAAACAGCAGCTTGCCCGCTTCATCACACTGGAAAACGGTGAAGCATATTTTGTCAACAACTTTGACTGGCTCGGCAAAATAAAGCTGCTGGATTTTCTGCGTGACATCGGCAGCCGTTTTTCCGTAAACCGCATGATGGCGCAGAAATCTGTGGAAAGCCGCATGGAAAACGGCCTTTCGTTTCTGGAATTCAGTTATTCCCTGCTGCAGGGATATGACTTCTATCATCTGCACAAAGAGTACAACTGCACTCTGGAAATAGGCGGTCAGGACCAGTGGGGCAACATGGTAGCCGGCACGGAACTCATCCGCCGGATGTACGAAAATGAGCAGGAAGCACACTGCCTGACCATTCCGCTGTTGATGAATCCCGCCACCGGGCAGAAGTTCGGCAAATCAGTCGGCGGTGCCAGTGTCTGGCTCGACCCGGCAAAGACCAGTTACTTTGACTATTATCAATTCTGGCGCAACTGCGATGATGCGATGGTCAGAGAACTGCTGTTGAAGTTTGCCATTGAATTGCCGCTGGATGAGTGTATCGCCATTGCAGAACAGCCCAATATCAACCGCGCCAAAGAAATCCTGGCATACGAAGCCACCAAACTTGCCCACGGCGAACAGGCGGCAAAAGACGCCTATCTTGCCGCCGGAAGCAAATTCGGTTTTGCCGACCCGGAAAGCAAGGTCGTCACCACCAGCAGCATCATCGCGGTTTCCGCCAAAGATGCCGTTGCCGACCTGCCGGAAACGCTCGTGCCGCAAGCTGAAATCGCCAATGGTCTCTCGGTTCCGCGCTTGCTGGTACTTGCCGGTATCTGCAAAAGCACCAGCGACGGCAGACGGCTCATTCAGGGTGGTGCGGTCTCTTTGAATGATGAAAAAATCACCGATGTCAATACTTTATTGACCGCGGAAAACTTCAGTGCCGGTTCACTCACCCTGCGTGCCGGAAAGAAAAATTTCCGCAAAGTCACTCTGGCACAAGAGTAACAACATATAAAACCAACGGGCTGCTGCCGAACCTCAAAAAAGGTGAGCAACAGCCCGTTTTTTACTGCCGCGTTTTCACACAGCACACACTCTCACAACAAATGGTGTATAAAGCAACCGGAGGAAAGCTTCTTTCAAAAAGCTTTCCCCCGGAAAACATCTTTTTACAGAACTGTATAACAGCTCTTTTCAATAATTTTCAAGAATTTCTCTCAAAAATTATTTGTCAAACGCATGACCGGCACTGCCGAGCACTTCGCGGTTTTTGCGCATGTACAGCTCTTTGAGAGAGGTACGGGCAGGACCGAGATATTTGCGCGGGTCGAATTCGCCGGGTTTTTCGTTGAAAACTTTGCGGATCGCAGCGGTCATCGCCAGACGGCCATCGGAGTCGATGTTGATTTTGCAAACTGCGCTCTTGGCAGCTTCGCGGAGCTGGTCTTCGCCGATACCGATGGCATCTTTGAGTTTACCGCCGTTTTCATTGATGATTTTGACCAGATCCTGCGGCACGCTGGAGGAACCGTGGAGCACGATCGGGAAGCCCGGGATGCGTTTTTCGATTTCCTGCAGGATGTCCAGACGGATTTTCGGGTCATCGCCCGGTTTGAATTTGTAAGCACCGTGACTGGTACCGATAGCGATAGCCAGAGAATCAACGCCGGTACGTTTGACGAATTCTTCGACTTCTTCCGGACGGGTGTAGGTGTGATGTTCAGCTTTCACATCATCTTCGACACCGGCGAGCACGCCGAGTTCACCCTCGACGGTGACGTCGAACTGATGAGCGTATTCCACGACTTTGCGGGTTTCGGCGATGTTTTCTTCAAAAGAGAGGTGGGAACCGTCGATCATCACGCTGGAGAAACCGAAATCGATGCAGCTTTTGCAGGTCTCAAAATCCGGACCGTGGTCGAGGTGAAGCACGATCGGAATGGCTTTGCCGTTGTTGATTTCTTTGGCGTATTCGACCGCACCCTGGGCCATGTAACGCAGCAGGGTCTGGTTGGCGTATTCACGCGCACCTTTGGAAACCTGGAGGATAAGCGGAGATTCAGTTTCAACGCAAGCCTGAACGATCGCCTGAAGCTGCTCCATGTTGTTGAAGTTGTATGCCGGGATCGCGTAACCGCCTTTGATGGCTTTGGCAAAAAGTTCCCGGGTATTCACCAGACCGAGAGATTTGTAACTGACCATTTTTTCACTCCTTGAATTTAGGTTGTTCACGTCTTTGACGTATTGTTTAATATAGCTCACAAGCTGGCAAATTTCAAGCGGTTTTCAAAAACAAAAAGCCGCAGAAACAGAGCTTTTGCAGTTTTTTACAAAAAACATGAATTTTTCAATTTTATTATGATTGCACGGCTTGTAAAAAAAATCTCAAGCTTTATATTTTATGCATAAATCAGAAAAGCTGACAACCGCTTCTTGACAGGAGGTTTTTTTTATGAGCAGGAGTTTGAAAGCTGGCATCATCGGGGTCTACGGGCGCGGCAGACACGCTTACAAAGCACATCAGGTAAAAAACGGTATTGAGATAATCATGGGGGCCGACCCTTATGATGAGCCGCCGGTTTCCAATTTGAGCATTCCCGGATTCAAGTTATTCAAAGAGGAGTTCCCGCAGGCTGAACTCACCAGAGATTACCGCGAACTGCTTGCCAACAAGGATATCGACATCGTCTTTGTCATGTCGCCGGATTTCTGCCATGAGGAGCAGACCATCGCCGCACTGGAAGCGGGCAAGGCGGTCTATCTGGAAAAACCCATGGCGATAACTCTTGAAGGCTGTGACCGGATTCTGGAAACCGCATACCGCACCAAATCCAAACTTTTCATCGGTCACAACATGCGTTATTTCCCGTCGGTGCTCAAAATGAAAGAGGTCATCGACTCCGGGCTTATCGGCGAAGTCCAGTGCGGCTGGTGCCGTCACTTTATCGGCTACGGCGGCGATGCCTACTTCCGCGACTGGCACTCGGAGCAGAAAAACACCAACGGACTGCTGCTGCAGAAAGGCGCACACGACATCGACGTCATGCACTGGCTGATGGGTTCGTCGTCAAAACGCGTGGTCGGCATGGGGATGTTGAGCGTGTACAACCGCTGTGCGCGCCGTTCTGCTGACGAAAGAGGGTGCGCCAAATGGGACGAGGCGCAATATCCGCCGCTGACCCAGAGCGGATTTTCTCCGGAAATGGATGTGGAAGACCACAATATGATAATGATGCAGCTGAAAAACGGCGCGCAGGCGACCTATATGCAGTGCCATTATTCCCCGGACAGCGAACGCAACTACACCTTTATCGGGACCCGCGGCAGAGTGGAAAACATCGGCGACCACGGCGATTGTCAGATCCATGTCTGGACGAGCCGCGGCAGCCGTCAGAAGCCTGACATCATCTATAATCTGAAAGGTTCTCAAATCGACCACGGCGGCGCGGATACTCCGACGATCACCAGTTTTCTGAATTTCATCCGTTCCGGTGCCGAAACCAATGCCAATCCGGTTGCAGCGCGCGATGCGGTGGCGGCGGGGGTACTGGGACACGTTTCCATGCGGAACGGCAATATGCCGCAGGATATTCCGGAGCTTGACCCCGAACTTGTGGCGTACTTCCTCAACGGACAGAAATAAACTTTGCAGAAACACAAAAACGGGCTGTTGCAAAACATTTGCAACAGCCCCCTGTTTTTTTTACTTTTTACTCTGCTTCCAGAACAAATACACAGCCGACGGCAAAAAGATTGGGGAATTTGCGTGTCAGCAGCGGAAACTTTGCCGCGATCGGATGTTCGGAAATGATTTTGATTCCGAGCGAAGCACACAATTCACGGAAATCCTGCAGCGTGCAGAAGTGGATATTGGGTGTATCGTACCACTGGAACGGCATCTGGGAACTGCGGGGCATTTTACCGCCGCAAGCGACCTGAAGCCGGCACCGCCAGTGACCGAAGTTTATCACGCTGACGGCGGCGCGTTGGCCGATGCGCACGATTTGTTTAAGCAGCACATCGGGGCGGCGGGTTTCCTGCAGAGTGTGGCTCAAAACGGCGAGGTCAAAAGATTTTTCCGGCATATAATCCAGATTATCATTCAAGTCGCCCTGAATGACCGGTACGCCGTTGCCAATGCACCGCACGATGGAATCCTGGTCTATTTCGATACCGAGGACATCGGCACGGTGGTTCAGCTGCAGTTCCCGCAGGAACAATCCGTCGCCGCAGCCGAGGTCGAGCACCCGGTCGCCGGGAGAGACCAAACCGGCGATAATTTCCAAATCCCGTCTGCGGTTGGGGTCAAGAACGCGTTTATCTGCCATTGCGTGCCTCCTGTTTATGGTGGAGAAAATCGCGCACCATTCTGCCGAGGGTGTTTACTTCCAGCAGAAAAGCGTCATGTCCGTAGCCGGATTTGATTTCGCAGAAAGAGACCTTTTTGCGGTTTTCCAGCAACGCGTCGACGATTCTCCGGGATTGACTTGTCGGAAAAAGCCAGTCGCTGGAAAAAGATACGATCAGGAAATCAGCCTGCACATCTTTGAGTGCCGCGGTCAGATTTCCACCGGTCGCGGCGGTCAAATCGAAATAATCCGTGGCGCGGGTGATGTAAAAATAACTGTTGGCATCGAATCTTTCCACGAAGCGTTTGCCCTGGTGCTGCAGATAGCTTTCCACGGCGAAGTCAAAGTCGAAATCGTATTCGTATGAGCCGTTTTCATCTTTGTTTTGCAGGGAACGGCCGAATTTGCGGCTCATGGACTCTTCAGAAAGATAAGTGATATGGGCCAGCATCCGAGCTGCCGCCAGACCGCGGGCGGGGACGGTTTCTTCGGTATATTCCCCGCCGTTCCAGTTGGGGTCGGCTTTTATTGCCTCGCGTGCGACCCAGTCAAAAGCGATATTCTGCGGGGAAAACTGACACGCGGTGGCGATCGGGATGACGGCATCCATCATATCCGGATAGCTTACCGCCCACTGCAGCACCTGCATTCCGCCCATGGAACCGCCGAGGACAGCGAGCAGTTTTTTGATACCGAGGTGGTCGACGAGCTGTTTCTGGGCGCGGACCATATCCGCCACGGTGGTGACGGGGAAACTCATATTGTACGGTTTACCGGTATCGGGGTCGATGGATTGGGGACCGGTCGAACCGGCACATCCGCCGATGACATTGGAACAGATGACGAAATATTTATTGGTATCGACCATTTTGCCGGGACCGATCATATCGTCCCACCAGCCCGGTTTTTTATCCTGCGGAGTGTGTCTGCCGCAGACGTGGGCATCGCCGGAAAGGGCGTGGGTGACGAGTACGGCATTGGATTTATCGGCATTGAGGGTACCGGCGGTTTCGTAGCGGAGATTGACCTCTTTGAGCACTCTGCCGCAATCCATGACCAGCGGTTCCGGCAGTTTGAAGTCCTGCGGCACGGTCAGAAAGCATTCCGGAGTTGTATTCTGCGTATCGATTTTGCGTTTTCCTTATATTAAAACGAATGTATTCATCATAATATAGTACACCTTTGGCATTTTTTCAACATCCGGCACCGGCGGGCTGCGAAATAAACAAAAAAAAACAAAAAAAACGTAAAATAGTTAACGCGGGTATTGACAAATAAATATTTGTGTGCTATAATATAGTTGAAGTATTGTAAAACAAGAATTTTTCATAAACTTTCAACATGGAGAAAAAAGTTATGGCTCAAGAAACTGCAGCGATCCTCAACGGTACGGAACTGAAAGTTGACGATGAACTGACTTTAGTAAGTAATGGAGTGAGCTACAGCTCACTCTCCGCTGCGGTAAGCAGCGGAGAAAAAATCATCGGCATCAAGAAGGGTGAATACTCTTTTGAACCGAACGAAACCACCACCGATGACACGACCGACACCGAACTGCTTACGCTTTCCGGCAAAACCATTTACGGCGAATCCGGTGCCGTTATTTCCGGCGGATCCGTCAACTACCCCGGCACATCCAATACTGGCGGCAGTGCGTTTGAACTGTCTGGCAATGTGATGATAAGCGGTGTCACCTTTGGTAATAATTACGTGAATTCGACCGGCGAACGTAACTGTGTCGGCGGTGCACTCTACATCAATAGCACAGGTACTGCCGGCACTTTGCAAAACGTTGTTTTTTCCGGCAACACCACCAACTCTCTCGGCGGTGCGATAAATATGAACACCAGCGGAAAATTCGAAGTTAAAAATTCCCTGTTTGATAAAAACATTGCAGAGAGAGGCGGTGCAGTTGCTTTTAATGGTGAGGTGAATTTCTCTTTCACAGGGTCTACTTTTACCAATAATATTGCCGGCGGTGACGTCGGTGCTGGAGGCGCATTGTGGCTGAACAGCGGTGACACTCCGGTTTACATCGGCAGTGATGCCAGCGGTAAAAAATCAGAATTCATCAGTAATAACGCGGTCGATGGCTCCGCAATATACGTTCACGACGGATGTATCAATGTTGACGGTGCAATATTCAAAAACAACGTTGCCACAAATAAAGGTACTGTTTTTATTGCCTCAAATGCACAGCAAGATTGTTATATCCGCAATGCTGAATTTACCAGCAATACTGCGATACATGGTTCGGCGATTTACATACTCGGCAGTGTAAATGACATAACTGTGACATTGGGGAATGTAATCTTCAACGGCAATCAGGCAACCCAAAACGGCGGCGCGCTGTATCTTGCAAAATCAAATGGTCATGAAGCATTGGTCAAAATTGACGGCCTGCTCACGCTGAAACAGAGTTCTGATACCATCTATATCAGTAATGACGGTTCTTCAATTACCGTGCTCGGCGAAAAATTCCTGACCGAAGAAAACGGTAAAACCTTTGCCAAAGTCATTGATGCAGAGTTCTCCGAAAACTGGTTGCAAAAAGGTACGATCGGTGCCGATGAAGGCTATCAGACCTTTATCGCGGCAGACAACGACCTCTATGTGACCACAGAAGATTACACCTATCGCAGCGATGCGGCATTGATCAAGTCCAATGCAACTGACGGTGAACTTGCCTCGGCTGATATTAACGGTACAAAAGTCATTGTCACAGAATATGATTCTTTTGCGGATGCTGTTGCCAGCGGCAAAAAAATCATTTATGTTGAAGCAGGGGAATACACCCATTCTCATGTCAACGTTTCCGGGTACACAATAACCGGTGCTGCCGGAGCAGTTTTTACCGGAGGCAACTATTCCACCGGAACTAAAAATGATGGCGGAGCCTCGCTGAACGTCACCGGCGGAACAAACTTGATCAGCGGCATAACCTTCACCAACAACACCCTTGACAGGACGGCTTCGTCTTATGTCGGCGGTGCGGCAATAAATATCAGAGCGACTGCGGAGATTTCGGATTGTATTTTCCGCGAAAACGTTTCCAACTACAATGGCGGAGCGGTATATGCCAACTCCGATTCAAATGTAACCATATATGATTCATGGTTTGACAAAAACTACTCTTCCCGCGGCGGCGGATATGACATTCAGAAAAATTCCACGCTTTACGGTGCGACTTTTACCGGGAATACGGCATACAGCTCCGGCGGCGGCGGCGTTTATATTGCCAGCGGCGCATTAACACTCAACGCCAGCAATAACAGATTGACTGAATTCAGCAATAACCTCGCCATCGGCGCGAAAGGCGGCGCGATTTATGCCCAGGATGGCGCAGTTTATATTGACAAAGCCGTGTTTACCGGCAACACAGCCAATAACGGCGGTGCAATTTATATCGACGTGAACGCCCCCGAACTCTGGTCAAAAATAGAGAATACCTATTTCAGCGGAAACAGCGCAACCGGTAACGGCGGTGCGTTGTACATCAACGGCGGCAGTGTTACAATCAGCGGCTGTACTTTCCAAACCGCGCGTGACACTGTCTATGCAACAAAAGCATCTGCATCCGGAGTCAGCTACGGCTATCTCCGTTTTACCGGAACAAACTTTTTCAACGCCACCATCACAGCTGCCAGCAGTATCCAAATCGATGCGATAGACTCCGTGTCGGTTTTCGGCAATACCGCTGCTATTGATGTCGCCGGAATGACTTTCAGCGGCACCAGTGCTTTGAATTTCAAAGGAGAACAGGTAAACTTCAAAGCAAGCGGCGGCCAGACCTTTGACGGCACGATTACAGTTGACGCTTCTCTGCTGCAGAAATCCGGCACATATGTAATCGCCACCGGCCTGAAACTGGCTGACACTCAGACTATTACTGTCGATGGTGTAAACTACGGCTTCGGAGAATTGATTGACATGGGTGAAGGTAATGCCGTCAAAACCATTTCCTACAGCGGCAATACACTTTCCATTGCCGATGCCGCACCTGTCAAAGCTATTCTGGATGATGACTTTACCGGAACAACAGATGTGATCACTGAAATCGACGGCAAAAAATATCTTGTCTGTCAGACCAATTCGCTTGCCGACGCTTTGGCTTACAACGATATTACGGTAAAAGACGGCAGTTATGCTACTGATTCCAGAAACCTTATCGAAAACAAAACGTTTACTGGTGAAGAAGGTGCCACTATCACCGGAATGGGTATCACTGCCAAAAACATCACATTGGAAAATATAACGTTTGACCAATGTACTGAATTCAACAGCAACGGCGGAGCTTTGATGATCAATGATGGTACTAATATCATTAAAAATTCAGTCTTTACCAACAATTCCATGAGTGCCGGAAGCGGTGGAGCGATTTATATCAATGCTGGAACAACCATCATTTCCGACACCGATTTCGTCAATAATGCGAAAACAGCGAT
The DNA here is from genome assembly GCA_045586645.1 of Victivallaceae bacterium. Classification (GTDB taxonomy): domain Bacteria; phylum Verrucomicrobiota; class Lentisphaeria; order Victivallales; family Victivallaceae; genus UBA1784. The sequence goes on from JAZNAR010000045.1 coordinate 49,007, forward strand.
ATACGTCTTCTCCGGAACAGTTTCCCTCACCAATGTGACGTTTTCAGCAAATTCCGGCGATGCGTTTGTCATGGACGGCGGTACAAAATATAACGCCACAGTAAATCTTAACAATGTTACCTTTGACAAATCCGTCACATTGAGAAAAACGATCACGATCGACGGCAATGTAACTTTCCAGAGTGGAGTGTATTATTATTGTACTGAAGCTGCCACTGTCAACGCCGACATCATTTTTGACGCCACTTTGCCTGTTTACCACGACATCGGCGATTTCAATTTCGGGGAAAACGGCGGTCTCTGCTTCAAGAGCGGCACGGTAACGTTCATTAAGCACGGTTCATCCGGCAACATGGATCTTTCTGAAAAAGATTTCACGCTCACAGTCAGTGCCGACTTGCTCAACAGTGCCGCTTCCGGTACGATTGCCGAAGGCTTGTATCTGGCTGATACCCAGCTTATCACCGTCGGTGACACAACTTACAGCTTCGGTCAGCAGATATCTCTTACTGACGATGAAAAAGCCGTGATTTCCTACAACGCCGATAACGGCACACTCACATGGCAAACTTCTATCACGACTTACCGGTTTGTCAATGTCGATTGCAGCGGGGAAAAATCCAAAACCGTCAGTGAAGACGGCACAACAATCACTCTGACCGGAACTCCTGCTTCCGAAGCATTGAGATACACCAGTGACATCACCGAAAAAGTCACGGTTTCCAACCTGGATTCTGCAATCACTGCCAATGGATTCGATTTGGAAGTCAACAACAGCACGCTCGAAACTGCTACTGTCGGCGCGGCAAACGGCAATGTTACCATCGACCTGAAAAATGTCACTCTGGACGCTGACAAAATCGAGCTCCAGAACAATGGTGATCTGACCGGCTTGACCGTGAATATCGAAAACGCCACCCGGAACGATGGAAACTTTTCATCCATTACCGGTTGTTTCAACAAAAACACCGTCGACGGCAACGTGGCTCTTTCAATCAAAAATACCGATGTCATCAACTCGGTTATTGCTGTCAACAATGCGACTGTCAACGGCGTCATCTCTCTGACACTGGATGATTGTACCGTTAACAACGGGGTCAACGTGAGCAATGCGTCGCCTGATGCTGTCATGTGCCAAGGTATGGTTGTCACCGTAAAAGATACCACTATCACCAATAACCTCATCTGCGGTAACGGTGATAAGGAAACCACTATTGACGGTGACATCACTATCAATCTTGAAAATGTCACAGTTTCTGCTGTCAGACCCACCAACGGAAATATGGTTACCGGTGACATTGTCGTCAACATGAAAAATTCCACGCTCTACAGCTTGAGCAACTCCGGTGTGGATAAAGGCATCAAGCAACTCAACGTTACCGGCGGCGAAAATAGTATTACCAATTACTCCAGCAGTTTGGAAAACATTTCCGTTGCTGACAATGCCTCGCTCCATATTAATGAGCTCTACGCCTATAATACAGAAGTTATACTCGGTGAAAATGCCGCAATCACGTTTGACACTCTCGTATTCAGCTCCGGCACAACAATAAGCTTCAACACCGCCCAGGATCTGAGCGGCGTCAACATCTCCATTGCCACCGGAGATATCACCACCGATATCATCACTGTCGCCACCGGCGTTACCAACGTTGATACAGTGAGCTTCACCGGTGCAAACAAGGATTTGTTTGGCTACACATTGAATGAAGGTGTCCTGACCTACCAGCTCAACAACACTGTGAACAGCGACAAAGACCTGACCGGTAACGGCACCAATGCGATGACCGATGGCACTGTCAACGGCAAATTCGCCGCGGCTTCCGGTACTAAGGATGCCACTCTCACCGTCATCACCGGCGGCACGGTCACTTCCGACGTCATCGGCGGCGCGCTGATCACCTCCGGAGCGCATGAAATCGGCACCGCTGAATTGACGATTTCCGGCGGTACATTCGGCCGTTACGTCGTGGGCGGCAGCCGTGTCACTGACACCGCCAA
>JAZNAR010000046.1:0-9097 GCA_045586645.1 Victivallaceae bacterium
GAAGCAGCTGTTTGCCATCGGTAACGGTAACTCCGGCACTGGAAAGATTGATGCCTTGCAGTACCCTCCGGTAGTTACTGCGGTCAACGATGAGGGCTGCCTGTGAGAGCAGTTCGCCAAAGTCAGCAGGCAGTACCACCGAAACCACCTCTGCGGCAGGTTCCTCCGGTTCAGGATAAGCAATGTAGTTTCCTGAAAGTTCCATGAACTCACTGCGACTGCTGCGGATATCTTCTTTGAGTTCCTTGAAGGGGAGGCAGAAGTCGATTGCACTGTCGGCAAAGGCTTCAAGTTTGACCGACACGGTTTCAACTCCGTCAGTTGCCATGGCACAGATACCGCACTCATCGCCAACAAAGCGGATAGAGCGGTACAATTCCACCGGGCTGGTCTGACAGACAACTTTGCCCAGAACTCGCAGGGCACGGGACAATTCATTTTTGGTGATCTTCATTTTTATAACCTTTCATATTGAGATATTTTGTTATTTTTCTCCAGACAAAGTATCCGGAGCAAAGGAGAGCGATCAAGACCGCCCAGCGGAGCGGCCAGGTGAGTAGCGACAGGGAGTCTGTGAAGGCTTCTGGCTTTTCTTCAGCCACAGTTTTGAGCCCGTCCTCCACACCTTCGCTGATCTTGTAGGCAGCAATCACTGTTCCGGCTGCCACACCTCCGGCAGCAACAGTCTGCCACGGGACTTTGCGGACAACTTCTATCGTTTTCACCGGTCGATGCCGTACCCGTGGACGATGAACCCGGTGCGGAGCTGCTGTTGCAATGATTGAGAGGGCAGAGAGGATCGCCGCAAGGATAAGTTTCATTCCAAAGCCACCTTTCTGCTTGCCTCACGGCAGTTGTCGATGGATTGCAGCAGTACCGCAGTCAACTCTGAATGAAGTTGAGACTTTGCCTGCCAGAGATCGTAAGCACACCACACTGTACCGCCAGTTGCCAACAGTACGGCGATAGTGTCGCCAATGGGGAATGGACCATCAGCCACCGCACAGACGGCTCCTGTACCGTAGGCAGCAGCAAGGCGTGAACTGATTGCCCCCAGAACTGAAGTGAACGCCTTTATAGTTGATTTCATAAAGATCGCCTCAAGCATCAGCCCGCTTGCAGCATAGGCAGAAACCATGACTGCATCGCTGTTGAGTTCAGCAATGTGTTTCTGGAAACTTGCCGGGTTCACGTCACAGCCATAGACTTTTGCTCCCTCTCGGCAGGGATCAATGATCCGGGCATTGATGACTGAAGCCAGATATTCCTGCGCCCGATTGCCTCCTGAAAGTTTGTCGCAGCTGGCAAGATAGCAGAATTTCACCATGCTGCTGTAACTGGTGAGTTCTTCCACGACTGCCGGAATGTTCTGCTTTGCCCGGTCAAAGTGGGGCTTTGCTCTGGCATCCAGTACGGCAATGTCAGGCTTCTGTGGAGCAGTGTTTCCCACAAGGATTTGTTCTTTGTACAGCATCCAGTAGCCGCACGCCCCCAGAACGAGGGCAAAGAGAAGCCCGGCAAAGAAACAACCTCTGCCGGACTCTTTCGGATAATCTTGCATAATACCTCCTTTGGATTGGTGTTTACTGAACGGAACTATTCCGTCCGGGGTATTATGCCTGTAAAGTGGGCTGAATTAAGGTGGATATGTTAAAAAAATCGGATTTTTTATACACATGAGACTTGTCATGTTAAGAAAAATGGATTTCCTTAACATGGCAACAGCCTGAAAGTGGCGTTTTATGATTTTTTAGCAGATGTTATATTGCTGTAAGGCGGTGCTTACCTGATCTATCAATCCAGCGTTCATGTTTTGAGACCGTTCACAATTTGTGAACACAGCAATATGATGAACGCTTGACAAAGGTCAAGATTACTTTGAGCTTCGTTTCTTTCTCGCTCTATGCCGGACTTTTTCAACTTTGAAGTTATAAAGCGAAGCCGGGACATCATCGACAGCAAAAATGCTGCTGAAGTCCTCAAGTCTGCCCAGCACCAGAGCAATGCGGAGCAGATGATTGAACTGGATCTCGCCGCTCTTTTCAAAACGCTTAACTGTGCCGATCGCGATACCGACCCTGTCGGCAAGCTCCTGCTGGGTGATGTTCTGCGCTAAACGCAGAGCCTTGGCACGCTGTGCCGTCTTCTGCATCACATCAATTGGTGTAATCAATTCAATATCGGTCATTATAATATCCATTATCTATTCTTTGCGTATATAATGTACAGCAGAATGGCTATAATTCAAGTTGTTTGTTAAAAATCTGTAATCATACGGATAGAGGGAAACGATTATATTTGGAGCCTTGAAAAAGTAACAAATCAGTGTTATCTTTTAATGTCGTCAGTGAAAAAACTGCTCCACAAATCTCCCACATTGTGGAGTAAAATTTTGAGCTGTAAGTTGTTTAACAGTTGGACGATACAGAAAATCAGGCAGTTGCAGAATTGTACCCAGGGACTCCAGCCCCCGCTACCAAATGAATTTCAGCCAGTCACCCGACTGGCTTTTTTTGTGCCGTAAAAGTGCTTACCACAAAGGACTTTGCAAAAGAACGGAAATTCTCTAAAACCCTCCTTGGACTCCGTAGCCTCGGCGAAGGAGTCTCTGATTCTCCGTTTTTCTCTAAAACAGAGAGACATGTCATTCACATAACCGATAGCAGTTGCGGCGGCGGGGGCTCACAACCAATCCGGCACCGGTGATGTACCGTTGGGTTTGCCGGTCAGATAAAAGGTGAGAGTGCCGCCGGATTCCAGCTCTTTGATGCTCAAATACGGGGCTGTGAATGTGTTGCCGTTGAATTCATATTTCAGCGGATAAATGGCATCGTCACTCTCTTTGACAACCGATATTTTCAATATTTTTCCGGCGAAATTTATTTCCGCTCCGGTGATTGACGGTGAGCCCAGCAGATAGTACGGTGTGCCTGTCAGCGGATAGATTCCCAGACAGCACCAGACGTACCATGAACTCAAACCGCCGGAGTCATTGTTGCCGGGACAGCCGCCCTCACCGGTGGTGAAACGGCAGCGGCGCACGGTATCATTGACTTCGGCAAGGCGGTCACTGCGCCCCGCCCACAAATACGCATACGGAGTTTCCATATCGGATTCGTTGTTCATGCCCTCAAAGTGGTCATCGTGCATGGGACGGTCGGAGTCGAAAGTTTTCCGGCAATCCACGCAGAAAAATTCATCGAGCAGAGCGTTGAATTTTTCAATTCCTCCGGCAAGGGCTATCCGTTGTGCCATGCCGGTGTGCGGGCGGAAACTGTAATTCCAGTGTGTACCCTCATAATATATACCGTTTGCTGTCATCAGGCCGGTCGCCGGGTCGTATGCCTTGCGCCAGATGTGGCTTTTCATACTCATTTCATCGGCAAGTTTTCTGTCGCCGAATGATTCCGCGACCAGCGCAACCGCGTGCAATGCACCGGCGAGATCGAGTTTGTGAGTCGGGGATTTATCCTTTACATCGGCGTGGGCAAGCTCAAGTTTCACTGAAGCGGTGAATTTCTCATAATCCTCTGCGCCGAGCAAACCCCGGAAAAATCCGTCACACAGCGTGTAAAGCACCAGTGCAGTTGCCTGCATATCATGCTTGTGATACGCACTTGCCATCTGGTATCCGTTGGGGAAAAAGCCGAAGTGAGCTATCGTCGCCATCATTGAGTGAAGCATTTTTTTACCGTCCGCCGGTGCAATGGAAAGCATCAGCGGCAGTTGCGTGCGGTAAATATCCCACATCGTATGGAAATCGATATATTCGTTGCCGGCATCGGCGGGTTTGCCCAGAGAGTGATAAAGTGCGCTGTAAAAAATCTCTTTTTCACTTTCACTGTCAAATTCCACCCGGATCGTGCCGAGAAGTTTTTCCCAGGCGTCAACTGCGGCATTTTTTATCGCGTCGAAGCCGCATTTTTCCGTGTCCGCAGCTCTGCGGTCGGCATCAGCGACCGATGTCCGGGAAAATGCCAGCAGCACCTCCGCAGAATCACCGTCAATATGCAGAGTCAATTTGCCGTTCAGCATCCGGTAATCAGTGATCGCGGCTTTGATTTTCAGCGCAAAAAAGAGCTTTACGCCGTTGGCTTCGACGAATCCGTGCCAGAAATCCGGAGAAATTTTGCGGAAATCCATAAACTCCACCCGTTCATGGTAATGGGTCGGAACGGGGCATTTCAGACCGATATTATTGGCATCAACGGTGATTCTGCCGCATGGAGCATGGAATTTGTAACGGTGAAACGCACTCTGTCTGTTGCAGGCAAGTTCAATATCAACACCGTATTCTTTAAGTGTGGCGGCATAGTATCCGGGAACAGCTTTTTCATTGAGCAGTTCGGACATTTCCGCCGTATCAACTCCATTGACCGCCGGAGTGACCAGCATATAATTGTAAAAGAAGGCTAAAAAACCGGCACCCGACGGGTGAAAGTGTGAAATCCCCCATGCCGCTTTGCGGTCGGAAATTTCCGGCGGCGGACCGTCACTGGAGCATCCGACAGTGCCGTAGCCGCTGGAGTAGCCGCCGGAATACGGCAGTGCGGAAACCCAACCGAAAGGCATGGTCGCCCCCGGATGGGTGTTGCCGGTTTGGGCCTTGTGCCAGTTCCAGGCGCACGCCATACCGTAAGAGGGCGGATTGGCGGTGCCGCCGTTGCCCCAGAAGCAGTCAACATAATCCGCAAGAAGAGAGGTTTTCATCATTATTCTCCTTTGAATATGATTTCTTTTGCCGCATTGAAACGCTTCTGGAAGGCGTCAAGTTCAGCTGCCGGTACGATTCCGGCATTGGCAAATTCACTGCACAATTGATGCGGGTCGGCAGCTTTTGTCGCGGTATCAGCGGCGGATTTGCCGAAGTTGCCCAGCATGGCAAACTGCAATTCCTGCGCCAAATCTACCGGAGCGGAAGCGGTGCTGCCGGAACCGGAAAGTTTTTCCAGACCGGCACAGATGCGTTCCCGCTCTGTACGGGCGGAGGCAATGAGTTTTTCCACTTTTTCCGCCGCTTTGGCATCTCCGGCAGCGGCGGCGGTGAGGGCGGCGGCAAAATTCTGGAACTTGTTGTATCCGGCAAGCTGTTCCGGTTCAGGAAGTTGCGGGGTGTCACCGTTTTTCCACGCATCCAGAGCCGCGGCAAGAAGCCGGGCGATGGAATCGGAATTTTCTTCACGTTTGCGCTGTTCGGCTTTGCGCACTTCATTGAGTGCCGCATCGAATCCATTCAGCGCGGCTTGTTCCTCACTGCGGGTGTCGCGGCAGTTCAATGTACGCAGACGTTCCCGGATCTCCCGGATGCGGGGCAGGGCTTCTGCGGGAGTTGCGGTCAGAGTGATGACTTCAGCAACAAGGGATTTGGCCTCTTCGGTTTTAGAGGCGTTTTCCTCACGGCGGGCGTTGAAAAATTTATCCATTGCCGCGTTGAATTGTGCGTAAATCGCCTGGTCATTTTTGCCGCAGAAACCGATGGCACGAAAGTTTTCCCGGAGCTGACGGGCTTTTCTGGCATCGGTGAGATTTTCAGCTTCAGTTACCAGAGCCAGTTTGCTTTTTTCCAACTCCTGAAAACGTTTGTCACGCGCGTCGAGTGCGCTTTTTCTTGCGGTGAAAAATTTGTCTGCCGCCGCATGAAAACGCCCAAAGAGCGCGTTTTCGCCGCTTCCCGCCCGGGGAAGCTGTTTCCACTGCGATTGCAGTTCGCGCATTTTTCCGGCGGTGTTTTTCCAATCGGTGGAGTCAGCCAGTTCTTCGGCGGCGGCGATGAGTTTTTCTTTTTCTGCGGCGGCAAGTTTCTGGGTCTGCCGTTTGCGGGCAAAAAATTCATCCACTTTGTGCTGCAGCTGACGGGTGAGTTCCAGATAGCGCGGATTGATTTCTTCACTTTTTTCTTTGGGAACACTGCCGAGATTTTTCCACTGCTCCCGGATCTCGTTGAGTTTTTTTGCCGCATCGTTCATGCCGGATTCCGGCAGGGCGATGAGTTTTTCCAATTCAGCGCAGAGGTCAAGTTTGCGTGTGTAGCTTTCCCAGCGGGCGAGGTCGAGGGTCTCGTAATGCTGGGCGATTTTTACGGATGCCTTGCGATGGGCATCCTGATAACGTTGCGCCGCTTTGCGGGGGATGTTGGCAAGTTCGGCGAATGCCGCTTCTATGGCGGGTTTGCGGTCGTGAAGTTGAGTTATATCTTCCAGAATGGTCAGAGATTCCAACTCATCGGCAAGGGCATTGACTGCGGCTTCGGCGGCTTTGACTGCGGCATCTTCTGCTTCCAGTTTGGATTTGAGCGGGGCAAGGCGGGAAATCAGGTCGCTTTCGGGAGCAACTCCGGCGATGGTCTGTTCAAGTTTTTCCACTTCCGCCAGCGTGGCAAGCTCATCGGCGGCGATAAGGGCATTGACTTCGGCATCAAGTTTGGCAATGCGCTCCTGTCTTTCCCGGAATGCGATTTCTCCGTTTCTGGCGGTTTTCATCGCTTCGGCGAAACGTTTATCCAGCAATTCGGCGAATTCCGGCGGGACACTGCCTGCAGCATGAAATTCATCGCTCAAGCGGGCGATTTCATCCTGATAATTGCCGGTATTGCCGGCAGCGAGATTTTCCAGAGCGGCACAGATGTTTTCTTTTTTGTGCAGACATTCGCGCAGTTGGGGATTGAGTTCGCTCATAATACAGAGATTTCCTTCAGCTTTAGTTCATTGTGATTCATGTTTTCACTTAACATAATGTTGTCAGCAGGAAAAATCAATGCAATAATCGCGCGCGGACTTGATTTTTCAGAGAAAAAAACTATATTTTACGGAAACAGATTCTTTTTTCAACTTACGGAGAAATATAAAAATGGCAAAACGCAAAACCTTTAAAACCGAAGTTCAGCAGCTTCTGCAGCTGATGATCCACTCTCTTTACTCCAACCGGGACATTTTTCTGCGCGAACTTGTCGCCAACGCCGCCGACGCACTGGACAAAGCCCGCTTTGAAAGTCTGACCGACCCGGCGGCGGCGCGGGAGTGGAAAATAAAAATCGTTCCGGATAAAGAGAAAAAAACTCTCACTGTCGCAGATAACGGCATCGGTATGCGCGAGGAGGATGTCATCGAAAATATCGGTACCATCGCCAAAAGCGGAACCAAAGCCTTTCTCAAGATGCTGGAGGAAAAAGGCGAAAATCCCGCCGATATGCCGGAACTTATCGGACAGTTCGGGGTGGGCTTCTACTCCGCGTTCATGGTCGCGGACAAAGTCGAACTCGTCACCCGCCGCGGCGATGACCCGGCGGTGAAGTGGAGCAGTAACGGACAGGCCGATTACACTCTGGAAGCTGCGGAAAAAGCTGAACCGGGCACTGAAATCACTCTCTACCTCAAAGATGATGCGGAAATCTATCTGGAAAGCTGGAAAATTTCTGAAATCGTCCACAAATACTCCGATTTTATCGCTTACCCGATCGTCACTCCCGAGAAAAAAATCGATGAGGAAAAAAACGAGACTGTCGGCGAGCGCACTCTCAATTCGCAGAAAGCCATCTGGCTGCGTAAACCCTCGGAAATCACTCCGGATGAGTACAAAAGTTTCTATTCGCATCTCTCCAATTTCGGCGGCACAGAGTATCTGAAAGCCATTCATATGACCGCTGAAGGTGCAAGCGAGTTCAAAGCTCTGCTCTTTCTGCCCAAGCAGGCACCTTTCAATCTGCTGATGCCCGATATTCAGAAAAAGGGGTTGCAGCTTTATATCAAGCGTATGTTCATCACCGATGAGTGCAAGGAACTGATCCCGGATTATCTGCGTTTTGTGTGCGGCGTGGTCGACTCCAGTGATTTGCCGCTGAATGTTTCACGCGAAATTTTGCAGCAGAACCCGCTTCTGGGCAAAATCCAGACCGCTGTCACCGGCAAAATCATTTCTGAAATGAAAAAATTGCAGGAAAATGACCGCGAAAACTTTGAGAAATTTTTCGTCGAATTCGGGCGCATCATCAAAGAAGGTCTGCATACTGACCGTGCCAATGCGGAAAAACTCAAAGATATCGTTATGTACGAGTCGATGAATTCTGAAGCGGGCAAATATATCACGTTGAAAGAATATGTCGATGCCATGCCCGAAAGCCAGAAGGAAATCTACTATATCTCCGGCGATAAACGGGAAGCTGTCGCCTCATCCCCCGCGTTGGAGTATTTCCGCAAAAAGAATTGGGACGTGCTTTTTATGACCGACCCCATTGATGAATGGGTGATGCAGTCGATGTTCCAATACATGAAAAAAAGTTTCAAAAACGTCCTCAAAGGCGACTTCAACGATGATGAAAATGCCGATGCCGTCAAAAAAGCGGAAAACGATTTCGCAAAAACGGTTGAGTTTTTGAAAAAAGAACTTGACGGCAAAGTCAGTGAAGTCAAATTTTCCTGCCGCCTGGCTGACAGTCCCTGCTGTCTGATTATCGACGGCGCGGCGTTGAGTCCTCACATGGAACGGCTCTTCAGGGCGATGAATCAGGAAATCCCGGTCAGCAAACGGATTCTGGAACTTAATTGCGACCATGCACTTATCCGGGCTTTTGAGAAAAAGCTCGCCGCCGGCAGTGATGAGGATGCTTTGAAAAAATATGCCAATTTGCTCTATGACCAGGCGTTGCTTCTTGAAGGCAGTCCGGTGGCTGACCCGGCGGCGTTTGCCAAGGGTATTCAGGAGTTGCTTTTGACAGCGATGGCGGAATAAAAAATTGCTTATTTTAAGCAAAAAGGTTGAAAATTTATTTTGCGGTGATATATTGTAAGATATTCACCGCAGCGGAAGAATGGTCGAGTGGTTTAAGGCAGCGGTCTTGAAAACCGCCGAGGGGCAACTCTCCGAGGGTTCGAATCCCTCTTCTTCCGCCATTTTTTTGTCCCTTTTTCAAAAATCACCGTAAAAATTATAAATCTCAAGATTGCAAGTAAACTTGCCCTTGAGATTTTTCATTTTTACTTTATTACTTCCTGCTGGCGCAGAAAGTGTGATTTTTTTGAGGGTTGCCCTGCGCTTCTCGACCTATCGGTCTGCGATGCTCGCGCTCGCTTCGGGCTTCGCCCTCGCGTCGAATCCCTCTCTC
>JAZNAR010000047.1:0-19889 GCA_045586645.1 Victivallaceae bacterium
CTTGACAAAACCGACAATGTAATATATATTAAGGAAGAGCATAATCCGGGCGATTAGCTCAGTTGGTTAGAGCGTCACGTTTACACCGTGAATGTCGGGGGTTCGAGTCCCTCATCGCCCAACATTTTTGCCTGCGGCAAAAATGGTGAATGAAGCCTGAAAAGGCTTCGCTTCATGCACCGAAGGTGCGCTTCATGGCACGCAGTGCCGCTTCATACGCCGTCTGGCGTGCTTCATAAAAACGCCTTTTCAGGTGAAGCAGCTTCATTTCATTTCGCTATGAAGCATTGTTTCGTTTCACTCCACAATATGAAGCATCTTCATTTCATTCCGATATGAAGCACTCCGCTTACGCTCCGTATGACCTGTCATCCATAGCACTTCGTGCGACGGATGATGAGAAAATGAAAAATGAGAGTTTATCCGTTTGCAATACAACGCTATCCGCACTATATTATGACCTGCAATCCAGTCCTTTATGGCTGGATTTTTTTGTGTCTTGTCATTTTTAATGTAATAATGATTGGCGACTTGAAAAAACACCGTTTGTGGTGTATTTTACTACGATGTGTTTAGAATTTAACAACGGAGGTACAAAACCCTACAAAACAGAAAATTTGTAAATTACATAACCGTCTTGTGACGGTGCTATATATAATTACGCGCTTCCCAGTGAAAATCGCCAGTTTTTAAGGTAGTAGCGCGCACAGTCGAGCTGTATTTACGGCCCGGCTCGTTGCGCTACTACGGGTTCTGGCGAGCCTCACTGGGAACAATGAGTCGAGGCCGTTCTTTTTGTCCTCGATTTACAAACAATGAGGACACTCCCGAATGGTAAAAGCCCAAGCAAAACCGATATTCAAACTCCTACTCACATTGAGTGTTGTGTTTTCCTGTTTCTGTTGGGCTGTCGAACAAACTCCTCAATACGACAACCTCTCTTTCGGAGTCCCCGGCAGAGCCGACACAGTCATAGACCGCCCCGGCTATGCCCTCGGTTACATTGAATACCACGAACAACCGGCATGGGTTATTTACATAATGACCCAAACGGAGGCTACCACGAAAGTGGCTAAGCGGACAAACAAATTTCGCAGTGATCCGGAAATCCCCACAGGAAGCACCACAGCGGCCGATTACCGCCGGTCGGGTTACGATCGCGGACACCTCGCTCCTGCGGCTGACATGGCTTTTTCTGGGCGAACAATGGCAGACAGTTTCTTTTTCTCCAACATGAGTCCGCAAAAGCCAGCCTTCAACCGGGGAATTTGGAAAGATTTAGAGGCATTGGTGAGGTCTTTTGCCATAACTGAACGGAAAATTGTTGTGGTGACCGGCCCGATTCTCCCGAAAGAAAAAACGATCACCATCGGTCCAAATCAAGTTACCGTGCCGACACACTATTACAAGGTCATCTTTGACCTGACGCCGCCACTGAAGATGATTGGATTCATTCTGCCCAACAAAGGAAGCGATGAGCCATTGGCGACTTTTGCCGCAACGGTTGATGCAGTTGAAAAAGCAACGGGACTGAATTTCTTTTCAAGAGTCCCCAAAGAAGAACAGGAAAGGCTTGAACGCACAATCTCTGTAAAAGCATGGAAGGGACTATAAGTAAAAATCATGAAGATATATACCGAAAAAATTAAAAATTACTTGTATTTTGCATAAAATGGAGTATATCTAAACCGCAAAGGAAAAAGTCGCAAGTTACCATCTTTTTTTCGGGGCATTTTACAGTTGTTTCGGAGAAAAAGTCCTTTTGATTGAGCTGAAAATTTTTCTCTGCTGCATAAAAAGGCAAAAACAGAGATATTTTCGCGAGTTGATGAAGCGGTGAGCATTTTTCACTAACTTGCAACCATTTTGAGCTTGAGAGAAAATTTCGAATTAAGCGAAAATGCCCGACCATTTTTTGTTCTCTAAAGTCCAATCCTTTATGGCTGTATTTTTTTGTATCTTGCTTTTACCCAAAGAACTACAGGCATTTACAGCGCAATTTCCCCGGAACAGAGACATGACAGGTTTTGAAATCTCGGAACTTGTCACAGATGCCCCCGTGGTAAAGTTATTAAAACAAAAATCGAAAAATATTTCCTGAAGCATCGAAAATTCCCGGGGCCGGATATATATTAAAGCTGTTACCAAGCTATGGTGGCGTTTGGGAGCAGTATTATGAAATCCGTATGGAATGGAAAAAATAAGAAGATATTGTTTGCGATAAGTTGTATCGCCATGTTTCTTCTTTCCGGATGCGATGACTATCCTTCGCATCCGGGAGAAGGTTTCTATTCTTATCGCGGCTACCGTGATTGGTGGCGTATACCGCTGCGTTTTCCGTATCAAATCACAATGATTGATACTTTTGATTATGGAATTTTGGAAAAATATGATCCGTCATCACTTATTGCGGAACCCAAATGCGAAACTGTTGTTGAAAATATTTCTGCGATAGGTTATGATGGAAAATTTGCGGTGTTTCAGCAACGCAATGTTGAAAAAACTTATGGATGCCTTGTTTATGCCACAGGCTCGGTGCGGAACTTTGCAACCATAGAAGAACTTGACCGTTTTATAAAGTTGAACTATCCGGATTCCGCATTGCCGGAAATGATGCCGTTGGAAAAATTTTATGATCTTATGTGGCAGGCAATAGAAAAAATAAAACAAACCGAGCCGCAAAAACTTGCCTACTGAGAAGTCGTAAGTTACCATCTTTTTCCGGGGCATTTTGCGTTTGTCCCGGAAAAAATCCTTTCCATTGAGCAGAAAAAAACATGACTTTAACGTCATTCGAGTTTGAAAACAGCTGAGTTCTCCGGTTTTATGATATATTCTGAATATTATGAAAACAAAAATCAAAAAAATAATTTATCGGTCCATTTTGGGGCTGCTCTCTCTGCTGTTCCTGCTGTTCGTCGTCAATCCGAAGGCGGCAATTTTGATGTTGTTTGGTTATAAATACAATAGTTGCGGAATCACTACCGTATCGGACGGGAAAATTGTTTCTGATAATGCCGAAAAACAGGAAGTCCACATCTGTCTCGCACCAGACAAACCATTCGTTTTAGTTGGTCCTTATACATTTTCTCCGGAGTGCCGGGATTTTTTCTTTGTGAATAAAAATCAGGTTATCCGTACAGGCATCGACAAAGGCGGCGGTGAATTTTTTCAACTTGGAACGTGGCTGTTTGTCATAGATGATATGAGCGGCTCTTATCAGAACCGGGTTCGTGCTCCGTGGTGGGATGAGTTGAAAAAGAAAGATGCTTCTGTAGAAAAAAAGAATGACCAATATGTTTATACACTTTTTCTTGAAGATGTGAAAAAGTTTGTGACTTTCTCCATTCCGGAAAAGATATTAAATTGCCTGAATGAGGGAGCCGGATTATGAAATCCGTATGGAATGGAAAAAATAAGAAGATATTGTTTGCGTCAGTCTGCTGCATTTGAGCTTTCCGTATCAAATCACAACAATTGCGATTACGGAAGATACGCCCTTCCCGCAATACTGTCAATTATTTTTTGTATATTTATTTTTTGACAAAAATGCAATGTCTCATTCAAATGTCAAATTTGATTCCCAGAAGCGTGATCCTGGACTTGCTGCCGCCGCCGTAACGTTTCTGCAAATTAAAAATATTACGCAGCAAACGATTGATACTTTTTTTTATCAGAAATTGGCAATACTCTGTTTTTGACAGGTATTTCTTTGCCTGCTGTATGATCTCCCGCCGGTATTCCGGAGCACTTTTTTTATCCGCGTCATAAATCAGACGGCGGCGGTATTTATCAAAATCCTTTTGCAGATACGGCATGACACCGGCACGTTCAATCGTCTGCCGGGTCCGGTCTATCTGGTCAAAAAGGTAGATCAAATTTCTCTTTTTCAACGAAGTGACCGCCGACCCCGAACGCACCCGGTAGAAATAAAGATTTTCGTGCATAACATCTATCTTGTCGGCGAAGAAAAGCACCCCGTGCCAGAATGCGATATCCTGACCGGTCGGATGATAGGAAAATTCAATATTGTTTTCCAGAATAAAAGTGCGTTTATAAACTTTGTTCCAGCACGGACATTGAAATTTCAGCAGGATGTTCCCGGCATCTTTCCAGGTGTAACTGTCGCGCACTGACATATCCAGCCCGCACCTTGCGGCGATCGCCCGGCAATGCTTGCCGGGAATCATTTTACCGGTCGCTTCATAGTATATCATATAGAAAAATTCAACCACAGACGGTGAATTTTTTTCCCGGATAAAATCGCAGAGTTTCCGGTAAGTATCCTTATCGGCCCAATCATCCGGGTCGATAAAGGAAAGATAATCGCCGGTACTTTGAGAGATGCCGAAATTACGGGAACGCCCGGAACCCTGATTTTCCCGGTCAAAAACCTTTATCCGGGAATCCTCTGTCTCATATTTCCGGAGAATTTCCAGAGAATTATCTGTCGAACCGTCATTGATGCAGATAATTTCCAAATTTGAATAACTCTGGTTTATCAGACTTTGCAGACAATCATCCAAATAAGGTGCGACATTATAAACCGGCAAAATTACTGAAAATTTCAAATCTTCCATATTCATCCAACGACTGCACGTGACACGTTGACAGCGCATATGTTTTCAGGTGTCGACTTCCAAAATCCTGCCACCGGCAGGCAATAACCATACTACCGGGATAATTTACCTTTTCAACGGTACTTTGTCAAACTGTTTTACGGAAAAAAGTTGAAATATGGCGGAATCAAGTTGAAAAACAGTATTGACAGGATATATTACACAGAATGACAGATTCAACTACAAACCACTGTGGAGGAAATATGTTGGACATTTCAGTGGTCGTTCCGGTATATAATGCCAAACGTCGTGTCAAACAATGTTTGAAAAGTCTGAATAAAAATTTTGATTTCCACTCCGGTGAAGTGATCATCGTTGACGATTGTTCCCGCAAAGATACCGCAGAAATGCTGGATGTTTTTGTGCAGAAACATCCCCGTTTCCAATTGATACGCAATCAGACAAACAAAGGTTTCCCCGGAACCTGTAACAGCGGGATAGCCGCCTCAAGCGGTAAAATTGTGGTTCTGCTGAATTCAGATACGGTGATACCGGCAGGTTTCTGTGAACGCATAATCAAATGCTTTGATTCGGACAACCGTTTCGGCGTGGCATCGCCATTGAGCAGCCGCTCCGGCACATATTGGTTCAAAAAGCCGTACCTGACCTCTATTGACCGGATGAATGAAAAAATCCGCGAAAAACATCCGTGCTGTTACCCGGAAATACCCCATGCTGAAGGTTTCTGCTTCTGTATCCGCTCCGCAGTTATTGAGCAGCAGGGCGGTCTGGATGAAATTTACGGCCGCGGCTACCATGAAGAGGTCGATTTTGCCTACCGGGCAATCACCAACGGCTGGAAAAATGTTCTTATAGACGACCTGTATGTCGTCCACAATCACAATTCATCTTTCGGCAAAAAAATCAAAACCCAACAGCTGCACCGCAACGACCCGGTTTTCAAAGAACGCTGGGAAGGATTCCGGGAAAAATTCATTGCGGAACACCAATGGGTCGATCCGATGATTAAGATAAAAGCGGATGTTTTCGGGAAATAAACTCCGCTGCATTCAATAAAGAATCGCTTTTGCAAAAAAAAACGACTGCCGCAGACCTTTTCCGGTCTTTTGCGGCAGTCGTTTTTATTCAGCCGGGAGTTTATGCGCCGAAGTGTTCAAGCAGAAGTTTTTCCGCTTCAGCATTCCAGAGCATATTGTGACTGGCAACACAATCGGCAAGTTTAGCAAAAAACGGGTCTGATTTGCCTTTTTCTGCAAAATCTGCGATCGCGGTCAGCGGCATATTGATGCCGGTGTAAATGAGCTTTTTGCCGCCTTTGATGTTGGGCAGATTCAGCGTGGTTTCGATCGCGGAATCCAAGCCGCCGACGTGAGTGATCATGCCTGCGGGATTGATTTTGCCCTGTTCCATAAGCGCAATGGCTTCTTTCAGGTCATCGGTGTTGCCGCCGCTGGTGCCGACGATGTGGGTCGAGGCATAGTGGACGTTGTAGAAGTTGAATTCCGCCCGGAAATTGGGGTCAAGCGGACCGGCAAAGAAGTTCAGACAGCCGTCTTTGCCGAGGATACGGTCGCCCTGCTCGACCACCGGACGCACCGGTGCAAAGCACATGACATCATCGTACCCCGTGCCGCCGGAAATTTCCATCAGCTTCGCCACCGGGTCGGGACATCCGGTATTGAGGTAGACCAGTTCCACGCCGTTTGCCGCGGCATCTTCCACACTGTAGAGAGAAGCGGCGCGGGCGAGACGGTCATCGTCAATATCCGTCACCACAAGCAGTTTCGGGCGGCGCGGACCGTGGATAGCGTAATCCACCGCGCCGAGTCCCATCGGACCGACACCGGCGAGAATAGCCATTTTGCCGCCTTCGACGATACCCATTTTGTGTTCATAGCAGCCGTTGACCGTGTGGTACTGGGCGTGGAACGCACCGATAACACAAGACACGGGTTCCGCGACTGAACCGTAGAAAAACGCATCGCCGTTGTAGGGCAGCAGACTGCCGGTGAGCATCACCTCTTCCGGAATGACGATATAAGTGGCATCACCGCCGATGTATTTGTATGAATACCCCGGGGCGGCGAGAGAGCCTTTGTAATTGATTGCCGGCTGGATGGCGAAACGCTGTCCGGCTTTGAACTCATTCTGCCACTTTGCGCCGACCTGGATGATCTCTCCGCAGAATTCGTGACCGATGATGATGGGGTTTTCCGCGATATCATCCGGCACACGTTTGTGGGCTGCGCCCTGTTCGGCAGCTTTGAAACTGGACATACAGACGCTGTCGCTCACGACACGGGCGAGGATCTCGTTTTCGGTGATCTCCGGCAGATCGAAAGTTTCGAGCCGGAGATCTTCCTTGCCATAAAGTCTTACAGCAGTAGTTTTCATTGCTTAAATTCCCAGTTTGGCGCGACGGATTTTTTCCACGCGGGTGAAATTCATCTGCGAAGTATATCCCGGCAGCGGCAGAATCGCTTCGTTGACCGCATCGAGGATCCAGGATGCCTGCGGATAGTAGAATGTTTCCAGTTCCGGACAGGGCGAAATGCTGTTCGGCGCACCGACGACCACCGGCGGGGCATCGAGGTAATCAAATGCCAGACGGGTGACGTTGGCGGCGACGTCGTTCAGGAATGAACCGCGTTCGCAAGCGTCGGAAATCAGCAGCAGACGGCCGGTCTTTTTCACGGATTCGATCAACTTGTCGTAGTTGAAAGGCACCAGAGAACGGGCATCGATGACTTCGGTTTCGATACCGTATTTTTCGCTCATTTCTTTCGCGGCGGCGATCGCCGGATAGAGCGTGGCACCGATGGAAAGAATGGTCAAATCGCTGCCGGCACGTTTGACATCGGGTTCACCGATGGCGATTTCGTAGTATTCTTCCGGAACACCGCCGGCGTGGAAATATTCCGCGGTGTCGTAGAGTTTCTGACTTTCGAAGAAAATCACCGGGTCGGTACCGCTCAACGCCGCATTCATCAGACCTTTGGCGTCGTAGGGAGTCGCGGGGAAGCAGACTTTCAGACCGGGGATGTGAGCGCAGAGGCTTGTCCAGTCCTGTGCGTGCTGGGCACCGTATTTAGCACCGACGGAAACGCGGAGCACGACCGGCATTTTCAGCACACCGGCAGACATTGCCTGCCATTTGGAAAGCTGGTTGAAAACTTCGTCACCGGCACAGCCGAGGAAGTCGCAGTACATCAGTTCCGGAATGGCGCGTCCGCCGCAGAGAGCGTAACCGCACGCCGCCGCCACGATCGCGGATTCGGAGATCGGAGCGTTGAAGAAGCGGTGATACGGGATCGCTTCAGTCAGGCCGCGGTAGACACCGTACGCGCCGCCCCAGTCACGGTTGTCTTCACCGAAAGCGATCAGAGTCGGGTCGGTGTAGAACTTGTTGATGATAGCTTCAAAGAGAGCATCACGGACGTTGTACGCCATGAGTTTGGAAACTTCTTTGCCGTTTTCATCATAACCGAAACGTTTTTTGCCCTGGATTTTTTTCAGATTGGCGTTTTCTTCCAGCGGCATGGTAACATCGGGTTTGCGGTCATCGAATTTCTCAACGTGCTCGTTGGAAAGCATATATTTGCGCATTGCATCCGGCTCGTTGGCAGGATCGATACGCGGAGAAACCTGTTCATCAATGGCAAGTTTCATAATGCGGGTGATGCGTTCTTTGATGTCGCCGTTGATGCCTTCAAAAATATCATCGGCGGCGATTTTGCCTTTGACCAGTTTCGCACGGAATGCGGCGATGGAATCCTGTTCTCTCCAGGCTTCGATCTCTTCCTGTGTGCGGTAGCTGCTGCTGTCAGTGGCACTGTGGCCGACGTAACGGTAGGTGACAGTTTCGAGGAAAACCGGACCCTGTTTTTTGGCAAGGATCTCGCGTTTGCGTTTGAATGCGTCGATAACAGCCAGCGGGTCATAACCGTCAACGCGTTCCGCATGGAGAGCGTCCGGACGGACACCGGAACCGATACGGGCGGCGATGTCATAAGCCATCGTTTCACCGCGGGTCTGACCGCCCATGCCGTAACCGTTGTTGATGCAGTGGAAAATCAACGGCAGACCGCCCTGGAACTCTTTGTCCCAGAGTTTGAAATACTGATCCATGGAAGCAAAGTTCATCGCCTCCCAGACCGGACCGCGCGCCATGGCACCGTCACCGCAGTTGCAGACGACCATACCGGGCTTTTTGTTGACTTTTTTGTAGAGAGCCGCACCGGCGGAAATACCGGCGGAACCGCCCACGATGGCGTTGTTGGGATAGATACCGAAAGCCAGGAAGAAGACGTGCATGGAGTTGCCCAGACCGCGGGTGAAACCGTTGGCACGTCCGAAAAGTTCCGCCATAAAGCCGTAGAGCAGATAATCCAGAGCCAGGTCACGGACATTGCCGCTCTTGTTGTGTTTTTCCACGACACGGAGCAAATCGCCGCCGAAAAATCCTTCCATGATTTCCATCAGCTCTTTTTCCGGCAGATTGCGGATGGCGTTGAAGCCTTTGGCAAGCACTTCACCGTGACTGCGGTGGGAACCGAAAATCATATCGTCTTTGGTCAGGTTGTAAGCCATACCGACCGCCTGCGCTTCTTCACCGGTGTAAAGGTGAGCCGGACCGGTATAGAGGTAATCGATACCGTTGTAGTGCTTCTGGGTACGCACCTGAAAAAGCATGGTTTCAAATTCGCGGATGAACTGCATATCGCGATAAATGCCCATGAGAGCATCTTTACCGTAGATTTTCTTTTCTTCAGCGAAAGATTTTTTGTACTGATTGAGTTCGATCTTGCCCAGATCGATGACACCGGGTTTACGGATTTCCGCCGGGTCGATGAATTGACATTTCGGCATTTCTTCTTTTCCTTTATATTGTTAGGTTGATGTTGTTATTTCACTTGAGCCAGAGCCGCATCGCGGAAAACCTCACCGACTGTCGGGTGCGGGAAAACCACTTTGCTTATTTCGGCGCAATTAAGTTTGCGGGTTATCGCCATTGCCAGACCGAAAATCATTTCCGAACCCGGATTGCCGATAATGCAGGCACCGATGACGATATCATCCTGATCCAGGATGAGTTTGATAAATCCGTTACCGCCTTCATTTTCAGCGATGTAGCGTCCGCTGAAAAGCAGCGGCATTTTGACGGTGCGGAATTTCAGACCTTTGTTTTTGGCGGTTTCCTCGGTTTCACCGACGCTGGAAACTTCCGGATTGGTGTAGATGACCGCCGGAATGGCACTGTAATCCATGGTATCTTTTTCACCGGCAATGACATTGACCGCCACTTCAGCTTCCCGGTATGCGGTGTGGGCGAGCATGGATTTGCCGTTGACATCACCGACAGCGAAAACGTCGGACACGTTGGTTTTCATCTGGTCATCGGTCTGAATTGCACCGCGTTCCATATAAAGACCGATATTTTCGTACCCCATATCTGCAGTATTGGCGCGGCGGCCGATGGCGACGAGGATCTTGTCGGCTTTGAGTTCGGAAGTTCCGGAAGCATTTTCCACGGTAAGCGCACTGCCTTTGACGGCGACGGCTTTGGTTTTGAGCATGAATTTCACGCCCCGTTTTTCATAGATGCCGCGGAGCATTTCGGACATTTCGATATCCGTGGGGCCGCCGATGCGGTCCATCATTTCAACGACGGTGACTTCCGTGCCGATGCTGTTGAAGTACGAAGCCATTTCCAAGCCGATGACACCGCCGCCCAGCACGATAAGTTTGGCAGGGGCAGTGGTCAGAGCGAGGATTTCGCGGTTGGTGAGCGCATCACCGGAAGCGACCGCCTCTTTCAATCCGGGGATCGGCGGCACAGCGGCAACCGAACCGGAAGCAATGATAAGTTTTTTGCCGGTGAATTTTTCGCCGTTGGCTTCAACCGTGATGCCGGAAGCATCCTTGCCTACGACTTTTGCCTGACCTTTCACAACATTGACTTTGGCACCTTTCATCTGCATTGCCACGCCGGAAACGAGCATTTTCACGACTTTGTCTTTGCGGGCGACGACAGCGGCATGGTCGATTTTCGCGCCGCTGACGGTGACACCGTAATGTTCACCGCCGCCGTTGGCATAGTCAAAGATTTTTGCAGAATAAAGCAGAGTTTTGGTCGGCACGCAACCTTCATTGAGGCAGACACCGCCGAGGGAACGTCCTTCAAACAGACAGACGCTCATGCCTTTGTGTCCGGCGCGTTCCGCCGCCTTGTAACCGGCGGGACCGCCGCCGATGACCAACACATCATAAACCATAATATTTCACCTGTATTTTAGTGTTAGAGAGCAAGGATAAGATTGAATTTTTCCAGCTTGTCGGCAACTGCTTTCAGGAATTTCGCCGCCGGCGCGCCATCGACCACGCGGTGGTCAAAGGTGAGAGACAGTCCCATGGCCTGATAGAATTCCACCGAACCGTCAGCTTTCTGACGGGGACGGAGCATCGTACCGCAGACACCGAGAATAGCGGTCTGGGGCGGATTGATGATCGGGGTGAAACTCTCAATACCGAGATTGCCGAGGTTGGTGACAGTGAAACTGCCGCCGGCAAGTTTATCCGCGCCGAGAGTGCCTTCTTTGCACTGGGCGGCATAATCTTTCACCGCAGTGGAAATCGCTTTCAGCGACATCGTATCGGCATCGCGCAGTACCGGCACCAGCAGACCGCGCGGAGTGTCGATGGCGACACCCAGCTGGGCGTGGGTGAAACGGCGCATTTTGTCACCGATGAAATTGGCGTTGATGTCGGGAAATTCGACCAGCGTTTTGGCAACGGCATAAAGGACGAGGTCGTTGATGGTAACTTTGTCCAGACCGAGTTCCGGAGCATTTTTCATCTGCTTGCGCATTTCCAGAATGGCTGTGGCATCGAAAGTGCGGTTGAGAGTGAGCTGTGCCATTTCCGCCAGAGATTTGTGCATATTCTCAGCAATGACTTTACGGATGCGGGAAATTTTTTCCTCGGTGTATTCCGCTTCAGCCGCGGGAGCGGCGGCGGCAACAGGTGCGGCGGCTTTGACTTCAGCCGGGGCGGCGGCAGCTGCCGGAGCGGCGACGGGGGCGGCGGATTTCAGAGCTTTGACATCGCGCTCGATGATGCGTCCTTCCGGACCGCTGGCAACAGCCTGACTCAAATCCAGACCGAGTTCAGCGGCAAGTTTTTTCGCCCGCGGAGAGGCGCACACACCATCACCGCAAGCTGCCGGAGCGACAGCGGCGACCGGAGCGGCGGCAACTGCCGGAGCGGCGGCGGGAGCGGCTTCTGCCGCCGGAGCAGCTTCAGCTCCGGGAACAGTAAAAGCTGCTCCGGGTTTACCGATAACAGCCACGGGAGCACCGACGGCAACTTCATTACCGGCGGGAACGAGGATTTTCAACAGAGTGCCTTCATATTTCGCCAGCTCTTCAAAAGCGGATTTACCGGTTTCCAGTGCAAAAAGCGGCTGTTCAAGTTTGATGACATCGCCCTCTTTGACTTTCCACTCGGAAAGCAGTGCGCTCTCTTCGGAAACGCCCATCTGGGGCATCAGAATGAAATTCACATCGCTGTTGTCTGCGGCGGCAGCCACCGGGGCGGCGGCGGGAGCGGCTTCTGCTGCCGGAGCAGTTTCGGCAACAGGTGCCGGAGCAGCTTCAGCACCGGGAGCATCAAATTTTTCACCGGGCTTGCCGATAACAGCCACCGGGGCACCGACGGCGACTTCCTCACCGGCGGGAACGAGGATCTTCAGCAGAGTGCCTTCATATTTCGCCAGCTCTTCAAAAGCTGACTTGCCGGTTTCCAGCGCAAAAAGCGGCTGTTCAAGTTTGATAACATCGCCCTCTTTGACTTTCCACTCGGAAAGCAGTGCGCTCTCTTCGGAAACGCCCATCTGGGGCATCAGAATGAAATCTGCCATAATAAACTTCTCCTTGTTATGTTTGGTTTATTTTACAACACGTTGTTGAAATCTTTTGTCAATCCTGCCGGCAACTCCCCGTCACCGACCAGTATATCCACATCTTCCATCCGGGCAAATGTAAAAGGCAGCAGAGTGCCGATTTTGGATTTATCCAGCATCATCACCACTTTGCGCGCCCGCTGTACAACTGCCCGTTTGAGCAGTGCGCCGAGCTGACTGCCGACGGTGAAACCGCCTCTTTCATCATAGCCTGATGCGGCAAGAAATGCTGTGTCGATATTGAGATTTTCCAGATTTTTCATCGCTTCCGGATCGGACACGGCGATCTCATCGCGCGAAAGCGTACCGCCGAGCATGATGACCGACGGCTTGGATTTACGCATGGAAATTTCCAGAGCGATATTGGGAGCGGCGGTAATGACCGCCAAATGAAAATCCGGCACCATGCGGGCAAGAGCCATGGCAGTAGTGCCGGAATCAATAAATATCCCGGTATCCGGTTCAATAAGAGAGACCGCTTTGGTGGCAATAATCTGCTTTGCCCGGTCGTTGCGCTGTTCGCGCTCACTGTAAATATCCTCATGCAGACCGTAACGGGTGGGAACCGTCCGTGCGCCGCCGCGGGTCAGAATTATTCTGCGCTCCTGTTCCAGCGCGGCAAGATCCCGCCGCAGAGTCATTTCAGACCAAGAGGCAAAGTGCGATGCCAGTTCCCCGATGGAAACTTCGCCCTTTGCCTCAATGAATTTTCTGATTGACTCACGCCGTTCGGTCATCTGCGGAATATCCTTCTATACAATATAACTGTCAGTTATATAATATAGAGCCGGATTGCAGAAAGTCAAACGATTTTGTTAAATTCAATCAAATTTTGTGATTTTCAAACACCCTGTGCGATCATCGCGGCGGCAACCTTGCGGAAACCGGCGATATTCGCACCGGCAACATAATCCCAGTCACCGGCCTCAACGCAGGCGGTATGGATGTTGCTCATAATGGTGCGCAGTTTGGCATCGACCTCTTCGGCACTCCAGTAGCAGTGACCGCCGTTCTGGCTCATTTCCAGACCGGAAACCGCCACACCGCCGGCGTTGACCGCTTTGCCGGGGGCAAAAGCGATATTTTTCGCTTTGAAAGTGTGCGCCGCTTCCGGGGTGCAACCCATGTTGGAAACTTCCGCGACCAGTTTCACGCCGTTTGCCGCCAGCGTTGCGGCATCGTCACCGTTGAGTTCGTTCTGAATGGCGCACGGCATGGCGATATCGCAGGGGACTTCCCAGACTTTGCGTCCGGCGAAAAATTTGCTGCCGGCGAATTTTTCCGCGTAGGGAACGGCAATATCTTTGCCGGAAGCACGCAACTCTGCCATATAGGCGACTTTTTCCATATCCATACCGGCTTCATCCAGAATGTAGCCGTCCGGACCGGAAAATGCGATAACTTTGGCTCCGAGAGAAGTAGCTTTGAGCGCGACGCCCCATGCCACGTTGCCGAATCCGGAAATAACGATGCGTTTTCCGGCGATGGATTCATTTTTGCGGGCGAGCATATGTTCAACAAAGTACACCGCACCGGCACCGGTGGCTTCTGCACGGCCCAGAGAACCGCCCCAGCCCAGACCTTTACCGGTCAACACACCGTGGAAAGAACGGGTCAAACGTTTGTACTGACCGAAAAGGAATCCGATCTCACGCGCACCCACACCGAGGTCGCCGGCGGGAACGTCGATATCCGGACCGATGTGACGGTAAAGTTCGCGCATGAAAGCGTTACAGAAATTCATCACTTCAACTTCAGTGCGGTTGCGCGGGTCGAAGTCACTGCCGCCTTTACCGCCGCCCATCGGGAGCGTGGTCAGCGCATTTTTAAAAGTCTGCTCAAATCCGAGGAATTTCAGCACCGAAAGCGAAACGCTCGGAGCAAAACGCAGTCCGCCTTTGTACGGCCCCAGCGCACTGTTGAACTGCACACGGTATCCGGTGTTTATCTGGATATCTCCGTTGCGGTCGATCCACGGAACCTGGAAAGAGATCACACGTTCCGGAATGGTCAGACGTTCCAGGATGCGGTATTTTTCCAGTTTGGGGTCGGAATCCAGCACACTGGTAATGGATTCAAAAACTTCAATAACACTCTGATGAAATTCGCTTTCGCCGGCGTTTTTTTTCTGCAAATCCGCCAACACTCTCTGGGCATATTCGTGCATGATTTTCTCCTTTTATTGCACAGACGGGTTGTTAATAAGTTGTTTTTAATATATTCCCAAAAGTGCAAAATTACAAATAAAAGAAGAGGGGGACAGAAAATTTTTTTTATGTTTTTTTGCATCCAGATGTAAAAATATCACAATGCGGCATTTGGTGCAAATGATTCAAAAGAATTGTCTGCCAACATTTCTGCGGCAGGATTCAATAAATTCCGGCGGCGGTTTTTGCGGAGCAGATTTCCTGCAATTTCTCCGGCGGAAGCATTTTTCCCAATGTGCCGCCGATGCTTTTCACCGCCTGACTGTACTGCTCAAGAACCTTATCCTTTGTCAGCCATGCCGGAGCGGAAACAACTTTATCCAGAGCCGCCACCACCCCGGCGGCGATCCGGCGGCAATACTCTGTTTCCGGACATTCCGCATTTCTGCAATCGTGATAGAGCGTCATGGCGTTTATGTGCTGTATTCCGGTGCGGGGATAGTGCGAACACATCAGATTCCACGGTTCACCGTCCGGCAGGGTATTGTCGCCGCTGTCCCGGAAATCCGTCCGCAGCAGTACCGCAGGCATATCCACCATCTTGGCAAAGCAGAACTCCACCACGGTTCCGGAATCAAGGTCCGTACCGTCAAAATTTGCCACGATCACGTCGCACTGCAGCAGCAGATAAAAATCCGCATCCCGGATGCTTTGAGAGGAGCGTGCAAAAACTTCACACTCGCCATCCTGCGGCAGCATCACCTGATAACGGCCGGAGGAAACCTTTTCAATGCTCCGCGCCAGCAGCAGATTCCCGAGAATGTCTTTGCTGTCAAACAAATCTCCGGCAAAATAAATTTTCAACGCCCGCTTATCCATAAACGCCGCGCTCCCTCTTTGTTTTTCACTTTTCATGCCGCATCATCAGCCCGACTCCGGCAATGATCAGCACTGCCGACGTCACCAGCTGCCAGGTGACTTTTTCCCCCAGCACGATCGCCGACAGCAGAACCGTACCCAATGCACTCACATAACCGAAAGAGCCGAGCAGACCGGGCGCAAGATACTTCTGCCCCCTGCTCCAGAGCGCGACCGCCACTCCGCAGGGAAATATCCCGAGCCAGGCGATACCGCACCACACTGCCGCAGGCATCTGCAATGTTATTTTTTCCGGAAACACCACCAGCAGCGGCAGTATGAAAAGCAAACTTATCATCCGGAGCAGACACGCAAAAAACATCCCGCCGTACTTCACTGCGGTCGCACTTCCAAAAACAGTAAACGCCGCCCAGCACACTCCGGAAATCAATGCCAGCAAGTCACCAAAAATCATACTCCCGCCGGCAAAAAACATATCGCCGCCCCCGCTTGAGCCGAGGAGCATCACCCCGGTCAATCCCATGAGCATTCCGGTGATTTTTCTGCCGTTGAGCGACTCCTTTGCCGCCAGAAATGATATAAGCAGTGTAAAAACCGGTGATGTATTCGCCATCAGCGACGACCGCGCGGCAGTGGTGTATTTCGCAGAAACAAAAACACACAACATCTCCGCGAAAACAAAAAATCCCAACAGCAGAAACATCCCGCCGTCCCGCCGCCAATTTCTGCGGAAAAGTTGCCAATCCCCGTTGCGGAAGGTAAACGGCAGCAGACACAGCACCGTCAGGATACAATGCAGAACAGAAATGAAAAACTCATTGAACTTTTCAGCGTACTCTCCGAACAACGCACGGGAAACCAGATAATTCACCGCCCATATCGCCGTTGCAGAAAATGCTCCCAGCAGACCTTTGCCCATACTGTTCATAGAACTACCTGCAGAGGATTTATTTGAATTCGGCGGCAATGAATTCCGCCAGCGCATCTTTCCAATGCGGCATCGGCTGCAATCCTGCCAGACGCAGCATCATTTTATCCAGCCGGGAGTTCGCCGGACGGGGTGCCGGACGGGGAAACTCCGCAGTGGTACAGGGAACGATTTTCTGCTCTCTGCCGGTCAGACGGAAAATTTCAGCGGCGAAATCCGCCCATGACGCCTCGCCCTCACAAGTCAGATGGAATGTACCGGTCAACTCACGTTTCAGCAGTATCTCACGCAATTTGCGCGCCACCGTGACCGTACTGGTGGGATTGCCGACCTGGTCGGCAACAACTTTCAGTTCCGGACGGCTGCCGTCGGCAAGATTCAGCATCGCATGGACAAAGCTCGGTCCGCCGGCACCGTACAGCCACGATATACGGCAGATGACATGGTCAGGGCAGAGCTCCCGCACCGCCTGCTCACCGGCAAATTTGCTCTTGCCGTAAACTGTTCTGCCCCCGGAAGGACGGTCAAATTCATTGTACGGCACAGTTGAATCGCCGTCAAACACATAATCCGTCGAAATCGCGATCAAACGGATGCCGTTGCGGTGACAGGCACTTGCCACATTGGCACTGCCGTAAGCGTTGAGTTTGTACGCCAAATCGGTTTCGGTTTCACATTTATCCACCGCCGTCATCGCCGCACAGTGGATGACCGCATCGGGCATTTCCCGCTTCAACAGAGCATCAAACCCGGCGGGGTCGGTAATATCCGCTTCGGGCAGGTCGGTGGGAACGACATCAAAACCGGCAAGTTCAGCGCAAAGCGTTCTGCCGAGCATTCCCCTGCCGCCGGTCAACAAAATTTTCATGGCAGATAATCCCCGCTGCTGTAATCAAACAATTCCGCGCAACTCAACGGCGGATTCGCGGTATCTTTGGCAGAAAGAATACATTTTTCCACAGCTATCTGCCAATCAATGCCCAGGGCCGGGTCGTCAAACGCAATACCGCGCTCATGCGAAGGCATATAGGCATTGTCACACTTGTACGCAAACACCGCTTCTTCAGAAAGCACCGCAAAACCGTGGGCAAATCCCCGCGGGATAAAAAGCTGACGCTTGTTTTCCCCGGAAAGCTCCACTGCCACATATTTCCCGAATGTCGGTGAACCTTTGCGTATATCCACTGCCACATCCAGCACCCTGCCGGAAATCACCCGCACCAGCTTTGCCTGGGTATACGGTGCCGCCTGATAGTGCAATCCGCGCAGCACACCGAAGCGGGATTTGGATTCATTGTCCTGGACCCAGCGGCAATCGATACCGCATTCAGCATAGCGGCTCTCATTCCACGATTCAAAAAAATATCCCCGGTCATCACCGAAAACCCGCGGCTCGATGATTTTCACTTCCGGAATGGCAGTATCCGTTATCTGCATAGCTCACGCTCCTTCGGTCAGGCGCATCAGGTACTGGCCGTACTCGGTTTTCAGCATATCTTTGACCGATTCCCGCACTTCAGCGGCACTCATCCATTTGTTTTCAAATGCGATCTCCTGCAGACACGCCACCTGCAATCCCTGACGGGTTTCGATGGTATGGATGAAATTTGCCGCGCTTAACATACTTTCGTGAGTCCCGGTATCCAGCCACGCATAACCGCGGCCGAGAGTTTCCACATGGAGTTTGCCGCGTTTCAGATATTCATTGTTCACTGCGGTGATTTCCAGCTCGCCACGGGCGGAGGGCTTGATGTTTTCAGCGATACCGACCACATCATTGTCGTAAAAATAGAGTCCGGTCACGGCATAATTGGATTTGGGCACAGAGGGTTTTTCCTCAATGGATATGGCATTGCCGTCAGCATCAAACTCCACAACGCCGAAACGTTCCGGGTCGCAGACATAATAACCGAATACCGTCGCGCCATCCTCTCTGGCTGCCGCCGCACGCACCAGTTTGGAAAGATGCGCCCCGTAAAAAATGTTATCCCCCAGCACCAGAGCCACTGAATCACTGCCGATGAACTCTTTGCCGATGATGAATGCCTGTGCCAGACCTTCAGGTTTCGGCTGGACAGCGTAAGAGAGATTCACGCCGAAGCCCGAACCGTCACCGAGCAGACGCTGAAACGCCGGTTGGTCTTCCGGAGTGGTGATAATGAGAATATCCCGGATGCCCGCAAGCATAAGCACCGAAATCGGATAATAGACCATCGGTTTGTCATAAACCGCCAGAAGCTGTTTTGACACTCCGCAGGTTATGGGATGCAATCTGGTTCCGGCTCCGCCGGCAAGTACGATACCTTTCATAAATCATTTATCTCCTGTTCCAAGCCGTTCCATTTTGTATTCCCCGCTCAAAACACGGGCGCACCAGTCATCCTTGTGTTCGAGATACCACTCCACGGTTTTACGGATGCCGCTTTCAAACGTTTCCAGCGGTTTCCAGTTGAGTTCACGCCCGATTTTTGCAGCGTCTATCGCATAACGCATATCGTGACCCGGACGGTCTTTGACATAAACTATCTGTTCGGCATAGGATTTTTTATCCGCGCGGGGACGGAGTTCATCAAGCAGAGCGCATATTTTCAGCACGACGTCGACATTCCGTTTTTCATTGTGTCCGCCGATATTGTATGTTTCGCCCGGAACCCCCTGTGTGGCAACGGTGTAGAGGGCGCGGGCGTGGTCTTCGACATAGAGCCAGTCGCGTATCTGCAACCCCTGCCCGTACACCGGCAGTTCCTTGCCGTCAAGTGCATGAAGTATGACCAGCGGAATAAGTTTTTCCGGAAAATGATACGGTCCGTAATTGTTGGAGCAATTCGTCACCAGCGTCGGCACACCGAAAGTACGCTTCCACGCTCTGACCAGATGGTCGCTGGCAGCTTTGGATGCCGAATAAGGCGACGACGGCGCGTAGGGGGTCGTTTCGCGGAAAAGGTCTTCCGGACCTTCCAAATCGCCGTAAACCTCATCCGTGGAAATGTGATGGAAACGGAACTGCTTTTTTGCCTCATCATCAAGGGTGTTGAAGTATTTCCGCGCGGCTTCAAGCATCGTGTAAGTGCCGACGATATTGGTCTGGATGAACTCGCCGGGGCCGTCAATGGAGCGGTCAACGTGACTTTCCGCCGCCAGGTGCATGACGTGGGTGGGGGCAAAATCGGCAAATACCTTATCCAGCGCAGCTTTGTCGCAGATATCGACTTGTTCAAAGCGGAAACGGTCGGAATCTGCCACTTCCGCCAGTGATTCCAAATTCCCTGCATAGGTGAGCTTATCAATTACACATCCCTGTTCGGCGGTGTTGGCAATAATGTTGCGCACTACTGCCGAACCGATAAATCCGGCGCCGCCGGTAACGATGATCCTGTTGGCCATAACTTCCTCCT
>JAZNAR010000048.1:0-3600 GCA_045586645.1 Victivallaceae bacterium
ATAATATATCACACAAAAAGAAACTTTGCAAACCGAAATCACCTGAAAATGCAAATTTTTTACCTTTTTTGCCATCAAACTCAAATCGCTTTCCGCAACATAAATTTATTCGCGCGCGCGAAAGATTGCCCGTAAGATGCTGTCACAACATAATAAAAATCATAAAAACGGGAAATTTTTCTCGAAGCTCTTGACAAAAAGGATTTTATGCAGTAAATTATTCTGTGGCAACGAGTATACCCTGACTTTTTTTGTGATATGTGTATTTTTAATACTTAAAACAGGATTTGACAAATGAGTGAGATAAGCAATGCGAAGTTTTATGCTCCGGCAGGGACAGAGCCGTCTCTGAATGTTTCCGGCTGTACATTGGCCGATGGCACAGTGATTTTTGAAACGTTGTCCGTCGAAGGCGAGTATACCGGCACGGCAACTGAATTGACTTCAATCGAATCATCTCCTGTTGTTTTTGCGGATTCAATGGTGTCGAACAGATATGATGCAATCGGTCAAACTCTTGTGTTTTCTGGCATGACGATAAACAACAACAGTGCGGCAAACGATTCTCATGGAGGTGCGGTCTCCCTTACCGGCAGTAAAAATTTCACCACCATCAGCGGCTGCACATTTTTGCAGAATTCCGCCAGCGGCACAGGTCGCGGCGGTGCTGTTTATGCAAGTGCCGGTACAGTCAATATTGTAAATACCGCTTTTATAGGCAACAGTTCTGAAAATTTGGGCGGTGCATTGTATGGTGATTGTACGATGAATATTTCCGGCTCAACCTTTGCTGAAAACTCTACGACCTCCAATGGCGGAGCAGCTTTTTTCTATGGTGGGAATGTAACTGTTGTCAATTCGCTTTTTCAGGAAAACTATGCTGATACCAAATCCGGCGCCGTGCAGGTTCAGACGACTGTTAAGATGTACGGTTGTACTTTTACCGGCAACACCACTGGTACCAGCGGCAGTTCTCCCCGCGGCAATTTGACCGTGGAAACGGACGATTCGTTGACACTGGATGGCTGTTTCTTTTATGACAATCTTGCATTGGCAGCAAATGGTGCGGGGTTGTATGTAAATAAAGGCAGTGCTCATGTTTCCAATACCGTATTCAGCGGTAATACTTCAAAAAATTCAGTAAACTATGGCGCAATCCGTGCTGCCGGCGCGCTTACTCTTTCCGGAAACGTGACATTTTCAACCAGTTTGGATGGTATTTATGCAACAGGTGCTTTTACCATTGAAAATGCCGTTATTACTCTTAACGCCGAGCTTTATTCAAAAAACGCTGTGAGCGTGAGCAATACTGTTTTTATTTTCGGAAACACAGTGGGAATAGGTGTTGATCCTTTGGAGTTTGAGGGCGAAAACTGCTTGAAATTCACCGGAAACCAAACTGTCACCTTTACAAATCAGAATTTCGGCGGCGCGGTGATACTCGATGATGATTATTCGGGAACTCTGGATGTGGCGAAAAATCTGGTCATTTTGTCCGGTTACACTGCCGCCGGAGCAGAACGCAAGTTCGGCGATGTTTATCTTTCTGCCGACAAAAAACGTATGCAGACAGCATCTTATGCAAGCAGCAAAATCACGGTGGCAGCCACTGATGTCATTACCGTCACTTCTGAAGAAGGCTTCGGCAGCGTTGCCTCGTTCAGTGATTTCAGCTTTTTCAATGAGTACACCGGCAAATACAAAGTCGCCGCCGATGTTGCTCTGACTGCGGCTTTTGCCGATGGAGCGACACTTGAAAACAATGCGGTCATCACCATTGACGGAGCGGTGATTCTGGGTGATGATGAAAATTTTGCCAAAGTATTCACCATCACCGACGGAAATCTTACCGGCACAGGTTCGTTTACGGTGAAAGACGCCGGATATTACACATACACCGATAAATATGGTGTTTATGTCGTCAAAGGTACGGATGCGGCGATAATTTCTGCCGACGGAGCGACCAATTTGGTAAAAATCAACGGCGAATATTACTTCGGCAGCGGTTATACTGCGGAGAATTACACTGCCGACGGAACTCCGGCGGCAGTCGTGGTCAATGATGCTTCCCAAATGGATAACATCGCCGCGATTTCCGGCAAAACAGTCATTTGGAACGATTTGAGTGTTTCCGGCATGAAATCCTGCCTGAAACCCCAGAGTGTGACCGAAATATACGGCGG
The DNA here is from genome assembly GCA_045586645.1 of Victivallaceae bacterium. Taxonomy (GTDB): domain Bacteria; phylum Verrucomicrobiota; class Lentisphaeria; order Victivallales; family Victivallaceae; genus UBA1784. Next base: position 2,184 of record JAZNAR010000048.1, read on the forward strand.
CGAGTTCAAAAATAATACCGGTACGACCAATGCCAGCGTGATTTATGCCGATAAGAAAAATCTTTATATTTATGCCTCCGGTAAAGAAAAAGCCGTTTTCAGCGACAACAGCGGTCATTCAGTGATTTATGCAAACAGTTGCAATCTGGTTGTTGACGGTGCTGAATTTACCAACAATAAATCAGACAGCGGCGGCGCAGTGATATATTTCTACAAAGGGGATAATAATATCATTTCCAACTCAACTTTCCGGGGGAACCAAAATACATCAACGGATTCCAATAAGAACAAAAGCTGTATTTTCAGAAGCGGAGGAAGTGTCGTCATTACTTTGCAGAACAATACTTTTGAAAGCAACACCGGGGCAAGCTATGGCGGGGTGTTTTATTTTGAAAACGGCTCAAGACTTGATTCCAGCGGCAATACCTATAAGGAGAATAGGGCAAATAATGGCGGAGTCTACAGCCTCAAAAGAACGACGAATTTTTCCGGCGATCAATTTATTGAGAACTCAGCCAACTATGGTGGCGCGATTCACAGTATAGCAGGTGATGCTCCGACAGTGACAATAGACAAGTGTACTTTCAAGGGCAATAATGCCACTTCAGGCGGTGCAGTTTACGCCGCAGGCAGTTTTACCATCAGCGACAGCACTTTTGATGGCAACAGCGCAACCCAGAATGGCGGTGCGCTCTGTTTTGTCCGCGGCGTGACAGAGTTGACAGGTAAGGTCGAGTTTTTGACCGGTACAGACACCATTTACGGTGGTACTGCAACTACAACAAAGGATAATGTGACAACTGTTCATCACGGTCAGCTGAAAATTACCAATGCAGAAATCACCATGAATGCCGATATTAAAGTGGCAGATGAAAACAATAAGATAACCGTTACAGATTCTATTATTACCTTCGGCAATGCCGAAGGTATAAGTGTTGCAACACTTACTTTCAGCGATGCTGAAAGTAGCATCGTCCTCAACGGCGCGAAGGACAATTTCACCAATTTGAGTGTGGAACAGGTCGCCATCACCGTTGACGGCAGTGGTCGTCAGGCGGGCGACATTATCGCCACCGGTGTCACAGGATTGCTCGGAGCCGATGACATCGTTGCCAACAACAGCGATGTTTATCTTGCCATTGATGAAAGCGGCAATCTGGTGCTGAAAGCCAACACAGAAATTTCCGGTGTCTCCCCCAATGGCACCGCATTTTTCGGCAGAGCTGAAGGTGACGGCAGTGGTATCAGCGTTACGATTTCTGACGCCGCCGAATACAATGGCACCGTCCGGGCGGGGAGTGCTTCCGGCACGGACAGTGTTATCAAATCCACTGTCACGGGAGGAACTTTCAACAATAACCTCTACGGCGGCGGCTTGGTTTCGGCGGCAAAAACCGACATCACCGTCAGCGGCACA
>JAZNAR010000049.1:0-1608 GCA_045586645.1 Victivallaceae bacterium
TTGCATGGCAAGCGCGAGAGTGCTGACGGCGGCGGCGTATTCAAATGTACCGCTGCGCGACGGCAGAGAAATATAATAAGTACGTTTTTCCTTATCCGGCAAACCTTCACCGGGGCCCGGATGTCCGGTGGTTTCAAACCACGTTCCCACACCGCCATTTTCCTGTTGCACAGCAAGCAGATGTTTTACCCCCCACGCCGCTTCATCAAGAATATCCGGAATACCATTGCCGCTTTCAGGAATATTGAGTTGCCCGTCGATGAAATTTTCCGGCTTCATCAAATAAACTGCCGCCAGATCGCTGACAATACGCAAATGATACGGTCTGCGGTCGAAATCTGCCGCATCGTGCCAGCCGCCCGGAGCATTGATGAGTTCACCTTTGAACAACTGATTTGTTTTTATCAAATCAAAATGTTTGACATCAATACGATTGCCTTTGATATCAAAAAAACCATAATCTCTGCCGCCTTTGTCTTTGCGGTAATGAGTGTCATTGCCGGTGAATTTACCTCTGACAGCGATGAGATGACATGCAGGACTTACCCAGTTGGTATAGGGCTTTTCTTTGGCGATGCCGCAGCGTTTATGATAAAGCCCCCGGGCGTGGATATAAAACGCTTCGTTCAATGCAGAACTGTCGATAACAAACTCCATGCTCCGTCCGATATTTTCCACATAAAAGTAATATTTCCCCGGTGTATTGAAATCAGAATAATCCAACTCCAGCACCTCTTCGCCGGTAAATGGTATATTGCCCTGATAACGCGGATCATCCCGGCGCATTTTAAGAATACCTTTATAGACAGTTTTTCCATCAGAACTGCGTCTGATTTCAAACTCTTTTCCGGCAAGATGTTTCAATGGCAAAGCTCCGCAACTCCCCAGCCATGCTCCCATATAGGCATATTTCTTCTTTTGGTTTGCGCCGTTGCCGACTTGATTGAGTTTAAAAATTTTGCTGGGTACGGCGGAATCATATTGCAAAACGATCGACATCGACAAGTTGCGTTTTTCCCCATGTTTAAAAGGTGTGCCAAAGACCAAATAAGTATACCCCGTCACATCGGCACTGCGCAATATATTGCCGTTTTTATCCCGCTTCAAACCATTCTCTTTTACCCAGAAACCTTCATGCACGATATTCATTCCCACTGTTGCATGGTTGACTGGCGCGCTCCCGCGTGCTTTAATTACCACCACTTGCGGAGTGAGAAATTCATATTCCACACCGGCGGCGCGGCTTTCCTGCTTGCACCCGGTCAAAGCGAGCAGCAGCACCATGCTGATTTGCAAAATATTTTTCATGCGGACACCTCCACTTCGCCGGAGACAAATTTCTGACAATATTTGAAAAGAATGCTCAACGCGGCAAAAAGCATCATCATCTGAATAAAATTCACCTGCTGTTTCATCACCCATTCCAATGTGGATTGCAGATATACGGCAGACAAGCCGCCGACGATTCCGACCGGAATGTAAAAGAGTTCTGTTCTGCGTAATTTTTTTACCAGTTTGCACGCCGCAACATAGTAATATCCCAGCCAAGCCAGAAATGCCGCCAATGCCGGAAATCCGCACTCTGCGCCCACAAGAAGGTAACTTGTT